>JBKEBD010000003.1:0-94805 GCA_047972995.1 Mangrovibacterium sp.
AAAGGGGTTCGCGCAGAAAATGTGGTTATGATACGACATAAAATTCCGCATTCTAAGAGAAGAAAGGTAAAGGAGGTGACCGTAGATATGGCAGGAGCAATGAATATTATTGCCCAAAAGAGCTTTCCTTGTGCTCAGTTAGTTACCGATAGATTCCACGTTCAGAAGCTAGCTATAGATGCGCTACAAAATATGCGAATTGAACTACGCTGGAAAGCTTTGGATAAAGAGAATAATGACATTGCAAATGCTCGTCAGAACGGACAAACATATAAACCTGAACTTTTATCAAATGGAGATACGGTAAAGCAATTGCTGGCAAGAAGTAGATATTTACTATTTAAGTCAAGAGAGAAATGGACGGACTCTCAAAAACAAAGAGCTGAAATCTTATTTAAACTTTACCCGACACTTAAACAAGCATATAACCTGACTAATCAACTTAGAATAATATACAATAGTTCAAACAGTAAAGCCATTGCAATGACAAAGTTAGCTTATTGGTACGATCGTGTTGCAGAATCTGGATTCAAAAAGTTTAACACGGTAACAGCTACAATATATCACCACTACGACACAATACTAAACTATTTTGACAATCGTAGCACAAATGCTTCTGCTGAAGCTTTCAATGCTAAAATTAAAGACTTTAGAAGAAAACTTAGAGGAGTGGCAGATGTTAAATACTTCCTGTTCAGACTAGCTAAAATTTATGCCTAGACCCAAAAATTGCAGGTGACCCCCCAATAGCCGACAGAGCGAGAACCTAAATTTTTGATATAAAAAAAAGCTACCAGCGAATGCTGATAGCTTTAAAATCTCGGAGGTCAGTGGCGGATTCGAACCGCCGTACACGGTTTTGCAGACCGTTGCCTAGCCACTCGGCCAACCGACCATGATTTTGAAATCGAATGCAAATATAGGGTTTATTTTCTTTCCTACAAATATCTGCACCTATTTTTTTGTTTTTTAGTATGGAAGTGGCAAAGCTTCAAAAGTACCTAAGTGCAAAGCCCAACCATCATCCATCAACTAACAGCTCATTTCCACGCTCACGCTTGCCAATTCACCGCCGAGGGGTGGATTTATTTTTTCAAGCCTCACCCAAGCTTGCTCTACCTTGGGCAATGCTTTCAGTCCTTTAAGGATTCGGGCACACACGTGCTCTAACAATGCCGATGGAATAGCCATTTCATGCTTCACCGCATCGTAGACTAACTGATAATTCAGCGCATCGGCTAAATCATCGGTTTCTCCTGCTTTGGTGCAATCTACCTCAAGTTTCACTTGCACTCGAAATTGTCCGCCTACTTTATTTTCTACTTCAAAATACCCATGACGAGCATAGAAAACCATGTCTTTTAGTTCTATTGTTCCCATAATTTTTAAATATTCCGACAAAAATAAGTGTTCTGCATTGTTTTAAGCGTATATTTTGCCAAATGATTTATATTTTTGTTGTCTTTAATTGTAATACGCAAAGAAACAACGATATTAAATATGAGCGACAATACTCCAGAAAAAGAAATGGTGGAAAAGAGAAAAAACTTCATTCACCAAATTGTGGACGAAGATTTAAAAAATGGGAAAGTAACACAAATTCACACCCGTTTTCCCCCTGAACCCAATGGCTACTTGCATATTGGTCATGCTAAATCTATTTGCTTAAATTTTGGTACCGCCAAAAAATTCAATGGCATCACCAACCTCCGTTTCGACGATACCAACCCTTCCAAAGAAGATACTGAATACGTAGATTCTATTATGGAAGACGTAAAATGGTTGGGCTTCGATTGGGGAGATCGTTTGTTTTATGCATCAGACCACTTTGAGAAGCTTTACGATTTTGCTACTCAGCTTATCAAAAACGGCAAAGCTTATGTTGATTTCCAAAATGCGGAAGAAATCAGCCAACAAAAAGGAACGCCAAACACCGTAGGAACTGAAAGCCCTTATCGCAACACGAGTGCCGAGGAAAACTTAGAGCTTTTTGCTCAAATGCGCGCCGGAAAATTCGACGAAGGTGCTTGTGTGCTACGTGCTAAAATCGACATGACATCGCCTAATATGCATATGCGCGATCCGATCATCTATCGTATTATGAAGGCACACCACCACCGCACAGGCGACAAATGGTGCATCTATCCGATGTATGATTTTGCTCACGGTCAGTGCGATTATTTCGAGGGTATTACACACTCGATTTGTACGCTCGAATTTGATGTGCACCGCCCACTATACGATTGGATGGTGAATGAGTTGAAAACTAGCGATTATCGTCCTCATCAATATGAGTTCTCTAGGCTGAACCTGAACTACACCGTAATGAGTAAACGAAAATTACTCCAATTGGTGAAAGAAAACTATGTGAATGGTTGGGATGACCCAAGGATGCCGACGGTGTGTGGATTACGCCGCCGAGGATATACCCCTGCATCAATTCGCAACTTTGCCGAAGCCGTGGGTGTAACCAAAGTGAATGGAACCACCGATGTGGCGTTGCTCGAAAACTGCATTCGAGAAGACCTCAACAAAAATGCACAACGTGTGATGGGCGTACTCAATCCGCTAAAAGTGGTAATTACGAACTACCCCGAAGGTCAGGTAGAACAACTGGAAGCCATCAATAACCCCGAAAATCCAGAAGCTGGCACCCGTGAAGTGCCTTTCACACGCGAAATTTACATTGAGCGTGAGGACTTCATGGAAAATGCTCCGCGCAAATTCTTCCGATTAACAGAAGGTCGTGAAGTGCGCTTGCGCTATGCTTACTTCATTACTTGCAACGAGGTAATTAAAGATGAAAATGGCGAAATTGTGGAACTTCGATGCACCTACGACCCCGAATCAAAAGGTGGTAAATCGCCCGATGGACGAAAAGTTAAAGCTACACTTCACTGGGTATCAACCACCGAGAATGTGCAAGCCGAGGTTCGCCTATACGACCGCTTGTTTGCCGATGAAACCCCCGATGGACACAAGAACAAAGATTTCTTAGCGTTCTTAAACCCCGACTCTTTGCAAGTACTCAACCATTGCTTCATCGAACCTTTTGTGAAAGACTGCAAAGTGCTCGATTCATTCCAATTCGAACGCTTAGGCTACTTCAATATCGATGCTGATTCTTCAGCTGAAAAGCTTGTTTTCAACCGGACCGTTGGACTTCGCGACAGCTGGGCTAAAGCTCAAAATCAATAAAAACCTTCAAAGCAGATGTGCGCCATTAACTTGCACATCTGCTTTTTATTTCTGCACTACTCATGACACTATTCGAAAAACTACTTCAAAATCCAGCTATTGTAGCTCCATTCATTGCTTGGGCAATTGCTCAGGTTATCAAGCTTGCCATCGACATTATTAAAAATAAAAAATTCAACTACAAGCTACTCACTAGCTCGGGGGGCTGGCCTAGTTCGCACAGTTCTAGCGCAGTAGCTCTAGCCACAACGGTGAGTATTACTGATGGGGTGTCATCTTCTGCATTTGCTATCAGTGTTTTGTTTGCCGTTATTGTCATGTATGATGCAACGGGCATTCGTCGGGCTGCGGGCGAACAAGCAGGCGTGCTAAACAATTTCACCGATTTCATGCAAGGTTTGGGATTCAAGACCAATAAAAAACTGAAAGAACTTCTTGGACACTCACCCGTGGAAGTTATATCGGGAGCCATACTTGGTTTCGTGGTGGCATGGTATTACCTAAACTAACCCCCCGCCCCCTGAAACTCTAATCTAACGCCCACTCTGTTTTACACACACTAAATGAAACAACTTTTTAACATTTTAAAACATTACGCCTTCTGGCTTGCTTTCTTCCTTTTGTTCAAGGCAGCCTTCATCATCTATAATTACAGCATCTTTTCGGCATTTTCTTTTTCTGAAATTTGGGGCATTTTTCAACATGGTTTAGTTATGGATTTATCGGCGGCGGCTTATTTTTCAGCTATTCCGGCGTTGCTTTTCACTTTCGGTTTTTTCTGCAAAAACAAGCTTGTGCCACGCATCATTAAAGCATACACTATACTTTGCCTCATCTTCCTTACCGGATTAGGTATTTCCGACATGGGACTTTATGCCGAATGGGGCACTCGCATCAATGCCCTTGCTCTAATGTATTTAAATGACCTTGGAGGAATATATGCCTCTATGACTAGCACTCAGCTTTTCATTACTCCCCTTGTGTTGATAATCATTGTGGTGCTTTTCACCATGGCGTATAGCTTATTTTTCAAAACCTCAAAACTTAGTCAACAACGATTTGGCGTCGTTAGTAGTCTTTTGGCGTTGATTCTATCGGCAGCATTGGTTATCCCAATTCGTGGCGGATTCGACCGTGCTCCACTTAATCACAGTAGCGTTTATTTCAGCAAAAGTCTCGATGCTAACCAAGCAGCTTGCAATTACTTTTGGAATTTCAGCTATTCTGTAATGAAGAGTAGCGACAAAACTGCCAAAGTGAACTATATGAACGACGAGGAAGCCTCGCAAATACTTAGCGCTGCACGTCAAGAGCAAGCCACCGACAGTATTAAACTTTTAAACATCGGTAGCAAGCCATGCAATGTGGTATATGTCATGTTGGAAAGCTTTTCAAACAAAGTAATTGAACCCCTCGGTGGTATGGCTAATATTACGCCAAACCTCAACCGCTTTTGCAAAGAAGGTATCTATTTTCCCAACTTCTTCGCTACGGGCAACCGTTCTGACAAAGGAGTAACGGCACTTGTGGGCGGTCGTCCTTCCGATATGAACCGCCGCACGGTGCTCTATTTCCCCGAGCGCATGAGTCAACTCGACTTCATGCCAAAATATTTTGCCAAGCGAAACTATGATATGTCGTTTTATTATGGTGGCGATGTTAATTTCTACAACACCCGATCGGTAATGCTACAATCGGGCATAGACCAAATCATTTCGAAATCAGACTTCCCCCTAGAAATTGGACTGACACAAAAATGGGGCGTGCCCGATGAATATCTGTTCAACCGCTTCTATGATGATTTGATTCAACGTCCGGAACCGTTCTTTAGCATGGTTTATAACATTAGTAGCCATCCGCCTTTCGATATTCCAAAAAATTTCAAACACATTGCAGGCAACACCGACGCTCAGCTTTACCTCAACAGCATTGCTTACACCGATAGCTGTTTGGGCGATTTCATTGAGAAGCTCAAGCAACAACCCCAATGGGAAAACACCTTGGTTGTTATTACTTCCGACCACACCTCAAGGCAACCCGACATGAGCGATATTAACGCACCTGAAACTTATCGCATTCCACTAATTCTAATTGGAGGCGTAGTTTCTGAAGCTCAAAAGATCGATCGTTTTGGCATGGCAAACGACTTAGCGGGAGTCTTGGTGAAAGAAATGGGATGGACACACCGTGCCGATTTGCTTTCGAAGGATTTCATCAATAAACCCGACTATGCTTTCTATTTCACCGACAACGGTTGGTCGTATCAATCGAAAGATGTGGCTTGGTTTAGCAATATTGAAACCAACAAAACAGTATATTTCTACAACAACATTCCGCAAAAAAGCGATTCTATTCTTAACTTTGCCAAAGCTTACGTGCAATACTTGCACAATGGACATTTAGCTCATGAAAAATAAGAAAGTATCTTTAATCACAAACCCCATAGCCGGCGAAAGAGATAATGTAAAGTTCGCCAAACGCATCGACCAATTACTCCAGAAAAACGGATGGGAAGTAGAACAGCTCGTTACCGAACGTGCTGGTCATGCCCATGAATTAGCAGCTCAGAAAGCCGAAGAGGGCGATTGTATTATTGCCTCGATGGGTGGCGATGGTACTATTAATGAAATTGCCTCATCGCTCACCAACACTTCCGCTACCATGGCCATCATTCCTTGTGGTTCTGGCAATGGATTGGCTCGCATGGTGGGCATTTCGGGAATGCCTAATCGCTTGATAAGCTATTTCAACAATGGCGAAATTTCAGCTATCGATGTGGGCACTTTGGGCAACTACCACTTCTTTTGCACTTGCGGTTTTGGCTTCGATGCCATGGTGGCATATTCGTTTTCGCAAAGCAAAGCTAGAGGGCTAAAAACTTACATTGAAAGCACCATACAGAAGGCTATTAAGTTTCAAGGTATCTATGCTGAGTTTACTCTTGATGGCACACCTTTCAGCGGTGAGTTTATGCTTGTTACCATTGGCAACGCTAACCAATATGGCAACAATGCTTTTATCGCTCCTCATGCCAAACTCAACGATGGGTGGCTCGATGTAACTATCATCCGCAAATTCCCCAAGATATTTGCAGGAGCGGCGGCAGCCTCGCTTTTCACCAAGCAAATCGATCAATTTCCATTTGTGGAAACTTATCGGGTGAAAGAAATGATCATTACTCAATTGGAAAATCCGCTTTTTCATCGCGATGGCGATCATTTTCATGTTGAATTACCCCTAAAGATAGCTGTTCTACCTCAAGCATTAAATTTGCTTCAACCTACACTCAGTTTACTGAAAGAAACTGAGCTTCGACTGCACAAACAACAATTGGAATTCTACGACATCTTACGCAATAAAATCAAACTATGAGAATAAACTTCGCCGTCATACTCTGTTCCTTCCTCTTGGCTTGCCAAAGCACACCCACGCCAACGAAATCTGTAAAGAAATCGACAACCAACGAGCACGGATTTGCCAACTATAAATCGAGGATTGGACAGCTAAACAGTTATGATGGCGATCGACTTCTGGAAACAGAAACAGCCTTTTTTATTGATAGTTTTCATTTTGTTGCTCGCCTGTCTCCTATTATCAATGCTAGCCGTGTGGAACTTAAAACATGGGATGGCAAAACCTATCACAGTGATAGCTTCACCGCGATTGACAGAACTAATAATTTGGTTATTTTAGAAAGTAGTAGGAATGAAGACGGCGGCATAACGCTATATCCCTTACTTCTTGATAGCGCCTGTGTGGTGAAATATCCTACTGCACCTAAAAACAATTTACTTCGGGTGCAGAAGGGTGAAATTTATCCTGCGAAAAATTCGAAAGGAGCTTTGAATTATCCGAGCACCTTTTCTATGTATGAAAAAGATTATGGCTCTCCCCTTTTTCTTCGCAACCAATGTGTGGGCTTGGGCTTTGGCGATGTGGTGGAATATGCTAAAGTGGGGCTTGCCATTCCGTCGTCTATCATTTGGAAGCTACAGCAAAACCAAGAGGCAACAGCTCGCCCATTTTTGGCTTTAAAATCTAGAACAAGTCAAGCTACGAGCTCAGCCAACAGCCAGATTAAAGGGCTAGTCGTTGAAACCGACATGGGTAATATCGTTATTCGGCTATACAACGAAACGCCCGAATACCGCGACAATTTCATAGCCTTAGCACGTGAGCATTACTACGACAGCCTGCTCATTCATCGGGTAATTCCGGGTTTCTGCATTCAGTCGGGCGCTGCCGATACTAAATATGCCAAACATGGCGATGTGGTGGGTTGGCGAGGACCTGGCTACACGCTTCCGGCACACATTGTGCCTAGTAAGTTTCATAAGCGTGGGGCTATTAGTTCGCCTCGCAAACCCGATCGGGTAAATAGCAAACAACGCTCCGACGGCTCGCAGTTTTACATTGTCACCGGACGTAGATATAGCGATAGTGAACTCGATTTAATCAGTAAAGAGACAGGGCATCAGTTCACTACCGAACAACGTGAATACTACCGCACTATTGGCGGTGCGCCCCATGTTGATGGTAGCTACACCATCTTTGGCGAAGTGGTTTCGGGCATGGACGTGGCAGATAAAATAAACGGTGTAGCGGTAGATAAAGATTATCGTCCGTTGGAGGATGTGCGGATTAAGAGAGTTAGCGTGAAAGAGTAAGGGGGACTTCTAAAAACTAGCTAATAAGTTATTTTGATTTTATGAGGGATAGATTTTGGGATAATTTCGCAAAGGCATAGCGAGCTATGTTTTAAGAAATTAGTTAAAAAGATGCGCTCAGAAAACAAAATTAACAACAGCTGCATTTAGCAGCTCCCCCAATTAAAAACTAATTTTTAGAAGTTCCCTTAAGTTCCTAAGTTAGATTTTTTTCTATTGCTAACTTAGGAACTTATATAGGGGCTACGCCAATACCTTTTTCAGCTTGCCGATGAAATAATCGGCTTGTTCTTTGCTTAGTGTAAGCGGTGGTAAAAGGCGGATGATATTTGTGCCTGAAACTCCGGTGAAGATTTGCTCTTCAAAGAGGAGCTTTCGGCGAATTTCTTTAATCTCTTCCTCAAACTCCAAACCAATCATCAAGCCATAGCCACGCACGTCCTTAATTTGTGGAATCTTTTTCAATTCTGCCATTAAGTATGCTCCTTGTTCGGCTGCATTTGCTAGCAATTTTTCTTCTTCCATTACATCAAGCACAGCATTGGCTGCAGCACACGCCAAATAATTACCTCCGAAGGTAGTACCTAGCATACCAAACCAAGGTTCAATGTCGGTTGAAATCAGCACGCCACCAATGGGGAAACCATTGCCCATGCCTTTAGCCATGGTAATGAGGTCGGGCTGAATGTTGGCATATTGAAAGGCGAAGAATTTACCGCTTCGTCCGTATCCTGATTGAATTTCATCGAGGATGAGCTTCGTACCATATTGCTTACAAAGTGCTTGCACGGCTTCTAAGAATTCAGGCTGCGGAATGCGCACTCCGCCCACGCCTTGAATGCCCTCGATGATAACTGCTGCATATGTTGCTGTTTTCAACTCGGTTTCTACAGCCGCTAAATCGCCAAAAGGCACCATAGTTGCGTGTGGCATTTCATTGGTGGGCGACACAATCTTGGGATTGTCGGTCACTGCCACGGCTGCCGATGTTCGTCCGTGAAAGGCTTTACCAAAGCTTAGGATTTTCTTTCTGCCTGTAGCAAAAGAAGCCACTTTGATGGCGTTTTCATTCGCCTCGGCTCCGGAGTTAACCAAGAACAACTGATAATCATGGCAAGCCGAAAGTTTGCCCAATCGCTCGGCTATTTCTTTCTGTTGTGGAATTTGCACCGAATTGCTATAAAAACCAATTTGATTGAGTTGCTCGGTGATTTTCGCCACATACTTGGGGTGACTATGCCCAATTGAAATCACGGCATGACCTCCATAGAGGTCGAGATATTTTTTCCCTTCACTGTCCCACACATATTCGCCTTGCGCTTTCACCGGCGTAATGTTGAACAACGGATATACATTGAATAGATTCATAACTCAAAAGTTTACTGGTTTCAAATTCAGCCCACATTTTTCATCCAGACCAAACATGAGGTTCATGTTTTGCACCGCCTGACCGGAAGCTCCTTTCAGTAAGTTGTCGGTTACGGAAAGAATCATCAGTTTGTTGCCATGTTTTTCGAGGTGAAGTAGAGCTTTGTTGGTGTTTACCACTTGTTTCACATCAATATTTTCCTTCGTTATGTGCACAAACGGATGTTCGGCATAGTATTGCTCGTAAAGTTCGTAGGCTTCTTCCTCGCTACCATTATATGAGGTATAGACCGAAGCGAAGATGCCACGCGTGTGGTTGCCTCGCACTGGAATGAAATTTATGGCGTGATCAAACGAAGGTTGCAGTTGCATGAAGCTCTGCCCTATTTCGCCCAAATGTTGGTGCTCGAATGCTTTGTAAACCGACATATTGCCTGCTCGCCAACTGAAATGTGAAGTGGCAGAAGGTGCTTGTCCTGCGCCTGTTGAACCTGTAATGGCGTGCACGTGCAGCTCGTCGATTAACAGCCCTGCCGATGCTAAAGGCAACACGGCTAGCTGTATGCCAGTGGCAAAACAGCCGGGATTGGCAATATATTTGCTTTGTTTAATTTCTTCGCGGTTCAATTCGGGCAAGCCATACATAAAGGTATTGTCGGCACGTTTCAAACGGTAATCATGACTCAAATCAATCACTTTTAGCGAAGTGGGAAGCTCGTTTTGCGCCATAAACTCTACCGACTTGCCATGGCCCATGCACAAGAAAAGCACATCGACCGATGCCAAATTGGGTTCTGCTACAAAGTTTAAATCTATTTCGCCAAACAAATCGCGATGCACCACCGAAATGGCATTTCCCGCATTGCTCGAACTTTGCACAAAGGCAATAGTTGCATTGGGGTGATTCACTAAAATACGCAATAGCTCGCCGGCTGTGTAGCCAGCTCCGCCAATTACGCCTACTTTTATTTTATCCATTGTTTTTTGCTTTTACTGCTTGATGTATCTTCATGGAATTGCCCAAGATTTTGGTGAAACCTTTCACATCTTGTGCCGACCATGCGTTGTTCATTTCGCCATATTCGCCAAAGCCCGACTTCATTAAATCATAGGGCGAGTCGATACCCACCAACACAAAGTGATAGGGCTTTAGGGTAACAATTACTCTACCTGTTACTGTTTCTTGTGTGCTTTCTAAGAATTGCTCTACGTTGCGCATTACAGGGTCGAGATACTGACTTTCATGCAAGAACATACCGTACCAGTTGCCGAGTTGCTCTTTCCAATATTGTTGCCATTTGCCCAAGGTGTGTTTTTCTAGCATTTGGTGCGCCTTAATGATAATCATCGGGGCTGCAGCTTCAAATCCCACACGTCCTTTAATACCAATAATGGTATCGCCAATGTGCATATCGCGCCCTACACCATAAGGTGAAGCCAAAGCTTCGAGCGCACGAATGGCATCGACTCCCTTGGTGAACGTTTCTCCATTGACGGCTTTCAATTGTCCTTTCTCGAAATCGAGCGTGATGTCTTCTTCTTCATCTTCTTTCACACAAGGTGAAGGGTAAGCCGATTCTGGCAAGGTTTGGTCGGAAGTTAAGGTTTCTTTTCCGCCAATGCTTGTTCCCCACAATCCTTTATTAATCGAATAAGCCATGCGCGACCAGTCGCGCTCCACGCCATGTCGTTTTAAATAATCGATTTCCTCTTGGCGCGAAAGTTTGAGGTCGCGTGTGGGCGTTAAGATTTGAATGTCGGGTGCAAGCACATCGAATGTAAGGTCGAAACGCACTTGATCGTTGCCCGCCCCTGTGGAACCGTGTGCCACATATTTAGCACCGATTTTCTTTGCATATTCAATGATAGCAATGGCTTGGAAGATACGCTCCGAGCTTACTGAAATGGGGTACGTGTTGTTTCGAAGCACATTGCCATATACCATGTATCGGATACACTGATTATAGTAGGTGTCGGTTACATCGAGCGCTACGTGCTTTGCTGAACCAAGCTCATAAGCTTTTTCCTCAATGGCTTGAAGTTCTTCATCGTTGAAACCACCGGTGTTTGCCAAGGCAGTGTAAACTTCAAGATTCATTTCTTTCGATAAATACATGGCACAATAAGAGGTATCTAAACCTCCGCTATATGCTAAAACTACTTTTTCTTTCATCTGGTTTTATTTTTAGCCCCCTCCAACTCCCTCAAGGGGGAGAGCAGAGCCACTGAGTTTATTTTCTTTTAAATTTTGAAATGATGTCGAGCAGGCTTCTGCGCTTCTTGCCCTCTCCCTCGTGGGCGGTGGCTGGCGCTTCTTTCTTCTCCCACGCAGGGTCGAAGAGCATGCCCGTGCAAAGACACTTGGTGAGGTTGGTGCGTTGCAGAATGTCATAATTCACACAACTTTGGCAACCACGCCAGAAGGCTTCATCATCGGTAAGTTCTGAAAACGTCACGGGGTGATAGCCCAAATCGTGGTTGATTTTCATCACCGCCAATCCGGTGGTTAGCCCGAAGAGTTTTGCATCGGGATACTTTTTGCGCGAGGTTTCAAATGCCTTAGCCTTAATCAACCGTGCCAATCCATGACTTCGATAGTCTTTCGACACAATAAGCCCCGAGTTTGCCACAAACTTGTTGTGCCCCCACGACTCGATATAACAGAAGCCAGCAAAGTTTTCGCCATCGAGGGCGATGATTGCTTTTCCTTCGTTAATTTTTGCAGTAATGTACGCATCGGTACGACGTGCAATACCCGTGCCACGCTCCTTTGAGGCGGCATCAATGGTATCATTAATCAGTGTCACAAATTTCAAATGTGACTCATCGGCTACTACAACTTTCATTTTCTATAATTAAGCCCCCGCACTCTCCAAAAGGAGGGCAAAAGGCATTGGGTTGAATTTTCTATATCTAATATTAACGTGTTCACTTCTTCCCTTTCGGGGAATTAGAAGTGGTTGCTCAAAATTTCAAAGTGGGCATGGCATAAGTAAGCATGGTTTTGAAATCATCGGGCATTACATCTTCGCGAAGCACCAAAATAATCGTGTCATCGCCAGCCACTGAACCGAGCACGCCTTTCACCTCAGCTTCATCGAGGTAAGCCGCAATGCCACTTGCAAAAGCGGGCTTGGTTTTAATTACAGCAATGTTTTTTGAAAACTCGATACTTCGGAAACCACCGGCAAAGAAATTACCACTTTGGTTAGCCTCTGCTGCTTTGCTTATGCTTGCATCGGGCAAAATATAGCGGTAAGTATCGCCATGTGCTATCTTAATTACTTTCATCGCTTTCAAATCTCGCGACAAAGTAGCTTGGGTTACATTGTGCCCTTCGTCATTCAGCATGACCAGCATTTCATCTTGGCTCTCAATACTTCCAGAGCTGATTATCTGTCGAATGGCGGTTTGCCTGCTTATTCTTTTGCTCATGATGTATATTTATACGTTTACATGGACAAAAATAGACAATCCACCGCAACTTCCTGCATAATTATGCGCGAAAATGACGATATTTTGCATAAAAATTCATTTTAGTCGCAGTTTTTCGACTTCTCACAGTATAAAGGTGCCTTTTTCATCAGGATGAGCAATAGCTGTTGGGCGTGTCGTTTTTATTTCTCTGGACGAGATTGATAATGTCAAACAATGTGTGGGCATCAAGATAAAATGATTGCAAGACTCGATTAAAGTATTTTGTACTCGATCTCAATTTTATGAAACTGAACGCAAAGTTTTTTTTGTATTTGAGCATAAGAAAATCCCATTTCTGGTAATTACAAACAGAGATGAATAATCTGCTTCCTTTCTCATTATTCAAATGCAAGAAGTAGAGAGAACAGCACTTTTGTAGTAACTATTTCGCAGGATTTTTTCCTGAATGCCAACATTAAAATAACGTTAGCCCACAAAAAGCTTTCTAAATAAAATGGTTGAGAAAAGTATTTTTCCTATCTTTGCAGCCAATAAGGAACGGGTACGTTTCCGAAAAACAAAAACAAATAGATAATAACTGAATTGTGAAAACACATATTCAATTACAATATTAGAGAATTAAGCACAATGCGTTTGAACTACAAATCGTAGTCGAACGCATTTTTTATATAAACACATTAGCAATCAAAGAAATGACAGAGGCAAAAAAAGTCAGTTTGATTTTAGAAGACGGTACACGTTTTGAAGGTAAATCCTTCGGTTATGAAAAGTCGGTAGCCGGCGAAATCGTGTTCTACACAGCCATGACAGGCTATCCTGAAAGTTTGACCGACCCTTCCTACACAGGGCAGATTTTGGTTTCAACTTTCCCACTTATCGGTAATTACGGAACACCTACCGATGGCGTAGAAAACAAAATTTATGAAAATTTTGAGTCGGATAAAATCCATACCACCGGTTTAATTATTTCTGATTACTCGGTAGAATATAGCCACTGGAATGCGCAGAAAAGTTTAGGCGACTGGCTGAAAGAACAACAAGTGCCCGGCATTTATGGTATCGACACACGTGCGCTGACTAAAATCTTGCGCGAAAAAGGATCGATGCTCGGAAAAATCGAATTTGAAGAAGAACCTATTGATTTTTACAACCCTAATGAAGAAAACCTTATTGCCAAAGTGAGCTGCGATGTGGTGGAAACTTATGGCGAGGGAGAACACAAAGTAGTGTTGATTGACTGCGGAACGAAAAACAACATCATTCGCTGCCTAGTGAACCGAAACACCACCGTGGTGCGCGTGCCTTGGGATTATGATTTCACCCAAGAGGACTACGACGGTGTGTTTATTTCAAACGGACCGGGCGACCCTGCGCAAGCTGATGCCACGGTGGCAAACATCGAAAAAGCTATTGCCATTGGCAAGCCAATCATGGGCATCTGCATGGGTAATCAATTGCTTGCTCGTGCCGCAGGTGCACAAACCTACAAAATGACTTTCGGGCATCGAAGCCACAACCAACCCGTTTTACTTGCCAATAGCGACCGTTGCTTCATCACCTCGCAAAACCACGGTTTCGCAATCGACACCAAAACCCTTTCCGACGAGTGGGAAGAGCTTTTTGTGAACGTAAATGATGGTTCAAACGAGGGTATCCGCCACAAAACAAAACCATTCTTTTCAACCCAATTCCACCCCGAAGCCTCTAGTGGTCCGGTTGATACAGAATATCTTTTCGATGAATTCATCGCAAACATTGTGAAATATAAAAACGCTTAATCTGAGAACAACGAAATTATGGTACGTTTAAATAAAGACATCAAAAAAGTAATCGTTCTAGGTTCTGGAGCGTTGAAAATTGGCGAAGCTGGCGAGTTCGACTACTCGGGTTCGCAAGCCCTAAAAGCCCTCAAAGAAGAAGGCATCGAGTCGGTGCTTATCAACCCAAATATTGCCACCATTCAAACTTCACAAGACATTGCCGACAAGGTATATTTCTTGCCTGTAACAGCACAATTTGTGGAGGAAGTCATCAAAAAAGAAAAACCCGATGGCATTCTTTTGGCATTTGGTGGACAAACAGCTTTGAACTGCGGTGTGGACTTGTTCCACGCTGGCATTCTGGAGAAATACAACATTCAAGTAGTCGGTACTCCCGTACAATCAATCATCGACACCGAAGACCGCGAAATCTTCGCTGGCAAACTGAAAGAAATCGATGTCTTGACCCCAAAGTCAATTGCTTGTACCACCATGGAAGAAGGTTTTGCTGCCGCTAAAGAAGTAGGATTCCCTATCATTGTGCGTGCAGCCTACACCCTTGGTGGACTAGGTTCAGGCTTCTGCTCAGACGAGCAAGAGCTTGAAGAACTGCTCACCAGTGCCTTCTCTTATTCGCCACAAGTGTTGGTGGAAGAGTCAATCAAAGGTTGGAAAGAGGTAGAATATGAAGTGGTGCGCGATAAATACAACAACTGCATCACGGTGTGTAACATGGAAAACTTCGACCCGCTAGGTATTCACACTGGCGAAAGTATCGTAGTTGCCCCATCGCAAACGCTTTCTAATGCTGAATATCACAAATTGCGCGAAATTTCCATCCGCATCATCCGCCACATCGGCGTGGTGGGCGAATGTAACGTGCAGTTTGCCCTCGACCCTTACTCGGAAGACTATCGCGTGATTGAGGTGAACGCTCGTCTTTCACGCTCTTCAGCTTTGGCATCGAAAGCAACAGGCTATCCGCTAGCCTTTGTGGCTGCCAAACTTGGTTTGGGTTATGGCTTGCACGAGCTTAAAAACTCGGTAACCAAAGTAACCACTGCCTGCTTTGAGCCTGCGCTCGATTATGTGGTTTGTAAAATTCCTCGTTGGGACTTGAATAAATTCAGCGGCGTATCGAAAAAACTAGGTAGCTCGATGAAATCGGTGGGCGAAATCATGTCGATTGGTCGCAGCTTCGAGGAAGCAATTCAAAAAGGTCTGCGCATGGTGGGCTTAGGTATGCACGGGTTCGTGGGCAACAACGAAGATCTATCTAACGAGCAAATCGACACCGAATTAGCCAACCCAACCGATCGCCGCATTTTTGCCATTGCGGCAGCTTTCGACAAAGGATATACCGTGGAACAAATCCACAACATCACCAAAATCGACTGTTGGTTCTTGCAAAAACTACACAATATTCACCTCCTTAAAGAACGATTGGCATCTACGCCTTCACTTGAAAAGCTTGATGTAAACCTATTGAGAAGTGTGAAACAATCGGGTTTCTCCGATTTCCAAATTGCTCGCCTCGTACTTAAAGCCACAGGTAAAGCCACTAGCGAAGGAGTGCTTGAAGTGCGCGATTTCCGTAAGGGAAAGGGCATTACACCTTTTGTAAAACAAATCGATACGTTGGCAGGCGAATATCCTGCGCAAACCAACTACTTATACCTTACTTACAACGGTTCAGAACACGACATCAACTTTGCCAATGACAATAAATCAATCGTAGTGCTTGGTTCGGGTGCTTACCGTATTGGTAGCTCGGTAGAATTCGACTGGTGTTCGGTGAACGCCATCAACACCATTCGTAAAGAAGGCTACCGTGCCATCATGATTAACTACAACCCCGAAACGGTGAGTACGGATTATGACACTTGCGACCGCCTCTACTTCGATGAACTTTCGTTTGAACGGGTAATGGACATCTACGACATGGAATTTCCCAAAGGCGTGATTGTGTCGGTGGGAGGACAAATTCCAAACAACTTGGCAATGCGTTTGCACGATCAAAATGTACCTATCTTAGGAACATCGGCTCTGAAAATCGACAATGCCGAAGACCGTCAGAAATTCAGCTCATTGCTTGATGAAATTGGTGTTGACCAACCTCGTTGGAGCGAGCTCACCAGCGTGCAACACATCTACGACTTTGTAGATGAAGTGGGCTTCCCCGTGTTAATTCGTCCGTCTTATGTACTTTCGGGTGCTGCCATGAATGTGGTATCAAACAAAGAACAATTAGAACATTTCTTGAATATGGCTGCGGCAGTGTCGAAAGAACACCCTGTGGTGGTATCGGAGTTCATCGAGCAAGCCAAAGAAATTGAAGTTGACGCTGTGGCAGACAAAGGTGAAGTAGTAGCTTATGCCATCTCAGAACACGTGGAATATGCTGGTGTTCACTCGGGCGATGCTACCATCGTATTCCCTCCACAAAAGCTTTATGTAGAGACGATTCGTCGTATTAAACGAATTTCAAGAGAAATTGCAAAAGCATTGGATATCTCTGGACCTTTCAATATGCAATTCCTTGCCAAAGACAACGATATTAAAGTAATTGAGTGTAACCTACGTGCTTCTCGCTCGTTCCCTTTCATTTCGAAAGTGATGAAAATCAACATGATTGAAATCGCCACTAAAGTGATGATGGGTGTGCCTTATGATCGTCCAGACAAATCGTTGTTTGAGTTGGATTATGTGGGTGTGAAAGCGCCTCAATTCTCCTTCCACCGCTTGCTGAATGCCGACCCAGTGTTGGGTGTTGACATGGCTTCAACCGGCGAGGTAGCTTGTATCGGCGAGAACTTCTATGAAGCAATCTTAAAATCGATGCTTTCTGTGGGCTACAAATACCCTAAGAAAAACATCTTGATTTCTTCAGGTCCTGCACACTCTAAATTGGAATTGCTAAGCACAGCTAAATTGCTACAAGCAAACGATTTTAATGTATTTGCCACAGAAGGAACTCACCGTTACTTCCGTGAAAATGGGGTGGAATCAACACTACTGCACTGGCCAGATGAGTCTGACCGTCAGCCAAACATCACTACTTATTTGAAGGAGCACAAAATTGATTTAACTATCAATATTCCGAAAAACCACACCAAACGAGAATTGAGCAACGGATATCGTATTCGTCGCCAATCCATCGACTACAACGTGCCGTTGATTACCAACTCACGCGTGGCAAGTGCTTTCATTCATGCCGTGTGCAACTACAAGTTTGAAGACATCAACATCAAACATTGGGACGAGTATAAATAGCATACTTCCCCTTTGGGAAAAGATGAAAATAACAAAGGAGAAACCGATTTCGGTTTCTCCTTTGTTTATTATTAACCTGAGTTTCGGATAAGTTTTGCCTCAGGTTGTTCTGCTTTTGAGCAGAAACGATAGAATTTATGCCGAAAACAGAGCAAAAGGCTCTTAAGTGCAGCTATTTTTGAAATAAATCCTGTGGTGAAAGCTTATCCGAAATTCAGGTTATTATAACCCCTAAATCCTTATCTTTGCCACATGAAAATTAGCAATATCAAAGCCCTAATGGCATTCCTAGCTGGACTAACCGATGGACTCATCACCCGCCTACTCCTCAACTGGATTTTCCCTAGCATGAGCCGAAACCTTTCTACTTGCATTGTGATTGGTGTCGGATTGTGCTCATTTATTCTCAGTGCAAAGCTTTTGAAAAGCAGGGGGTAGTTATTTACCTGATTTTCAGACAACCTGAGGCAAAATCCTATCCGAAACTCAAGTTATTAGGGATTAGCGCTCCTCTGTTCCCTAATCCCTCACGAATGAAACACCAACAAGGGCGTAGTCGAGTGAAACACCATTTGTCGTGCCATACTTGGATTAAGCAAACGGCTAAGAATACCTCGGCGGTGCGTAGTGAGCGAAATTAAATCAACTTCATTCTTACGGATGTAATCTTCAAGCGTATTCAAATAATCCTCGCCTTGCACAATACTGCAATGAATGCTTGCATCGGGATATTTCTGCTCTAAATCGCTTTGCAAAATAGCAAGCTTCGCCTTGCTCAAAGCACTAGTTTGCTCTGTTCCTACATGGATACATGAAATATAGCGATCGAACTCACTCGAAAGTTCTAACAACTTCGCAATCGATAATAAATCTTTCTTGTCGAAATTAGTTGTGTAAAGTAGTTTTACTTGCTTATCGTAGTCAATATCTTTCGCTTGAATAGGCACAACCAACACCGGCACTTTCGATTTATAAATTACTCCTGCCGTAGTGCTTCCCACAATATCGTTGTTAACACCAGGACCTTTCGACCCCATCACAACCAACTTTGGTGGGTTGGCATCAATGTAATCTAAGATATCATCTTCAGGATAGCCAATCTTTATAATTTGCTCATTTTCTAAAGTTGCCCATCGCTCTGATCCAATCTCTTCCGATAGTTTTTGTAAGAAGCTTGAAAAACGTTGATTTGCAGCTTCCTCTCTAATCTTCATATTCTCGAAATACTCGGCATTCATCGCCACTACTTCCGAATAAGGCACACTCAAAAAATCCAACTGATTAATCACATGATAGAATGTGAGTTTAGCATCTAATCGGCTAGCAATTTCAAAAGCAGTTTTCGCTGCCTTATAGGCATAAGATGAGAAATCTACCAAAACCACCACATTGTTTTCTTTATCGAAATCCTTCAACTCCTCTTTTCCTAGAATAGTGTCAACAATACTCCATGCGCGTTCCACATCTTCCTCTCTTACCTTCACCTTCACCCCCATGGCAGCAGCTCCTTGAAGCAAATTAACATTCTTCAAGCTGCTGTTAATTCCAGCATCTTGCAACATTGTTTTCAGCAATTCAGCCTTGGCATAAGGCAAATGTGCTATCGTTATTAGTTTATCTGACATATCGCTTAGTTTTAGTTCGAAAATAATGATATATAATTAAACATTTCAAAGCTAATTGAAGTTTTAGTAATATTAAAGAAAAAAATTATATTTTATGTCAACTGCACTAATTACAGGAGCCGCTAAGCGAATAGGACGAACCATTGCTGTTCATCTGGCTCAAAAAGGATGGAACATAGCGATACATTATAATCAATCGGAGAAAGCTGCCTTAAAATTATATGGCGAGCTTTGCGCTGCTCATCCCGAACAAGAATTTGGCTTGTTTCAAGCCGACTTACTCAACCCACTAGCTGCCGAACGCCTAATTCCAGAGGTAAACAAAGTGATGCCTAATCTGAGCTTACTAATAAACAACGCCTCGGTGTTTGAACAATCATCTATATTAAATTCCCCATTCGATTTAATTGAACGCACCATGCAAATCAATCTTGTAGCTCCCACGCTGCTCACCCGAGACTTTGGAAGACACGTCGTTGAAGGAAATATTATCAATATTAACGACTCTCGAATAACAGGAAACAAAAGCGATTACGCAGCCTTCACCCTTTCAAAAAAAGGACTGTGGGAACTTACCAAGATGGCTGCTTTAGAGTTTGCACCTCACATTCGCGTGAATTCAGTAACACTCGGCACCATTATACCTCCCAAAGGTAGTCCCGAGGAATACCTTGAAGATTTGGCTTCTAAATTACCACTCAACGAAACAGCATCCATTGAAGAAGTGCTTAAAACCATTGATTTCATTTTAGAAAGTAAGCATCTCACTGGGCAACAAATTTTCTGCGATGGCGGACGACAACTCGGAAATCCTCACAAATATCGAGATTAAAAGTAATCTAACCGATTTATTTGTATATTTCACCTATTATGAACAAATAAAATATACAGCGAATAGATTTTTACTACATTTGCCTAAACTCAAAATTAGAATATCATGTTACCAAAGTTTTTATTAGCCGACAACTCACAAGAGTTCCCAGAAACAATTTTCATTGTACACAACGAAGAACCTCGATTTATTGTAGAATCTGATATCGAAGATTTTGCTAAAAATCAAAAAATTCACTGGATTGATGACAAGCCTGAATCTCCAGAATTAATCCATACTTTATTAGAAGATGCCGAAGATTTCCTTGATGCTGAATTAGACTATCAAGACATTCTACTTGGCGAAGACGATGACGAAGATTACGAATAAACAATAAGATTAGATATGAATAATAGTAGCAAAAAATTATACCGATCACAAAATAAAATGATTGCTGGAGTGGCTACAGGAGTAGCTGAATACTTCGACATCGACCCAACAATTGCTCGATTAATCTTTGCCTTTTTTATCCTCTTTGCTGGTGCTGGAATCTGGGCATACATCATTATGTGGATTATAGTGCCTGAAAGATGTTATTAATCACATATCAAGCAAAAAACAATAAGAGCCAGTTCGTTTGAGCTGGCTCTTATTGTTTTTGGAGTCTATGACGTGCTACTCGCTAATTCAAAGTCCTCGCATACTTAATTGTATGCGTTGGCGATTTAAATCAACATCGGTAACACGCACCTGCACTTGCTGACGCAGCTTGAGCACCTCCGACGGGTCGCTGATGTATTTATCGGCAATTTGCGAAATATGCACTAAACCATCTTGCTTCAACCCCACATCAACGAAAGCTCCAAACTTAGTCAGGTTGGTCACTAGGCCCGGCAGCACCATGCCCACTTGCAAATCGTTCATGTTATGCACATTCGCAAAGCTGAAAGCGGTGAGCTTTTCGCGCGGGTCTAGTCCCGGCTTCATCAACTCCTTACTGATATCTTGCAAGGTGGGCAAACCCACCTTGTCGCTCACATAGTTTTGCAGTGGAATAGATTTCACCAATTGTTCACTCTGCACCAAATCTCCTACCGAGCATTTCAAATCTTTTGCCATTTGCTCCACCAGGGCGTAAGCTTCGGGATGCACCGCCGAATTGTCAAGCGCATTTTCCGCTTGCGGAATGCGCAAGAAACCCGCACATTGTTCAAATGCTTTTGCGCCCAAGCGAGGCACCTTAGTCAGCTCCTTTCTCGATTGGAAAGCTCCGTGCTCTGCACGATAGTCCACAATGTTTTGCGCCAATTGCGCCCCCAATCCCGACACATAGCTCAAAAGCTGCTTTGATGCCGTGTTCACATTCACCCCCACGCTATTCACTGCCGATTCCACCACTCGATCGAGCGACTCGCGCAGCATCTTCTGGTCAACATCATGCTGATACTGCCCCACTCCAATCGACTTGGCGTCAATCTTCACTAACTCCGCTAGTGGGTCAATCAATCGGCGACCAATAGACACGGCACCACGCACCGTCACATCATAGTCGGGAAACTCGGCTCGTGCCACCTCCGAAGCGGAGTAAATCGACGCGCCATCTTCTGAAATCAGATAGACTTCCACGCCATCGGGCAAGCCGCAAGACTTTACAAAGCTCTCGGTTTCTCGTCCCGCATTGCCATCGCCAATGGCAATGGCTTCAATCTGATATTTTTGAAGCAAATGCTCTAACTCGAGCTTACTGTCTGCTGTTTTGTTTTGCGGAGGGTGCGGATAAATCGTACTATTATAAATGAGGTTGCTTTGCGCATCGAGGCACACCAATTTGCAGCCCGTGCGAAAACCGGGGTCGAGTGCCAGCACTCGCTTTTGCCCTAGCGGAGCTGCGAGCAACAATTGGCGAAGGTTTTCAGCAAAAACCTCAATTGCTTCTTTGTCAGCTTTTTCCTTGTGGAGCTTGCTAAACTCATTGGCAATCGAGGGCGAAAGCAATCGCTTATGAGCATCTTTCAGTGCCAACTGAATTTGCTCGGCATTCTCGCCCGACGAGCGCACAAAAATGCGATCCAATCGTTCGCGACATCGCTCCTCATCCGTTTCTAAGCTTAGGCGAACAAAGCCCTCGCTTTCCGCACGCAACATTGCCAATAGACGATGCGAAGGACATTTTTTCAACGGCTCGTTCCACTCGAAATAGTCGCGATACTTAACGCCTTCCTCTTCCTTCGCCTTCACCACTTTCGATTGAATCATTGCGCCTTGCTCGTAAGACTTCCTCACGGTGTTTCGAGCTTTCTCGCTTTCATTCACCCACTCTGCCATGATGTCGCGCGCACCTTGCAAGGCTTCTTCCACGCTTGCTACTTCGCCTTTCACAAATCGCTGTGCCGCTTCTTGTAAATGGCGCACATTTTGGCTCATTAGCATCTTTGCCAAAGGTTCTAATCCCTTCTCACGCGCCATCGAAGCTTTCGTTTTGCGCTTGGGTTTATAGGGGAGGTAAATATCTTCCATCTCGCTGCTCAACCAGCAATCAGAAATACGTTTTTGAAGTTCAGGAGTAAGTTTTCCTTGCTCCTCAATGGTAGTTAAAATGGTTTCTTTACGTTTGAGCAATTCCTCTAAACGAGTCTTTTCGCTCTGAACTGCCCCCACTTGCAGTTCATCGAGACTGCCAGTGCGCTCTTTCCGATAGCGAGAGATGAACGGAATGGTTGCGCCTTCATCTAAAAGCTGTACAGTGTGTTCTACCTGCCAGCTAGGCAGAGCTAAAAGCTCTGAAATCTTAATTATTATTTGTTGCATAGGATTGGGTTCTACCAATTGGAAAAGAAGGATAAAATCTCCATATTATCATCCTAGATACGATAATACAATGAATTTAATTTTAAAACCACAGCTTTGTGCATATTTTTAGATTCAGCCTTGGGAAATGCACTTGGATTTACAGCAATTAGGGCTATCGTACTTTCAATCTTGGGGGCTAATCTTCTGAATTCTTTATCGGAAAAGTTGGTTTCTAAATAATCTGTTGTTTGGGATAATTCGGCTAAGGCATTAGTTGTCCAATGTATCTTATAGCCATTTTTCATAAATTTTTCAGGCTTCTTCGTGTGTTTCTAATTGCATATTGTCTGCATCTGCTATTCCTCGTTCAATAGAAATTCGTTCCTCTTCCGAAATCGTATTCCACCAATCGCTCGATTCTCTTTTTCGAAAATCACTTAATTTTTCAATGATAGCAGTATCTTCCAAATTTGACAACCATTCTATAAGTTCATTTCGCTTATTCAAAACATTTGCATCCATATCTCTTATTTCTTAAACAATCACAATTCAAATTTATCATTTATTCTAAAAACGGCTGCAAGATAGCACAAAAACCCCTACTTTTGAGGCATCAAAAACAAAAGAGCCATGACAAAACGACTTGTTTCTCCCTCGATTCTCGCTGCCAATTTTTTGGAATTGGGCAAGGAAATTGAAATGCTTAATGCTAGTGAAGCCGATTATATTCACTGCGATGTGATGGATGGGGTGTTTGTGCCGAACATCTCCTTCGGATTGCCCATCATTCAGCACGTGCACCACATTGCCACCAAACCGCTTGATGTGCATCTGATGATTGAGAACCCCGATATATATATTGAAGATTTTCAGAAAGCGGGTGCAGCCATGCTCACAGTGCACGAAGAAACCTGCCGCCACTTACACCGCACAGTGCACAAGATTAAAGAATGCGGCATGAAAGCAGGGGTCTGCTTGAATCCACACACTCCCGTTTCAACTTTAGAAGAAATAATTCCCTATGCCAATTGCATCATGCTCATGACAGTAAACCCGGGGTTTGGCGGACAAAAATTTATTGAA
The DNA here is from genome assembly GCA_047972995.1 of Mangrovibacterium sp. Lineage (GTDB taxonomy): Bacteria > Bacteroidota > Bacteroidia > Bacteroidales > Prolixibacteraceae > JBKEDC01. The sequence continues at coordinate 24,014 of JBKEBD010000003.1, forward strand.
TCAAGCTATGAAAAAGTGCGCAAGCTACGCAAAATGGTCGATGCACTCAACCCGAATTGCCTCATTGAAGTTGATGGTGGAGTAAACTTTGAAACAGGCAAACTGCTCTATGAAGCAGGCGTTGATATGCTCGTAGCAGGTAGCTTCGTGTTCAATTCAAAAGACTCAATTGCAACAATTAAAGGGCTGAAAGAAATTTGTTGAACGCTTGACTCTAGCAAAAAACGTCCTTGCAACACGATTTGCAAGGACGTTTTTTTTCACCTGTCCACTAGAATTACTCTTCCTTCCACCATTCCTCGACTAGGCTTTGCGACGCTCGTCCGCGGAACACGTTTCCTTCTTTCATAATGGTAGTTTCCGAACAGCTCGGTTTTAACTCTTTCAAGGTATTTCCCCAACCAGAGCCACCTGATGTAGCAAAAAGTATGACTGTCTTTCCTGAAAAATCATAGGCTTCCAAAAACGTATTGATGATGGTTGGTTCAACATACCACCAAATGGGGAAGCCCACAAAAATCACATCGTAATCGCTCACCTTAGCCTATTTGTCTGCTAATGTAGGACGAAATTTTTTATCGCGCATTTCAATGTTACTTCGGCTGTTTTCAGCCTGCCAATCTAAATCTGCTGGTGTGTAGAGCACCTCGGGCTTAATTTCATACAAAACGGCATTTGCCAATTTCGATAGTCGCTGTGCAACCGAGCGTGTTTTGTCACTTGCCGAGAAGACGCTGATGGAATGGATGTGTTTCTATTTGATTCACCTTGGGAACTACCTCATGATAGTTCATTAAGTCCATCACTCGATCGGGGTGAAAGTTGCTCACTTCAATGGCACGAATTTTTCTTTCTTTATACAATTCAGTCATGGCTTTCCACGAACCATGCACATCGCCATAGGGTTGATGAATAAGGTATAAATCGAGATAGTCAAGCTGCAAATTACACAGTGAGGTTTCAAAAGCTTTTTGGGCAGCTTCATAACCCGTGTCAGACATCCACAACTTGGTGGTAATGAAGAGTTCTTCTCGGTCGATTCCACTTTCTTTAATGGCATCACCCACCGCTTTTTCATTTTGATAGGCTGCAACAGTATCAATGACTCGATAGCCCACTTCGAGTGCTTCGAGCATACATCTTAAACAAAGTGCTTGATGTGTCGAAACCACTTAGTCAAGTTGCCTATGAGCTTGGTTTCAAGTATCCACAGCACTTCACCCGAATGTTTAAAAAGAACATTAGCGTTTCCCCTAGCGACTACCGAAAAGGGAATTAGTCCTCACTCGCAAGCTGAACACCCTTTATCGCACGAGTCACACATGGTGGATTTTGGTTTTCCTTTGAACCATTTTCGTCCTGAGCGGTAGGCTCGATAGAGCACCACAAGCACTACCACGCCTAATATTATGTAGCTTATTATTTCTTGCATATCGACATATTTTTAGTATTTAACCAAACCACTCTGCCACTGTTTTCACCACCCATGCCAACACCCACGCCAATCCTGAGGTGAAAACCATGGTGAATACCGCCCAAAACACCTTGCCCGATTCACTCCGTATGGTGGCAATTACCCCAATGCAGGGGAAGTAAATCAGCACGAAAATGAGGAATGCCAATGCCACAGCCGAAGAAATGACAGGCTCACCAACTCGGTCGCCACTGGTGTAAACCTCTGAGCGCAAGCGCTGCTGCAAGGAATTGCTTTCTTCATCAGCATCTTCTACCTGATAGAGCACCCCAAGAGTGCTCACTACAATCTCTTTAGCGGGCAAACCTGCCACCAATGCAATGCTCATCTTCCAATCGAAACCCAACGGACGCATCACAGGCTCAACAAACTTCCCTGCACGACCCAAGTAAGACTGTTCTAATCGAATTGTTCCTTGCTCTACTGCTAGCTCATGAACCTCTGCACTATCGGCAGTTAAACCAGAAGCTTCCAACTGCTCAATCTGTTGCTGAATGGTATTTACATCTTCATTTTCGCGTGGGAAATAACCCAATGCCCACACCAAGATTGCGCCCCAAAGCACCACTGTACCAATCTTCCGAAGATATTGCGAGCTTTTGTCCCACATATGCACCAAAGTGTTGCGTAAGGTGGGCATACGATAAGGTGGCAATTCCATGACGAAAGGCGTTTCCTTATTTCTAAAGATTGTTTTATTGAAAATCTGTGCCACCAAAAGTGCCACCAGAATGCCAAACAGATAAATCCCCCCCAACACCAAAGCAGCGTGCTGTGGAAAGAATGCTGACACAAATAACACATACACCGGCAGCCGAGCACTGCACGACATAAAAGGCACAATGAGCATGGTTAGCAGTCGGTCGCCGGGATTGCGCAGCGAGCGTGTCGCCATGATGGCTGGCACATTGCACCCGAAGCCCATAATCATTGGAATGAAAGAGCGACCATGCAGCCCAAAAAAGTGCATCACCTTATCCATGATGAAAGCTGCTCGCGCCATATAGCCCGAATCTTCCATTATGGAAATGAATAAAAACAGAATCAAAATATTGGGCAAAAACACCAACACACTTCCCGTACCATCAATAACTCCATTACAAAGCAAATCATGCAACATTCCTTCAGGCAAAATGCTTGCTACCCAATTGCTCAAAGCTGCCACGCCCGATTCAATCCAATCCATTGGGTAAGCTCCAATGTTAAATGTGGCATAAAACATAAAAAACATGAGGGCAATGAAGATAGGAATACCCAACACTGGGTGCGTAAGCCATCGGTCTATTCGTTCTGACTTCGACTCCTCATCGGTGTCACGACGAACATAGTTCTGCTTCAATGCACCTGCAATAAAGCCATATTTAGCATCGGTAATAATTGTTTCACTATCTTCGGCATAGAGCAACTGCAAGCGTTTGCGCTCGGCACCTGCCAAATCAAATATATGTTCTGAATTGGCATATCTTGCCACAAGCTCAACACCTAAAGAGTCGTTTTCAAGTAGCTTGATTGCCAGAAATCTCGACGACATGGTGTCGGTAAGTGCAATGTTACCTTTCTTAATTTCTTGACGAACACGCTGAATCGATTTCTCAATTTCCTCACCATAATTAATGTGTACATGGCGTTCCACCTTATCTTGATCTTCATACACATCAATGGCACGATGCAATAAATCATCAATGCCCACCGCACGAGCACCTACCATAGGCACAAAAGGAATACCTAGCAATTCACCTAATTTATCATGTTGAAAATCGATACCATTGGTCTGCATTTCATCATACATATTCAAAGCACAAATCACTTTAATATCCATATCGATAAGCTGCGTAGTGAGATACAGGTTGCGCTCTAGGTTTGAACCATCAAGCACATTCACCACAATATCCGGACGCTCATCGCGAATGAAATTACGCACAAAAATTTCTTCTGAAGAATAGGCTGTAAGCGAATATGTGCCCGGTAAATCCACCAAGTTAAATCGATAGCCAAACTTGCGGAATGATGCTTTTTTGGCATCTACAGTTACACCGCTATAATTCCCCACGTGCTCTTTTGAACCCGAAAGCTGATTGAAAATAGTTGTTTTCCCACAATTAGGATTACCTACTAAACCAATGTTTATCACCTTTGCCTTTTCAATAGCTGAATCGATAACCGACTCCTTGCTGAATACCCCCTCATAGCTATCGGGTGCTAAAGTTTTCGCCTTATCTAACGAAACTACCTCTATTAGACTGGCTTCCGAACGGCGAAGGGTTACATTGTAGTCTAATATTTTATATTCCACAGGTCCATTCAACAGTGTCGATTTAACCACGCGCACTTCTTTCCCTCGCACAAATCCCATTTCTATGATTCGTCGACGGAAAGAACCGTGTCCCAACACCTTCACGATGACAACTGTGTCGTTGTTTTTTACTTCTGATAATCTCACAAAGATTCTATTATGTTTTTACAGGGAACAAAGATAACTTTCTTTTTTAAAATGATTCAAAACAAGGACGTAGATTCTAGAATCTACGTTGTCAAAATTATTTTTCGCCTTATTGCGAAATAAATCTTGATAATGCACTAGATAGAAAAGGCTCTATGTTGTTTGTTGTGGGTAGTATGTTTGGCAAAGCGGCTCGCAAATTGTGTCTTTTGCCATGAAAATGCTTCGCCGTAGGCGATTAATCTAAATAGCATGCAGCTATTCACACCACTATTCCCGTAGGGGATTAATCTCAATCATTAAGATTGAAGCACGATGGGCTAATTACCCACTACAAACGACATAGAGCCATGAAAATTATGCACCCAACCAAATGAAGTGTCAAAACAAAATGCCACAAAAACTCAAAGGTTTTATTTAAATAGGTTACTAGCGAAGGGGTAAAACGTTGTCTTTCCACTGTCTTTTGTGTACCTAATGACGAGGATAAGGAACTTGAACGTTGCTCCTGCTCTCGGCATTTCATGTCTGCTGGCGTGAGTAGTTGTAAATAGCTACACTTTGTTAATATTTCTCAATAAATCAATAAAAATGTACACATTCATCATTCACTGTAATACTTGATATAGTTTTTTTATTTTATTTGCGTTGTATTAACAATAATCCCACAAATAATTAACAAAGCATGAAGAAACAGAAAAATAACCGTCAAGGAATTTCCTCTAGGCTCAGCGGCAAAAAACTTTTGTCGGTAGCATTGAGCATTGCGTTATTGGCTTTCTCTGCCTGTAGTAAAGATGACGTATCAACTCCTGCTGATGGAAGAATCGATAAAAACGCATTGGTTAAAGAACAACTCACAGGCATTAAATCGCTCGTAGAATCGAAAGCAACCAAAAAAGTTGCTGCGGTAATTATCACCAACACAAAATGTGAAGTAACCTATAGCGACAATACTGAGTTAAGCATCAATCTTGGCGATGATGCTATAGCTGCTCCAACTATCGGACTAGGCGAAAGTGACGGTGTATATTATTGGACCACTGCAAATGGAACTTGGTTAACCAATGCTTCGGGCGCAAAGTTAGCTGTATCGAGCACTACACCTCAATTGGCAAATGTTGACGATGTGTGGAAAGTGTCGGTAGATAATGGTTCAACTTGGTCGGATTTAAACGAAGCGGTAGCTGGAAATAGCTCGCTCATTAGTGAAGTGGTGTTGGGCAAAGAATATGCTTCTTTCTATTTCACTCATGGTGGCAAATTACAGTTGCCCATGGCTGACAAAATTGAAATTTCACTTTCTTTGGAAAGCCATATTTTAGAAAATGATGTGCCCGTAGCAGTAAACTACACATTAACTAATGTAGTAGGTACTGCAGTGGTTACCGCAACGACTTCTGATTCCTCGGTAAGTGCAACCGTGGCTGCAACCGACAATACTTCGGGAGTTATCACATTAACTTCGGCAGATATTAATGCTATTGATGAAAACACGAAAGTAGATATCTTGGTGGAAGACAAAGTGGCTACCTCTGCTATCTCCGTGGCATTTGAAGGTGCTGTGTTAAAAGCTATAGAAATACACGAAGTGACTAGCGAAGCACAAAATCTTTCCATTGAGTTAGAAACTAACATGGAAGAATATAGCCTTACAATTGAAGAGGGAGCAACATGGCTAACTAAAGCTTTACAAACTCGTTCTACTCGCATTGAAACCGAAGTTTTCGCCATTGCAGCTAATGAATCAACCGAAATGCGCTCTGCTATCATCACCTTCACATCGGGCACATTGGAACAAAAAGTTTCTGTGGTGCAATTGGGTGCTGAAGTTGAAATTCCAAGCGTTGGAAATGTTGAGCTCGACAAACTCTATGGATATGGCGAGAACACCACTGGCGGTGAGGGAGCTACGGAAGCCAACATTTTCCACTTCAACGATGGTACTTGCTTCCGCCAATGGACACAAGCGCGAGAGAAAGCAAAAGACACTACTCCAGCAATCGTTTATTTGAGTGGTACATTCACCAAAGATCAAGGTCGCGACTCTGGTAGCCCTTGGTTCGACATCAAACGCACAAGCAACATATCAATTTATGGTGTTGATGGTTTTGTAATGGAAAATATTGGTTTCTTCGTGAATGAAGCTGAAAACATCATCATCAGAAACGTCTATATTAAAATGCCAAAGGCTGACAATGGTGCCGATGGTATCTCGATGCAAGAATCGAAAAACGTGTGGGTTGACCACTGTACGTTTGAATCAATCAACCAAACGAAAGACTATGAAGATGGTTCGTGCGATATCACACATGCAACTAATGGCGTAACTGTTTCTTGGTGTCATTTCATTCAAACACAAAAATCATGTTTAGTAGGACACTCTAATTCAGCTACCGACGATGTAGCAATTACAGCTACTTTCCACCATAACTATTACGATCTTTCAAGCTCTCGCCACCCTCGCGTGCGCTTCGGAAAAGCTCACGTGTATAACAACTTCTACAACCAAGTGTCAACCTATGGTGTGGGAAGTGCCTATGGTGCAATGGTGCTCGTGGAATACAACAACTTTGATGCTGTACGCTTGCCAATCGACATTTGTACTTATCCAGCAAAACCAAGTGGTAGCAGCATGGTGTCGAACCTTACTGGCTCGGTGGCGGGCTATGCCTTTGAGCAAGAAAATACCTATACCAATATCCCTTCAAATGCCAATGATCCCTATGTCTTCACCAATGTGGAATATCCTTCCTATGGTGGTACTGCTAATGCTACATCATATGTGTATGCCGATTTCAAACCTAACTACGAGTATGTAGTAGATGATTCTGAACAAGTAAAATCTATCGTGCCTTCAGGCGCTGGAACAGGCAAGCTTTCGCAATTCTCCACAGCACCAATTGATGTAAATAATGGCGGTTACACACCCGATAGTACCGACCCTGAAACCGACCCTGAGGAACAACCCACCACAGAGTTGACCAACGGTTGGTCGTGGTTGGCTTATAATAGTGCCAATGCTACCGTGAATGCTACAATCAACACACTCACTGTGGAATCAAATGGCAAGTTTGAAAGTGGAGCACAAACATTCGGCTATGTCTATCGCGAAGTAACAGGCGATTTTGTGGCAACTGTGGTGATTGATTCTTATGAAACAGCAAGCACAAGCAACCAATCGATGGCTGGATTGATGTTGACACCTGATTTCAATCAAAAAGGGACAAACTTCTTGCACGCTATGGCTGCAAATAGTGGTGCCGGAATAGCTCGCTCCACTCGTGTGGATGTAGCGAATGCCGGACGTGGGGGATTGAATGCTCCAAGCAATGTGATGGAAGGTGCAAGTCCAGTGGTAAAAGTAGAGCGCATCGGAAATCTCGTCAACTTATATTATTCACTCGATAATGGCGAAAGTTTCGGCTCGGCAAAAGATGCGACGTTTGTTGCCGATCTTCCAGAAACGCTTTATATAGGTTTAGCTGTGAACAGTGGTTCTTCAAGCGCAACGGCCAAAGCCCAATTTAGCAACTTCATGCTCAATGATGAAAACATTAAGTTCTCAACCGAAGAAACAGCTGTCGACCCTGACCCCGAAACTGATCCCGAAACTGATCCTGAAACTGAAACCGATCCAGAGCCTAATGCAGATTGGACTGCCTATGCCAACAACGGATCTGAGTACACTTCTTCGGTAGCAGGTGGCATACTCAGCATGACTGCAGTAGGTAAGTTTGAAGGTTCTGGTCAATCATTTGGTAGTTATTATCGTGAAGTAACAGGCGATTTTGTGGCAACCGTGGTGGTTGATTCCTATGAAACAGCAAGCACAAGCAACCAATCGCTAGCCGGTTTGATGTTTACACCCGACTTCACCAAAGAAGACACTTTACTCTTACACGGCATGGCTGCGCAAGGTCCTGCAGGAGCATACTATCGTTCAACTCGTGATACCGAAGTTTCTAGTGCTAACCGAGGAAGTATGCATGCTCCAAGTGGTAATGATGGTTCGAAGGGGATGTTAAAAGTAGAGCGTATTGGAAATGTAATCAATCTGTACTATTCGCTTGATGGCGGAGTAACTTATGGTTCTGCAAGAACAATCACCATTGCAGACCTGCCAGAAACGGGCTACATTGGTTTAGCTGTGAGCAGTGCATCGACATCAGTGTCTGCCACTGCACAGTTCAGCCACTTTACACTAAATGGCAAAAGTGTGACTTTCTAGTTAGAAACACTCAAATTTAAAATAGCCCAAAGTAATATTTTGGGCTATTTTTTTATACAATAACTTTGTAAGCTCTGGAATTGTGGCTACTCAAACTTCTCGCGTCCGCACAAATGCAAGTTCTGTTCATAGGTGCCATTTGGTGTTTTCTTTTGCCTCATGCGTGTTTGGAAAAACACTTTTGGCTTCATCAAGCAACAACTGCACACGAGAATATCGGGCTGAAAAATGCCCAATAAGCAATTTCCCACATTCTGCCGTTTGAGCCATTTGTGCAGCCTCTAAGGCTGTTGAATGCCTTGTGCTTACGGCTTTCAGCTTATCTTTTTCTATGAAGGTAGCTTCATGATAAAGTAAATTCACTTCTTTTATTTCGCCCTCTATAGCCGGATAATATGCCGTGTCGGAACAATAGGCATAAGATCGGGGTACTGCTGGTGGAATCACAAGCTTTTCATTGGGAATGCGTTGCCCATTAGCGCAAATGAAGTCGGACCCATCTTTAATATACTTTATCTCTCGCAATGGAATTTCATAGCGAGCTATTTGCTCTTTAATTATATTGGCTGACTTTGCCTTTTCATCAAATCTGAATCCACACGTGGGAATACTATGTTTTAATGGAAAAGATCGCACAACAAGCTTTTTGTTCTCAAAGATAACTTGCGAACTTTTGAAGCTCAAGGGATGATATACGACTTTAAAGCTTAACTCCCCTTGATCAAGAAAGGAGGTGTGAAAATCGATGTATTCTTTAATTTGCGAGTGTGCGTAAAGATGTAAATCTTTACTTCGCCCCAATAGCGACATGGTAGACAACAAGCCTATCAAGCCAAAGAAATGATCGCCATGAAGGTGAGAAATAAGTATATGGTCAATGCGCATTGGACTAATGCCATTCACACGAAGCTGGTATTGGGTTCCTTCACCACAATCAATCAAAAACAACCGCCCAAGCGCATTGAGCACTTGAGCGGTTGGAAATTTTTCGGAAGTAGGCACTGCTGCACTACTTCCGAGTATGGTTAAATTAAATGGAGCTTGCATGAAGCCTGTTTAATTATTTTCCTTTGTTTTCTTCAGCTTCCATTTGAGATTTCAATGCAGCCAATTCAGAAATATCACCTAGAGTTGTTTTTTCAACATTCTCTTTTACAGCTTTCACTGCTTTTTTAGTTGATTTTTCTTCTGCTGTTTTTTCTGCCTCATCTGCTGCACGTTGGTCATCTTCGAATGTGCGAGAGTGCGACAAAATGATACGTTTTGCTGATTTAGAGAATTCGATTACTTTGAAGTCTAGTTTTTCATCTGCTTTGGCTTGAGCACCGTCTTCTTTCACTAGGTGACGAGGAGTTGCGAAACCTTCAACACCGTAAGGAAGAGCGATAGTAGCACCTTTGTCGAACAAGTCAACGATAGTACCTTCGTGTACTGAACCTACAGAGAAAATTGTTTCAAATACATCCCATGGGTTTTCTTCCAATTGTTTGTGACCAAGGCTCAAACGACGGTTGTCTTTATCGATATCAAGTACTACTACTTCGATTTCAGCACCGATTGAAGTAAATTCTGATGGGTGTTTGATTTTCTTAGTCCAAGAAAGGTCTGAAATATGAATCAAACCATCAACACCTTCTTCGATTTCTACGAATACACCGAAGTTAGTGAAGTTACGCACGCGAGCTGTGTGTTTTGAGTTAACAGCAAAGCGAGTGTCGATATCACCCCAAGGATCTTGTTTCAATTGTTTGATACCCAATGACATTTTACGTTCTTCACGGTCTAGAGTCAAGATTTGAGCATCGATTTCGTCGCCTACTTTCAAGAAGTCTTGAGCAGAACGCAAGTGTTGGCTCCAGCTCATTTCTGAAACGTGGATCAAACCTTCTACGCCTGGAGCAATCTCGATGAATGCACCGTAGTCAGCCATAACAACAACTCTACCTTTAACAGTATCACCAACTTTAACTTCACCATCTAGGTTATCCCATGGATGAGCAGAAAGTTGTTTCAAGCCCAAAGCGATACGTTTTTTCTCGTTGTCGAAGTCCAAGATAACCACGTTAAGTTTTTGATCCAACTCAACGATTTCACTTGGGTGAGAAATACGACCCCAGCTAAGGTCGGTGATGTGGATAAGACCGTCAACACCACCCAAGTCGATGAATACACCGTATGAAGTAATGTTTTTAACCGTACCCTCAAGCACTTGTCCTTTTTCCAATTTCGAAATAATTTCTTTCTTTTGTTGTTCCAACTCAGCTTCAATAAGAGCTTTGTGAGAAACCACAACGTTTCGGAACTCTTGGTTAATTTTAACCACTTTGAATTCCATTGTTTTACCCACGTACATATCGTAATCGCGGATAGGTTTAACGTCGATTTGTGAACCTGGCAAGAATGCTTCTAAACCAAACACATCAACGATCATACCACCTTTAGTGCGGCATTTGATATATCCTTTGATGATTTCGTCATTCTCCAAAGCTTCGTTGATACGATCCCAAGAGCGCAATGCACGAGCTTTTTTGTGTGACAAAATCATTTGTCCTTTTTTGTCTTCAAGGTTTTCAATGTAAACCTCTACAGTGTCACCCACTTTTAAGTCTGGGTTATAACGGAATTCGTTCAAAGAAACGATACCATCTGATTTGTAGTCAATGTTTACAACAACTTCGCGTTTGTTCATTGAAACTACAGTACCTTCTTTTACTTCTTTTTCTTGAACAGTGTTCAACGTGTTGTTGTACATTTGCTCAAATTCTGAACCTGTTTGACCTGCGAAACCTAGGTCTTCAGCTTCCAATGCAGCCCAATCGAAATCAGCTACGTTTTGGTTTTGATCTACCATCTTTTTGTTAATTAATACTTTACTAAATTAGACTTTATGTTGTTTTACCCTTATGGGGCTTAACGCGGTGCAAATATATAACTATTGTTTCGTATGACAATGCTTTTCTGCAAACTTTCTTAGTTTTAACGTTTTAGAAAGATTAGCTGCTCTATTTACACTCACCGAGGAAGATGCCCTACCCTTTCACTATCGATATTCTAGCGGTTGAGGCATTCTTGGTTGGAAATCATACGGAATTTTCACATCGCCTTCGCGGAATTGGAATCCAAAGAGCGATTGATCGCTCGGGTGTTTGGGGTAGCACATCAGGCGGATTTGAAGCGTTCCAAAGATGAGATTATCATTCCGCAAGCGAATGCCTCCGCCAATTCCAGCATAATAGTCTTGCGTAAAAATGGGTTCTTGTTTGCGCCCAATAATGCCAATATCAAGCACCGAAAAGGTGGAAATACTAAACCCAAGTATTTTCCGCTTCAAATAGATTTCCGTTTCTGTTTTAAGGGCTAATCGTTTTTGCCCGTTCACTTCATTGCTGCCAAAACCTCGAATGCCATAATCGTTATTAATGGTAATATATTCTTGATCGAATCGGTTAATGCCGTTCAAGTAAGACAAATCGACAAAATATCGCATACTCCTATTTAATAGTCGCAGTTGCTTACTAATGTAGTTCACCTGAAATTGAATTTCGCCTTGTTCCATTTTTCGCGAATTGAAGAATGTACCAACTCCAGCCGACAGATATAAATACGACGAGCGATATTTCACCAAATCTCCCGTCGAAAGGAAAAGATGAGCATAGCATCTTTCTATGAATTCATTATCATCGTAGCCCACCACGAGCTCATGAAAATAGCCCCTTGGCATATCTTCAGTGGCCCCAAATCCTCGAATGAGGTTATCGCGAATGTAGTATCTGTTGGCAAAGCTCACACTTCCGAGTATGAGGTTCGAATTGGCATAAACCTGATTACCATCATTGCCTGCTAGCGGACGATCGAAAAAATCGATCTTTCGGTATCTTCCCGAAACAACCAATTGCTTTTCTCCAAGCATCCCTCCATTGGGGAGTTCAAAGGCATAGCCTACCCAAGAATCGAAGGTGGAATAATTTATTCGAAATCCGTTTAAATCGTAGGGCGAATCATACAAATTGTCGCTATTCCAATAGCGATAATATTTCACCGAGCCACCCCATTTGGTATCAGTACGGAGGAATGGGCGGTCTAATGTTGCGTTAAATCCTTCTTGTTTATAGCTCTGGGTATAACCTATTTTAAAGTCGGCATAGGTGCCCGTGAAGTTGTGAATTTCATATTGTAGGTCGTAACCCTCGCTCAAATCTGCTTTGGCATTATGAATATAGCTTAGCTCTAATTCATGCCCTTGTCCAAACATATTTTTATTGTACACACTGGCTGTCCATTTACTTAAACTGCTGTAACTTCCGCTCACCCCATAAGGAAACACATCTTTAGTCATTACGGTGAGATACACCTCGTTGGTATCGGTGGGCGAAGGTTCTGCCAAAATCAGCGCATCGCGAATGAAAGGAAGCGTACGCAGCACACGCTCATTATCTAAAATACGCTCCGGATCGAGCAACTCACCTTCTTCCACAAACAAACTTCGGTTAATGGTTTGGCTGCGTGTTTTCCTGCTGGTGTTGTTTAAAATACGCTCTGCTTCATTGCGCACTGTTTTGGTGGTGTCGGAAATAAGAGCTCCCCACGCTTGCAGTGGCACAATGTGTATTTTGGCTATTCGTTTTCCTTTCAGAAGATCAATCTCTCGATATTGAGCCAAACGCTTTTCATCTTCTACATTGTTTTTTGTTTTTTCGTTTTGTTCTTCCACAATGGCTTCATAAACCAAACGAGGGAGTTTCTTTTGCGAAAGTGCCTGAATGAGGCTGTCGGAAAGAACAATATCTTCGCGCTCTTTTCTGAGTCGTTCGATGTCTTTGTTGAGTTTTTCAATGTGCTTTTTATCCCTCGAAACAGTTTGAGCCTTAGCTGAAAGACTATGACTAATGAAGCTAAAATAAATTATAAATAACGTGAGACTACGCATGATATAAACCAACAACTATATAAAACCAGAGTTTCAACTGGGCTTTCTGCACAAGATTTTTTCAAATATGGTTAAAAGTATCGACTTTTTTTCATCAATCGGCATAAAATTATGGCAATTGATGAAAAAAGCACCGTATTTGAAATCACTAGCGGAATTAAATAGCTTGTGGGTTGAAGCTTCATTTCTTCAACATTTCTAATTTACCGCCCCGGTTGCCTCCTTAGCAAACTAACAAGCAATGCCTGTGAGTTGCATCTTTCAACAACTCTCCTTCTTATATTTCCACATTTCACCAGCTCAGCAAGCAGCAAGATACCCCTCCCCAAAAAAGCCCCCATCTCCCAATTTCAGTCGCAAAAAACAATTATTTGCTTTGCTATATTCCTCATATATATTGATAATATTTATTGCCCATCAATATTATTAAACTACATTTTCGAATAAAATGAATGAATATTTTGTAATTTCAAATACTTTTGCACATACAAATGAAGGAGGGAATAAAATGTTAGACTTAAATTTCACCTATAATCCAGACGAAAATTTTTACAGAATTAAATGGGAAGGAGAAACCAAACTCGAACAAATAGAAAAATTCTGGGAAGAACTAAAAGAAGAGTATGAATTGAACGGAGGAGAGCATCTGTTTTTAGTTGACAACACAACTGTGCATTACGAAGAATCAACCCAAAGATGCCGTTTGCACGCCAGATTCTATGAAAAAAATCCTGCTATATTTAAAGATAGCAAAATTGCCATTGTGGTTACTACCCCACATTCTACTGCCCGACTATTCTACATTGTGAACAATGTAAAAACGGCTGAAATAAAGATTTTTTCTACAATAAGCGCAACCAAAGCGTGGTTAGTGAGATAATAATATCTACTTTTATCAGCATTTGATTAAACGAAAAACACCTGATGCTGACAGAAAAAGAAAAATTGTTGAGCGGAATTTTAGCCGACACAACCGACCAATAACTCCTATCGTAATTAAAGACCTACAAGGCCTTGTGCCACGAATATAACCAAATTCATCCCGACAACGAGCAAGAACGAGAACACAAACTGCGTTCTATTTTAGGAAAGATAGGCGAAAATGTAAAAATTCAATCTGATTTCTTTTGCGATAACGGAAGCAATATTGAAATTGGCGATTTTTTTCGCTAATCACAATTGCTCTATGCTCGATTGCGGCAAAATTACCTTTGGAAATCATGTTTTTGTAGCCCCCAATTGCTGATTCTACACTGTGGGGCACCCCCTAAATGCGGAAGAGTACTACAAATGGCTGAAGGAATATGCACAACCTATTGCAGTGGGCAACAATGTGTGGATTGGCGGAAATGTGGTGGTACTTACCGGGGTAACAATTGGCGACAACACGGTAATTAGTGCCAGGAGTGTGGTTTCAAGCGACATTCCAAACGACGTGCTAGCCTTTAGCAATCCTTACCGTGTGATTAAAGAGATTTAAAATGGCTGTTCGGGGTTGGTATGCACCATCCCCCGTCCCACTAATCTTCAAAAGTGAATCTCTCGGGATATTTTCCCGTAATATTCGTAGTACGATAAAAGGCCTTCATTCGCTTAATGTCAACCTGAGCATCATTGCTAAGTTCAAATGGCTCATACCAGCCAATTTCTTTTTTGCCAAAATCGAAATATCCTAAGTAAACTGTAGCTCCTGTTGCGCGTGCAATGGTGTGAAATCCGCCTTTCCATCGCGTGGTTTTTTCGCGAGTACCCTCTGGTGTCATTGCCAAGTGGAAAACATCATCGGCTTCATTCATCGCTTCAATTATCTGGCGAACAATGGGCGCCCCTTTCGAACGGTCGATAGCAATGCACCCTGCTTTACGCAAGAAATGCCCCACTGGCCAAAAGAAAAATTCTTTTTTAATCACCACATGAGCAATGCCCCCTACCGAGGTGTAGTAAAGCCATGAGATCACAAAATCCCAAGCGCTCGTGTGTGGCATTCCAATAATGATAGCTTTTTTTTCTGGCATGACAGGCGACATGGCCTTCCAGCCCAGTAAACGGAGACTAAATTTACAAAATGATTGCATGAGGAAGGGTTTAATAATCCGCATTGCCACTAACTTAAACTTTGGCGGCAATGCAGAATATATGGAGAGATTTAGTTGTTGCCTAGAATTAGTGGCAGACCATCGTCGCCACCAACTACCACAACTTTAGCATTGGGAGATTTTGCCAATTCAATTGTAGCATCTATCCCTCTTTGTTTCAACACTTTGTCCGACAACGACGAGTTAACAATGGTGTTGTATTTTGCAATACCTTCGGCTTCAATTCGCTTGCGCTCAGCTTCTGATTTTTCGCGTTCCAAGCGGAACTGATAGGCCAAAGCTTCTTGCTCTTGCTTCAATTTATTTTCAATAGCCACTCGAATTTGGTCGGGCAGATTAATGGCACGAATGAGTAAGGCGGTCATATCTACATTTTCCGAACGCAGCGTTTTTTGCGTTTCGCTAATAATAGATTCCTCTACCTCACTTCTTTTGGTTGAGTAAATTTCTTCTGCCGAATATCTACCACAAACTTGACGCACCATAGAACGCACCTCTGGCACCACTAATTGGTCGATGTAATTTCGCCCAAATACTTCATGCAAATCTCCAATTTTAGCGTAAGTGGGGTGAAATCGAACCGAAATATCAACACTAATAGAAAGTCCATTTTTATCGAGCACATTCATGGTTTCTTCTCGTTTCTGCTCTTTCACGTCATACACGATAAAATCATTCCAAGGCGCAATTACATGGAATCCGGGCGTATAGACTTGTTCTTTATCTAAGCCGCTAGCAAAGGGCTTAAACACCACGGCTCGCTCGCCCGGTTGAAGTGTAAAAAACATACTACTTCCAAAGAAAAAAAGAATTGCCAATACAAAAATGGCAATCAAAAGATAAGTTGTTTTGAGTTGTTTATTCATCGTTGGTGTATTTAAATTTGTAGGTTAAAAATACAAAAAAGACGAATAACACGGTGTTAATGTTTTAAAATCTATATTCTGAGCAAGCTTTGTAAACTTTGTTTTAAAAAATCAACTGAAATAAATACGTAGCAACTCTTGCTTCGATTTTATTTTCAATCGGCGCAGTGAGCGGTCTTTAATTTGACGCACGCGCTCTTTGGTGAGATTTACTTTTTTGCCAATTTCCTCTAGAGTAAGGGGCTTTTCGCCATGTAAACCAAAATAATATTGAAGAATGGTGGATTCTCGCTCATCGAGTTGCGATAAAATACGCATCAACTCATCGTGCAGCGAATTGTTAATAAGGTCTTCATCGGGCTGCTTCTCTCTGTCATTTCTGAGCGTATCATACATTGTAAAATCATCGTCGCTAAAAGAGGCATCCATAGAAACAGGCTGATTGCTTGCACGCATGAGGTCTTTAGCCAGTTCGGGAGTGCTCTCCACAGCATCGGCTATTTCTTCTGCCGAAGGTTCACGCTCCAACTCTTGCTCTAGTCGGCTCGATGCTCTACTAATTTTGTTTGCAATAACCGATTTGTTCACCGGCAGACGCACCAAACGCCCTTGGTTAGCCAACGCCTGCATGATGCTCTGCCTAATCCACCACACAGCATATGAAATAAATTTAAAACCCTTGGTTTCATCAAATCGTTGCGCCGCCTTAATTAGCCCCAAGTTCCCTTCATTGATTAAGTCGGGCAAAGGGAGTCCACTATTTTGATATTGCTTAGCCACCGAAACGACAAAACGCAAATTTGCCCGCACCAACTTACTCAACGCCTCGGCATCTCCATTTCTTATGCGCTGTGCAAGCTCTGTTTCCTCTTCTATATTAATCATATCTTCTCGGCTCACATCTTGCAAATATTTTTCTAGCGATACACTATCTTTATTGGTTATTTTGGGGTTTATTTTTAGGCGCCTCATCGGTTTTTCAATTAATAGTTATGTTACGTTCTAAATATAACAAATTATAATTTTCAATTGTTGCACGAAATAAAACTATTGCAAAAAAAAGATAGCTCAGCAAAATTTTGGGAATTGAGAAAGTCCTAAAAAAAACAAAACTCCAACTGTTACCAGTTGGAGTTTGTGACCTCGGCAGGAGTCGAACCTGCAACCTCTTGGGCCGTAACCAAGTGCTCTATCCATTAAGCTACGAAGTCATTTGTTATGTGTTGTTTTAGAGAAATAAAAAGTGACCCCGGCAGGAGTCGAACCTGCAACCTCTTGGGCCGTAACCAAGTGCTCTATCCATTAAGCTACGGAGTCATTATCTTTCTAAGACGATGCAAATGTAGCCCTTTTTTCTAAACCCACAATAGCTATGCAAAAAAAAATCAATATTTTTCCATTTTATCCTCAATTGTCACATCGTTCTGAAAGTTGGTTTGCATTTTGACATAGGTCATAAGCGTTTCGGTGCCAACTTCTTCTAATCTTTCATGCACTTTTTTCACCACAGCCATCACTTCATCGAAAGTTCCCTCCATAACGGTTTCAAAAGGACAAACTTTATATTTCAAGCCCGAAGCTGCAATAATTTCAATGGCTCTATCAACCAAATCATAAGTGTGCTGCCCATCAGCTTGAGGAAGAACCTGCAATGCGAGATTAATTGTTTTCATCTTTTTGTAGTTTTTAGTGTGACCCTGCAAAATGTGAAATTGCAGCGTCAATATATTTGAATCATGTTATTTCATTGGCTTGAAAGCACCATGTGGCTAGTTGTTATCTATTGCACAATCCAACAGCTAACAACTAACTTTCGTTTTAAAACAATCCTATTGCCGATCCATCTTCTGCTACTCCCATGAAGTTAGCCGAGGGTTTAGCTGGCAATCCGGGCATGGTCATTACATCGCTTGTTAATGCCACAATAAAACCCGCTCCCACCGATGGGGTAAGTTCTCGAATACTAATAACAAAATCTTTCGGGCGACCCAACAGCTTCGCATCATCGCTCAACGACACGGGCGTTTTTGCCATACACACCGCTAGCTTGTCCCAACCTTTTTTCTTAATCGTGTTTAACTGTTGTTTTGCTAAAGTCGAAAATTCTACCCCACTAGCTCCATAAGCCACACGAGCAATGGTGTTGATTTTATCTTCAATAGAATCTTCCAAATCGTAAAGATGCGCAAAAGTGTTTGGCGCTTGCTCTATTTGCTTAAGCACTTCTTCAGCCACTGCTATTCCGCCATCGCCACCGTGTTCCCACACCTCGCTAATAGCCACAGGGTGATTGTGCTGCTCTGCCCAAGCATGAAGGGCTGCCACTTCATCGGTAGTGTCGGTAATAAACTTATTGATAGCAACCACATAAGGCAATCCGAATGCCTGAACGGTTTCAATATGTTTTTGTAGATTCTGAATGCCATCAACCAAAGCTGACACATTTTCAGCATTAAGCTCATCTTTTTTTACACCTCCGTGCATTTTCAAGGCTCTAATAGTGGCTACCACCACCACGGCACTCGGCTTAATGTCGGCAATACGTGCTTTAATATTCAAGAATTTTTCAGCACCTAAGTCGGCACCAAATCCTGCTTCTGTAATTACATAATCTACTAACTTTCGCCCCATGTTGGTAGCAATAATTGAGTTACAACCATGCGCTATATTCGCAAAAGGACCTCCATGAATAAGTGCAGGAGTGTTTTCGAGCGTTTGCACCAAGTTTGGAGCTAGTGCATCGCGCAAAATAAGCGCACATACGCCATCGGCTTCAATATCTTTCACCGTAATAGGATCTCTTGCATAGGTATAAGCCACCACAATGCGCCCTATTCGCTGTTGCAAATCGCTCAGGCTAGTTGCCAAACAGAACACAGCCATAATTTCAGAAGCCACCGTAATTTGGAAGTGGTCTTCGCGAGGAATTCCATTAACATGGCCTCCCAAACCAATGGTAACATTTCGAAGCGCGCGGTCGTTCATATCAATAGCACGCTTCCACACAATACGTCGAGGGTCGATATGAAGCACATTACCCTGATGCAAATGATTATCGAGCATGGCTGCTATGGCATTTGTTGCAGCTGTTATAGCGTGAATATCGCCTGTAAAGTGCAAATTAATATCGTCCATAGGCATCACTTGGGCATAACCACCGCCTGCTGCTCCACCTTTCACACCCATAACAGGACCAAACGAGGGTTCGCGCAAAGCAACAATGGCATTCTTACCTAGTTTTGAAAATGCTTGACCTAAACCTACCGAAGTAGTTGATTTTCCTTCGCCCGCTGGCGTGGGGTTGATTGCTGTTACCAAAACAACTTTACCGTTTTCTTGTGCCTGTAAACGATCGAGCACTTGAAGATTTATTTTGGCTTTATATTTTCCGTATAGTTCAATATCATCATCGCCCAAACCTAGCTGGCTAGCTATTTCGCTAATGTGAAGCATTTTTGCTTCTTTAGCAATTTCCAAATCTGAAAGGTATTTTTTAGTCACCGTGTTATTTTATTTATCGAGTATGTATTGTTGTTTTCTTAATTTATCTTTCCTGAAACCTTTTCGCATCGCTACTCTTGTTCCTTAGCATCTTTCACAAATTGGCGTATCTCTCGCAAATGAAGCTTCCGCACATTAGTAACAATCAATTCTTCTCGCAAGAAATCGCCATATTGATTGCACTCCTCCATAACATTGTAAATAAGGGGCTGAAGTCGTTGTTTAAGCGGATACAAAAAAGAGCAAATACCAAAGCTTTCCACAAAGCGCATTCGCTCTAGCTCTCCCCCATTTTCTTTTAGCTGAAAATCGAGTTCTGTGCGCACTAACTTCTTCTGCACTTGGGTGTAGCTTGCCGTAGAATCTTTCAGCAAAATCACCATAAAAAAACGAATGCTTTGTTTCTTCCCTCCTAACCCTGTAGAAATAAACACCGGATGTTCTTCGCTCAACAAATCGCTTGCCAGCACCATGCGACTTTCTTGCATGGCTAGTGTTGCCCAAGCTTTCATTTTTTTATTCGTGCACCGCTCTCTATAGTTCACAATCACTTGGTAAACCTCGGGAATTTCAGTTTTTGCCAATCGATTTAATGCCAATTGATGCTGCTCGGGATTTTCATCTTCCAAACACTGTAGCATGGTTGAAATTCCCACTTCATCGGTTAGCCCTTCCAAATTCTTACCAAACTCAAAATATTCGTGCTGCACTTCCACATCAATAGCTTCTTCAAGAATACAAAAATTCTCGGGTAGCGATTGAATGAAAGCTTCTTGCTTTTGCTGTAGTCTTTCTCTATCGTTCATAATTTGGGCAAAGATAAAAAATGAATGGATAACCTGAGTTTCCAATAAGCTTTCAGCAACGGATTTATTTCAAAGCAAATAGATTCAACTGCCTTTTGTGCTGTCTTCAACATATTTTACTCTTCAGCACGCACTGCATCATCCCACTTGTCGGAACGAAATGACGAGGCTGGATTTCCATTTGTATCATACAACGAACCTACGCACCAGTTACTCCAACAATAGCGCACCGCCACAGGGTTTGCCACCTTATCGCTATGCAAAACAAGGTAAGGCTTTCTGCTTTTAAATTTAGCTTCTGCTGGATAAAACACCTTGTCTTCGCCCGCAACCTCAAAATTAGCTAAGCCAGAGGGAGAATACATTCCATTTTCAATATGATCAAAATACACCAACAAGTTGTTATCTTGAGTTTCTAGATGTGTATATTTCGGACCCTCACAGTCGATCGACGAAAAACCATAGGTTTTATTCAATGCCTGATAAAGCAAACGTGTAGCTACTAGCTTTTTGTTGGCTGGGTGAATGCAATTTTCCTCACCATTATCAAGCGTAACAACCATGCCCGATTTCGGTATCGAATCGAGTGCTATCAATTGCTGCTCGCGCACATAGGCAGTGTTGCTATAGCTCGAAAAAGCCGTTAAATCATTGTAATTATACGGAGAAATCTGCACATAGTAGAAGGGGAAATCCCCTTGCTGCCACCTACTGCGCCAATCCTTCACCATGCACTGCTGCAACTGGGCATAGTCAAGCGGATTATGTCGGTTCGACTCTCCTTGATACCACAATACCCCTTTTATTGTATAATTTACAATCGGATTAATCATGGCATTATATAATAAAGTATTGGTGCGATTTTTCGAGGTCTTTTCGGGGTAATCGCTCAATTGAATCATGCGATCGTCCAAAGCCTCCTCGCTTATCCATGGTTCAATGGCACTACCACCCCAAGCGCTCACAATAAGCCCCACAGGCACTTGAAGTTGCTTTTGGAGTTGTTCTCCGAAGAAATAAGCCGTGGCACTAAAATTACTCACCGATTCCATGCCGGCTTCCACCCATGGTTCAAATGACTTTAGTTTTTCGAGTGGTTGCTTTGCGGCCTCCTTCTTTACCGTAAACAATCGCAAATTAGGATTTCGAGCTTCAAGCAACGCTTCATTTTTACCCAAAACAGGTTGATTGTAGTAGCCACTCATGGTGCATTCCATATTAGATTGTCCGCTGCACAACCACACTTCACCAAAAAGTATATTTTCGAGCTTCACTACCGATTCTTTGTCAATAATTTTTATAGTTTGCTTGTTCTTCGACTTTGTTGTTCTTACCTGCACCTTCCATCTCCCCGTGCTGTCGGCCTGCGTTTCCACCATACCATTTAGCCACGAACACTCTAGTGCCACTATTTCATTGGGCAAACTTTTCCCCCAAAGATTAATATTAGCATCGCGCTGCAAAACCATGTTTGAGCTCACCAAAGCCGGTAGCTTAATGCGTGCTTGTGCGGAGAATGAAAAAAGGAGTATAGAAAGAATGGAAAACAATATTGTTTGCTTACGTGCCAACATATGATGAATATTTTAAAGTTATAATCTGCTAAAGTACTACTTTAACCCGTATTATTGCAAAATTTTCACCCTGAAAATATTCTTCAAAAACAAATAACACCTACACACAGTTCTCCGAATACTTCTATTTAAGAAGGTCGCATTGAAAGATACCATTATTAATGTTGACCGTGCTAATTATAGAAGATTGAAGTGCTTTTTGGCTTCACTGAAGCACCTCACTGAAATTAGCAGAGAAAAAAATCAGCACTTAGATTCCATTAATATTCAGCAAATTTTCAAATGCGATTTCTCTAACGCTATCCAAAATTTAAAATTTCAACAGAGAAGCCTCGCTATTAGTCATTAATTCCTACATTTGGAATATGAATAATCTAACACAAACTTTTCGTTATTGTCCTCGCTGTGGTTCACCAGAGTTCTCCCCCTCTGGCGATCGATCAATGAAGTGTGCCGATTGCCAATTTGAATTCTATTTGAACGTGGCATCGGCCGTTACAGCCATTATATTAAACGATCGCAATCAGGTGCTACTCACTCGGCGTGCTTTTAATCCTGAAAAAGGTAAATTAGATTTACCCGGGGGATTTGTGGAGTTCCACGAAAGTGCCACCGTGGCTTTAGCCCGCGAACTAAAAGAGGAGTTGAATGCCGAAGTGCTCGAAGTGCAATACCTCGACAGCTTTCCCAATCAATATGCCTACTCTGGACTTACCATACACACCCTCGATGCTACCTTCCTAGTAAAATTAAAATCACATCAATTTACTGCCATGGACGATGTTGCTTCGTTTGGATATTGGAACCTTGAAGATATACCCCTCGAGGAACTTGCTTTTCAATCAACCCGAAATACAATTTTAAAACTGAAAGAGTCAATCGATTTTTAGTTCTCTGCGAAAATATCATCGCACATCTGATAATCTAACATTTAATAATCCACTCCCATGAACAAAGAAATAACTCAACGCCTTGCACTCTTGCGCAAAGAGATGCAGAAAATTAATGCCAATGCTTTTTACTTTTCAGGCACCGACCCTCACCACAGCGAATATCTAGCCGATCATTGGAAATCTATTCCCTACTTCAGCGGCTTTACAGGCTCGGCAGCTACACTCATCGTAACACACGAAAACGCTGCATTATGGACCGATTCACGCTATTTTATTCAAGCAGAGGAAGAACTAAAAGGCACAGGCATCGAGTTGCAAAAACTTCATGTAGATGCAGAAACTCATGCGGAATGGCTATGCAACGAACTTGACGAAGGACAAGTAGCTACTGATCTTTCATGCCTCATGGTGCAGGAATACAATCAATTTGTCGAAGATTGGGATGAAACAGATGATGAAATGGAGTTTTCACTCCCCTTCCGCTTCATCGATGGTATGAACTGCCTAAATCAAGCATGGAAGAATCGCCCTGCACTCCCCAGTAACCCCATCATAGAGCATGAGGATCAATTTTGTGGCACTAGTAGAACTCAAAAAATAGCGGCGATTAAAGAGCATTACACTTTTGATTCGAGCAGTTTCGGCATATTCCTTACCTCGCTTGATGAAGTTGCGTGGACATTCAATTTAAGGGGTAGCGACATTGCTTACAACCCGGTGTTTCTTGCCTACGCCCTTATCGACACCGACCAAACAGTTCTTTTCGTACAAAAAGGGTGTTTGAGCAAGACGCTTGAAACGAAATTGCGCAACGAAGGCATTGATATTGGCGACTACAACGACCCCAAACAACTGTACAACAGCTTTCTCTCAATAAATGCGGATTCACAGTCATGCCCCGTGAGTTTCGATCCTTACATTTCAACAAGAATCAGTTTCTCCACCAATACTGATTTCGACGAAAAAATCGATCTACTCATCGATCCTATGTTCTCTATTGAATATCATGATTCGCTAGTGAAATCTATGAAAGCCATTAAAGAAACATGCGAGCTTGCATACATTCAAAACGCCATGCGCCGCGATGGTGTAGCCATGGTGAAGTTTTTATATTGGCTACATCAAAATATTGGCAAAGAAACCACCCGTAATGAATATGAACTTGTGGAAGTACTCGATAAGTTCCGCGCCGAGCAAGAAGGATTTATGGGCAATAGCTTCTACCCTATCATGAGCTTCAATGCCAATGGAGCAATTGTACATCGTGCTGTAACTAGAGAGTCTGCCATCAACATCGAGGGCGATGGTTTGCTACTTTTCGATTCTGGCGGTCAGTATCCCGATGGCACTACCGACATTACCCGCACAGTAGGTGTAGGTAGTCCGTCGGAGGAAGCCAAACGAGATTTCACGCTCGTACTAAAAGGCATGATAGCCCTTTCCTGCGTAAAATTCCCCGAAGGAACTCCCGGGTGTAATCTCGACGTATTAGCTCGCCAAGCACTTTGGCAGCATGGACTAAACTACGGACACGGCACAGGACATGGCATTGGCTATTTCCTAAATGTGCACGAAGGACCACAAAGTATTCGTCAGCAATATAATCCCGTTGCCTTGCAGCCCGGCATGGTGCTATCAAATGAACCCGGACTATATAAAGAAGGCAAATACGGTATCCGCATTGAAAACGCAATGGCCGTTGTGCTTGATAAACGCTCCGAGTTTGGACAATTCCTATCATTTCAAACACTAACCCTCTGCCCCATCGACAAACAATTGATTGACATTTCACTGCTCAATGCCTCTGAAATCAGCTGGCTAAACGCTTATCATCAACGCTGCTTCAAGGAACTATCTAATGGTTTATCAGCCGATGAAAAAATATATTTAGGTGAATTGACTTCTGAAATATAGTCTCACTCTAACAACGTTAATGCGCAAAAGACTTTTCTTTTGCGCATTAACGTTGTTTAAATCTATTCTCCGAAGAACTCTTTATTGAAATTCACCAGATAGAGTTCTTTTACAGAACGGGTAAAGGCAGTATATAACCATCGTAAAAACTCTACATTAAGCATTTCTTCAAGCAAATAGCCATGGTCGATAAACACAGCATCCCATTGCCCACCTTGTGCTTTATGGCAAGTTACGGCATAAGCGAATTTAACTTGCAAAGCATTGAAATGAGGATTGGCTTTAATGCGCTCCCAACGCTTTTTCTTACTTTTTATATCAGCATAATCTTCTGCAACGGCATGAAACAAACGCAAGTTATCTTCATAGCTTAAGCTTGCAGTTTCAATATCTAAGGCATCGAGTAAGATCTTACAATCCACTTCCAAACCATCATAATCAGCAAATCGGAGTGTTACATCGGCAAAATGAAAACCATAAAGCTCTTCTCGTTTACCAATACGCACAATCTCTGCGGTGTCGCCATTGGCAATGAAATCTACTTTTTCATCGTCAGCCATCCAAAAATAATTATTCTTCACCACCATAATTAAATCGCCTGTCGTAATTTGCTCTTCTTTATACAGCACGGTGGCACGAATGCCTTGATTGAATTTATTGGCTCGCTTATTTGAGCGCGTAACCACCATGGTGCCTTGTTCACCATATTTATCGTAACAAGCCGATACCAAATCGATAAGTTCTCCTCCACTAATGCGCTTCACATCGGGAAAACCATCGAGTTCAATCGGGAAATATTCTCCAAAAAAATATTGCACTGCAATCAATTCTCGCAGAGCTGTGGCATTATACAAAATACCCGATTGACTATCTTGGCGCACTACTTCAGTAAGCTCTACCTCATGCACATCAACTCCATACATTGAAAGTTCCGAAGCATCTAGTGCGGGACTAATCTCCATGCCTATTGGCGGAAGCTGTGCCGTATCTCCAATTAAGATGAGCTTGCAATTATTGCCCATACATACATATTGATATAGATCGTCAAGCACACGACCTGAACCAAATATCGATGCATCGCCCCCATTATTTGCTAACATTGATGCCTCATCAACAAGAAAAAATGTGTCTTTATGTAAGTTTCTATCTAAAGAAAATCTACTCATGCCATCGGTTGTGGCTTGTTGACGATATATTTTTTTATGAATGGTGTAGGCATTTTTTCCGGAATAGGTAGAAAGCACCTTTGCGGCACGACCTGTAGGAGCCAAAAGCATCGATTGAATTTTAAATTCATCGAGCGCTTTCACCAATGCCGAAACCATGCTTGTTTTCCCCGTTCCCGCATAACCTTTTATTAAAAATATATTATTGTCTATCGTTGAGCCTATGAATTCGCCAAGCGAATTTGCCAAATGAAGCTGCCCATCGGTTGCTTCAAAGGGTAAATTTGCCAAAATGCGATTGCTTATGTGCGTTTTTATCATGTTGCTAAAGTAAAAAAACTATTCATACGATTGATATTTAATTTTTTCTTATAAATTTGCGCATAAGAGAGAAAACAAATAATATTAAAACATAAAAATGAAAACTGTAATCCAAATTATCTTAGTTGCAGCAGCTCTTGGGCTATGCTATCTTATCTATGAAAGTGTTGAAACTCCAATACGCTTTGAAAAGGCTAAAAAAGAAAGATATGCTGAAGTTGTCGATAGACTTAAAGAAATTCGTAGCGCTGAAGTTGCATATAAGAGTGTCAACGGAGAATTTACGGGGAATTGGGATACCCTAATTCACTTTGTAAACACAGGAGAGCTTCCATTGGTGCGTAAAATTGGTATGCTTACTGACAGCATGATTGAAGCTGGATGGGATGAGCAAAAAGCGATTAAAGAAGGTAAAATCATTCGCGATACGCTTCGTGTTGCTATCATCGACACTTTGTTTGGTGGTAGTTTTGATGCCTCAACTTTGCGCATGATTCCTAACACCGACAAAGAATTCTACTTAGGTGCTAGCGAAGTTCACACAGGTTCAGGTGTTCTTATCCCTATCTTCGAAGCAGCAGCTCACAACAACGTAATTCTTGGTGACTTGAAGGATGATTACGAGCAAGAAATCATTAACTTAAACGATAAATCAAGAACTAACGGAAAATATCCCGGTCTTAAAGTAGGTTCGCTTCAAGAAGCTAACAACAACGCTGGTAACTGGGAATAACATTCGTATTTTATGCAGAAACTATCGTTAGTTGACGAAACATTCGATCTGAACTTAACGTTTGAGTATAAATTATCCATCCAGCTCTGTCTGGATGGATTTTCCTTTTCTATACTCGACACTTTGCAAAACAAGGTTGTCTATTTGTTCTATCAAGAACTTTACGACAGTAAACCAGAGTTTATCGTAAAACATCTTCAGACCACTTACCAAAATTCCGACTTACTACAGTTGGAATATAAACACACGTCGCTATTTTACAATGCAACAAAGCTACAAATCATTCCCCATGATTTGTTTCGGGATGACGACTTGGCAAACTATCAGCAATTGGCGTTTTCGGCGGTTCAGAAACATCACCACAGCTACGCTGAAATTGCAAACACCAATTATTATTTAATTTCAAGCGTGCCCGATTCCATCTATTCTTTTTTTAAAGAAAAACACCCCCAGGTTAATTTACAAACTCGCGCTCAGCAGTGGTTTGCACAATCGGAAGAACAACGAAACTATGCTTTTGTGAGCATTAGCAAGCGAGAGCTTTTTTTAGCACTCTACGATGACAAAGGGCTAAAAAGCTTTAACAGCTTCTCTTGGTATTCCGAAAGTGATTTGCTCTTTTACATCTTGGGAAGCATTAAAAACCAAGAAATCAACTTGGAGAAAATCACGCTACATGGCACTGTAAATCGTTTCTCTTACATTTTTCATCAATTAAAATCATATTTCAAAAACGTAAAAATTGCAGAACGACCTAAAGAATTAGAGTATAGCTATCTCTTTAATAAACTACCAGATGCACGATTTATTGACTTATTTAACAACTTCATTTCATGAGAATAATTGGCGGAAAACACAAAGGTAGAATATTTAATTTGGGTAAGCGTTTTAAACACCGCCCCACCACCGATATTGCCAAGGAAGGACTTTTCAATATTTTGCAAAACAAGTTAGACTTTGAAGACCTTTCGGTGCTCGATCTTTTTTCAGGCACAGGTAATATTTCTTTTGAATTTGCCTCGCGTGGATGCACCAATATTACGGCTGTGGAATTGAGTTTTCAGCACGTGCGTATCATTCAAGATATCATGAAGGATTTAAATGAAAAGCAAATTAAACCGGTAAAAGCTAATGTGTTTAAATTTTGTGAGAAAGTGGGTAAATCATATGATATTATTTTTGCCGATCCTCCTTACGAACTCAAACAGTTGGCAGATATTCCCAATTTGATTTTCGACAATAATTTGCTGAATCCGGGAGGTATATTCATATTGGAACACCCCAAAGATTATGACTTTTCAGACCAAAAAGCATATACCGAAACTCGAAAATATGGCAGCGTGCATTTTTCCTTCTTCGAACTCTAACCTTTAAGATACCCCATAAGCAGCTTCTACACAATCAAAGATTAAGTATATCTACTTAATCTTTAACAAAACTCCACGAAAATTTAATTTTAGATGTATCTTCGCGGTGAATTAACATATTTTTATGAAGCTAAAATTTTTAATCCTTTTAGGAATCTTATGTGATCATTTTGCTTTTGCGCAGAACGACACCACAGCACAAGCTCAAAGCGAGAGCAGTTCTACTAAAGAATCCATTGTAAAAGATGGTTGGAACTTTGGTGGTATACCTGCCGTTTCTTACGATGCCGACCGTGGGTTCATGTATGGCGTTATCACCAATCTTTACCATTATGGCGACGGTAGCAGATATCCACAATACGATCACTCACTCTACTTAGAGCTAGTGCGCTATACTGGAGGAACCACTAACTTGGAATTTCAATATGATTCCGATAAGCTTTTCAAAGGGCTAATCACTACAGCTAACCTTTGCTACAAAGTAGAATCTCTTTATCAGTTTTACGGTTTCAATGGTTATCAATCGGTATATAATGAGTCATGGACAAACAGAGATAGCGAGGATTATTTTTCTCGTGCATTCTACAACTACGACCGTCGACAAATTCGTGCTCGTTTTAACTTTCAAGGTAATTTAGTGGGGGAAAAACTTCGCTGGCAAGCTGGCATTGGCTTCCAAGCCTTCCATATTTCTCCATTTGATGCTGAAAGTTACAACGATAGAAAAGACGATGATAAACAAATTGACCCTTCACACCAAACTTTGCTTGAACTTTATCAGGAAGCAGGCATTATTAGTACCGAAGAAGCCGATGGTGGAAATATTCCAGCCATTAATGGTGGATTTATTTACGACTCACGCGACTTTCCTACCATTCCTCAAAAAGGAATTTGGGCTGTTTCAAACCTAGAGTGGATACCTAATATTTTAGGTGCTGAGGGCGGTTTTGCTCGTCTCGGACTCTCTTACTCGCAATATGTAAAATTGGTAAACCAACACATTCTTACTTTTGCTTATCGTGTGGCATGGCAAGGTACACTGTGGGGAGAAGCTCCTTTTTACTACACCACCCAATGGGTGAATCCCGACACTAAAGGAGCAACTAAGGAAGGCTTAGGCGGTTCTACAAGTTTACGTGGTATCTTGCGAAACCGAATTATCGGTAGCGACATTGCCTATGGTAACTTTGAGCTAAGAAGCCGATTTTTAAACTTCCAATTCATTAAACAAAACTTCTTCTTAGGAGCTAACGTTTTCTGCGATATGGGTAAAGTAACTCGAAGCACAACTATTAACTCCAATAAAGACTTCGATTACACCACACTAGACCTTCCTAGTAATAATAAGAATGATTACTTCAGCAACACGCCCGACAAATGGCATTACTCTTATGGTGCTGGGCTGAAAGTGGGCATGAACGATAACTTTGTAATTTCATTAGACTACGGTATGGCTGCCGACAAGCGCGACGGCAACTCTGGTTTCTATATGGAAATCGACTACTTGTTTTAATACTCTTGATGGAATACATTGATGCTGTACGAACACACCGCTCCCTCAGCTCTAAACTCTTCCTTCAACACAAAATAAAACATTTGGCATATTAAAAAAAAAGATTACTTTTGCAGGAAATTTGCAATCTCTTATGGGTTTCATATCCGTAATATTGCCACTAAAACATTATTAAAATGGATTTGATTAAAGTAGCTGAACAAGCATTTGCAGCGGAAACAAAAAATGAGTTCCCAGCATTCGGCGCAGGTGATACGATTACAGTACACTACAAAATTAAAGAGGGTAACAAAGAACGTATCCAGGATTTCCGTGGCGTTGTTATCCAAATCAAAGGTACAGGCGATAACAAAATGTTTACTGTTCGCAAGATGTCAGGAAACATTGGTGTTGAACGTATCTTCCCAATGAATTCTCCTTTCATTGAAGGGATCGACATCACTAAACTTGGTCGTGTTCGTCGTAAGCGTATCTTCTACCTACGTGAGCTTACTGGTAAGAAAGCACGTATCAAAGAAAGAAGACGCTAGTTCTTTTGAGAACAAAGAAATACTAAGGCCTCTAACTTCGGTTAGAGACCTTTTTTATTTAACAACCTGAGTTTCTGTTAATATGGAGCAGGGGATATTTGGAGCCAGACCTAAATTTGGGTTAGCCTAAACAAAAAATATTTGACCCAACTTTCACTCCCCTAAAATATTTTCACCCAAAAATCGACTATTTTCCAATGTCAACGCTGGCTATAATACACTAAAAATAAGCAACAGCATTTTGCATCACCTCCCCAAAAAACCGAATTGTAGTACACTTTTGTTGATTTTACTTGTTCTGAAAATAATTTTTCGGGCAAGAAAAGACAGAAAACTTGCAACCGACACTTCGGTCCAAGTTTTTGAGCAATTGCAAACTTGACGGAGGCTTCTGTTCAAAATCTTTGAGCTGTTGTATAAGAAATATAAACTTCTGTCCAAATCTTTGGGCTGTTGCAAAAAAAATATAACGTATATTCATCCCAAGCCTGCGCTTGATATTTAAGACGACCAAGCTTGAGCGTATGACGTAATCCTCCACCTCTCGTGCAAGAAGAAATACACAAGCTTTGTGCTTGTAATTCTTATACTCCTCAGGAACGGTGGATATTCCTGTCATGCTGCCCCCTCTGATTTTAGAGGTTGATAAGACCTATGTATGACAAAATTACACTTTTCTTCTTTGACTCTCTCCCTTGAGTTCAATTTTGTATGATATATGGACTAATCTATCTAGGATTGCATCTGCAATAGTTGCTTCTCCTATGATCCCAATTTAACACAGGCAGTTGACTTACTATTATCCCCTGCACACCGTCATTATCAAACACCAACAGCTTTACAGGAAGCAAATAACCATCACATAAAATAGTGCTCACCATAATCTACAAACGCTCCCCAGCCACACTCGCAGCACCCGTCAAAATCGTATTGCGAGCCACCAGAACATCGCCCACCCGAATATCCTGCAACAAGCGCAGACGAACCTCCATGCCATCTCTCAACGAGATGGTCTGATACACACACTCCCGAATAGCATTGTCCGTTGCTTGCTCTTTCAGCTTATCGACAGTAATAAAACCAAAGTTTCGTTCGCCTTGTCCATAGCTTGCCACAAAATCTGCATCGCTCATCGGTACCGACTAAGACAAAACTATCCCAAAGAAGGTGTCTGAAAAGTCAATTGCAAATTTTATTTGCTTTTAAAATGTAAGCTTTGCCAGTCTGAAAGACTGGCATATAGTAGCGTAGGGCGATGCCCTGCGAACGGAATAATGGAGAAAAGAAAGCGCCGAAGGTGCTAAATATCAATGTATTTTGCGCCTCTGGCGCTTATGTAATCAGGCTTATTTATTTCATAGGGCGATGCCCTATGTTGATAGCTTAAGCAGAACTCTAATTATAAAAAAAATGCGCAGTACCATTCGCTCCTTAATAAGTATAAATACTAATTAAAAATCATTTGCTTTTTTATATCTTGCGCGCCCAAAAAATACTGTAATATGATAAACATGAGCTCTGCCCTAGTGGTATTCTTTTACATGGTTTTTCCGGCCTTTATTATCTGGCTGACTAAAAAATCAACCATTCTTAATAAAATTGGTGCCGTAGTATTGGCATACGCCTTTGGCATTATCTTGGGAAACATTGGCATCTTGCCTAGCTTAAGTGCCGACAGCTTAGCTTTTCTGCCTGAAGGGAAAAACTTTTTCTCGCCCGAGAAGCTACACGAACTTATCAACAGCGGAAAGATTTCTGCCGATAACCGACTACCTAATAACATTTTGAGAGTACAAAACTTCTTAATGTCGTTTGCAATTCCGATGGCAATTCCTTTGCTGTTGCTTTCGCTCGACGTGAAACGATGGGTTCGCCTTGCTGGTTCTGCCATGAAATCGATGGTTTTGGGCATTATTTCTTTGCTTGTAGTGCTTATTTTGTCATTCTTCTTGCTCAAAGATGTTCTTCCTGATGCAGCTAAAACCTGTGGCATGATTGTTGGTATATACACTGGCGGAACAATCAACCTTTTTGCTATTGGTAGTGCACTCGGCGTACATCCGGAGTACATCATTTTGGTAAATGCTTATGAAATGTTTTCCGGTTTTGTTTTCTTGCTCTTTTTGCTCACCATTGCTCAGCATGTTTTAAATACGTTTTTGCCAAAGTTTAGCGATGTTTATCATAGCACTGCAAATGAAAAAGTAGATGAAACTATGGAAGATTTCCGAGGAATGCTCAAAAAAGATTCAATTATTCAAATGCTTAAATCATTTGGTATTGCACTCGGAATTTTCGCAGTAGCTGGAGCTCTCTCTCTTTTAGTTCCAAACACTCCCGACACCCCTCAACAGATTAGAGAACTTCAAGGTGTGATTGTTATTCTTACTGTATCTATCATAGCTATCGTACTTAGTTTGAACCCCAAAATCAACAAGCTTAAGCACTCTTTTTCATTGGGTATGTACTTTATTCTCGTATTTTCAATGCTTGTGGCTAGTACTGCCGATTTAAAAGCAATGCTCGATTTTGACAATATGTATTTATTTGCTTTAGTTGGTGGTGGACTTTTTGCTGCCATGGTATTGCACGTGTTCTTGTCGTGGATTTTCAAAGTAGATACCGACACCACCATTGTTACCATGTCAGCACTTGCTTACTCGCCTCCTTTTGTGCCTGTGGTGGCTGGTGCATTGAAAAACAAAGAGGTTATCATTTCTGGTTTTGCCGTAGGTATTTGCGGCTACATTTTTGGAAACTTCATCGGCATTGGTTTGGCATATTTCTTAGAACTATTTGTGTAATTTCAGTCCAAATACAAAAAAATTTGCGTTCAATTTCATGAAATGGAGTCCAAGTACAAAGAACTTTAATCGAGTTTCCCAACTATTTTTGCTTCAAACAAAAGAAAATTAGACTACGATTATGGTCTAATTGAGGTATTTCTAAGACTTTATCTCCGCCATTTAATTCTGCCTACGTTTTTTATAAACTTACAAACAAAACAGATATCGACTATAATCTAAATTCAGATTGTTTTTCGTTTAGGTTGATTATCTTTGCAGTTTGAAAAAATATGCAAATCTAATGAGCACAAAATCTAAAGTCAAAGCTACAAAATCACCGAATAAAATAATCGCCTTTTTCAAAAGCAACAAACTTCGATATTCCTTGGTTGTTACCTTGTCGGTAATTGCAATTTATTTACTTGTAGCATTCTCTTCATTCTTATTTACAGGAGCGTTCGACCAAAGCAAACTTCATGTTTCTACCGAACAACTGCTAGAAAATCCAGAATTGGGAGTGCAGAATAATGCAGGACAAACAGGTGCTAATTTGAGTTATTTGTTCATAAATCAAGGCTTTGGTATTGCCTCGTTCTTGTTTATTTTCATCATTACGGTGATTGTGTTTCAACTCCTCCGACTTCACTTTTTCAATTACTGGAAAAGCATTTTCTTGAGTCTTTGGGGTATTTTCTGGTTATCTACATTCCTCGGATTGGTTACTCCTTACGCCCACGATGGTTTCCATATTGCCGGCTCTACCGGTTTGTATATGGCTAATGTAATGTGTGCCAAATTTGGTTTTCCGGGCTCGCTCATTATTCTTTTAGGACTATTGGTTATCACGCTCATTTTGGCTTTCGACCAATTCATTCCGTGGGTAGGCAAGCTCAAAAGAACCCTATTCCCCGAGAAAAAAGCTTCAAATTTTAAAACAAAAACAACGGCTACTCATCGCAATTTAGCATCTATGGCGGAAGACGATGAGGAGGAAGAATACGAGTCTAATCAATCGCAGGAAGAGGAAGTGGGTGAATTTAACGAGTTCGAAAAAGATGAAGAAAAAGAAACTCTTGAAGAAGAACATATTGATATAGATCAGCTTGATTTAGATGATGATAAAATATTGGAAGTGACAGAAGAAGACGTTACAATATTCGAGCTAGAAAACGACGAAGAGGAAGAAATTGATGAAGATGATGATGAGGAGGAGGAAGAAACCCCTGAAATTTATCAAACTCCGGCACCTACGCCCACTCCTAAGGCAATGCCGGAAAGTCCGATTGCAGCACCTACAGCACCTACAGAAACTGAAATTCCAGCTAATGGCGACGATCTAGGTATTATAGTAGAAAAGAAAAGCGAAGAAGAAGTGGTTACTGCCAATGCCTCTGTGGCAAATTTAAATGAGGCTTACGACCCTACGCTAGATCTTTCAAATTACAAATTCCCCACCATCGACTTACTAGAAGAACACCAAGGCGAAAAACACGATGTAAGCGAAGAAGAATTGGTAGAGAACAAGAATAAAATTGTGGAAACACTCCGCCATTATAAAATTGAGATTGTTAAAATTAGAGCTACCATCGGACCAACAATCACGCTCTACGAAATTGTGCCTGCTCCGGGAACTCGTGTAAATAAAATAAAGAACCTAGAAGACGACATTGCTCTAAGCTTAGCTGCTTTGGGTGTGCGTATTATTGCTCCTATTCCGGGTAAAGGCACTATTGGTATTGAGGTGCCAAACAAAAAGCCTGAAATTGTGTCGATGCGCTCGATTGTGGCATCGAAAAAATTTCAAGAAAGCAAGGCGGAACTGCCTGTGGTAATGGGAAAAACAATCACCAACGAAACTTTCGTATTCGACCTAACCAAGATGCCTCACTTGCTGGTGGCAGGTGCAACAGGTCAGGGTAAATCGGTAGGTTTGAACGCCATCATTACTTCCCTACTTTACAAAAAACACCCATCGCAATTAAAAATGGTGATGGTTGACCCTAAAATGGTCGAATTGAACATTTATGGCGTGATTGAAAAGCACTTCCTCGCCAAGCTTCCCGATGCCGACAAACCCATCATTACCGATGTGGACAAGGTGAAAAATACCCTTAATTCGCTTACCATTGAGATGGACGAACGATATAAATTGCTCATGAAAGCCAATGCGAGAAATATTAAGGAGTATAACACCAAATTTACCGCTCGCCGATTAAATCCTAATAACGGGCACAAATATCTCCCTTATATTGTGGTGGTGGTAGATGAGTTTGCTGATTTGATTATGACTGCCGGCAAGGAAATCGAAACTCCAATTGCACGTATTGCGCAAAAGGCTCGTGCTGTGGGTATCCACATGATTATTGCTACTCAACGACCATCGACCAACATTATCACGGGGGTTATTAAAGCTAACTTCCCCGGGCGTGTGGCATTCCGTGTGGCATCGATGATTGACTCGCGCACCATATTAGATACTCCGGGGGCAAACCAATTGATTGGTAAGGGCGATATGCTCTTTATGCAAGGTAGCGATATGACTCGTTTGCAATGTGCCTTTGTTGATACCCCCGAGGTGGAACGTGTGTGTGAATTTATTTCCGACCAACAGGGATACCCCACTGCGTTTTTGCTTCCAGAATATGTGCCTGAAAGCGATGGTAGCGGAATAGATCTTGATTTAAATCAGAAAGATGAGCTCTTTGAAGACGTAGCGCGCATGGTAGTTTCTAACCAAATGGGCTCTACTTCTATGATTCAGCGCAAATTCTCCATCGGATATAACCGTGCTGGGCGATTGATGGATCAGCTAGAAGCCGCTGGTGTAGTTGGTCCGAGCGAAGGAAGCAAACCTCGCCAAGTGCTCATGCAAGATGATTATGCCTTAGAACAGTTGCTCAACAACTTATAGTTCAAAAACCATGATTGATTATCTAAAATCGAAAGCTAACATCAACTTGCAAAGCGTAGAAGTTCTGCGTTCGTTCATCAAAACAACAGCACGCCTAAAGGGTGAACTGTTGTTTGAACAGGGCAAGCTCTGCGACCGAATATTCTTCATAAAGGAGGGATTCGCTCGCATATACTATATTAGTGAAGATGGCAAAGATATCACTGAATTGTTTGTGCCGCAAAAGAACTACTCTACCCCCATGAGTAGCTTCATTCCGGGAGAAATCTCACAAGTTTCATGCGAATTGCTTGAAGATTCCATCGTGTCGGAACTCACACAAAAAGACCTCAACGTTTTAGTGAACTACGACCATGAACTTTCGAAAGTAGCCTTTTCGGCACTCCGTGAAATCACCTCGCTCACCATTCAACTAATTCGCAACCTGAAATTTCTATCAGCAAAAGAAAAGTATGATGCCTTGATTGCTCAAACTCCCAACATCTTTCAGCGAGTGCCCGCCGTACACATTGCTTCCTACCTCGGAACAACTCCCGAAACCCTTTCGCGCATTCGTGCAGAAAAGGAGTAAGCCTCCTAAAAATGCGAAATTAACATTTCTTCACGCTTTAAGCTTCATTTCTTGATTTCCATCAAGTGGTTTAGCATACATTTGCAACATCTTTGCCTATGAGAAAAATATAGCACAAAGATGAAAAACTTTCATTTCCTTCTAGCGGTATTCGTTTGTGCATTGGCATCATGCAGCCAGGCACCAAGCGAGAGAAAAGAATCACCAATCAGCGTTGAAATCATTGCGCCAATGCGCAGCAGTGAGGGCAAAACCATCAAACTCAGTGGCAACATCGAGCCGAATGAAACGGTGCGTATGGGCTTCCTCGTGGCAGGTAAGATTGAGCACATAAGCACCAACGAGGGCGAGTTCATTGAAAAAGGGAAGCTGCTCGCTTGCGTAGAAAGTGAAAGCTATACGCATGGTTTAACCATGGCTCGTGCGCAAGAACACCAAATGCAAGACGATTTCAAGCGTGTGAAAGAACTCTACGAGCGCAAGAGCATTGCCGAGAGCGAATACATTAAGGTGCAAAACGGGCTGGCAGCCGCCACCGCGCAAGCCGAGCTGCAACAAAAGCAACTCGACGACACGAAGCTCTATGCCCCCATCAGCGGCATTTTGCTGAAACGTGGCGTGGAGAAAGGCGAAGTCATCGACAAGGGACTTCCGCTCTTTGCGCTTGCCGATGTGTGTCGGGTGAAAGTGGCTGTGGCAGTGCCTGAACAAGAGATAGCCCTGTTGAAATTGGGCAATGCTGCGCAAGTCAAAGTGCCTGCACTTCAGAAAAGCTATGCTGGAACTATCTGCGAAATTGGCGCACTTGCCGATGGAGCCACTCGCTCCTATACGGTGAAAGTAGCGGTGGACAATGCCGCATGTGAACTGCAAATCGGCATGATGGCAGATGTGCAGCTCGACACCGAGCTGCATGACTCCACACTCAGCCTGCCGGTGCATTGCATTCAGAAATCGGCTAGCAATGAATACTATATTTATATAGCCAAAGAAGGCAAAGCCTTCCGCAAACTTGTTTCTATTAATGAACTGGTAGGCAATCAGCTCGAAATTACCGAAGGCATACAGCCCGACGATAAGGTCATCAGCTCTAAACTTTCTGAAATCAACAACGGAACTCTAATCACCAATAATTAAACCCATGCCTTTCACGCTCCCCTCTCTGGGGAGTTGGAGGGGGCTAATTTTACAGCCATGAACCTCATTAAAGAATCCATTCGAAACGGACAAATCACCCTGACCATCGTCTGCATGGTCATCATCTATGGTGTCTTTGCCTTGCTGCACATGCCTCGTCGCGAAGACCCGAAGATAGTCATCAACGAGGGACTTGTGGTCGCCTATTATCCCGGAGCCAATGCCGAGCAAGTGGAAGCGCAGCTCACCACAAAGATTGAGGACTATCTTTTCCAATTCGATGAAGTGAAGAAAAGTTCCACCTACACTCGCTCCTATGACGGCATGATGATTGCGAATGTGATGCTGGAAGACCGAGTAAAAAACAATGACATATTTTGGAATCAACTGCGCCACGAATTGCTTGTGGCGAAGGTGCTCGACCTGCCCGACGGTGTGGTTGGACCGATTGTTAACTCCAACTTTGGCGACACCGAGGCGATGCTCATCAGTATTTCTTCCGAAGATGAAAGCTACACCCAACTCTATGCCTATGTGCAGAAGCTCAACGATGAAGTGCGCAAAATCGGGGCCACCTCGAAGCTCACCGTCATTGGCGACCAAGCGCAGCAAATTGCCGTGCGTTTCAATTCGAAGAAACTGGCGCAATATGATGTGAGCCTCCAACAAGTGGTGGCGGTGCTTTCATCGCAAAACACGCTCACGAGCGCCGGCTCTATCGAGAGCGACCTCATCAACAGCGCCATTCACATCAGCGGACACTATAATAGCATCACCGAATTAGAGAATCAGATTGTGAGCATTTCGCCCGAAGGGCATGAACTGCGCCTGCGCGACATTGCCGAGGTGAAACGAAGCTACATCGACCCGAAAAAGACTGTGGAGGTGAACGGCACCAAGGCTGTGCTGCTCGCCATTCAGATGAACGAGGGAAACAACATTGTGGAATATGGCAAAGAAGTGGACAGGGCGATTGCTCGCACCAAGGCGCAAATGCCTAGCGATGTGCATATCAACGTGGTGTTCACCCAACCTCAATTGGTGAAAAATGCGGTGAATCATTTCATGAGTGAATTTTTGATCGCCATCATAGCGGTGATTATTGTCATCATGCTT
This sequence comes from Mangrovibacterium sp., assembly GCA_047972995.1. GTDB lineage: Bacteria > Bacteroidota > Bacteroidia > Bacteroidales > Prolixibacteraceae > JBKEDC01. Next base: position 62,887 of record JBKEBD010000003.1, read on the forward strand.
TTACTTCCCTTCAACATTGCCGCCGTGGCAGCCACTTCCATACCGATCACGATTGCCATCACGTTCGCCATCTTGGAAGCCATTGAGGTGGAGCTGCATCAAGTGTCGCTAGCAGCACTAATTGTGGTGCTAGGCTTGGTGGTTGACGATGCCATTGTGGTGGCCGATAACTATGTGGATCTGCTCGACCGTGGGGTGAAACGTCAGGTGGCAGCTTGGCGAAGTGCCAGCGATTTGATTGTCCCTGTGCTCACCGCCACCATCACCATCATTGCCGCCTTCTTGCCCATTGCGAGCATCAGCGGAGTGATTGGCGAATTTATCCACGACTTGCCCATCACGGTGAGTGTGGCATTGGCGGTGTCCTTTGTGGTGTCGATGCTGCTCACCCCCATGCTCTGCCACCTCTACATCAAAAAAGGACTTCATCAGCAAGGTAAAAAGCAGCGCAAATCCCTGCTCGACTATATGCAGCAATACTACGAGCGAGTGCTTTCGTGGTGCATCAGGCACACCAAAACCACCATTACTTTTTCGCTGTTCACCATCGTTCTGGCTGTCCTCGTGTTTCGGTTTGGGGTGAAACAGCAGTTCTTCCCCTATGCCGAGCGCAATCAGTTTGTGGTGGAACTTCGTATGCCCACAGGCACTAAATATACGCAGACCGAAGCTGCCATTAAGCAGCTCGAATCGGTGATTAGTGCCGATGAACGCGTAACGAGCTATGTTTCCTTCATGGGACAAAGTTCGCCTCGTGTGTACTATAATTTTGCGCCCATTTTCCCCAGCGAAAATTTCGCCCAAATTTTGGTGAACACGGTGGACAATGACGCTACCGAAACATTGGCGGCTGAACTCACCGAACATTTCCACAACTTCTTAGCCGAAGGCAAGGTGGAAGTGAAACTCATGATGCAAGGACAACCGCAGACCTCGCCCGTGGAAGTGCAAATTTATGGCGACGACCTGCATCGCTTGAAAGAAATTGGCAAAGAGGTAGAAGCGATCTTCAAAGCTAATCCGCACAGCAAGCTCGTGAAACAAGATTTCAACGAAGATTACTTCACCCTGAGTGTGAACTTGAAAAACGAGGCTAGCCGATTGGGTTTCACCACCGAGAGTGTGGCGAAACAACTCTACATTGCCACCCATGGTGCCGTTGTGGGCAGAATCTACGAAGGACAAAATGCGGTGGGCATCAACCTACGCATGGAGCAAAGCGAGCGCGAGAACATTGAAGCCCTCGGCGATATTTATATTGAATCGCCCATCACGAAGCAAAACGTGCCTTTGCGCCAAATTGCCTCGCTTGAACCCGAATGGTTCACTGGGCAGATTGTGCGTCGCAATGGAGTGAGATGCCTCACCATTGGGAGCGATGCCGAAGGTGTTTACCCCTCGGTGCTGCAAGCTGAGATTGAACCGCTCGTGGCACAACTCGACTTGCCTACTGGCTATTTCATTGACTATGGCGGCGAGCATAGCAACAAAGCCGAAATCATGGGTATGCTTGCTAGAGCCTTATCGCTCAGCTTGGTTTTCATCTTCTTGATTATCCTTTTTCAATTCAAACAGATGAAAAAAGTGCTTCTGATTATCTCGTCGATACCGCTTGCCATGCTTGGCGCGATGCTCGGTTTGAGCATCACAGGCAACCCCTTTGGCTTCACCGCCATGATGGGAGTCATCAGCCTTTCGGGCATCGTGGTGCGCAATGCCATCATCTTGATGGAGCACGCCGATGAACTTGTGAAACAAGGCATGGGCGCACGTGCTGCAGCCATCGAATCAGCCAAACGCCGTTTGCGTCCCATCTTCCTCACCACCGCCTCGGCAGCCATTGGGGTCATCCCGATGATTGTGTCAGGCTCATCATTGTGGGGTCCTTTGGCTTCGGTCATCGCCTTTGGCGTGGTGTGGAGCATGCTCATGACTTTGCTCACTATTCCGGTGCTATATTCAATTAAGAAAAAACCATAGCCCCCTCTAGCTCCCCCGAAGGGGGGGGAGAACAGAACCAGAGAGCTACAAACAACAAAATAAAGAACTAAACAAGATATGGAGGTAAGTATGAAAGTAAGTCTAAGAAATAACAACCTAGTGTCTTTACCCTCCCCCCGCGGGGGAGTTGGAGGGGGCTTGTTTTTAATTTTACTGCTTCTTCTCTCATCGGGAAGCTATGCGCAAGAAATATTGACTTTGGAACGCACACGGCAGTTGGCACTCGAAAATGAAGATGACGTGAAGATTGCCGAACACAGCCTTCAGCAACAAGAATTGCAGAAGAAAGTGGCCGCCACTTACTATCTGCCCTCGGTGTCGGCCATGGGCGGTGCCACCTATCAAGCAAACGATATTCACGAAGAAATGAATATCAATGTGGAAATTCCCGCAGCCTTGGGCTTACCCATCTCCAGCTTGCAGTCGAACATTCCGCTGAACATCAGTATGAATGGTGCTTACCTTGCGGGCATTCAAATCAATCAGACCATCTATGCGGGTGGCAAGGTGCGTTCGTCGAACCAAATGGCGGAATTGGGCGTGAAGATTGCCGAAGAAAACAAGCGCATGAAGCAGGTGAACACCATTGTGGAAGCCGACCAAGCCTATTGGACATTTGTGGCGGTGCAATCGAAAGTGAAGCTTGCCCAAAAGAACCTCGCTCTGCTAGATGCCCTTATGAAACGAGTGGGCGATAGCTACGAAGTGGGCTACACCAATCAGAACGACCTGCTGAAAGTGAAGGTAAAATACAATCAGGCGAAGCTCGATTTGCAGCGAGCGCAAAACGGTTTGGAACTCACCCGCATGTCGCTTTGCCGCATCACGGGTTTTGCACTCGACACGCCACTCGAAACCGACAGCACGCTGCTCATCAGCGCAGAGCTTCGGAGCGAATTGCAACAGGAAGATGTGAGCCTTCGCCCCGAATATCAACTACTTGAAAAACAAGTGCAGCTTGCCGACCGCAAAATCAAAAACACCCGTGCCGACTATCTTCCCCAACTGGGCGTGACTGCCAACTACAGCACTTGGAGCGGTGTGGACTTCAACAGCATAGACTTGAGCAACACAGGGTTTTCAGCCCTTGCGATGCTCAAAATACCGATTTTCAACTGGGGACGCGGACACAAAGAGATTCAAATGGCGGAGCTCGACAAGGAAATGCGAAGTGCTGAGCTGAACAAGAACACCCAGCTCATGCAGCTCGAAATGAGCAAAGCACGCTTTGAGCTCGAAGAGGCAGCACTCACCATCACGATGTGTGAAGAAAATTTGGTTCAAACAGAAGAAAACCAACGTGTAAGCACCGACAGCTACGAATTGGGCAAGGAAGCCATCACCGATTTGCTCGTGGCGCAAACTCAACGGCAGCAAGCCGAAAACGAATTATTGGAAGCTCAAATTAACTTCAAGTTGGCTGAAACAGAGTATTTGCGAACGGTGGCTAGATTACAGTAATTCAACACTAAATCCAGTTATAATATCTTAATGCACTTTTCTTTTGATATATAATTCTTTATATTTGTTCCCTTAATTACAAAGAAGCATCTTAGAATTCATTATGAAAAAACTATACACCCTTATCATACTTTGCACATTCGCCCTTGGATTAAAAGCTCAAACTGCTGATAGCATCATCAATAATGTAACAGAACAATTCAAAGCATTTAAAAGTGTGCAACTTGATTTCGACTACACCATGCTTAATGACGATATGGGTATCGATGAATCAAATAAAGGGGATCTTGTTTTCAAAGACAATAAATACATTCTAAATCTCAAACAGTTAGGATTATCTATTTATAACGACGGCACCAACAGCTACACCTACAATTCAGAAGCCAATGAGCTCACAATTTCTAGCTTAGAAGATGCCGAGCAAATGATGAATCCTGCCACGCTATTTGCCATGTATGAAAACGGATATGACGCTAAATACTTAGGAGAAAGTAAGCTCAACGGAATGGATTGCTATCAATTAGAAATGACTCCCCAAACTGGAAATGAAATGGAATTTTCGAAAGCAATAATTTTTATTGGCAAAAAATCAAACTTCATTGAGCAAGCACAAATGTATGTAGAAGGCGGAACAGTTTACACCCTAAAAGTAAAAAACCTAAGAACCGACGCTTCTCTCGATGATACTCAATTCTCTTTCAATCAAGAAGATTACCCTGGCATTGAAGTTATCGACCTTCGATAAATAGCCCAACAGTTCGGCAAAACACAAAGCTAGCTGCCACATAGAAGCCCAAACACAAATTGTGGTTATTCTTAAGAATGACTTTTTTCGTCATTTTTGTGAACTACAAAGAAAATACATCTTAAATGGGTTAAAATTAGCTGTTTCATTTGTGATAATGAATAGCTAACTATATATTTGCTTCATTAATATAATGCGGCTAATGGGCCATAGTGTGGCTTCCATTAGTCAGCCACCGCAATTTTAGAAGCTCTAAAGTTCTTTTTAAACAACACGTCGCCGTTAAAAATCGGCAAGTAAATAGAAGTAGCTTTATTATACTTTCATATCAAATTTTAATGGATTACAATTCGAATCGCAAAAAAATGATTATGCCTGAATACGGGCGAAACATTCAAAATATGGTGAACCATATGCTCACCATTGAAGACCGCACTGAACGCAACAAGGCTGCTCAAACGATTATAAATATCATGGGGAATATGTACCCCTATCTTCGAGATATAAACGATTTTAAGCACAAACTTTGGGACCACTTGGCAATCATGTCGAACTACCAATTAGATATCGACTCTCCTTATCCAGCACCCGCTAGAGAATCCTTGACTGAAGCTCCCGAAAAAATCCCCTACAACACACACCGTTTAACATTCCGCCACTATGGTGTAATTTTAGAACAATTGGTGGAAAAGGCAGCTAGTTTCGAATCAGGCGAAGAAAAAGAAGCATTGCTCAAAATGCTTGCCAACCACATGAAAAAGTGTTACCTCACTTGGAATAAAGATGCCGTAGATGACGACAAGATTTATGAGGATTTGAGCCTACTCTCTAACGGAAAAATTCAACGCAACAATATCGAACTTGCCGAAACTCGTGATATCATGAGCACTAAGCGCAAGAAAAATCAACGATACACACGCAATAACAACAATCAGAACCAAAACCAGCGATACAAACGTAAGCACACCAACTAAACGAAAACATCATGGCTACTTTTCAAATTGAAGGCGGTCGCAAACTAAGCGGCAAATTAGAAGTTCAGGGGGCAAAAAATGAAGCACTACAAGTTATTTGCGCTACATTGATGTCGCCAGAGAAAATAACAATCACCAACATTCCTGAAATACGTGATGTGCTCAAACTTATCGAGCTGCTAAGCGAACTTAGTGTTAAAACAAATCGACTAGAGCGAGGCACATTCACCTTTCAAGCCGATGAGGTAAATATTGATTTTCTAAAAACCAAACGATTTGCGCAACACGCCTCTGCTTTGCGTGGTTCAATCATGATTGTAGGTCCTCTACTTGCTCGATTTGGACAAGCTTGCATTCCTCAACCAGGAGGTGATAAAATCGGTCGACGACGACTAGACACCCACTTCATTGGATTGGAAAAGCTAGGCGCAAAATTTGAATATGATGCCGAAAAACATTTCTTCTACGTAAAAGCTAAAGAACTCACTGGTTCTTATATGCTTTTAGATGAAGCTTCGGTAACTGGTACCGCCAATATTTTAATGGCTGCGGTGCTTGCCAAAGGAAAAACAACCATTTACAATGCAGCGTGCGAACCTTACTTGCAACAACTTGCTCGTATGCTCAACAGTATGGGTGCAAAAATTACAGGCGTAGGTTCTAACTTGCTTAATATTGAAGGAGTAACAGAGCTAAAAGGTTGCGACCACCGCATTCTTCCCGATATGATTGAGGTGGGAAGTTTCATCGGACTAGCTGCCATGACAGGTTCTGATATCACAATTCCAAACGTTGGAGTTGAGCACCTTGGAATCATACCGAATGCCTTCCGTCGTTTAGGTATCAAACTTGAAATCATTGGCGATGACATTCATATTCCAGAACAAAAAGAATTTGAAATTGAATCATTCATCGATGGTTCTATCATGACTATTTCTGATGCACCATGGCCGGGACTAACGCCCGACCTTTTGAGTATCTTCTTAGTGGTGGCAACTCAAGCAAAAGGCAGTGTGCTCATTCACCAAAAGATGTTCGAAAGCCGTTTATTCTTTGTAGATAAACTTATCGACATGGGAGCGCAAATCATTTTGTGCGATCCGCACCGTGCCACTGTCATTGGTCTAAATAAAAAAGTTAAACTTCGTGGTACTAGTATGTCATCACCCGACATTCGTGCCGGAGTTGCTCTACTCATTGCAGCCCTTTCGGCTCAAGGAAATAGTGTAATTTCCAACATCGAGCAAATCGACCGCGGCTACGAACAAATTGATGCCCGCTTAAATGCTATCGGCGCATCAATCACTCGCGTGGACTAGAGCAAACGCCCACACCTAAGAAAGATTGTCATATGATATCCCACATATTGGGACATATGGCAATCTTTTTGTGTGACACATTGTCGTTATCTGCAAAAGGCAACATTTTTGCATCACACTCAACTAAATAATTTGAAAACACAGGAAATATCGAAGATATGTCAGAAAAAGAGATGAACGAAGAAACCAAAGCTGCTCCAGAAGAGCAAGAGATTCAAGATCAAACTGAGTTGAATACTGAAGAAGAAAACTCAGCAGAAGTAGAAACTGAAGAAACCGAAACAGAGGGAGTTTCAGCTTGCGAGAAAGAGTTTGCTGAATTAAAAGATAAACACATTCGCCTACAAGCCGAGTTCGACAATTTCCGTCGTCGCACGATGAAAGAAAAGGCTGAACTCATCAAATCAGGTGGTGAAAATGTACTCAAAAACATTATTCCAGTTATCGACGATTTAGATCGAGCTATGGGCACATTTGCTCAAGTGGAAGATGAAGATCCATTAAAACAAGGCATCTCATTAATTCACGATAAATTCCAAAGCTTCCTTAAACAAAACGGAATCAGTGAAATTGAAGCCCTAGAAAAAGACTTCGACACCGATTTACATGAAGCATTAACAAAAATTCCAGCACCAAGCGAAGAACTTAAAGGCAAAGTGGTTGATGTCATTACCAAAGGATATTTACTGCACGACAAAGTGATTCGATTTGCAAAAGTGGTAGTTGGAGAATAGCTTAAAGTACAAATAAGTATGTCAACAAAAAGAGATTATTACGAAATATTAGGCGTAAGTAAAAGCGCTACTCCCGAGGAAATCAAGAAAGCCTACCGCAAGATGGCTATCAAGTATCACCCCGATAAAAACCCCGATAACCACGAGGCCGAAGAAAAGTTCAAAGAAGCTGCGGAAGCCTATGAAGTGTTGAGCAACCAAGAAAAACGCCAACGTTACGACCAATTCGGTCACGCAGGCATGAATGATGGTGGAGGCGGTTTCGGCGGTCATGATATGTCGATGGATGATATTTTTTCTATGTTCGGCGATGTGTTCGGCGGTAGAGGAGGATTCGGTGGTTTTGGTGGCGGCGGTGGTCGTCAGCGTGTGAACCGAGGATCTGACTTACGCATTAAAGTAAGCATGAACCTACAAGAAGTGGCAGAAGGCGTGGAGAAAAAACTAAAGCTCAAGAAAGATGTGGCGTGCGATGCTTGTCATGGATCTGGAGGTAAAAACACGACTACTTGTTCTAGCTGTAATGGTTCAGGACAGGTTACTCGAGTGGTGAATACTATGCTCGGACAAATGCAGACTTCACAACCATGTAGCACTTGTGGTGGAGAAGGAAAGGTAATAAAAGACAAATGTTCGAAATGTCATGGCGAGGGTATTGTTCGTGGCGAAGAAGTGGTAACCTTCAAAATACCTGCTGGTATTGCTGAAGGAATGCAGCTTAATGTATCAGGCAAAGGAAATGCAGGACGTAGAAATGGTATTAATGGTGACCTCCACGTGCTTATTAAAGAGGAATCGCATCCTGAATTAGTACGCGATGGAAATAACCTAATTCACAACGCCTTCTTGTCATTCCCCGATTTTACGCTTGGCTCTTCTATTGAAGTGCCTACTATTGATGGAAAAGCCAAACTTACTATCGAAGCTGGCACTCAACCTGAAAAGGTATTGCGACTTCGAGGAAAGGGTCTTCCCGATATCAATGGTTATGGTAGAGGTGATTTACTTGTTCGCATTCACGCATGGGTGCCCAAGAAAATCAGCAATGAAGAAAAAAAGATGATGGAGAAACTTCAAAGTTCGGAGAGCTTTGCCGTTAAGAACGATAACAACGATAAGAGCTTTTTCGACAAGGTAAAAGATATATTTGACTAGTTAGAACTCACATTTTTTAAGGAAAACGATGATTTTTTAAAAAAAATCAACATAATTCTTATTTTTTCTTGCACGGTAAAAATGTATGTTCTATATTTGCAAAAGCAATAGTAGATTTTTTTCATATTGATTAGTGTTTGTGAGTGTGTAACAGATTAATTTCTGATACACCCTCTTTTTTGTTGCCCTAAATTCTCTGCACATAGTTCAAAAAAAAGAGCTGATGAAAATTCACCAGCTCCTTTGTTCTAATTTGACACGATATTATAATAGTCCGAATTCATAGATTGTTGTTTCTTCAAACTTCTCGCCCGGGTTCAACTCTACCGAAGGGAAGTTGTCGTGATTAACTGCATCGGGATAATGCTGAGTTTCTAGAGCTACACCCGAGAATTTTCCGAATTTCTTCACGCCATCAATTTCTAGCTCTGGAATCCAAAATCCGGTGTATAGTTGCATTCCAGGCTGCGTGGTATATACTTTCACCGTGCGTCCTGACTTTTGCTCTGAAAGGCATCCTGCATAAACTAAATCGCCTTTATCATTATTGAGCACCATGTTTAAATCATAACCATCAGCAAGTGGTGCTATATCTTTTCCCAAAGCCTTTTTTGACGTAAAATCGAATGGAGTACCCACCACCGACGCTATATTTCCTGTAGGAATCATATCTACCGATTCGGTGTAATGTTTTGCTGTAAGTTCCAAATCATGGTTTAATACATTTTCAGTACCAGCTGTTAGGTTAAAATATGAGTGGTTTGAAATATTCAAGATTGTTTTCTTTGAAGTTTCAGCCTCATACTTAATATGCAGCTTTCCTGCAGCATCAAGTTTATAAATGCACGTAAGCTTCAATTCGCCGGGGTATCCCTCTTCTCCATCGGCTGAAATGTATTGCAATTTCAAGCCCACCACATTTGCTTCTTCTATGGTTTCGGCAGTAAATACTTTTTTGTCGAACCCTTCGGCTCCTCCATGCAAGTGGTTTGCTCCGTTATTCACTACCCCACTATAGACTACCCCATCGATTGTGTATTTTCCTTCGGCAACTCGGTTAGCACATCTACCAAGGATACAGCCAAAGTAAGGATAGCTTCCTAAATAGGCTTCACTAATGTAGTCTTCAAATTTATCGAACCCACAAACAATGTTTTCTTGCTTGCCCGATTGGTTTGGTATTTCAATCGATGTGATGATACAACCATAATTTGTAATCTTCACAGTGACATTTCCATTTTGCAATGTGTATAAAGATACTTCGCTACCGTTTTTTGCGGTTCCAAATTTGTTTTTTAATATATTCATAGGTGAACGTTAATTTAATTTCTAACAAATATAGCAATATTAATTTTTCCGTTCTCATTTTAGCTTGCTCGTGTGTGTATTTTTTATATTTTTAGACCCGCAAATAATTTTATACATTTTATACTTAACAAATGACTAAGATAAACGCTTTTCTAGAAAAGATTAACCAAGGCAACAACACCTTATTTCAAAAGCTTTATGGTACTGACAGTGCTGTACTTTCTGCACAAGCTGAACGCTATGCTGAGCTAATGAACATCTTTAACGACAAATATGCCAATGATGATGTTTTCTTATTCAGCTCTCCCGGTAGAACTGAAATTGGCGGTAACCACACCGACCATAACTACGGTAGAGTGTTAGCCGGAGCGGTAAACCTCGATAATATTGCCGTGGCTGCTCCTAATGGTACCAACACAATCAGAATTAGCTCGGTGGGCTATCCTGAATTTCAAGTAAACCTTGACGATATGAAAATTGATGAGGGTCAATTTTACACCTCATCGGCAATTGTGAAAGGTATTTGCGCTAGAATGCAAGAGCTAGGCTACCAAACTGGTGGTTTCGATGCTTGTATTGAAGGTCGTGTGCCTAAAGGTTCTGGCTTAAGTTCTTCGGCTTCATTTGAAGTGCTGATTGGAGCTATTGTGAGTCATCTTTTCAACGACGGAAAAATGTCGGCGGTGGAGAATGCTATCGTGGGACAATGGTCGGAAAACAATTACTTTGGTAAACCTTGTGGCTTGATGGACCAAACAGCTTGTTCTGTTGGTGGATTAATTACAATCGACTTTAAAGATCCTGCTAATCCAATTGTGAAAGAAGTTGACTTCGACTTCATATCGACAGGCTACGCCTTGGTGATTACTGATGTGGGTGGTGGTCATGATGACCCTGCTTCGCAAGAAGAATATGCATCGCTTCCAAAAGATATGAAATCAGTGGCTGCAGTGTTGGGCAAACAAGTGCTTCGCGAACTGACTGTAGAGGAAATTGTGGCAAACATTCCTCAAATTCGTGAGCAAGTGGGCGATCGTCCGTTGCTTCGAGCACTTCACTTCCAAGGTGACAATGCTCGTGTGGTAGAACAAGTGGCAGCACTTGAAAACAATAATTTCGATGCTTTCTTAGAAATGGTTGTCGATTCAGGACGTAGCTCTTATATGTATAACCAAAACATTTATGACGTGGTGCATCCTAACGAGCAAGTAGTTTCTGTAGGTTTGGCATTGAGCGAAATGATTTTGAAAGGCAAAGGCGCATGGCGCGTGCATGGTGGCGGATTTGGTGGAACAATTCAAGCTTTCGTGCCTCAAGACTTGCTAGACCAATATGTATCAACATTAGAAAGTGTGTATGGTGAAGGCAAATGCCACAAACTATTCATCCGTCCGGAAGGCTCAATTAAGTTAGAATTTTAATAATTTGACACAACATAATATTTATATAAAATGACTCAAAACAAAAATTCACAAGGAAACTTAGTAGCCATTGTTACCATGTTCTTCTTGTTTGCAATGGTAGGTTTCGTAACTAACCTAGCAGCTCCGATTGGTGGTGTTTGGAAAAACAATCCGCTGATTGGTAACTCTAATTTCCTCGGTATGCTAGGTAACATGATGAATTTCTTGGCTTACTTGGTGTTCGGAATGCGCGCAGGAAAAATCTTGACAAACAAAGGATATAAAGCGACAGCTCTTATCGCTATTGCGGTTGGTTTCTTCGGTATCCTTGTCCAATTCTTATCGGGTTCAATCGGTGTAAATGCTGAATTGATGGGCCTTCCAGCTAACTTTTTCGTTTACTTGCTTGGTGCATTCGTATCGGGTATCTCAGTTTGTATGTTGAACACGGTGGTGAACCCCATGCTTAACCTTTTGGGTGGTAGCGGAAACAAAGGTAACCAATTGGTTCAAACAGGTGGTGCCCTTAACTCATTGGCTGCTACTCTTTCGCCTATGATTGTGGGTGCTCTTATTGGAAGTAGTGTAAACTCTATTCATGCTGTTTATCCGGTGCTTTATATTGCTATGGGCATTTTTGCTGCTGCATTTGTTGCACTTTCATTTATTCCAATCAACGAGCCTGACAACAACAAAGGTGTTGACACAAGCAAATTTGAACATTCTCCTTGGAACTTCCGCCATTTCGTGCTCGGAGCAATTGCTATTGGTATTTATGTAGGTATCGAAATTGGTATTCCTGGAACACTGAACTTCTATCTTTCTGATGTGAGTGGTAAAGGTGCTGGACTTGACCCTGCAACCGCAGCTGCAGTGGCTGGTTCGGTGGCAGGAACATACTGGTTCTTGATGCTTATCGGTCGATTCATTGGTAGTGCCATTGGTGGTAAAGTTTCAAGTAAAACTATGCTTACTTTTGCATCGATTGTAGCTGCAATTTTAGTAACCGTAGCAATCTTTATTCATAGTTCGGTGACTACTCTTATGCCTGTGTTTAAGGGTGCTGGCTTCGGCATGGTGAGCGTGCCATTGAGCGCCCTCCTGCTTGTACTTTGTGGATTGTGCACATCAATCATGTGGGGTGGAATTTTCAACCTTGCAGTAGAAGGTTTGGGTAAATACACTGCCATGGGTTCTGGCATCTTTATGATGATGGTTGTGGGTGGAGGTATCTTCCCACTATTCCAAAACTGGGTAGCCGATGTTGCTGGCTATATGACTAGCTATTGGGTAATTGTAGCTTTACTTCTTTTCTTAGTGTATTACGCTTTGGTGGGTTGTAAAAATGTGAATAAAGATATTCCTGTGGACTAATTCAATTACGAATTAACCTAACGGTGAATACTACCATAATTCGCTATAAAAGGCGGCAAGAATTTTCCTTGCCGCTTTTCTTTTGCTCATTATCGTCTTTTTAATGTATCTTTGCCGACGAAAACAACAATTATGGGTAGAATATTAGCAATAGATTATGGCAAAAAGAAGGTAGGATTGGCTGTAACCGATCCGCTGCAAATCATTGCCAACAAACTAACCACTGTGGCTTCTAATGAAATCACGAAGTTCTTGGCAGATTATTTTGCTAAAGAAGATGTAGAACGGGTTATTATTGGATATCCCACGCAGATGAACAACGAGCCCTCTGAATCTGTTCGATATATCAACCCGTTTTTGGTGAACTTTCAGCGCAAGTTTCCCGATATGCCCATTGAGCAAGTGGATGAGCGTTTCACCTCGAAAATGGCATTTCAAACTATGATTGATGCGGGATTAAAAAAGAAAGCACGTCAGAATAAAGAAACTATTGATGCTGTAAGTGCTACTATCATGCTACAATCTTATTTAGAAACTAAAAAATATAATATATGATTTATCCTATCTCAGCTTATGGCGATCCTGTGCTTCGCCAAGAGTCCGAAGATATTTCTCCTGATTATCCTGAATTACAAAAGCTCATCGATGATATGTTTGAAACCATGTATCATGCCGAAGGTGTGGGTATAGCTGCTCCTCAAGTGGGAAAAGCAATTCGACTTTTTGTGGTAGATACTACTCCGATGACAGAAGATGACGACGACGAGCTCGACTTGAAAGCTGCATTTATCAATCCTGAGATTTTGGAATATTATGGTGATGAATGGAGTATGCAGGAGGGATGCTTAAGTATTCCGGGCATTCATGAGAATGTTTCTCGTCCGGAATTTATTAAAATCCATTACTTCGATGAGAATTTTGTGGAGCACACCAAAGTTTTCGAAGGATATGCTGCTCGTGTTATTCAGCATGAATATGACCATCTTGACGGTGAAATGTTCATCGACCACGTGAACGCACTGCGCAAACGCATGATTAAAAGCAAGCTTATGAACATTGCTAAAGGTAATGTGCGCACTAGCTACCGCATGGTTCCTCCTAAGAAATAAAACGACTTCCAAATAGAAGCTAAGCTATCAGAAAACTTGCACTCCGTTGAGATGCAAGTTTTTTTTATATTACATTTTATCAAAATCATTGTGAGAACTTATTTCAGCACTTATAAAAACATTCTTCAACTTGCTTTCCCTGTGATGCTGTCGCAACTCGGACACGTAACTGTACAACTTGCCGACAACATGATGGTGGGGCGTGTGGGCACAACTGAACTTGCTGCAGCGTCGTTTGCTAACAGTGTATTTGTACTTGGTATGCTATTCGGCACCGGAATCTGCATGGGTTTGACCCCTCTTGCAGGCAAGGCATTCTTAAAGAGAAATGGCAATCAGTTGGCAAGCTACCTAAAGAATGGGTTGATATTAAGCCTTTCATTGGGTGCTATTATTGCACTTATTCTTCTTGCTATTTCCTTTTTTCTCGACTTCATGGGGCAAACGCCCGAAGTTGCCCAATTGGCTCAACCTTATATGTGGGTGCTCATTTTGTCGCTTGTGCCACTCATGATATTTTCTACCTTCAAACAGTTCTTAGAGGGACTTGGCAACACCAAAGTGGCTATGGTTATTGTTATTGCATCCAATGCTATAAATATTTTGTTTAACTATTTGCTGATTTTTGGGAAGTGGGGGTTTCCCGAACTTGGTTTGCTTGGCGCTGGGCTCTCCACCTTAATTGCTCGTTTCTTCATGCCGATTGCCATATTCATTTATTTCAAAACAAATAGTCGGTTTCAGAATATTAGAAGTCGTGCGCTAGCTAGTCTTGCCAAACTTTCTGAAATGAAGAAGTTACTTCAAATTGGTGTACCAATCGGAGTGCAAGTTGTGTTTGAGGTGCTTATTTTTAGTCTTTCGGGCATTATGATGGGTTGGATTGGAGAAACCGAATTGGCAGCTCACCAAGTAACGGTTTCTATCACCACGGTCGCCTATATGATTAGCCTTGGTATTGGTTCTGCCACTACCATTCGAGTGAGCCACAATTTGGGTGCCGGAGATTGGGCACAAATCAAGCGATTAATTTTTGCATCTTCACACCTCACCGTGGGTTTGATGGGAAGTGTGGGCATTATGTTGATTACCTTCCGCTACCAGCTTCCCACGCTTTTCACTACCGACCCCAATGTAATTAAAATATCGGCTCAATTGTTTATTGTAGCTGCTCTATTCCAAGTGTTCGATAGTTTGCAAGTGGCGCTGCTGGCTGTACTTCGAGGTTTAACCGATGTTACGGTGCCCATGGTTCTGGCGTTTGTGTCGTATTTGGTAATCGGCACACCTGTGTGCTACCTTTGCGCCTTTAGCTTTGGCATGGGACCAATAGGCATTTGGTGGGGATTATTAATTTCGCTGATGATGGCAGCCGGATTGTTTGCCTTCCGCTTGAGGCAAATTGTGTTTCTCCCAAAAGCAAATGAGTTATCGTTTTTACGATAACTCATCTAAGGTGGTTTAGGTAGTTGTTGGAGAATTTCTTCCCCTTTGAGAAAAGGATCTTAACACTCGCTTAATGTTAAGATTGGGTAAAGTTAATAATTTTATTGATATTAGATAACTAAAGTGAAAATTAACATCTAATTTCTTTTCTTTTTTTTGTCTGTATGTTATTTCAAGTGGTTATTAGGAGATTTCTTAGGGGAAATCGTGTCAAAAATGGACTTTGTCGGAAGTGATGGTGTGGATGTATAGCATCCTGTCTTCCAATGATAGAACGATTATCCTACTAACCTCATCATCTTCCTTGGATATAGCTTTTCTAATCTTCACCACACCAGCCGCCCTGTCGTTTATAGTTACTAAAGGCGTTTCTCCTCCAATGATTAAATCAACTTCTAAATCTCCAAATCTCATTTTCACGTCCACCACACTAAGACGGGACAAATGCCTAAATAAAAGACTTTAGACGAAATCTAAAAGAAGTAACCGATCTCAATTCTTTTTTATTAAGGCTAACCAAAATATATGCTTAGTCTCAAAAATATCCCCTGCCCCTTCAAAATGAATCATTTAAAAATACTATTTAACATTTGTGAAGAAAAATATTTATTTATTGCTACCTTTGCGATGTATTGGGTAAATTTTAGCTTGCTATCTTTAAAAGATAGTGCACAGTAAAAGAATTAATTAAACACAAAATAGATAGATTATATGAGAAAGCTTTTTCTTTTAATCGGGATTGTACTTCTAAGCTCCCCGAGCTTTGCGCAAAAATTCGATTTATCGCAAGACGTTCCATTCGATAGCAGCGTTAAGCGTGGTGTATTGCCCAATGGCATCACCTATTACATTAAGCACAACGAGTATCCTAAAAATCAAGCTAGTTTCTACATCTACCAAAACGTAGGTGCGTCGCTTGAAAATGATGACCAAAATGGTTTGGCTCACTTCTTAGAACACATGGCATTCAACGGCACACACACTTTTCCCGGAAACTCAATGCTAAATATGCTCGAAAAAAACGGCATGAAATTTGGTCGCGACATCAATGCTTACACCACTTGCAACGAAACGGTGTACAACATTAGCCGCGTACCCACCAAAGACGAAAGCCTTATTGATTCATGCCTTATCATTTTGCATGACTGGTGCGACAACCTAGAGCTTTCGCCTGAAGAAATAGATGCTGAACGTGGTGTAATTTCGGAAGAATGGCGCACCCGAAGAAACGCAAGTTTCCGCACTCGTGCCATTACTGCCCCTGTGCTTTATAACAACACAATTTATGCATATCGCGATGTAATTGGCGACCTTGATGTAATTAATAACTTCGACTACGAAACCTTGCGCTCATTCTATCATGATTGGTATCGCACCGATTTGCAAGCTGTAGCCATTGTGGGAGATATTGATATTGATGCCGTAGAACAAAAAGTTATCAAGCTTTTCTCTGCCATACCTGCTGTTGAAAACCCAATGCCTCGCACCAATGTTGTTATTCCTGATAACGACGAAATTGGTTTTGTGCAAGCTACCGATCCCGACTATAAAGTGGTATCGTTAAGTGTGAGCGACCGTTTTAAACTTGAAGAAAGCAACTCAATGGAAGAATTGCGTAGCCTTTATGTAAAAAGTTTCTTCATGAGCTTGATCAATCAACGGATTAAAGCCAAACAACGTGAAGGTCATGTGCAATTCATTTCTGCTGCCATTCGTTGGGGATATGTAGAACGTGGCTATCAGTCATTTGAACTTGCTACTTCTGCAAAACCTGAGAAAATTCAAGATGCCTATGCTGCGGTTTACACCGAGTTGCAACGCGTAATGCAATACGGATTCACCGATGAAGAAGTAGAGCGCGCCATCACAAATGCGCTTCTTGGTGCTGAACGCAGATACCAAAATCGCGAAAAAATAAACTCTGACGTCATTGGCAAACAGCTCAAATCTGCCTATCTCAACGATAGCCCTTACTCTTCGGAGGAGTTCAACTATGAATTCGCCAAAGAAGTTTTGCCTACCATTACTACCGAAGAAGTGTCGGCTGTGGCAAGTAAATATTTCACCGGCAAAAACCGCAACTACGTCGTAACTGGTCCTCCGGTAGAAGGCGACTCACTTTACATTACACCTGCTCAAATTGAGGCTGTAATGGAAAAAGTGGAAAAAGCAGACATGAAACCTTATGTGGAAAAAGCGCTTACTAGCGAAAGTCTATTAACTGAAACTCCTGTAGCAGGTCAGATAGTGAAAGAAAAAAACATCGAAAAATTTGATGCTAAAGAATGGACTCTTTCTAATGGTGCTAAAGTTGTTTTCAAATATGATGACACCGACAAAAACGCAGTGATATTAATGGCAAGAAGCCCCGGTGGTTCTTCGCTTTACGACATTAAAGATGTGCCTTCATGTAATGCAGCTACCACCTACGTAGATAGCTATGGTATTGGCAAACACGATTCCGACCAATTGAAACGCATTTTAACAGGTAAGTCGGTGAGCAACACATTTAAGTTTAGCACTTACAGCGAGAGTATGTCTTCATCTACCTCAATGGGAGATGTGGAAACCATGATGCAATTGGCTTATATGCGCTTCTGCGAACCTCGTTTTGATGAGCAAATGTTCGACCGAGTGAAGAAACAAACACTCGACCGACTAGCTTCACAAACAAAAACTTCGGCTGCTATCATGAAAGATACCATTGCCACTATTGAAGCCAATGGTAACCCTCGTGCGCTAAAATACACCCAAGACTATGTAAAATCGATGAATTTCGACCGCATGGTAGAAATCTATAAAGAGCGCTTCGCTAACCCTGCCGACTATACATTCTTCATTGTGGGCGATGTAGATGAAGCTGAAATTAAAGGTTATATAGAGCAATATATTGCATCAATTGTGCCTACAAGCAACAAGAAAGAAAAGATTAAATATCTTGGCGATTACTTCCCTAAAGGCACAAACGAACATCGTTTGAACTTGCCAATGGAAGATCCTAAGGGCACTGTAATCATCAAGCAAAAAATGAACACCAAATTCAATCGAGAGAACAGCATTTACTTGAATATTCTCAGCTCGATTCTAAACCTTCGATACACCGAAAATATTCGTGAAAAAGAAGGTGGCACTTATGGTGTATCGGTGGCTGCTCGTTCTTATCGCTCGCCAAAAAGCTACCTTTCTATGGCAATTAGCTTTAACTGCGACCCCGACAAAGCCGATCACTTAAAATCGCTCGTTTATAAAGAACTTGATATTGCACAAAACTACATTAGTCAAGACGATCTTGACAAGGTGGTACTTAACATGAAGAAAAACAATGAAAGTGCAATTAAAAATGCAAGATACTGGATACCTAAGCTTTCAAGCTACTACCAGTTCGACGATGAAGGCATGGATTCTGACGAATATGCCGATTTACTCGACACGGTAACCACTGAAGATATTCAAAAAATAGCGAAGAAATTCTTCAAAAAAGCCAATGTACTAGAATTTGTCATCCTTCCAGAATAACAATCTCGTTTCATAATTCAAAAAGCTGTCTTGATAAGTCAAGGCAGCTTTTTTTATGTATCAAACCAAGCAAAATGTAATTTTATCACAAGATTTCTCAAACCCACATTGCAATATAAACCCTTACGAAAGTTAATTTGATTATATCTTTGCTTCATTCCGCCCTATTATCGACAAAATCTTATCCAAATCTCAGGTTATTACACAAAATGACAAAGGCAATTGCACCGATATGAGTTGGATAAAAGTTCCCAAACTCAAAAAGGAAAAGGAAAATGAAGTGGAGACATACTTTTTGCGCACCAGTCTGAAAGAACCGCCTGAACAGTTGGCCTGGACGATATATAATTGCATTCGAGAAGTGGAGAATTCTTTTCGCTGTCTGAAGACCGGCCTTGATTTGCGTCAAATCTACCACAAGTCAGACCAAGCAACACAGGCGCACTTACATTTGGGGTTGTTATCGTATTGGTTAGTCAACACCATTCACTACAAATTGAAGAGTCAAGGAATACGAGATTCCTGGTTGGAGGTAAGGCGTAAGATGAACACCCAAAGTGTGTAACCACTTTGATGAAGAATGATAAAGGAGAAATCATCAGTATCCGCAGATGCTTGGTACCAACAGCTGATGTGAAGAGCATCTATGATGCTTTAAACTATAAACAAGCTCCTTTCTCCATGAAAAAATCTGTAGTGCACAGATGTGAAAATCAAAAAAATGTGAGTGGTAGTACATAGGAAGTTATGGAGATTGGGGTGCAATGTGGGTTAACACATTCCTACAAGAAAATCCTTCACCTACCAAGCTAAAGCACGCCAAACAATGTGCAACACGCCATTTTTACTGTTAGTTTTAAAGTGATACCAACGCCCTTTCGCACTCAGCATAAATTTCCTGAAATAAGACACCCCGTTTTCGGCACAAAGACTAACCTTTTTATAAAGTAACACGAAAGTTTTGAGGTTTTTGGTGTAGATTTCAGAAGATTGAATGCAAAGTTTTTTTTGCACTCGGTTTTTAATTCCACCAACGGGTTTACAAATACTTTCCATCGCTTCATATTTTTTACTATATTTGCCTTGCTCATTTGCCCACATGGGTAAATGAGCTTTCATTAAATCATTTTTTCAACTCTATTATGAGCGAAGAACTAGAAAATAAGTCGAGCAATTATGGTGCCGATAGCATTCAGGTGCTCGAAGGATTAGAGGCAGTGCGCAAACGCCCTGCCATGTATATTGGCGATGTGAACGAAAAAGGTTTGCATCATTTGGTGTATGAAGTAGTGGATAACTCGATTGACGAAGCTTTGGCGGGTTATTGTACGAATATTGATGTGTTCATTAATGAAGACAATTCAATCACGGTAGTCGATGACGGTCGTGGTATCCCAACGGAAACGCACTCAAAAGAAAAAAAATCTGCCCTTGAGGTAGTCATGACGGTACTCCATGCCGGAGGTAAATTCGACAAAGGCTCTTATAAAGTGTCGGGCGGTTTGCACGGGGTTGGTGTGTCGTGTGTGAACGCGCTATCTACCCACCTAAAAGCCGAAGTTTATCGAGATGGCAAAGTGTGGAACCAAGAATTTAGCATTGGTAAACCTCTTTACGATGCAAAGATCGTGGGCGATACCGACAAAACAGGAACTGTCATCACATTTAAACCCGATAACAGCATCTTCCTTACCACTACATATAAATATGAAATCTTGGCTGGTCGATTGCGTGAATTGGCATTCTTGAATGCCGGTGTTCGCCTAAACCTGACAGACAAACGAGAAGTAAGAGAAGACGGCTCTTTCCGTGTAGAGAAATTTTTCTCTGAAAATGGTTTGGCTGAATTCGTAGATTATCTTGATGGTACACGCGAAAAACTCATTGAAGAAGTGATTCACATCACCAACGAAAAAGGTGAAGTTCCTGTGGAAATCGCGATGAGCTACAACACATCTTTCTCTGAAAACATTCACTCTTATGTGAACAACATTAACACCATTGAAGGTGGTTCTCACCTTACTGGTTTCCGTCGTGGTTTAACTAGAACACTGAAAAACTATGCCGACAACTCGGGTATGCTCGCTAAACTGAAATTTGATATTTCGGGCGATGACTTCCGAGAAGGGTTAACAGCTGTAGTTTCAGTGAAAGTAGCAGAACCTCAGTTCGAAGGACAAACAAAAACAAAATTAGGTAACTCTGAAGTTTCACTCCCCGTTGACCAAGCTGTGAGCGAAATGTTGAACAACTACCTGGAAGAAAATCCAAAGGCTGCCAAATCTATTGTAAATAAAGTAATCTTGGCTGCTCAAGCTCGTCATGCTGCTCGTAAAGCTCGTGAGCTTGTGCAACGCAAAAACGTAATGACTGGTGGTGGTTTGCCAGGTAAACTAGCCGACTGTTCAGACAGAAACGCCGAAAACTGCGAGGTTTATCTTGTCGAAGGGGATTCAGCAGGTGGTACAGCCAAACAAGGTCGCGACCGTAAATTCCAAGCCATTCTTCCATTACGTGGTAAAATCTTGAACGTAGAGAAAGCTCTACAACATAAAGTGCTTGAAAGTGAAGAAATTCGCAATATTTTCACTGCACTAGGCGTAACATTCGGAACTATTGATGACGAACGAGCTGTGAACATCGAAAAACTTCGCTATCACAAAATCATCATCATGACAGATGCCGACGTGGACGGCGCACACATCGCCACGCTGATCATGACTTTCTTCTTCCGCTATATGCGTGAGGTTATCGAAAATGGATACTTATATATTGCTACGCCTCCGCTTTACTTAGTTCGTAAGGGTAAAAAACAAGAGTATGCGTGGAATGAGCAACAACGCCTGCAACTTATCCACGAGTGGAACGAGGGTAAAGACACCGGTATTCACGTGCAACGATACAAAGGTTTGGGTGAGATGAACGCCGACCAACTCTGGGAAACTACCATGGACCCAGAAAGACGTACTTTGCGCCAAGTTGACATTGAAAATGCTGCCGAAGCCGACCGTACATTCAGTATGCTTATGGGCGATGAGGTTCCCCCTCGCCGTCAGTTCATCGAAGAAAATGCCGTTTACGCAAACATCGATGCTTAAGCAGCAGCTACAAAAATATCTCAAAACACCTCGAGTTCATTCTTGAGGTGTTTTTTGTTTGAGGTTCTTTAATACACCTTAAAGTTAGGTCGAACTTAGCATTCTCCGTTCAGGGCAAACGCTTGTATAGTTGTTTTATTAACCTGAGTTCTGGATAAGATTTTGCCTCAGGTTGTTCTTTTTTGAGCAGAATCGATGCTCTGCGAATGGGAAAGGCGGAATTTATGCCAAAAACAGAGCAAAAGGCTCTTAAGTTCGGCTATTTTTGAAATAAATCCTGTGGTGAAAGCTTATCCGAAACTCAGGTTAATACCAATGCCATGCTGTAGGTCTTAAGCTATAAGCTAAACAATGATTATAACCAACAATATGCAAGAAATGACTATTTATCTAACAACCCAACATCTAATAATCTCGGCTGTCATCCCAAAAACAAACACATGAAAAACATTTGCGTATTTGCATCATCATCTGATGCATTGAAGTCTACCTTTGTAGACGAAGCCTTAACTCTTGCTCGGCTTATTGCGAAGCTGCAACTCAATTTAGTGAATGGCGGTGCTAATGTGGGACTCATGGAGGCTATGCTGAAAGAGGCTCAGGGACATGGTGCATATACTATAGGTATCATTCCGGAGAAGATGGAAAAGGTGAAGCTGATTTCTACACACATCGACGAACTGCTCATCAGCACCGACATGAAAGAACGGAAAGCTCTGATGCGCGAACGCTCCGATGCTTTTATTGCACTAGCTGGCGGATTTGGAACGCTCGAAGAGATTCTGGAGGTCATTACGCTCAAACAACTAGAATACCACAACAAGCCTATTGTGTTTATTAATACCGATGGGTTTTATGACGACTTATTCCGCCAGTTTGAAAAGTCGTACGAAGAGCATTTTGCCAAATCAATCTATCGCACACTCTATTATATAGCCAATAATGCTACCGAAGCGATGGACTATTTACGCCACTACACCGAGGAAACTAGAGCTAGCAAATGGTTTGAAGTGCCTAACTCGAAATAGTTATTAAGCTGTTAATGCCGTAACTTTCTTTTGATTTAGCTACTTAAAGTACTACTTTTGTTTACTATTGCTTCTACAGCTCTAAAATTACAATAACTCATAATTCATTACGCTGCCCATGCACCACGGAGAACCTTTAATCACCAATGATGCCGTAACCCTCGGAATTCTATTAACTCTTTTAGCTGGAATATTCTATACTAGCAATCTTAAAACCGGATTTTTTGCCAAATTCTACAAAGTAGTGCCCATGCTTTTGCTGTGCTACTTTTTGCCTAGTTTGCTCACTACTTTTGGAGTTGTTGATGGAGCCAACTCGAAGCTATACTATGTGGCATCACGCTACTTACTTCCTGCCAGCTTAGTTTTGCTCACATTGAGTATCGACCTTAAAGAGGTATTCAAACTTGGAAACAAAGCCATTATCATGTTCCTTACCGGAACTGTGGGAATTATCATTGGCGGACCATTGGCTATACTTATTGCATCATGGATTAACCCCGAACTTGTGGGAGGTGTGGGGCACGATGAAGTGTGGCGCGGACTAGCTACCATTGCAGGTAGTTGGATTGGCGGTGGAGCCAATCAAGCTGCCATGTATGAGATTTTCGAGCCCTCAGATGCACTCTACTCCGTGATGATTACCATCGATGTGCTAGTAGCTGAGGTGTGGATGGCAGTGTTGCTCATTGGTGTGGGCAAGCACAAACAGATTGATAAATTCTTTAAAGCCGATGCCAGTTCGGTGGAACATCTGCGCGACAAAATGCACGAATTCAGCCAAAGCATTGCCCGCATTCCATCAACTACCGACTTAATGGTTATTGTGGCAATCGGATTAGGAGTAACAGGCTTAGCCCACATAATCTCCGATTGGTTAGCTCCTTTTCTGGCAGCACACGACTCGTCGGGCATTATGGAAAAGATGAGTCTTACCTCTGGGTTCTTCTGGCTTATCATTTTATCAACTACGTTCGGAATCCTACTTTCATTTACCAAATTGCGTAATTACGAAGGAGCAGGAGCTTCAAAAATTGGCACATTGTTCATTTATGTTTTGGTAGCTACCATTGGTATGA
This sequence comes from Mangrovibacterium sp., assembly GCA_047972995.1. GTDB lineage: Bacteria > Bacteroidota > Bacteroidia > Bacteroidales > Prolixibacteraceae > JBKEDC01. Next base: position 86,637 of record JBKEBD010000003.1, read on the forward strand.
AAATGGACATTACTCAGATTTTCGACCACCTTGGTTTGTTTGCTGTTGGTGCTATTTGGATGTTCATTCACGTGCTACTCATGTTCTTCATGGCATGGCTCATTAAAGCTCCTTATTTCTTTTTGGCAGTAGGTAGCAAAGCAAACATTGGTGGTGCAGCTAGTGCTCCGGTAGTGGCAGCAGCCTTTCACCCTTCATTGGCTCCGGTAGGTGTACTACTTGCTGTGTTGGGCTATGTGCTGGGTACTTATGGTGCTTGGCTATGTGGAATCCTCATGCAAGCTGCTTCTGCAATGTGATAATGTAATAATGCGGTAATGCAGGGTTGCCCCAATTAATGATTAATCACTAAATTAACCCCTCTTCAAGTGAGCGAATTACAGATATATAAAGCATCGGCTGGTGCAGGAAAAACATTCCGGTTAACTATTGAGTATTTAAAAGTAGTGCTCCAGACGGAGTTTGCCTACAAAAATATTCTCGGGGTAACTTTCACCAATAAAGCTACCGCCGAAATGAAAGGACGTGTGCTTGCCGAGCTAGCCAAACTTTCGAAAGGCGAAAAAACAGCCTATCTTGAAGTGTTACTAGCCGACAAAGAACTGAATCTTTCAGCCGAGCAAATTAAATATCGATCGCACAACACATTACGCCGATTACTCCATGATTTTTCGCGCTTTTCGATTAGCACTATCGATAGCTTCTTTCAACGCGTAATTAAATCATTCAACAAAGAGCTTGGCATCAACGGAAATTTCCAAATTGAGCTCGATAGTAAAACCATGATTGGCGAAGCTGTTGAGCAGGTTATTTTGTCTATTGATCGCAATGAAGAGCTTTTCAAATGGCTCAAGCAATTTGCGCAACACAATGCCGACGAAGGCAAAGGGTGGTCTATTCAACGCGACATACATAAATTGGCTAATGAAATACTAAACGATGGTTTTAGAGATAATGCCGACGAATTATTCCAAATACTTCAAGAGAAAGGAAAGCTAAACAATTATAGAAAGAGCTTGCAAACAATCGCTGATGATTACTTTAGTCGAGTAAACGAGGTTGGAAAACGAGGACTAAAAGTCCTTGCCGATGCCGGACTAACTTGTGATGATTTCAGCTATAAAAAAACTGGTGGAGCAGGCTATTTCGAAAAAATGAGCAACTCTCTTTTTGCTGAAGACAAAGCTAGAATGCGAACTGGGGCTGAAAACTATCAGACACTACTTCCCAAAAAAACAACAGCGGAAGCCGAAAATACAGCGCCAAAAATTTCAGCGTGCTTGAAAGACTACTTCCAGTTGCTCGATGAAGAATACTATCGTGTCACTTCGGTTAATCTCATTCTTAAAAACATCTACACCCTAGGTATTTTAACTCACATTCAAGAAAAAGTACAGCTTATTGCACATGAAAACAGCCTTAGTTTGTTGGCTGAATCGGGCAAGCTACTTCAAAAAATTATTGATAATTCCGACACACCTTTCATTTATGAACGAACAGGTGTTTACTATAAGCACTTCATGATTGATGAGTTTCAAGACACCTCGGCTTTGCAGTGGAGTAACTTCCGTCCGCTTCTGGGGAATTCATTGGCTGAAGAAAACCTAGCTATGCTAGTGGGCGATGTAAAACAGGCTATCTACAGATGGCGTGGTGGCGATTGGAAATTGCTAGAAAATCAAGTAGGGAAAGATTTTCAATTTGAAGGTGTGCAGGTGCATCAGCTAGAACAAAACTGGCGAAGCACAGGCGAAATCATTCGTTACAACAACCGAATTTTTCAGCTTGCACCTCAAATTATGCAGCAGCAATTCAACGAAATTTTGAAGAATGCGAACACTTCACCCGAAAACTACCATCAGCAAATTCAAGGCATTTATGCCAACGGACTGCAACAAATTGGGCAGGAGAAGCTAATCGACAAGGGGTATGTGCATATGCGTTTCTTCCCTAAAGACGGGGTGCAAGAAGAACGAACTTCCTTAACGCTTGGTGAAATGACCGCCACCATAAAAGACCTGCAAGACCGAGGAGCTAAGGCTTCTGACATTGCCATATTGGTGCGCAAAGGAAAACAAGCTAAAGAGGTGGCCAATCATTTGCTTGAGCAAAAACGCCTACTCAGCGATGATTCACCCTATAATTTATCTATTCTTTCTAGTGAAAGTTTATTGGTGAGCAACTCTCCTGCGGTGTGCTTCCTCATTAATTTACTTCGACTTGTTGACAATAAAAAAGACCGACTCACCGCTGCCTATGCCAACTATCAGTTTTATGGAATTATTGAGCCTAGTTTGCATCAGAAAGGTGCTACCGTAAACTGGAGAAATGTATGCCCCGATTATTCAGAATCAAACAATGTAGATTGCGAGCTCATCGACCAATTTGAGAATCAAGATCCAGCTAAAAATCCGTTTTATGCTTTCTTGCAAAGCGACTTCATGCAAAAAGATTTGGGCAGTAGAAACTTGCAAGAAATGATATTCAAACTTGCCGACTTCTTTCATTTATTTAGGCTCAACGACGAGCTTTCTTATATGCAAGCATTTGTTGATAGCGTGTCGGAATTTCAGAAATATAAAATATCAGACCTCAACTCATTCCTTACTTATTGGGATGATAAAGGCAGCAAAAAAACCATTAGTGCTTCGGAAACTCTCGATGCTATCCGCATTCAAACCGTGCATAAGTCAAAAGGTCTGGAATACAAATTTGTGCTCATTCCATTTTGCGATTGGGATGTTATGCCTTCGGGGAATCAATCGCCCATTGTGTGGTGCAAGCCTCAAGAGAAACCATTCAATGAGCTCAATATTGTGCCCATTGTTTACACCAAGGAGATGGCAAATAGCATTTTCAAAGATGCCTATTTCGAAGAAACCCAAAGTATGTACATTGAAGCTCTCAACCTGCTTTACGTGGCTTTCACCCGGGCAAGAACTGAGCTATACACTTGGGCAACATACAACCCGAAAACCTACGAAGAGAATATTAAATCAGTTGGCGATTTGCTGAAACTGAGTCTTCACAATGAAGCAAACTTCAGCTACGATGGGCAGGAGGAACTATGCAGTTGTTTACACCAAAATTATCATGCCGGGGAAGAATATTTTGAAATTGGTACAAAAACCGAGTTTCATTCTTCAACACTAGAAACGCCATCTAATAATTTTGGCGTCTCTCGCTTTGCATTCTGCGACTTTGATGAATATCTTAAACTTCGAAAAAACCATGAAAACTTTTTCGTTCAAGATACCCCGTATGAGCAACGTGTGAATAAGGGGAAAATTATTCACGAAGCTTTAGCGCAAATTAAACAAAAAGAGGAACTTCCTCATGCCTTGCAGACCTTACAATTCAAGGGATTATTCCCCCAAGAAGAGCTTGAAACATATAGCGAACAAATAAAGACCATGATTTCCGACCCCGAAGTTGCAGCATGGTTCGATGGCAGCTACTCGGTGCTGAATGAGCGCGCAATCTTGTTGGGTAACAACCATGGTTTGCGTCGCCCCGACCGCATCATGGTGAAAGGCAACGAAGCAGTGGTGGTAGATTACAAATCGGGTGAACTTGAACTTCAAAAATACCATAAGCAAGTGAGCGAATACATGGCTCGCCTGAAAGAATGTGGCTTTGAAAAAGTGAGCGGCTACATTTGGTACACCAGAAGCAATAAAAGAGAAAGGGTGGAGAGCAATTAAGTCAAACAGACTGGTAATTCATCTGACTAAAATTTGGCAATAAACTGCAAGCTATAGGGTTTATGCTTTTGCTGTTTTTATCACTCCCCTGTGTTCTGCTTGGCTTAAAGCCTGCAGCATGAAGGTTTCATCTTCTTAAGCTAGGTGTTTTAAATTGCACTGAAAGCGCATAACAATATGCCTCCAACAAAAACAGTAAAACAACCAATTCCTATTGCGGCATCGTATAACAAAAAGAAACCCCTACCGATTGCTCTGTAGGGATTTCCATTTAAATATCACATACACTAGTTAAAAGCAGACTCTCCATGTTCGTAAATATCGAGACCTTCTTCCTCTACTGTTTTCGTAACACGTAGCATATTTAGTTTTTTCAAGATTGTAAATAAGATAAATCCTAAACCGAATGCCCACGCAAAATAACTTAATACTCCGATAACTTGTACTCCAAGAAATCCTGCTCCGTGACCGTAGAACAAACCTTCTGATGTTGAAAACAAACCCACTGCAAGTGTACCAAATGCACCACACATACCATGTACGGATACAGCACCAACCGGGTCATCAATTTTCAATTTTTGATCAAAGAACTCAACTGCCAATGGCAAGATAATACCAGCTAGAATACCAATACACAATGCACCGACAGGGCTAACAGCATCACACCCTGCAGTTATGGCAACCAAACCAGCCAACGCACCGTTCAAAGATAGTGACAAGGTAGGGCGTTTATAGCGAATCCAAGCGAAAATCATTGATGTTACAGCTCCAGCTGCAGCTGAAATATTCGTAGTAACTGCAATATGACCAATTGCAACAGCATTATCGGCACCTGCAGCAGCCAATTGCGAACCTGGGTTGAAACCAAACCATCCGAACCATAGGATAAATACCCCCAAAGCTCCAAGCACTAGGTTGTGACCAGGGATAGCGTTTGCCGTTCCGTCTTTTTTATATTTTCCGATACGAGGTCCGATAATTGCAGTACCAGCAAGACCAACCCAAGCACCCACAGAGTGCACCACCGAAGAACCAGCAAAATCGTGGAAGCCCATTTCAGACAACCACCCACCACCCCAAGACCAATGACCAGATACAGGGTAGATAAGAACCGAGATAACCACCGTAAAGATAAGATAAGCCGAGAACTCCGTACGTTCAGCCAGAGCACCCGAAACGATCGTTGCCGAAGTGGCACAAAATACCGTTTGGAAGAACAGTGTTGTGTAATCAGCAACCCCTCCATTAACAGCATCGCTCATGAACATAAAGCTATCTGTACCTATAAAACCAATTGCCGAAGCACCATACATCAATCCATAACCAACAAACCAAAACAAGATTGATCCAATAGCGAAATCCATCAAGTTTTTCATCAAAATATTAGCAGCATTCTTAGGGCGCGTAAAACCAACCTCTACAAGGGCAAAACCAGGTTGCATAATCATAACTAAACAGGCACATATGATAAGCCACATGTTATCAATACCTACATTTATCTCTGCTATTTGTTCTGCTGCTAATGGTGCAGCATTTAATAAATTCATTCCAAACATTATCTATTCCTCCTCTCCTTTAACATACAATGAGTCATCACCTATTTCACCCGTTCTAATACGATATGACTCGTGAATATTCGACACAAAGATGCGTCCATCACCAATCTCCCCCGTTCTAGCGGAAGCCATAATGGCTAAAACAGTTTTTTCCACATTTTTATCACGAACAACCAATGAAACAAGCGTTCTTTCAATCGAACTGGTATCGTATTTTACACCACGATACACTCGTTCTTGTTTTGTCTTACCTACTCCGCGCACATCCCAGTACGAAAAGAAATCAATTCCTGCTTCATGAAGAGCTTCTGCCACCTCATCGAATCTTGTTTTGCGGATTACCGCCTCAATTTTTTTCATAATCCCTGTATTATTTTATATTTATATTGTTTATAGTGAAAGTGCTACAACTACGTGAAATTGGTCTGCATTAGGGTTCATAATTGCCGAAACTTCAAGAGGTAAAGTGAACTTATCGCTCAGCTGAATATCTTTTGAGCTACTTATACCGATGTTAGTCAACTCCCAATCAGATCCTCCATCAAGTGTATGCCATCCATTACCACCGCCGCCAAAGAAAGAGAAGTATTTAAAGTTCAGTCCTAGTTCGAAATAAGTATCTCCTCCCATCGAACCAGCTCCACCAGCAGCTTCGTTAACGACATAGTTCCCTGCTAGCGAAACAATACCTATTTCATACCCTGCATTGATCTCGAATGCGTGAGAACCACTCGCTGTGCTAAAGTCGCTCCAAGGACTTCCAGTATAATAGTAATCAGTTACCCCCATGCTCAAACCGAAATCAAAGCCATAACTTGTATAAAGATCCATCTCTCCAAAACCATTAAAATCAGCAGATCCCCAAGCTCCAATTGCCCAACCGCCTTTTGAAAACCCTATGTAGGGCTGAACATTCAAGCCTTCACCATACTTGATACCTCGCCAGATATAATTACTCACCAGATCAGCACCAACATCCCAGTTAGATTTTTCTTCAACCTCTTGAGCTTTCACGTTCATCCCGAATACAACCGAAAGCAGAATACTTAGAAATACAAGTTTTTTCATAATAAAAATTTTAATTGATTATTGCATTAAAAAAAGTCACCCCTAATTTTAATAGGGTATATTTCAATAAATATATCTTTTTCTCAGTTATTACCCAACAAACTTATACCATCTATTTTGTTTTTACAAGTTAAAATAGAAACACCTTTACAAAATAACACACAATTAACAATTGCAATTTCAAAAAAGACATATTAAACCAAATTTCAAAACAAACACCACATTATACTCTAATACAATAATCAAATAGACAAAATTAAAGCCAATAAACTATCAAATTGAATAACAATCCTGAAATATACATTCGAAAACACATTCCAAGCTCCAATCTCTTCAAAGCAAACACTTCCCTGACTTTTGCCTCCTTCACCATAGCAGTGCTATGCCTCAATCGCCAAAAGCCTTGTTTTATCGAGCTTGAAACGCTCACGACGGTATTCCAATGCATAGTAATTCAGGATAATTCGAATCGTTACATACTAAAAAAGCCATTTCAGAAAATCTGAAATGGCTTTTTTAGTATGTGTTTAAACTGAAAGGGCTAACCGCAATAACTGGGGCTGGGTATATGATGTGTTTAACCTGAGTTTTGTTTAAGATATTCTCATAGCTTGCATTATTTTTGAGTAGAATTTACTGGTTTTTTAGGGTGGTATAGTGTAAAAACCTCCTCTTCTTCATTAAACCTCCCCACCCACACCTTTAAATTTCTCTACAAAAGCCGCTATTTTCTGAAAAACATTTTGTTTTTTGCTTAGATATTGCGGATTTAGCGGACTCATCTTCGGCAAAATCTCATTGAGAGCAGTGCCATTCTCTGATGCGTATTCCCGTTTTAATGATACGGTGATATATCGTTTGGCGGCATCTTCATTTAGTTTCTCAGCAATTATCAAATCTTCGGCCTCCGACTTTTGTTTTTCTTGAGCATAAGTAAAAAATGATTCTATAATGCCTGCTTTATCGGCAATAGTATCAAGGTCGGTTGTATTGATAAAATCAACTATCAAGCTCTCTTTTGCCCTATTGCCGATACTTGCCCGAACAACACGACGAATCTCGTCTATCAAAGTAGCTTTATCTCTGATGTTTTTCTTCTTCTCGAAAATCAGCTCTAGGATATAGTCTAAATTAATCTCTTGCGATTTCAGCAGGTCAACTTCAAAGACCACATCATCCCAATCAATTTTTGATTTCTCCTCTTCCTTTCCTTTTCTCTGACGGCACTGCCACTCCCGAATATCGTTATAAGTTGAGCGATAGTCTTGAATTGCACGCTCTGTCGGGACATCTATGTTTTTCATAGCTGCAATATCCTCATCGCTTACAAAATGAGTTTCTTTAAACGCCTCAACAGCTTCCGGATTATTCAAATCTATCTGTTGAAGTGCTTTAAGCTGATTGAACTCATCATAGTTTTGCAGGATATTTTCAACACGCAGATACTCGCCAAAGAGCTTTACGAACGCTTTTTTATCCTTCTCCCTTTCGATAGAGTCTACATCGGGGAATTGCTCATTCAGCTCGTTTACTATTTCTACATATCCGCGTCGGGCTTCGCCTGTTACAAGATCGGTAAAGCCTTTCAAATATTCCTGATAGCTCTTCTCAAGGATTACATTTGTGGTATTGCTGTCGCCAAAAAGGGTGATGGCATCGATGGTTGCTTGCTCTAAATCTCTGAAAGTAACAATATTGCCAAATGTTTTAGTAGCATCATAGATGCGATTAGTGCGCGAATAGGCTTGTATCAGCCCATGATAGCGTAGGTTTTTATCAACAAACAAAGTGTTGAGGCAAGGGGCATCAAAGCCTGTTAGGAACATTCCAACCACAATCAG
>JBKEBD010000008.1:0-129802 GCA_047972995.1 Mangrovibacterium sp.
AAAGGGGTTCGCGCAGAAAATGTGGTTATGATACGACATAAAATTCCGCATTCTAAGAGAAGAAAGGTAAAGGAGGTGACCGTAGATATGGCAGGAGCAATGAATATTATTGCCCAAAAGAGCTTTCCTTGTGCTCAGTTAGTTACCGATAGATTCCACGTTCAGAAGCTAGCTATAGATGCGCTACAAAATATGCGAATTGAACTACGCTGGAAAGCTTTGGATAAAGAGAATAATGACATTGCAAATGCCCGTCAGAACGGACAAACATATAAACCTGAACTTTTATCAAATGGAGATACGATAAAGCAATTGCTGGCAAGAAGTAGATATTTACTATTTAAGTCAAGAGAGAAATGGACGGACTCTCAAAAACAAAGAGCTGAAATCTTATTTGAACTTTACCCGACACTTAAATAAGCATATAACCTGACTAATCAACTTAGAATAATATACAATAGTTCAAACAGTAAAGCCATTGCAATGACAAAGTTAGCTCATTGGTACGATCGTGTTGCAGAATCTGGATTCAAAAAGTTTAACACGGTAACAGCTACAATATATCACCACTACGACACAATACTAAACTATTTTGACAATCGTAGCACAAATGCTTCTGCTGAAGCTTTCAATGCTAAAATTAAAGACTTTAGAAGAAAACTTAGAGGAGTGGCAGATATTAAATACTTCCTGTTCAGACTAGCTAAAATTTATGCCTAGACCCAAAATTGCAGGTGATCCGTGATCCTTCTTTACCTATCTTCAGAATCTAGGGCATAAAAAAGCTGCTAGATTATTCTAGCAGCTTTGCACGGGAGGAGAGACTCGAACTCCCGACACCTGGTTTTGGAGACCAGTGCTCTACCAACTGAGCTACACCCGTTTCTTTATTGCGATGCAAATGTAATTCTTTTTTTTTCTTTGTCAAACTTTTGGTTGAAAAAAAACAATCAGAATGACGGTTTACTCTTTCGAATGATTACGTTTTCCATTTGTAACTGCTTGAATTTTTGCGTTTTTATTGCGTTCAGTAGGTCTTCTATTCGGACGAAAAATATTTTTAATTTTTTGCCAACAGTCTTTCCAAGTATTAAAATCTTCTTGATAGCTGAACCCCACCCCTTGTTTATAGGGAGATGTTTCGTAAATAATGTTGTTGTTAGAATGGTTATAGGCCTTCAATTGCAACTTTCCATTTTTGCTCAAGGCCACAAGCACATCAAAATCGCCTACTAGTGCACTACTGTTGTTGGTGTTTGTGCTTCCTGTGGTGTTTACGTTGTTGCTGATGTTTCCATTTATAGTAACTCGGTTATTGAATAACTGTGTGCTTAGTGCCAATTCCACTTCATCATTGGTAATATCATTTCCCGGACGATAGTTTACCCCCAAATCAAAATTATCGGAAATAGCAGATAGCCAGTTTGAAAGTTGATTAGAAAGTAGCTCGCTAGTTGTGGTGCCCATGAAGGTGGTGCCTAGACCCGAATAGGAGCCTTGAAGATACTCCGGCGTATAAAAGTTACCCATGAGCAGCAATGATAGCATCTGCCTATTCATATCTTCTTCTGTGCTCATATATTGCTTCAATTCATCTTGAATGCGGTCTTCTACGGTAGGGAATTTTATGTCGAAACTAATGTTTGGATTACTAAGCTCATCTTTCAAAATGATGTAACAATCGACAGGCACACGTTGCGAGAAATCATAACCACTATAATTGTCAACAATCAAATCATTGAGCGGAGCCTTAAGGTTGTATATCGCCTTAATATTTAGATCGGCAGAGTAGGGGTTGCCCGACCATTGAATGGTACTGCCGCTTTCAATGCTAAATCTTTTGCTGAATATATTCTGCAAGGTAAAAAGATAATCTCCCCAAGTGGCTTCAAATTCGCCAAACATTCCGATGTTGAAATTCTCATCAATATTCACCTGCATATTGCCTTTCCCTTTCGCTTGTATCACATCGCCAATTTGAGAATTAAACACCAACTGAAATTTAGCATCTGGCGTAATCGTGATGTTAAACTTCATGTTGAGTTTTGTGCTTTCAGCGGTGGGAAGTATAAGGTTGTTAAGGCTAAGCGATTGGTTCGCAGAGTTGTGTTTCACAAAGCTTAAGAAATTGTATGACTCTGCTTTTTCATCGCTCATGGGAGCAAAGCTAATGTTGGTGTTGGATAGCGTGGTGGCTGTTCCGGTAATATTAACTTCATTACCTTTTCCAGTTATGTCAACACGCCCTCTACCATAAGCTTTCCCGAAAAACTGCTCATTATCGCTTGTGGAGGTATTCATAATGAGAAGATCGCGCGAATTTAAGCTCAGGTTGTACACCATGTGGTTGAAATTAGTGTGTTTGAGCGAGCCATTTAGCCTACCCGTATGATTTTCGTCGTCATATATTCTAATTTGGTCGAATATAATCGAGTCTTGACGAAACTTCACCGTGTCATTGAAATGATAGTTTGCATTCAGCGCATTGAGTGCAATTTGAGCATCTTCAGCAAATAAATCGCCATCGATGAGTAGATTACTCTTTTCGCCATGAAATACAATGCCGCCCGTGGCATAGCCATGAATGTTTTTGAAAAGCTTGCTGAGCAAAGGCGATAAGAAATTTAAAGATATCTTCTGAGCATTAACAGCTAAATTTAAGCTGTCGGTAGTAGGGTGAAAATAACCCTTGGCATGAAGATTTCCCTGTGGTTGCTCAATATTTAGTTCAGCATTTACAGACTCTTGCTCTTTATCCCAATTGCTCTTTAGTGCAATATTGCCTAAGTTTTCCTGATTGTAGATTAGCTCATTGATGTTGAAATTACCCACAAAGTGCATATTAGAAAATAGGCTATATAAGTTGAGCTCTCCATTCATAGTGCCCTGAAAATGATTCTTTTGGGGTGAGAATGGATTGAGGTTTTTAAGGTCGATGTTTGTCAGTTTCAGTTGTATAAAATCGGAAGAGTGCTCAGATGCCAAACCATTAAGATATAAAGATTGAAAGCTGTTGTTAATCATGAAATTATTAATGGTCAGTGCTTTTGCATGATGAAAAACAATGCTAGATGGGCTTACTTGCCACACCGTGTTGTTTAATCGAAAATTGGAACGATGGTTAAACAACACGAATGAACTGTCGGATTCAAATTTTATTTCATTAATGAGTTCTCCTTGGTTTTCGGTGTCAATTGCACTGCTCCAATCCCAACGATTGGTCATGTTATTCTGCGCAATATGCGATTGAAATTTAAACTGAAAAGGGGCTTCCATACTACCCAAGAAAATTTCGTGGGCAGTTAGTCCAATTTGTATTTCATTATCGGTGTCGATGTGTAAACTGCTTTGCCTAATGCTCATTTTGGGTGTCATTACCTTTCCAATCTTACTATCAATGCGTATTGCTTTCCGGGGTTCATCAACTGTGCCCATAACATACCCGCTATCGATGGCAAGCGTAGGAAAAAATGTGTGCAGAATAGGTTGTAAATTCTTAATGCGCATTTCAAAGTCGAAATTGCTGTTTGTGTCGTTTTCTTTTCTATGAGGAACAGCAGCCGGGAGATATTGATGTAATATGCTTTGAAATGTTCGACCTAAATCAGAATAGTTAAATATTCCATTCATCTGATAATCTACATATTCTGATGTTATGCGAAGCTCTTTGATGTCGTTTATAGCACTTCGTATAAGCACAGTGTCTAGCTGTAAAGAATCGTATTCGGTAATGAAATACCCCGACGGAAGTGTAATTTCACCAAACAAGTGCGCATAATCTTCTCCGCTAAAATTGGCATCTATGTTAAGAGCTATTTTAGCTTCGTTGTATTTGCCCATGAAGTTGAGCTTTTTAAGATCGGCTTGGTCGAGCTGTAGTTTGAAAGCAAACGCCGGATTTTTAGGATTTGCATTTGCTAGTCCGTTGAAGTTGAGCTTCAAGTGTTGGTCGTTAATATTGAAATCGCCTTCAAATAAATTAGGCTTGATTAATCCATTAAGATGAATGTTCTGATAACTATAGTTATTGAAGTCAAGCGAATCGATTTTGCCTTCCACTCGTGCTTGAACAAATTGATCGTTTTTATCAATCAGCGCATTAACTTTCCCCTTGAAATTTGCCAAACCAAGCTGATCGTTACGAAGTAGTTCGCCAAGTTGGAAATTATGGGTTGAAATGTTCCCTTTGGCTTTTGTGCCTTTGTTTGGGGTGGGCGAGAATGCCAAATCGCCTTTTATTATACCATAGTTAGTTTCAAAAGTTCCCTTTGCCACAAAGTCATTGGGAGATCCAATAAAACTTCCGTCGTACTTAATAATGCCCACACCCTTTAAGGTTTCGCTAAGGAAATCTTTTTTATTGATGAGATCAGATTTCATGAGTCCATCTAAATCGCTAAACTCTAGCGAGGAATTCTGCAATACAATATGGTATTTTGAATCTTGAAAGTTGGGTAAGCCCACGATAGACAGATTACAATGGATAGCGGTGTGATCGCCACGCTGAATTGTAATTTTTTTTCCTTGTATGCTATCGAGACGCCCCGATAATTCGCCGCAGAGTCGAACAGTTCCTTTGGGGTGTTTAATAACAGGTATGAAATAACCTAAGTCGCTCATGCTAATTTCTGTAGTTCCTAAGCTCAGTTTAATGTCAGATTGCGTAATTTTTTCGCCTGCAACTAAACGAGATTGATCGATACTAAGGTTAAAATCTTTAATGTGAGAATTTGGCATAGTGATGTTAAGGTCGCTCACTTGCAGTAGTTTGCCCTTGCTAGTGAATCGTGCGCTCATGTTCTCGATAGCAAATTGCTCACTCTGATAAACATTTAAATCATTAATCTCAAAATAAATAGAATCAGGACTCAATGAAAAATGATGAGCTTCAAATCGAATATCTTTCAATTTTACCTCTCGCTGACTTTTTTCATTCTCATCGCGGTGGTCTATAACAACATTGTTAAGCTCGAAGTTCTGGCAATTGATACGCCATAAGAGAGGGTGAGGGGCATCTTTTTTGCGAAATGTATCGATGATAAATGCAAAATTAGCTTGCCTGTTGCGGTCGAGCTGTGTGTTGATGTCACAGTCTGAAAGTGACACCGACTCTAAATTAATTTCCTTTTGTAGAAAGTTAACTTCATTGATTGTGGCCACAAGCTCATCAATATAAAACAAAGTGTCATTGTTTAAATCATTGATTCTAACGTGTTCTAAATGAAGTTTGTCGAAGAATGAAAACTTCACCTTATCAATGGATACCTCGGTGTTTAGGCGAAGACTGAGTTTTTCGGTGAACTGCCGCACAAGCCATGTTTGTATTCCACTAAAATGCAAAAGCACATAAAGTGTAAAAAGCAGAGCTAGGAAAACTCCACCCAATCGGGATAATATTTTGACTAATGTTTTTATTCCTTAAAGTGTTTGCGCACAAAGATAATGGAAAACTAAAGCATTGTACGGAAACTAGCGGGCATTATTCATAAATTTTCAGCGCAAAAATGCCCTCTTGTAGGAAGTTTTTTTATAAAAATAGAGAATATAAGTGAGATGTATAAATATACGGTGTAATATCAAACTAAAGACCTATGAATTACCATAATTAGGAATATATTTGCAAACCCAAACCAATCTGAGATATAAAATTTTATCTGAACTCAGGTTTAAACGAAAATTATAGCATATGCAAGCTTCTTTAGAAGAGATTACAGGACAAATGGCCGACCTCGCTTGGGGGTATCCGCTTTTGTTCCTTTTAGTGGGCGGTGGACTTTATTTATTAATTAGTTCTCGATTTGCTCCTTTCCGATATTTAGGACACGCCATCCAAATAGTGCGTGGAAAATACGATAACGACCAAGAAGAAGGTCAGTTGAAACACTATGAAGCACTATCTACGGCCATTGCAGGCACAGTGGGTATGGGTAACATTGCAGGGGTAGCGGTGGCTATCTCGGTGGGAGGTCCCGGCGCTATCTTCTGGATGTGGGTGTCTGCCTTTGTGGGTGTGGCTACCAAGTTTTTCACCTGCTCGCTAGCGGTGATGTATCGCGGTCGCGATTCTAACGGCGAAATTCAAGGAGGACCTATGTATTGGATGACCGAAGCTTTGGGGAAAAGTTGGAAGCCTGTTGCTATTTTCTTTGCCGTAATTACGATGATTGCCGTGCTGCCAATTTTCAATGCCAATCAGCTCACACAAGTTATATGCGATATTTATTTAGCTCCGAAAGGCATTGACACCGGCATAGCCACAAAATTTATTATTGGTGCTGTGCTAGCCCTCATTGTAGGGTTAGTGGTAGTAGGTGGAATTAAGCGCATTGGCGAGGTAACAGGGAAGCTCGTGCCTATCATGGTTGTTGTTTATGTGTTAGCGGTGCTTTACATTATTTTTTCGAATGTACAAGAAATTATACCAAGCTTTAAACTCATTTTTGTTGATGCTTTCACGGCTTCATCGGCAATGGGGGGAGCTGTGGGGGCACTTATCATTACGGGTATTCGTCGTGCAGCTTTCTCTAATGAAGCGGGCATGGGAACTGCACCATTAGCTCATGGCGCTGCGAAAACAAACGAGCCAATCCGCGAAGGTTTGGTAGCTATGTTAGGTCCAATTATCGACACGATTATTGTGTGTACCATGACAGCCCTTGCGCTCATCATTACAGGGGTGTGGAAAAACTCCGATGCTCAAGGCATCACGCTTACAGCACAAGCTTTCGAGCAGAGTATTCCATTTGGCGATTATGTGTTGATGATTTGTGTGTTGTTTTTTTCCTTATCTACCATGTTTGCTTTCCCTTATTATGGTGCCAAATGTATGAACTTTCTTTTTGGCGCACACCGAGCGCACTATTATAATTACATTGTGTTGGTGCTGATTATCATAGGTTCAGCCATGGCAATGACCACAGTAGTCAATATTATTGATGTAGCTTATGCGCTAATGGCATTTCCAACAGTGATTAGTACTTTGATACTATCGCCTAAAGTGCGAGCAGCAGCCAAAGATTATTTCAAAAGACATAAAGCAGGCGAATTTGAATAATTTCAACTGCGAAACAATAGCATAAAAAATAGGCGACTCGAATAGAGCCGCCTATTTTTATGTTGATGATATATGACTTAGTTTAAAATCTTCACTTCATTTTTAATGCTTTCTAGCACCGCAATATCAGCAGGAGTAAGTTCGCGATCTTTTAGGTGTAACGATAAGTTCTTGGTAGTCGTTCCACCCACTTTAAACAGTTGGTCTTCACCTTCCACCTCGAAGTTTTTAAACTCAGTGTCTTGACTGTTCGACACACGAGCCGCTACGCCGGGCTTATCCAGTTTCAAGTGCACATCATTGAATCTAAACTGACGAGTGTAGTTCATGTTAATGCCTTCTTCTGCGCGAATGAGCATATGATTGAACTCGATGTTTTCGACAGGCATTTCAGGAATTCCCATGGCTTTCACTGCTGTCTTTGCTCCATCAACATAAATGTTTTTGACGTGCATATTGCGGAAAGCAGGTGTTTCTTCGCTAACCGGAGCTGTTTCAACAACAAGATCGCCTGTAATAGGATCTTCCACAGCCGATTTTCCGACATAGTAAAGATTAAAACGGATAGCCTCGGTAGGAATTTCACTCATGCGAATATCCTCCATCCAAATGTTTTCTACCACACCACCGCGTCCGCGAGTTGATTTGAAGCGTAGTCCGCAATCGGTGCCAATGAAAGTAAGGTTTTTAGCGTAGAGATTGTTTACACCACCCGACATTTCACTACCTAGCACAAAGCCACCGTGTCCGTGATAAACGATATAATCGGTAATTACAAACAGTTCGGTTGGTTTTCCGCGGTCACGCCCTTCTTTGTCTTTGCCCGACTTGATACAAATGGCATCATCGCTCACGTCGAAAGTACAGTTTGTAATGGTACCAATGCGGCAAGATTCTAAATCCAAACCATCGTCATTTTGCGAATACCAAGGGTTTCGTATCGTTAGATTTCTCAATACTACGTGCTCACACATCAACGGATTGACATTCCAAGCAGGCGAGTTCTGAAAAGTTACACCATCGAGGAGTAAGCGCTTGCAATTAACAAAGCTCACCATTACAGGGCGGAGATATCGCTTGTAGTTTGCCATATTTTCCGGAGTTCGTGGCTGAGGAAGTGTTACCAAGTTTTCTTGCGCATCGAGATAGTAGGCATCGGGATACCAACGTTTGCCATCTTCACTCAGAGCGCCTTGTTTAGTGATTTTTGCCCATTGGTTGCTTGTCATTTTCTCTTTTTTTAATGATTCGCCATGCGATACCATTACCATCGAAAATACCGTTACCCGTAATGGCCACATTCTCTAAATTCACGCCCATAATGGGAGATTCGCAACGGAACACGCTATTGCCTTCAAAGTAAGATGGAATCAATTCATATTGATCGGTATCGGTGGTGAATGAAATGAAAGCACCATTTGCAGTGTGCAAGTTTACATTGCTTTGCATATAAATAGGGCCCGTAGTCCACAAGCCAGCAGGAATAAATACCACACCGCCGCCATTTACAGAACATTGTCTGATAGCTGCATTTATTGCTTCAGTGCAAAGACTGTGGTCGTTGGCAATAGCGCCATAGTCAACAATGTTTAGGGTGTCGGTTTTAAAGCTAGTTTGTTGCACTTCTGGCATATCGAAAGGAATAGTTAATCCGGCTAGCGGATTGCTTTCTGTTGTAGTGCAACTCTACTTGGGGCTAGCTCATGCTGCCCCAAGTAGAGTTGCCATGCTGAGTAAGACGGTTGTTTTGTTGAACATGGTTAGTTGTTTATCGTGTTATAGAATAGGATTCCAATTGTCGTTTTTCGACTTGAAAAAAATCTTTTCTGTACTATATTGCTTGGCTTGTTTCTTGCTGAGTTGATGTGTCCAATCTAAACGAGCAGAAGCATTTGCACCTTCACCCGTCGATAGGTATTCAGCGTAGTAGGCTGTTTCTTTGCGATTAGTATTTCCCCAATCACTCCAACCTTCGGCTTTAATGTGTGCACCCATAGTGCAGTTTAAGAAAACCACGTTTGCATAGTCGCGCCAAGGACGACCTAATGAGCAATTCTTTACCCCCGATTGAGCGGTGAGCGTGCAGTGGCGAAACACAAAACCATAGGCTTGCCCTTTAATGCTACTAGCGGCAGTTACATAAGAATCAGATTTACTGTGCAACTCGCAATCATCGAATAAGGCAGTAGCTTGACCGAAGATAAAATCGGTAGTTCCTTCAATGTAGCACTGACTGAAATATTGGCGTGATCCTTCACCGTCGGCATAGAGCGTGTCTTGATTGCCAAGCAATCGGCAATTTTTAATCACGCAGCGGTCGCCTTCAAGGTGCAGTGCCACGGCTTGCCCCACTTTACCTGCCGAATTAATAATGCTGAGGTTTTCAATACGCACATCATTCGATTCTACTTTTAGGGTGTAGGTGCGAAAGGTGCTATTTCGCCCTAAATTTATGCTTTTAAAATAATCGCCAAAAGTGATAATGGTGTTTTTAGGGTCTTCACCAATTAATGTAAGCTTATTATTCCAAGCATAGATACAAACTTTTTCATTGTAAACGCCTTTTTTAATTCTAATGATAATAGGTGCATCGGGAAATGATTTAGCATCGTTAATAGCTGCTTGAATTGTGGTGTAGTTGCCACTTCCATCTTTTGCTACGGTAAGTTCGTAGCTCACCTCTGCAGCCCGTCCGATTAGGCTGAAGAGTATTGTGCTTGCTAGTAGCAAACTGTTTCGAAATAGTCTTTTCATCGAATTGTATTTTTATAGATTATTGGATTATTTGGTGCAGGCTTATGGTTTGCTGCATAAAATTTTTAAAGTGAAGGTATCCAGTCGGCATCATAGGCAGGTACGTTAGTGTCTTTGCCAAAGATGCTTTTTAGCGTGTAGCTTTCAGCTTCTGTTTTGCTGAGTTGGTGTGACCACTTCACACGTTGAGTTGTAGAAGCTCCCTTCCCCGTGCTGTTATATTCGGCATAATAGGCGGTTTCTTCATTCGATTCTTTTCCCCAATTGTGCCAGCCTTCGGATTTTATTTGGGCATCAAGTGAGCAATTAAGATAGACTACCTTGGCATGAGGGCGCCATGGTCTGCCTAAATAGAAAGAGGCTTCTGGCGCACTTCCAGTGATGTGGCAATTACGAAACACAAAGCCATATTTAGTATGCTCTCCAGTTGATGCCGCTGTAACATAGCCCGATGTTTTACAGAAAATCTCACAATCATCAAACACGCAAGTTGCCCACCCGAAAATGAAATCAACAGTGCCTTCAATATAGCAGTTCTTATAATATTGGCGACTTTGTTTACCGTTGGGGTAAAGCGTATCTTGATTGCCAAGGAATCGACAATTATTGAAAATCACTTGGTCGGCAGTAACTCTCACCGCCACGGCTTGCCCTACAGGACCCGCAGAGTTTTCAAAAGTAATGTTTTCAGCTTTGAAGCCATTGCCAAAGATGAAGAAACCCGAAGAACCAGTAGTGCCCATTTCTTCGCCAAAGGCGTTGTGTTTTTGTGCATAATCATCGTTGGTGATAACCGTTTTCATTTGTTCTTCACCAATGAAAGTAACATTGGTTTTGCTTTCAGCAAGCACTAGTTTTTCTTTGTAAGCTCCATTCTTGATGAAGATGATGGTTTCCGTTTTTCGAAAATCGGGAACAGCATCAATTGCTGCTTGAATGGTTTGAAAATCGCCTTTACCTTTGCTATCCACAGTGAAATGCGCATCGATATTTTGTGCGTTAGAATGAAGCGCAAGGAAGGCTAAAATAGCGCTGAGAATTTTTATTTTCATAAATATATTTTTTGATTGCTGCCCAAAAATAGTGATTTCTGGGTTGAACAACAGGGGGGAATTGGTATTTTGTGGTGGTCATTTGGGTTTTAGGTACAATTCAGAAGCCGAATCACTTAGCCACATGGAACAAAAAAGCCTTAGAGCAAATACGCCGTATTTGCTCTAAGGCTAGTCTTAAAGTAGAGCTAACTATCGTTGGCGTACAACTTCGTATGCTAATAATCCGGCTGCTACCGACACGTTTAGCGATTGAATCTGACCTAAGATTGGAATCTGCACCAAATGGTCGGCTGTTTTAATGATATCATCGCTGATTCCAAATTCTTCCGAACCCATTACAATAGCTACTGGGCCTGCATAATCTACCTCAGTGTAGTTGTCGGTTGCTTTCTCAGATGCTGCTACTACTTTCAATCCTGATTCTCGTAAGAAACGAACAGAGGCTTTCAAATCTTTGGTGCGACAAACTGGCACGAGGTGCAATGCTCCAGCTGAAGTTTTTACAGCATCGCCGTTGATGCTTGCAGACCCTTTTTCAGGAATTAAAATTGCGTGAACACCTGCACATTCTGCCGTACGCACAATTGCACCAAAGTTGCGGACATCGGTCACTTGGTCGAGTACCAAAATGAAAGGGTTTTTAGCCTCTTCGTATAAGGTAGGTAGTAGCGTTTCAATGTTGTCGAACGTGATGGGAGATACGAAAGCAATAGCTCCTTGGTGGTTTTTCATCGTGATGCGGTTTAGCTTCTCGATGGGCACGTGTTGGCAAGGAATTTGATTTTGCTTGATAGCACTGAATAGTTCTTTGTATAAATCGTTTTGTCCACGTTTAAGTAATATCTTTTCTATTTGTTTGCCAGAGTTAATGGCTTCAATAATGGCACGGATACCAAATATGATATCGTCGTTTTTCTTTTTCGGGCGGTTATTGTAATACATATGCTTAATGGTTAGCCCCTTTGTTTCCCTCAAGAGGAATACCTAGAGGCACTTGGTTATTTAAATTATCTTTTTTATTGTAGTATCAAGATTATTTCTTGTGCTCGCTATTTCTTTCTTTAGAGATGGTGCTATAGCATTGTTTTGGTTTCTTCTAATTCCTCTGTGTGCTGCTCCCAAGTAGTCATGATTTTTTCTAAATCATGTTTAATTTGTTCATATTCGCGGAACAGTTCAGGCTTATTCTGGTTTGCAGGAAGACTCAATAAATTATCAAGCTCGGCAATGCGAGTTTCACATTTTTCAATGCCTTGCTCATCACTTTCAATTTGTTTTTTTAAGCGCGCGATGTTTTTATTGATTTCCTTACGTTCAGCATAGCTCAATTCTACCACGGGGGCTTCGGGCTTTTCTTCCTTTGGGGTTTCTATCACAGGAGTTGTTTTTGCAGAGCTTGGAGCTTGCTCTAGTTCGCGCAAAGAGTCCATTTTCTTCTTCTCCAAGAAATCATAGATACCACCCAAGTGTTGTTTTACTTTTTTGTCTTTAAATTCATAAACACACTGTACCAAACCATCAAGAAACTCTCGGTCGTGCGATACCACAAGCACAGTGCCATCGTAAGCGGCAAGTGCCTCTTTAAGCATTTCTTTCGAGCGAATATCAAGGTGGTTAGTCGGCTCATCCATTACAAGGAAGTTTACAGGTTCAAGCAAAAGCTTAATCATGGCTAAGCGCATACGCTCACCTCCCGATAATACCTTCACTTTCTTATCTACATCTTCACCCGAAAACATGAATGCCCCAAGAATATCTCTAATTTTGGTGCGAACATCGCCCACTGCAATGGCATCGATTGTGTCGAATACTGTAATGCTTTCGTCAAGCAGTTGTGCCTGATTTTGGGCAAAGTAGCCAATCTTAACATTATGACCGATGGTCATTTCGCCACCATTGTGTTCAAGCTCTTGCAAAATTACTCTTGCAAGCGTAGTTTTTCCCTCGCCGTTTTTCCCTACGAAAGCAATTTTATCGCCACGTTCTATGGTGAGGTCAATATCGTTCAACACTTCATGTGCGCCATAGCTTTTTGATAGACCTTTACAGTCAACCACTACTTGACCAGAACGAAGAGCCGGTGGGAATTTAATGTTTAAACGAGAGTTATCTTCATCGTCAATTTCAATACGTTCAATTTTAGCCAACTGTTTTTGGCGAGATTGCACTTGCACAGCTTTGGTAGCTTTGTATCGGAATCGTTCGATGAAATCTTCCGTTTCAGCAATCAGTTTTTGTTGGTTTCGATATGCTGCAATTTGTGTTTCTCGTGCATCTTTACGCAACACGAGATATTTTGAGTAGTTTGCTTTGTAATCATAGATTTTGCCCAACGAAATTTCAATTGTTCGGTTAGTCACATTATCGAGAAATGCACGGTCGTGCGAAACAAGCACTACGGCACCACTGTAATTGCTTAAGAAATCTTCTAACCATTGAATCGATTCAATATCGAGGTGGTTAGTCGGCTCATCGAGCAGGAATAAATCGGGTTTGCGTAGTAAGATTTTGGCTAGCTCGATGCGCATTCGCCATCCGCCACTAAACTCCGATGTTTGTCGTTCGAAATCTTCACGCTTAAAACCAAGTCCTTTCAGAGTTTGCTCAATTTCGCCCTCCATGTTAGTGGCTTCAAACATATGAAAACGGTCGTTCAGGTCACTCACATCTTCAATTAGCTGCATATATTCGTCTGATTCATAATCTGTGCGCGTCATGATTTGATGGTTCAGGCAGTCAATTTCGGCTTGCATTTCAAGCACTTCAACAAAAGCTGTTTTAGTTTCCTCGAAAACACTTTTATCATTATTTACTACCATGTGCTGAGGAAGGTAGCCAATGCGAGTATGCTTATCGCCTGATACTTTTCCCTCACTAGGTTCTTGTCTGCCTGCCAATATTTTGAGCATGGTAGATTTACCAGCTCCATTTTTTCCTGCCAAACCAATACGGTCTTTAAGGGTGATTAAGAAAGAAACATTTTTGAATAATTCATATCCACCGAAGCGGACAATCAGATTATCGACTGAAATCATTTGCGTTTATGTATATGTAAAATCGCTGCAAAGATAAGAAATGAATTGAGATTTGAGGGAAAGCCACACCAAGCATTCAAGCAATGTTGATTTATTTTTTTGATTTAAATTAGAAGAATGTATTTTTTTGCATTAAATACCGTAAATATTGAAAATCTAAAACATACACACATGACTAAGTGTCTTTTTCTTCAAACTTCAGTTTTCTTTTCAGGATTGCTTTTTCTCTTGGTTCTACAAATTTCGTGTAGTGCGCAGAAAGAAAAAACGAGTGATTCTTCGGCTTTTTCTGTGCCAACTATTCATATGGCAATAGCAGATTCAGAAAAGCGAATGGATTATATGCTTACACAATATTTGGATAATTTGAATTTCAACGATACCACTTGGATTAATGCTTATGATGTTTCCGAAGAATTAGAAGTAGATAATAAGCTTTACGCTATTCGTGCTATTCCATCATTTTATCTGTTGGATGCTTCGAAAAAAGCACACTTGCACGATGGTGCTGTCGATCAAGTGATTGGTGGATTCAGATAGAGTAGTGTAGAAGGGTTACAGCATTTGTAACGCTTCTAGCTTGATAATGCTAGGTAGCTTCACTCCTCTACGCTCAATGCTAATGAGCCACATCTTAATTTCATCGTCATCTTTGAGGGTGTAGAGAACATCTCGAAACTCTTCTAAGTCGGTTTCGTTGTATTGATGTTCGTTAAAGCCACGGAAACGATCGAGCTCTTCATCTTCAAAATAAAGAATTTCATTTGGATTCTGAATCATAGCTTCCACCTCACACACATCGTGTGCCCCGCAACAGTCGATAGGGATTTCCTGAATAGTATCATCAGATGGGCTATCGCTTGTTTTGTTTTTTGCAAAACGATTGTAAAGTATTGTGCCAACGGCAACAGCAACCACAAGGGCAATGAGTATAGCTAGAATGATAAGCATGGGGAGAAAGTACGAAGAAAGAAGTGCAAAAAGAAAAGTGCGAAGTAGGAAGAAAATAAGTGTAAAGTACGAAGTAAAAAGTACGAAGTGCAAGGTTAGTTCTTCGCAGCGCTGACTTTTTACTTCGTACATATTTTTTTCTAGTTATCTTTTACAATTACATCATGAGCTCCACCTTCCACAATACTAGTGGCAGAAACTAAAGTGATTTTAGCCGTGTCTTTCAATTGTTCAATGCTTGTAGAACCACAGCTACACATGGTTGATTTCATTTTACCGATAGTAAGGTCGAGGTTGTCTTTTAGCTTGCCTGCATAAGGTACGTAACTGTCTACACCTTCTTCAAACTTCATGCCTGTGCTTCCGCCCATGTCGTAACGTTGCCAGTTGCGAGCTCGGTTTGAACCTTCTCCCCAATACTCTTTCACATAGCGATTGTTTATCATGAGTTTGCGTGTAGGCGATTCGTCGAAGCGAGCGAAATAACGACCCATCATTAAAAAGTCGGCTCCCATGGCTAAGGCTAGTACCATGTGATAATCTTGCACAATACCACCATCAGAACAAATAGGTACATATCTGCCTGTTTCTTCAAAGTAAGCATCTCGGGCTTGAGCTACTTCTACCACAGAAGTTGCTTGACCACGACCAATACCTTTTTGCTCGCGAGTGATACAGATTGAACCACCACCTATACCTACTTTAATGAAGTCGGCACCAGCATCGGCTAAATAGCGGAAACCTTCGGTATCTACCACGTTTCCTGCACCTACAGACATATTGGGATAGTTAGCTTTAACCCATTCTACTGTTTCTTTTTGCCAAATAGAATAACCATCAGAAGAATCAATACAAAGCACATCAACACCAGCTTCAATAAGCGCAGGCACACGCTCTCTGTGGTCGCGACTATTGATACCAGCACCTACCACAAGCTTCTTATTACTGTCATGCAGTTCTAATGGATGACCTTTGCGGTTATCGTAATCTTTGCGGAAAACAAAGCCTAAAAGACAGTCGTTCTCATCAATGATAGGCAAGCTGTTAAGCTTGTTATCCCAAATTACATCGTTAGCCTCAGCCAAAGTGATACCAACTTTGCCTGTAATTAATTTATCAAATGGAGTCATGAAGTCTTTAATCTTCATGCTTCTGTCATCGCGAGTTTCACGGTAGTCTCTACCCGTAACGATGCCCAATAATTTGCCATTTCTTGAACCATCGGCAGTGATACCCACAGTTGAATGCCCTGTTTTTTTCTTTAACTCGATAATGTCAGCAAGTGTATGCTTAGGGGTGAGGTTTGAATCGCTTTCAACAAAGCCAGCTTTATATTTCTTCACTTTGCGTACCATTTCGGCTTGCGATTCAATGGATTGTGAACCAAAGATAAATGCCATACCGCCATTGCGAGCTAGCTCAATACCCATTTTTTCGCCTGAAACCGACTGCATGATTGCCGATACGAATGGTATATTTAATTCAATTGCGGGCTTTTCGCCTTTGTTGAATGCCACGAGTGGCGTTTTCAATGATACATTGTCGGGTGTACATTCTTTGGTTGTTAGTCCTGGAATCAATAGGTATTCGCTAAATGTTCTGGAAACTTCGTTTGAAAATTTTGCCATGATTGCTCATCGTTTGAGTTAAAAATTGTGCGAAAATACGACTATTTGCCCACTCATGAAATAGTTAAGTGTAAATTTTAAGATAAGACTAACATTAGGGAAAGACAAAGTCCGACAATTGAGGTGCACAGTGAAAAAACATTTGCTTCTAAAATGCAAATCTTGCTAGCCTATTTTAACTAAAAACTACATACTTCCCACTACCACCGTAATCAAGCTTTCGGCATTGAAGTGCTTCTGTGCTACACGCTGAATGTCTTCAGCTGTAATGTTTTCAATGCGGTTGAAATAATCGTCGTAGTACTTATAACTTAAACCAAAATTATGCAGATAGCGGAAGGCTGCCATTTGTTGAAATGCGCCATCGAATGTACGCAGGAAATCGCCCAAGAGATATTGTTTAACAGCATTAAGCTCTTCAATGGGCACAAGTTCGTGTTGAAGCTTCTCTATTTCTAAGAAAATTTCGTTAATAGTGGCTTCTTCATATTGTTTGTCCACCTCGGTGCTGATAAGAAAATAGCTTGTTTGCGGATTATTTACATAACCAGCGCCAATACCGTAGGTATATCCTTTTTCTTCGCGGATGTTTTTCATGAGTCGAGAACCAAAATACCCACCCAGTAAGGTTGTCGTGATTTTCAGGTCGAAATAATCGGGATGAAAGATATCTACCATCGCTTTTCCTACTCGAATGGCAGACTGTATGGCATCGGCTTTATGCACTCTAACCAGTGATAGAGGATTTGATGGTATCTGAAATTCTTGTTCTAGGCTTGTTTCGCCTGCCCAGTCAGCACCACCGAAGTATTGCGACAAGAGATAGCTCGTTTCATTATCGTATTGTCCTACAAGTTGAATTTCGCAGTTGTTGGCATGATAATGTTTCTGATAGAACGTTTGAATATCGGCAAGGGTAATTTGGTTGAAGTCTTCGAGTTTAACTCCTCCATTGTAGGGGTGATTTTCGCCAAAGAGATTTTGGGCAAAACTTTTCTGACAAATGATTTTTACTTTCTCCAGATCTACCATAAATCGTTGTTTGCGACGAGCAACGAGCGTATTAAATTCCTTTTCTGGGAAGGTAGGGTGTTTAATGAGCTCTTCCACCACGGGCAATAAATCGGCTAAATGTTTTTTCAAGCAAATGAGGCTCACCACGGCTTTGTGGTGGGCACAACTTGTTTGAATGTAAGCGCCATGGAAGTCGAAAATTTCGGCTATTTCTTTGCTGCTATGTTTTGCGCTTCCTGTTTGTAGCATAGCGCACGTAAGGCTAGCTGTAAGCGCTTTTTCTTGAAACCAGCTACCTGCACAAAATACCCAGTCGATACGCATCATTTCATCGCGACCGGCTTTAGTGGCATAGATTTTAATTCTGTTATTGAGTTTGAGCTCTTCTGCTTTAATGTAGTCGGGTTTCGATACATTGTATATTTTGGGGGTGATGGTTCTGTCTAGCATGTTTTTGCGAGGTAATTAAGTTGAGAACAGTTCGTTTTGGCAAATAGTTTTGATGCCATTGCTTTTAAATCTTCTGCCGTAATACTTCGGTATAAATACATTTGCGAATTGATGAGCTCAGCTTCTTTAATATCTTCAAAAATGGCGAGTTCTTGCGCAATGTTGAGGTAGCTCATTTGCGAATAAACATAGTTAGCTTCGAGCTTATTTTTTACCTTATCTAGTTCTGTTTCGCCCACAAGCGTGGTTTTCATGCGTTTTAATTCTTCCCAAATAGCTTCAACAGCATCGCTGATGCTTACTCCATTGTTAGGTTTTCCTGTAACCACGAAAAGTCCAGCGTTGTGGTCGCCACTTACAAAGGCATCAATTTCTAAGAATGTTTCTTTGTCTTTTACCAAACTTTGGAATAGGCGAGCGGAGTCACCATTTGAAAGTACATCAGAAATTAAATCGCAGATATAATATTCCTTGCTGCTTCGTTCGGGCATATGAAAGGCTAGGTATATCTTGCTATCGGGCACTTTACGTTCTACGGTAAGTTCACGAAACTCGGTTTGAACGGGCTCTTGTGGTAGCACTTTATTGCCTAATTCACGTTTGGGAATGGGAGAGAACCATTTGTGAGCCAAACGGAGTACTTCTTCCTCTTCGAAATTTCCACCTACCACAAGCACAGCATTATTTGGAGCATAGAAGCGATAGAAAAAATCTTTTACTTCCGCTAAAGTAGCATCTTCAATGTGCGAAATTTCTTTGCCAATAGTTGCCCACTGATAGGGGTGCACCTTGTAGCAAAGTTCTCGCAGCAAAGCCCACACATCGCCGTAGGGTTGATTGAGGTTGCGTTGTTTGAACTCTTCAATTACGACTTTCTTTTGCACATCGAGACTTTTTTGCGAGAAGTCGAGAGCTAACATTCGATCAGATTCCAACCAAAAGCCAGTTTCGATGTTGGCTTTGGGTAACGAAATGTAATAGTTAGTGAGGTCGTTGGTGGTGAAGGCATTGTTTTCGCCTCCTGCCATATGTACTGGTAAATCGTAGTCGGCAATGTTTTTTGACCCACCAAACATGAGGTGCTCAAAAAGATGGGCAAAGCCTGTTCTATTCGGATTTTCATGTTTTGCCCCCACGTGATAGCACAAATTGAGCACTACCATGGGGGTAGAGTTGTCGGGATATAAGATAATTTCAAGACCGTTATCTAAACGGTGTCGAGTAAATTCGATCATGATTGTAAATGCTAGTTGGAAGCCGAAGTGGCTAAGATAAGTTTATAGTCGTTGCGTCGAGCAATATTCATAATTTTCACCACTTCTTCAATAGCCACTGTTTTGTCGGCGTGCAATGAAATGATGGCTTCGGGGTCGGAGATGAGCGTTTGCAGTTGAGGTTCAATTTGAGAGAAACTAATGGCGTGAGGCTCTCCACTGTCGGCATTGATATAATATTTTAAATCATTCGTGATGGAAAGTGTAACCACAGGCTTCGATGCCGTTTGATTGTTGCTTTCGGGCAGCACGAGTTTGAGTGCATTGGGTGAAATGAGGGTAGAGGTCACCATGAAGAACACCAAGAGCAAAAACACAATGTCAGTCATCGACGACATACTGAAACTCGCATCTACCTTACTTCTTTTTTTTAGTGTCATGTGCTTATGCTTTAGGAGTTTTGTTGAGTAGATCGAGGAAATCTGAAGTGGCAGCTTCCATTTTAAAGACTACTTTTTCTACGCTAGACACCATAATGTTGTAAGCAAAATAGGCGATAATCCCTACGGTAAGACCAGCAGCAGTAGTTACCATAGCTTGGTAAATTCCTGAGGAAAGCAATGTAACATCGATGTTGCTACCCGCACTCGCCATGTCATAGAATGCTTGAATCATACCCATCACAGTGCCAAGGAAACCAATCATAGGCGCACCACCAGCCACACTAGCTAATACGGGTAGGCCTTTTTCAAGTTTCGACACTTCAAGGTTACCCACCATTTCAATGGCAGCGTTTACCTCAGCCATGGGGCGATCAATGTGGGTGATTCCTTTTTCAAGCATTCGTGCAATGGGTGAATCTTCTTGCGACATGAGCGCAAGAGCCTCTTTTCGTTTACCTTGCTCTACGAAAGATTTTACTTCATCAAGCAAGCTGTAGTTAATTTTACCTGCTTGCTTCACTGCTAAATATCTATCGATAAAGATAAATATGGCCACCATGGAAAGGACAAGGATGGGGAGCATAATCCAACCACCTTTAAAGGCGAGATCAAGCAAATTTAATGATGGATTTTCAGCAGATGTTGAGGCTTGGAGTAAAATAATGTTGAGCATGAATTTCATTCTGTAAATTTAAAAATATCCTCAATGAGGGGGTTTAGTCTGCAAAAATAGAAAAACCTAAGCTTTTGATAAACTTTCACTAAAGGAATTATTTCCACGATGATTAAAACTAGCATTTTTTTGCTGCTTAAGTTACCAGAATTGGCTATGGGCGAAAAAATCGCATTCAATATCATGAAATTTACGGCATGGGTGAAAAAAATGATAGAATAGCTAAATTACCTAAGTCAAGTACAAAAAAACTTAGGTAGAACAGTCAAATTAGATGAGCTGTGGGCACTTTGGTAGAATTGTTAAACGAACGAAGTTGTGGATAAAAAACTTCAGTATAATAACCAAACTAGCTAAGCTGTGGGCAAAAAACTTTAGAATAACAGTAATACGAACGAAGTTGTGGATAAAAAATGTGAGTATGACAACCAAACTAGCTAAGCTGTGAACAAAAAACTTCAATTGAATGTCTATGTTGCTTTGTAGCTAGTGTTTGTATGTTGTTTTAAATGTCAAGTAGGTTTTGGTGTAAAAAAAAAACGAGAACACCTTTCGGATATTCTCGTTTTTGTGTCGGTTGATTTGTTGTTTGCTAGTTGAATTTTCGAATTTGGAACCAGTTGTCATGCATAGAGAAACCCACTCGAATTCTGAAGTAGTTTTCGCGAATAAGGTGAGAACGCTTTGTTCCGTAAGTACCGCCCTCTAAACTTAAATCGATTCTAGATTTTCCTTTGCGCAATGGGAAACCAAAACCTGCTGTTACAGCCATATCTTTTAGTTGGTTTCCACGAAGCACTAAGTAATCTTCGGCATATCTTGCTCCTAGTCGATAGTTCACTCGTTGAAAGAATGGAGATAAGAAGTTTTTCGATGGAGTGTATTCTAAACCAAAGTTTGCATGAGGATTATTAGCTAAATCAGCCCCTTCAATAGAATAATGATAATCATTCCAACGTTGTACACCCATATCAAGAGCATATGTTAGGTGACGATTGTCGCTAAAAGAAATACCAATAGCTATATCGAGCGGCATAGGGTATTGAGAAGACGCGCTAGTTTCTTCATCGTAAACAATACCGCTTGCACTGTATGATGCAGTCTCTTTGTGCGTAACTAATCCTTGTTTTGGAGTAACCACCGCACCTAAGCCAATCGTGTTGTTCTTGATGTTGAATTGATATTGTGCTCCAAGTTCAAAATAGAAGTTGTGGAAATAATCGGTAGTTAGATTATTTACGGCATAGGCATAGTTTCCGAGTAACGAAATATCGTGAACTTCGGTTTGCGAGCGTTTACCAAATAAGAAAGACCCTTTCACACCCACAGCAAAGTTTTTGAATGGCTCATAAGAAACAGCTAAATATGCTCGGCTAATGTCTCCATCTCCTGTGGTTGTTACGGGATAGCTGAAGTTTGTACCTTCAATTTCTTCCGTAGAGTTGATTTCGTAGCCTGTAGAGCTGTAAGGATTCAGCCCCACACCGAAAGCAAATTTAGGGCTTATTCTGCAAGCTAAAGCAAAATAGCTGAAATTGGCATTAAATAGGGAAGAGGCATCGTTACTTTGTTTAAAAGTAGAAAATTTAGCATCTACACCACTATCGAAAATAACACCTAAAGAATCGATAGCGTGATAAGAAGCAGGGTTAAGCATATTGATAAATTTGTTGCTACCAATGGCAATACCTGCATTACCCATTCCTGATGTGGCAATGTTTACTTGAGGTTTCAATTCCCCTAATCCATACATGGAATACGGGTTTCTAGTGTTGTTTTGTGCTTGCAAGTGGTTTGTTCCTGCCACAATAAGGCAAGCGAGCAACAAAAGTGAGTGTATATTAAAGAATAGCTTAGTCATTATTTTGAAGGAAATAAAGGTTCAGTTTAGTTTTCATTTTTCCTGATTTCTTAATGTTCGAAAGGAAAACCACATCGGCACTGCTGTACATATCTGCAGCATCTAAAGCTATCACAAGCCCGTTGTCAGTGTCGTAGTCGTTGTCGGCCATTTGAGAAGCCATATAAGAGGTGATGTTTACGGCATAATAATACTCTCCTTCGAGCTTGTCTTTGCTTAAAGAGGCAGTAACGTATTCATTGCTACTTGTTGTAAGCATCGTGCTAGGCAAAAACTCATTACGTTTATTGGTGTAGTACAAATAAAGTGTTTCTGGAAGCTCATCAGGATTGCAAATATCCATATCTGGAACTAAAAATAAATCTGTTCTCACAAGAGAAGTGTTGTTCAGACCATTGATTTGTTCAATAGAAGGGAAGTCAACCTTTACCATCAAACCAGAAGAACCCTGAATGACAGCCAAGCCATCGACTTTAGAAGATGGTATTTCTTCCTTTTGCGACACTAAATCGGCAAACAATGTACCAGTGCGATCATAGTCAACACCGCTGTAGTTCATTTTGGTTGTCACTTTGTCTAATTCATATTCAATATCTTCCTCTTCAAGACTCCCTTGTTTGTGGGTGTAGAAGCGCAATTGTATATCATCATCGTTAGAGTTGCTTAGCCCCAAAATAATAGGTTTACCAGCAGTTTGCTTAATAACAAACCCTTTCTGATATTTTAGGAAACTTGTAGAAGAGTTTTCATTATCTTCATCGCTTTGAATCCAATCAAACACAGCTTGACCGAAATCGTCGTTTAATTTAAATTCGATACTGTCTTTATGAGGATAGGGGGTAAAACGATAAGTACCAACGATGTTTGCTTCGTCATAAGGATATCTTGTTGTATTATAGTTATAATCTGTAGAGACATTAGGTTCGTCGTAAATATCAAGTTCTTTAGAAAGTTGATAAATAGAAAACTCTACAGTTTCAAGAGTGTCACCCAAAGAATAATCAGAGTAACGCAATTTTACGGTAAGGGAGTCAAAGGTAGCATCCTCGCTAACTGTTTTGTATTGCACTTTAAAATAGTGTTCAATATCCATTGTTCCCAAAGAGGGGTGTTCATATTTACCCATAACCACTTCATCGAGTGATGAGGCTAATAGAGAATCAATTTGAACAGTAGATAAACGTACAGAGAAGGTGTCGGTTAGAAACACCTTAGAATGAGAGTTGATCAAGTCTTCTCCCATATCAAAGTCGCTTCCGTCAATATTACAAGAAGCAAACATAAGTAGCACAAAGGCTAAAAACCAATTGTTATTCATTAAAGATATATCTAAAAAGTCTAATTATTATAATTTGTATTAGCTCGCAAACTTACAGAAAGAAAGACTAGAATGCAAACATTATTATTAAATCAAGTAAATAGAAAGTTAAAATAACCAAAAAGTCATTTTTGGTTATAATAATTTTGCAAAGACCGCTTGAAAAGTTTAAGTTTGCGAGCTAATAGAGTAAATAATATACATAAATAACAAGATGAATTTGAAAAACTTTTTTTCTACGAAGCCTTCAAGGCTTCGCTATTGTGCAATAGCACTTGTAGCTATTGCCTTATCTACGTCTTTTGTGTCATGTAGCGATGATGACGAAGACTTGTTGGGTAACTGGGTTGCTTTGTCTGATATGAATGGTCCTAAAAGAACATTAGCAACAGGTACTACAGTTAAAATTGATGGACAGGAATACGGTTTCGTAGGCTTAGGAAGAGATGGTGAAAATGACCTTTTGTCGGATTTCTGGAGATTTGACCCTGCAGCAGATACTTATGGTTCATGGGCTAAAGTAGCAGATTTCCCTGGTATCGCGCGTACTCATGCAGTATCTTTTTCTCTTAATGGTTACCTATATGTTGGTACAGGATACACTGATATTGCTGGAGAATCAGCAGATAAAGTTCTTTATTTGAATGACTTCTTTAAGTATGATCCAGCTACAGATGCATGGACGGAAATAGATCCAATGCCAACTGAAGGTGTAATTTCAGGCGACGGATTAAGAGCTTGTACCGCTTTTGTATTGGGTAATAAAGCCTATGTGGGCTTTGGTTATGATGGTATAAATGAATACAAAGACTTGTATGTGTTTGATGGTGCAACCGAAACTTGGGAAGCTAATACTTTAACTACTTTCCCGGGTAAAAAATTAACAGGTGCAGCTTCATTTGTAATTGGAAATAAAGCTTATGTTGGGGCAGGAAGCACCAATGGTTCTCACTCTTCAGCTAGCGGTTTTTATTCTTTCGATGGTACTTCATGGACAAGACTTCATGTATTAACAACCGATGATAATGACGATTATAGCAAAGATGATGACTACGGCTCAAATATCATCCGCAGCTATACAGCTACATTTGTGATGAATGGCTATGGCTATTTTGCGACAGGAGGACAAGGAACTTCAGGAGATACTGTTTGGGAATATCGTCCAGAAAATGATGAATGGTTTGAAAAAACAAACTTCGAGGGTACTAGTCGCTATCGTGCAGTAGGTTTAACTATCAATGGTAAAGGTTACGTAGCCACAGGAGGAAATAGTGGTTCTGTGTTCGATGATATTTGGAGATTTGAACCAAATGCTGATCAATCAGACAGCGATAACTAGAATTTATCAAGAAAATAATAGAAAAGCTTTTGAGGGTAACTTCAAAAGCTTTTTTTATTTTAATTGCACGAAAAGGACATTCTTTTAACTAAAATGTTTAGTTTTGGGCTTATAACACAAAAAGAGAAAAATGAAGAAAAAGATTGTATTATTAGTTTGCTTGCTTATGGTAGGTATTGGTTCATATGCTGTTCTTCCAGTAAATATCGGTATTAAGGCTGGATATGTAACTTCAGAGCTTAAAGCATCAAGTTTTGATAATTCTGCAACAAACCAACTTATGGTAGGAGCTTGGGGGCGTTTGAATCTAGGTAAGAAATGGCACGTACAACCAGAATTGTATTATTCAAAAAAAGGAAATGAGAAATTCAAATTTAACTCATACAATGTGCCTGTGCTATTGGGTTATCGAGTAATTGCCAAAGGACCGGTGAAACTGCGAGTAAATGCAGGACCTGTTTTCACATTTGTAGGAAAAGTGAGCGATGCAATGGAGTCGGCAGACATCTATAAAGATAGCTACACCGCTTTGCAGTTTGGGGCAGGCGTTGATTTTCTTATGCTAAGCTTAGATTTAGCTATGGAGCGTGGAGGAAATATCTCTGATATGTCGAATTTAGATGCTAATCCTGCCGTGTTTATGGTAACATTGGGTTGGAAAATTTTCTAAAATTTCCTTATCATTGAGATAGAATAAGCTCAAACAGTTTTGTTTGAGCTTATTTTTTGTTCTAATTTGGGTATATAAATATTTATTTCCATGTTTTTTAAAGTCATATTAATCGTAGCGATTATCACGCAATTTGTGGCTGCAGGTATTGCCATTAGTTTAATTCGGAAGACAAAATATAATGCTTCATGGATACTGCTCACTGCTGGCTTTTTTCTGCAAGCAATTCGTTTGGTAGGAGAGTATCTGCCTATTGCAGGCATAAGAAAAACTGACCAGACCGAGGTTGTCATGGCGTGGTCGGCCATCTTAATGGCATTTCTTTTTGTAATGGGGGTGTTTTACATTCAGAAGATTTTTAAGTATATGCATAAAATGGAAGCGCAACGTCGCCACAATGAAAAGTTATTGCTTAATGCCACAATTCAAGCCGAAGAAAAGGAGCGGAAACGTTTTGCTAAAGAAGTTCACGATGGGCTAGGACCACTACTTTCTACAATTAAGATGTCGGTTTCAGCATTAAGCTATTTAGACATTGATGAAAAATCACGCCACATTGTGGAAAATACAAACGATGTAATTGATGAAGCGATAAAGTCAATCAAGGAAATATCAAATAACTTGAGCCCTCATGTGTTAGAAAATTTTGGTTTGGTGCGTGCAGTTCAAAATTTTGTCAATAAACTTAATGCGCTACAGATGATTAATATTACCTTTAGGAGCAATTTGGGGAATAGGCGATTTGAACGAAGTGTTGAGGTAGTATTGTATCGAGTAATATGTGAATTGATTAACAATACAATAAAGCACGCCAAAGCTAAAAACATTGAGATAGACCTAAGTATTGAAGCGGGGAAAACTCTTGTTATTGTTTACAATGATGATGGAATTGGCATGGATGCACAGGAATTAGAAAAGCAATATCAAGGAGGTATGGGAATTTCTAATATCTTTTCGCGTATTACCTCGCTGAAAGGAACTGTAGATTTAAAAAGTAAACCCACAAAGGGACTTAATGTAAATATTAAGGTAGAAGTGTAAAATGGAAAAACGGAAACGAAAGGTTATTTTGGTAGACGACCATACTTTATTTAGAAATGGTTTGCGCATACTTTTAGATGCTTCGGGAGAGTACGAGGTGATTGCAGAAGCTTCTAATGGTCAGGAATTTTTAAACTTATTGACTAAAGAATTGCCCGATGTGGTGCTGCTTGATATTGAAATGCCCGTTATGGATGGTATTGCTGCAGCAACAAAGGCAATAGAAAAATATCCAGAGCTTAAAATCATAACCCTGAGTATGTATGGAGAAGAATACTATTACTACGGCATGGTTGATGCTGGGGTAAATGGTTTCTTACTAAAGAATTCAGACATTACAGAAGTAATACAAGCTATCGATGCAGTTTGCTCGGGTTCTAACTATTTTTCATCGGAATTGCTAGATAATTTGGTAATGAACCTGCGAACTAAGCCCACCCATCATGTGGAAGATCAGGATTTATTGTCTTCACGAGAAATTGAAATCTTAATTCTTATCTGTAAAGGGCTTTCTAATCAGGAAATTGCCGATGAATTATTTATCTCTAAGCGAACGGTAGATAAACATCGAGCAAATATTTTGGATAAGAGTATGTGCAAGAACACAGCTCAACTTGTGGTATTTGCCATTAAGAACAAGTTGGTAGAGGTGTAGGAATAGTATACAACAAACGCAAAACACCCGAGTAATTGAGCTTTTAAAGACTTGTTACTCGGGTGCTTTTTTAATGTATTGCTGTTTTAGTTAAGCGTCATAGCTCGTTGATGAGGTATTGCCTCCTCTTCCTGTCCAATTGGTATGGAAGAATTCTCCGCGGGCTTTATCTATACGCTCATAGGTGTGAGCTCCGAAATAGTCGCGTTGCGCTTGCAGCAGATTGGCGGGCAATTGTTCACTCCTAAATCCATCGAAATAGCTCAAAGCAGCAGTGAGAGCAGGAGCAGGCACACCATTCATAATAGCTGTGGTACACACTCGGCGCCATCCTTCCTGAGCAGATTCGACTTTGTCTTTAAAGAAAGATGAAAGCAATAGGTTAGGCAATTCGGGTTGTTCGTCGAAAGCTTTCTTTATGTCGGTCAAGAACGCTGAACGAATGATACATCCGCCACGCCACATGAGCGCAATCCCTCCGTAGTTGAGATTCCATTTATATACTTTTGCCGCCTCCATCATGAGTTGATAGCCTTGAGCATAGGAAATAATTTTAGCTCCATAAAGTGCCATTTTCAAATCGTCAAGCATTTGTTGTTTATTGCCTTTGAACTTAATTTCAGGACCTTTAATTACTTTAGCCGCTACCATTCGTAGTTCTTTTTGTGCCGATAGGCAGCGAGCAAAGACCGATTCGGCAATTAGAGTGAGCGGTACACCCATATCGAGCGCAGCCACACCTGTCCATTTGCCAGTTCCTTTTTGTCCGGCTGTGTCGAGAATTTTTTCCACCAATGGTTCACCATCTTCATCTCTATAGGCGAGAATGTCGGCTGTGATTTCAATGAGATAAGAGTCGAGCTCTTCGCTGTTCCATTTTCGGAATATCTCTGCCATTTCATCGTGAGAGAGATGTAGTATATCTTTCATGATTTTGTAGACTTCATTAATGATTTGCATATCGCCATATTCAATGCCATTATGCACCATTTTCACAAAATGACCAGCACCATCTTCGCCCACCCATTCACAACAAGCAGATCCATCTTCCACTTTGGCAGCTATCGATTGAAAAATATCCTTAATGTATTTCCAAGCTGCAGGACTTCCACCGGGCATCAACGATGGACCATTCAGTGCACCTTCTTCGCCACCTGAAACGCCACTACCCACGTAGAGCAATCCTTTACTTTCCACATAAGCCGTACGGCGACGCGTGTCGGGGAAGTGAGAATTACCCCCGTCAATAATAATATCACCTTGTTCCAAATGGGGAAGTAGTTGCTCGATGAGATCATCGACAGGTTGACCTGCTTTCACCAACATCATCACTTTGCGGGGACGTTCAATAGATGCAACAAACTCCTCCATGGAGTGAGCCCCGATAAAGTTTTTTCCTTCTCCTCGTCCGTTGATGAATTGATCAACTTTTTCCGTAGTTCTGTTATATACAGCTACAGTATAGCCTTTGCTTTCCATATTGAGCACGAGGTTTTCCCCCATCACAGCTAGTCCGATTAATCCAATATTTGCTTTCATATTTATTCTTTATTCGTGCGAAGTTGAGAAACGCAAAGTGCGAAGCAGAACAGGAATCCTGTATTAGCACACTGGTGTATTGTTCAATTATCGCATTGTTAAATTAAACAACAACTCTTGGTCGGTTTTGTTTATGTTAGATGAAACTATGGTGTAATATGGAAATTCTCTTCGAACAGGATAGTTACCTCTAAGCTCTTCAAACTTCAGTAGGTTAGAGCGTAGGTTTTGGTCGTCAGTAATAATCGGATAAGTTTGCAAGATGGCTTCAGCCACAATGTCGCCAGTGTTTTTCCCTTGTCCATCGAGTGAAATGATGTTGGTAGCAGCATCTTCAATATTAGGGCATGTCCAACTATTAATGCCTAAATTGAAGAATCGGCTCAAGGCTTGCACACTCATGCTTGTGCCATTAGCTATACAAACTATCGAATAGCCAGCAATGTGTGGAGTAGCAATTTCGCAAAGTGAAATCAGCTCTGAGCTAATGTCAGGTTCATTCTCCCAACAGTCCATGATTAATCCAGAGAGTGAGTTGGTGCTCATACCGTGGATTAGGGCTTTCGTCTTCGTTACTTCTCCGCGACAAGTATTTATTATCCAAGGTTTCTTGCTACAAGCCTCAATAAAATAATCATCTACGAGGTGCAACGTCGTATTTTCCCCACTTTTATTTAGTGGCGTGTGGAATGTAATAATGTCGGCTTTTTGTTGAATTTCAGCAAGCGATGAGAACCCCTCATTGCCTTCTGCTTTTGCACGAGGAGGGTCGTTAAGTAGTACATTCATGCCGATAGTGCGACAGAAATGTTCCACTTTCTTGCCTACGTTGCCTACGCCTACAATGCCAATTGTTTTTTCATTGAGGTTGATGTGGTACTTGTGCGCTAAATGCATCATTGCAGCTGCTACATATTGCAAAACCGATCCACTATTGCAACCCGGAGCATTTGTCCATGTAATGCCTGCTTGTTTGCAGTAATCGGTGTCAATATGATCGAAACCAATTGTGGCTGTGGCGATGAACTTCACAGCAGTCCCCTCTAAAAGTTCGGGATTGCAGATCGTGCGTGTGCGAATGACGAGTGCATCAGCATCGAGAAGTAGCTCTTTGTTTATTTTTGCGCCGTCGGCATAAATAATATTGGCGTGTGGTTCAAGTGCTCCCTCAATGTAGGGGATTTTATTATCGATTACAATTTTCATGTGTTTAAAATTTGGCAATAAGCTGTAAGCTATAGGCTTTTGCTGATTTAATCATTTTTTGGTGTACTGTATGGCATTTAAGCTAACTGTTTAGAGTCTACAGCATGGCTGTTTCATGTTTATAAATTGAGTACAAAGAAGCTGCTTTATGGCTGTTTATTTGGACAAAGTTAGTCGATTGCTCGAATAAAACCATATTCTTGTTCTCGTGTCATGTTGCAAATATATAAGTTTGTTTGCTAGACACAGTTTAGTGAATACTCCCAAAAACTATTGCCAAAAAAAGAAACAAAAAGACTGATAAGATACAAAGAAATGGGAAATACACGTAAAATATAACACTAGCTACTTTCCGACAAAAATAGACCGTCCATTGTCATGTTGTTCAAGTTTTAGATTTGCAGGCACAAAAAAAGCAATTCCGAAGAACTGCTTTTATAATTTTCAAATGCACATTGGGCAATTGCGTATTTACTACAAATCGTTTTCGCCAGCTACATAGCCGAAGTTAGCCAAGATACCACCATCTACGTAAAGAACTTGTCCGTTTACGAATTCAGCAGCTTTTGAAGCTAAGAAGATTGCAGCATTACCAATGTCTTCAGGTTCTCCCCAGCGACCAGCAGGAGTACGCATCATTACTAAGTCGTTGAATGGGTGACCGTTTTCACGGATAGGACCAGTTTGCGATGTGGCAATGTAGCCGGGTCCGATACCGTTAATCTGTACGTTGTATTTTGCCCACTCACAGCACATATTGGCAGTTAAGAGTTTCAAACCACCTTTAGCCGCAGCGTAAGCCGAAACAGAATTACGACCATATACACTCATCATAGAGCACATATTGATGATTTTTCCTGAACGTTGCGCAATCATATTTGGAGCTACACGTTTTGCCACGATAAGTGGAGCAACTAAGTCGATATCGATTACTTGTTCGAAATCTTTAATTGGCATATCCAAAATAGGAATACGTTTGATGATACCAGCGTTGTTTACCAAGATGTCAACCACCCCTACGTTCTTCTCAATTTCAGAGATACCTGCATCAACAGCTGCTTCGTTAGTTACATCGAAGTTTAAGGTGTAAACATCGATACCATCTTTCGCGTATTCTGCTTTGCATTCTGCAAGCTTTTCATCGTTGATGTCATTCACACACAATTTAGCACCGCTTTTTGCCAAAGCTTTACCAACTGCCATACCAATACCGTGAGTACCGCCTGTTACTAAGGCTACTTTACCTGATAAGTCAAATAATTCTTGCATTTTTTTTTTTTATTAAAGCCCCTTCTAACTCCCACAAAGGGGAGGATAAGAGGCACTAGGTTTATTTGTTTTGAATAGCGTATCTCTTCTCCCACTAGTGGGAGTTAGAGGGGCTTCTTGTTATCTCAATTCGTTAGCTTTAAACCAATCTTGGTCGGTGTAGTCGAGGTTTTCACCTGCCATACCCCAAATGAAAGTGTAGTTGCTAGTACCCGCAGCCGAGTGAATTGACCAAGCTGGAGAAATTACGGCTTGTTCATTTTGCATCCAGATGTTGCGTGTGTTTTTAGGCTCACCCATGAAGTGAGATACCGCTTGCTCTTCAGGCACTTTGAAGTAGAAATATACTTCATTACGACGAGAGTGTAAGTGCACAGGCATAGTGTTCCACACTGAACCCGGTTTCAATTCAGTGATACCCATTTGCAACTGACAAGTCTCTACCACACCATTGATAATCATTTGGTTGATTTCACGCTCGTTTGAAGTTTCCAAAGAACCCATATGAAGCACATTAGCATCAGCTTTAGTTACCAATTTCGTAGAATATTCTTTGTGAGCAGGGGCAGAGTTAATATAGTATTTTGCTGGATTAGCAGCGTCGTTTGAAGCGAAGATAATTTCTTTAGAACCTTTACCAATGTAAAGAGCTTCTTTGTGGGCAATAGGATATACTGTGCCGTCAACAGTAACAGTACCTTCAGCACCAATGTTGATTACACCTACTTCTCTACGCTCGCAGAAATAGTTAGCTTTCAATGCATCTACTGTTTCTAGTTTTAATGGGGCAGTAGTAGGCACAGCGCCAGCAGTGATGAATCGCTCAATGTGTGAGTATACCATGTTGATATTGCCTGCTTCCATCACATTTTCAATTAGAAATTCTTTACGTACACGGTCGGTGTCGTATGATTTGAAATCCTCAGGATTGTAAGCATAACGCTCTTCAAAATTAATTGCCATAATTGTTTATTTTGTTTTATTAAATAAA
Source organism: Mangrovibacterium sp. (assembly GCA_047972995.1). Lineage (GTDB taxonomy): Bacteria > Bacteroidota > Bacteroidia > Bacteroidales > Prolixibacteraceae > JBKEDC01. Next base: position 32,161 of record JBKEBD010000008.1, read on the forward strand.
TGCTTTTATAATTTCTTCATGCTACAAGAACATGATTTTAGGCAAATTTATAATTTTAATATGAAAATCTGACAATCGATTGCGCATATTATTCTAATTTTGTGTTAAAGAGTTTGCCCACAGGTAAGCATTATATACAAAAAGAAGATGAGTAAACACAATTCGATAACGATTCACGATATTGCTAAAGAGCTGAAAATCTCAGCATCAACAGTTTCACGAGCCTTGAATGATAACCCAAGGATTAGTGAAAAAACTAAAAAAAGCATCAAGCTGAAGGCGCAGCAAATGGGCTATCAGCCTAATGTGATGGCCTCTAACTTACGAAATCGGAAATCGAACACGATCGGAATTGTAGTGCCACTGATTAATAGGCATTTCTTTTCTTCTTTCATTAGTGGGGTAGAAGATGTGGCATTTAAACTTGGATACAGTGTTATTATATCCCAGTCGAAAGATTTGATCGCCAATGAGAAACAAATTGTACAATCCATGTTTTTCAATCGGGTAGATGGCATTATAGCCTCAATTAGTATGCAGACAGATGAGTTTGAGCATTTCAATGTATTTGAAGCAAACAAAACGCCAATTGTGTTTTTCGACCGGGTGGTGCCTCAACTTAAAGCACACAAAATTGTCGTAGATGATTTCGGAGTGGGATTTAAAGCTACAAAACACCTTATCGAACAAGGATATCAGCGTATAGCACACCTAGCAGGTCCTACGGTGTTGCATACCTATAACGACCGTATGGCAGGGTATAAATCGGCTTTGGTAGAAAGTGGTATGGAGGTGAAGGAAGATTATATTATATACAGCCGACTAACACGCATTGATGGACAAGATGCTATTGAACAACTTTTGTCGTTGCCCATCCCTCCAGATGCTCTGTTTTGTGGTAATGACACCTCGGCGCTCAGTGTGTTGAGCTATTTGAAGGAACACAACATTAGCGTGCCGCAAGAGTTCGGACTCATTGGTTTCAGCGATGAACCTGCTTCGGCATTGGTTACACCATCGATTTCTACACTTAAGCAACCCGCCTATGAAATGGGGGAAAATGCTGCCGAATTATTAATCAGTGAAATTGAGCGTAAGCAAATTTCAACCGAGCATCAAACCATTGTGGTTGCCACCGAACTAATTGCCCGAGAATCATCGCGAAGAAAACAAGATTAAAGTAAAAGAGCTGCACACGGGCAGCTCTTTTACTTTAATCTTCAATATTCCATTTCTCACACCATTTCGGATAGTCTTTTTCTACAAGATCTTCAGCCCATGTGCCTAACCAACCGTAGCCTGTTCGGCGTTCAATTTCAATTTCTCCAATTGAATAATGCACTACGCCATCGCGCCCCACAAAAATAGGGTAATTGGTTTCTATTTCATAGAAGCGTGCCCACATACTTTGTTGACTAGCTGGATCAAAACCTATCACATAATCATAGCCATATTTCCCTTGGGGATTCTCAATTTTCACTAATCGAATTCCTTTTAACTGAACTAGCTCAAACCAATTGATTGCAGCTTTTACCGATTTAATAATTTCAGGGCTAGGATTGTCGATACTCATGAGAAACTTAGTAATTCCCACACTTTCAGAACCACTTAAAGTTTTGAGCTCATAGGCTCTGGCTTTGGCAGGTTTCAGGGTTACTTCATCATGCTGCGCACACCACACAGTGAGGGTGTTGTTTACCTCTACTTGACATTGCAGTGTGATGTCTATGCCTTTTGCCACAGCTTCAATACAACGACGACGTGTTTTATTGTCAACGAAATTAAATTTGCCATCGAGAAAGTTCATCACCCCAATCATGGCGCCATCATTATAGGTTATGTGGGTGTAATATCCTTTTCGAAGTGGGTAGAACTGAGGCCAACCGCCATTCGGATATTGAGCTTCGAGCATAAAGTTGATGCCCCTCAAGCAAGCTTTTTTATATTGTTTCAAGCCTGTGGCATTAAACACCCGAGCCAAAAACTCAATCTGTGGATAGGTAGCTTTATTGTCGATTGTGGTTTCATTGATGTGGTTGGTGTTCTTCAACTTCTGTTCCTCAATCTCAGCTTTGGTAATAGGTTGGGCCATGTCTATGTTCTTCGCCCAACCGCCTAAATCCGATTGGTAAAGAATAAGATTGTCGGCTATTTGGCGAGCTTCATTGGTGGCGTAAAACTCGGTAGGTTGATGTAAGGCATTTTTCCATTGTATTGTTTTTTGTGCCGAAGCACCCAAAGAAAAGCCAATGAGCATAAGAATGCAAAGGAATCCTGCAGCGTGTTTTTGTGCTGATGTATTCATTTAGGTTGTTATATTAATACATGTTAAAAGAAATAAAAAAAGCCACAATATAAAATATTGTGGCTTAATCGATATTCAGAATAGCATTATTTCTTTTCCAATTGAAGCGTTACAGTTGTACGGTCGCAAACTTCTGTTGGTCCCCAATATTGAATTGGACCGGGATATAAGTATGAAGTTTCGATAGCCCATTTCTCACGGTTTGCTTCCAAGTGTTTGAAAGGTGCACCATCAAGTTCAACTAGCGCTTTTTGAATTACAGGTTTCATGTGTCCGTGGCGTTTTTCCATGTTCATCATCATGGTGATTGGCACACCGCCAGCAATCCACTCAGCAGCAGGAGCTGTAGTGTTACGCACCGATGACATATAGCCTGTTTTGCCTGAACCAATAAGCACTGAAGCAGTGTAGCCCAAAGAGTAGCAGTAGTCGGCATCGAAGTTTGAAGGAGCAGCACAGCGTCCTTCGTAGCCAAAGAAGTGGAATTGAGTTCCGAATTTGCCTACATATTTACCTTCAGCTTTCATTTCAGCCAAACGAGTTTTCACCATTTCACCAAGTAATTTTTCAGTTTCAATCAATGAAACTTGCACGTTGCCGTGAGGGTCGCGATCGAGAGTTAATTGGTCGGCAATTAAGGAAGGAAGCGATTGATATACTTTTGCTGATTCAGCTGAAAGGATACTAGCTACGAAAACACGACCTTCAGCTTTGTCAGTATATGACTTGAATTTGGCTTCTTTCTCAGAACCTTCTGCCAAGATATCATTCAATTCAGCAATCAAAGCTTTCATTTCGGGTACGAACTCTACCAAGCCTTCAGGAATAAGAGCCACGCCGAAGTTTTCGCCGTTTGCTGCACGTTTGGCAATGATGCCAGCCATGTAGTCCACAATTTCACCCAAGGTTTGTTTTTTCTCTGCCACTTCTTCTGAAACCAGCGTAATATTTGGTTGAGTTTGTAAGCCGGCTTCCAAACCAATGTGTGATGCCGAACGACCCATCAATTTAATGAAGTGCCAGTATTTTTTAGCTGAATTGGCATCACGTTGAATGTTTCCAATCAATTCAGAATATACTTTCACGGCAGTGTCAAAACCAAATGAAGTTTCAATCATTTCGTTTTTCAAGTCGCCATCAATTGTTTTAGGACAACCAATTACTTGCACACCTGCGTTTTTAGCTGCATAATATTCAGCGAGCACACAAGCATTTGTGTTTGAATCATCGCCACCAATGATAACTAAAGCTTGAATGTTCAGTTCTTTCAAAATTTCAAGACCTTTATCAAACTGTGCAGTTTCTTCTAGCTTAGTTCTACCCGAACCAATGATATCGAAACCACCAGTGTTGCGATATCCATTAAGATAATCGGCTGTAATCTCCATATATTTATGGTCAACCAATCCGCCGGGTCCTCCCAAGAAACCATATAGTTTGCTATCAGGATTAAGGTTTTTGATACCATCGAAGATACCAGAAATCACGTTGTGTCCGCCCGGTGCTTGTCCGCCCGAAAGAATTACACCTACATTTACAGCAGGGAAGTTTTCGCTTGTAGCAGCTTCCTCAAATTGAAGAAGAGGCATACCATAGGTGTTTGGAAAAAGGTTTTTAATTTCCGCTTGGTCTGCCACTGATTCAGTAGCTGCTCCTTCAACGATTTTAACTGCTCCTTTAAGTGATTTAGGAAGTTTTGGCTCGTAACTTGCGCGAGCTTTTTGTAAGGCACTAATACTCATGGTTAGTGTATTTATAGTTATAAGTTAATAATTTCTTTTGTCGCTCAAATTTACAAAATGTGGAAAATATTTTGGTGTTTGAGACTTAAAAAATGAATAATATTAATGTTGGAAAGCTGTGCAATCCATTGCATTTGAATAAAGGTCGCTTATTTGAACTTCGATCTTTCCCAAATTGAGTGAACGATGGCTGTAATTGCGGCGAGAAATAGCATCACTTAGCAGAATGAAAAGCACAACAATAGCGATGCTTGCTAAAATAGTCATCGTTATCTTGATGTTTTTGTTCTTTTGGCTCTAAACTAAAAGTTCATTTACTTTTTGCTGTTCACCTTAACGATCTTCGGATTGTCATTTTGTACCGAGCGAGCATATTTCACAGCAGCCTTGCCAAAAGAAAGTACCGCAGCAATAACATGGTTACTCGGAATACCTAGCTTTTCTTTTAATTTAGGAGATGTACCTTCGAAAGCTTGCAGTGCAAAGCCGTTCCAAAGTGTAGCAATATTATGGCTGTTTGCCAAAAGTTCAAAATAAGATGCCGCAATGCAACAATCAGCTACTGGTTGAGTGTTTTCAACTGGTGCCGAAAAGATGAGTAGGTGAGGAGCGTTACGATAGATAACATTGATACCTTTGGCATCCCAAACTTTGGCAAAATTGGCGAGGTGACTAGCTTTCTCAGCTAATTGTCCGCTTGTTGCAGCTTGATTGATGTGCTGATAAGTAGCCGTGCTGAGTTCAGCCATCTCGTCACTATTATCAACCACGGTGAATTGCACTGCATTTTCATTCTTTGCCGTGGGCGCATGAGATGCCACATGGATGAGCTCTTCAATTAGCTCAGGTGCAATGTTCTCACTTTTGAAGTTGCGTACTGAACGACGCGTTTGAATGAGTTTGCCTAAATTGACCGACTCAGGATTGGGGATGAATGTTGAAATACTGTTTTCGGGTTGCTTACCCAAAATAGAAATAGCTGCTGAAGGGCAAATAGCCAAACAGTGTTGGCATTTCAAACAGTTTTGTTCTTTTCCAGCTTTGATTTCTGGATATTTCGTTTTTCCATCAATGATGAGGACAGGGCAGTCTTTGGCACATAGTCCGCATTGGGTGCATCGTTCGGTGTTGACGAAGAAGTTGAGCATGATAATTATTTTTGAGATTCAGACAAAAAAGACGTGCACAAAGGGCACGTCTTCTAATTATGAGGGTTGAGATTTTAAGCCTCTAGGCTGCTGATTCCAGCAAGATTCACGCTACGGTCGATTTTTACAATCATGCCTTGAAGAGCTTTCCCGGGACCAACCTCAGTGAAATCTGTTGCGCCATCGGCCACCATGTTTTGCACGGTTTGCGTCCATTTCACAGGAGCAGTAAGTTGTGCAATGAGGTTTTCTTTAATTACCGTGGGGTCGGTTTGAGGTTTAGCATTCACATTTTGATATACCGGACAAACAGGCGCATTGAACGTTGTTGCTTCAATAGCAGCAGCCAATTCCTCTCGAGCTGGTTCCATGAGTGGCGAGTGGAATGCACCACCTACAGGCAATACAAGCGCACGTTTTGCACCTTTCTCTTTCAAGGCTTCGCAAGCTGCATTTACGCCTTCAATGGAACCTGAAATCACCAATTGCCCTGGACAATTGTAGTTAGCTGCCACTACCACTTCGTCAATACTAGCGCAAACTTCTTCAATGGTAGCATCATCTAACCCGATGATTGCCGCCATGGTTGAAGGCTGCATTTCGCAGGCTTTTTGCATAGCAAGAGCACGCTGAGAAACAAGTTTCAAACCGTCTTCAAAGTTCATTGCACCACTGACTACAAGTGCAGAAAATTCACCTAATGAGTGTCCAGCTACCATTTCTGGTTTGAAGTTTTCGATAGTTTTTGCCAAAAGAACCGAGTGCAAGAACACCGCAGGTTGAGTTACTTTGGTTTGTTTCAAGTCTTCAGCAGAACCTTCGAACATAATTTTAGTAATGTCGAAGCCTAAAATTTCATTGGCTTTATCGAATAATTCTTTAGCAACAGGAGAGTTGTCGTATAGGTCTTTGCCCATTCCTGGGAATTGTGCCCCTTGTCCGGGGAAAACATATGCTTTCATATTTCTTAATTAAGTGAGAAGTAGCAAAGTGTAAATTGCCACGCCATAATTAAATTGCTTTTATTTCATTTAAAGATGCAAAGATAGCAACTCTAGTAAGTTCTGCAATAAGTAGTTTTATGCCGCTTGTTAACTTTCTACCTGCCAACTGTTTACTTTGCATTTTCCAACTCTTCTTTTAGAAATTTGGTAATCTTCTTATAGAGGTGCATTCTAGTGTTTCCGCCATAGATACTGTGGTTTCGGTTAGTGTAAATTGCCATATCGAAGGAGATATCGGCTTGTACCAAGGCTTCACTCATTTCAAGGGTATTCTGATAATGCACATTATCATCGGCAGTTCCGTGTACAAGCAGAAGGCTGCCTGTAAGGTCTTTGGCGTGGAGAAGAGGTGAATTATTATTATATCCATCGGGGTTAAGTTGAGGCGTACGCATATATCTTTCCGTATAAACCGAATCGTAATACTTCCAATGAGTAACAGGAGCAATTGCAACGCCTGATTTAAATACATGGTTGCCTTTTTCTAAACAGAGTAAGCTCATGAAGCCGCCATAACTCCAGCCCCAAATAGCCATGCGGTTGGCATCGATGAAAGATTGGCTACCGAGGTATTGAGCAGCAGCAAGCTGATCGTCTGATTCTAGTGCGCCTAATTTAAGGTAGGTGCATTTACGGAATTCTTCGCCACGAGCACCTGTTCCGCGAGGATCTACACAAGCTACCACAAAACCTTCTTGCGCCATATAGTTGTACCAATCTACACTAAATCTATCAAGCACTTGTTGCGAATTCGGTCCGCTATATTGCGTCATGAGTAGCGGATATTGTTTATTTTCATCGAAATTGCTAGGTTTAATCATCCAACCGTTGAGCTGTGTGCCCTCTTCTGTTGTAAATTGAAAGAACTCTTTTTGAGGAATACGATATGCTGCCAATGTTTCTTTCAGCTTAGTATTGTCCTCAAGCACACGTACTGCTTTACCTTTGTAGTTGTATAGGGTAGTAACAAACGGTGTATTTAAGTTGGTAAAACGATTGATGTAATAGCTGTAGCCATTGCTGAAAGTGGCATCGTTTGTGCCTGCTTCGGTGCTTAGAATACCCGACTTTTTACCATCTAAACTCAAATAATACAACTCGCGCTGCATGGCATTTACCTTGGCAGCTTGATAGTAGAATAGCCCTCGATTAGCATCGTAGCCATAGAATTGTGTTACATCGAAGTTTCCAGAAGTAAGCTGACGGACGAGCAAACCACGACGATTATATAAGTACAGATGAGAATAGCCATCACGTTCGCTGATAAGAACGAAATACTTATTACCGGGTAGCACATGGAAATCATCGAGGAAAGATTCTGCAATATATCGTTTGTTTTGTTCTGTTATAAAAGGGCGACTTTCTCCTGTGTATGGGTTGCTAGAGAGAATGTCGAGCTGATTTTGTCGGCGATTGAGGCGCATGATGAGCAAGTCATTTGAATCATCAGTCCAATTCAAGCGAGGAATATATTGGTCGGTTTCTTCGCCCACATCGCAGCGAATATTTGCTTTGGTTTTTAACTCGTAGCTATATACACTTACCACCGAATTGCTTTCTCCCGATTTAGGGTATTTGAAACTATAATCGGAAGGGTAGAGCTCGTTCGATTTCAGTTCAGGAGCTAATCCTTGGAACTTTTGCATATTGAAAGTTTTAACTTCCGATTCGTTGAATTTCACGTAGGAAAGAAATTTAGAGTCGGGCGACCACGCATAGGCTTGATTCATCGAGAACTCCTCTTCATACACCCAATCGGGCACACCGTTGATGATTTTATTCCACTCTCCATCGGTAGTTACTTGGTTTTCGGTGCCGAACTTTAAGCTTTTGATAAAGATGTTGTTGTTGCGCACAAAAGCAATACGTTCGCCATTGGGTGAGAAGCTTGCCGCTTGCTGTTTCCCTTTTTCAGAAAGTGGCGTGAGTTCTTGCAAATTCGGATTCCACAAATAATAGTTTGCTTTGTAGGTGCGACGATAAACATATTCCACATCGGTAGTAAGTAAAATTAAGTCTTCATTGGGACTAAACTGATAGCTTCCAAATTTCTTGATAGGCGCATCTTTAATAGAGTCGAGATTGAAGATCACACGAGTTTGTTTGCCCGTCTTGTAGCTATATGCCACAATTTTATTGCCTTCTTTTTGGCAGTAGCTTTCGCCATCGGCTAGCGAGTGAAAACCACGCACTGTTTTCTGTTGGAAAATAAGGTTATCTCCTTGCACATGGTTTAGCTCAATAGGCTTTTGAGCGAAGGCAGGACTTTGGAGTGCCCATAAAATAACAATGAGTTGAAAGAATTTTTGCATACTATTTTGAATTATTTTAAAATATCATGATTTAATTAACGGAAGGCACACGGTGAATGTACTCCCCACATTAAGTTCTGAAGATAGTGTTATTTTTCCACCTAGTGAGTCTACATAGGCTTCAGTGATAGTTAACCCCAAACCAGAACCTTCGTGTTTTCTGTTTAGGTAATCTTTGTCGGCTTGCGAGAATTGTTCAAATATTTCTTTTTGTCTTTTGGTGTTTATTCCTTGACCACTATCGGAAACCTGAATTTTGTAGCAGGTATCTTCAACGGTGCAGGAAAAGCTAATAGAGCCACATTCGGTAAACTTAATGGCATTTTTAATGAGGTTAGTGCATATGCCATCTAAAATCTTTTTATCGCTCATGATTTCCAATTCGCATGGCGCGTTTATCTGGAAGATGAAATCGATGGATTTGGCTTCTACTTGAGGTTTAAAGAAGTTATAGTGATAGCTTAAGAACTCACTCAAATTGATCGATTCATATCGAGGTTCTAATTTACCCGATTCAATTCTAGAAACTTCAATGATGTCATTAATTGTAGAGAGTAATCGGTTACCGCTTTGGTTAATGATTTCCACATAGCTTTGGCGTTCCTCTACGGTAAGATCGTCCATACTAAGTAAGTCAACAAAGCCTAAAATTCCATTCATGGGTGTGCGAATTTCATGCGACATATTCATGAGGAAAGCACTTTTTACACGTTCGGCATCAATGGCTTTTTGGCGAGTTTCAATAAGTTCTTCTCGTTTGAGTATCTCATTGGTGATGTCGGTAAAGGTAAAGAGTAATAGACTTTCATGAGGAAGTTCAAGGAATGAACCGTGGATATTGGCATATTTTATACTTCCATCTTTTTGTAAGAAGGGTTCTTTTTCAAAAAAAGAGTTTTTCCGTGTTTCTAAAATGGTTTGAACGTGTTGCGGTGCATTCCCTAGCGGATTAATGTTATGTTTAACTTTAGCGTCGCGAATTTCATCGGCTAACACGTCATGCAGCTCACAAAAAGCATTATTATAGAACACAAATTCTCCTTTTTCATTAATCAAGACAATACCTTCGGAAGATTGTTCTGAAAGCCCTTGAAATCGCAATCTGCTTTTTTCCAGATTTATTTTTGCTTCGATGAGCTCTTCTTGTTTTCTAACTTCGTTGGTGATGTCGGTAAAGGTAAAGAGTAATAGACTTTCATGAGGAAGTTCAAAGTAGTCGCCGTGGATATTGGCATATTTAGTACTACCATCTTTTTGCAAAAATGGCATTCGTTCAAAATATTGCGACGTCTTAGTTTCTCGCACAAGCTTGATTTGTTCAGTGGCTTCTCCCACAGGATTAATTTCAGCCACAGTTACCGCCATCCTCATTTCCTCGGCAGTCATATTGTGCAGCTCGCAGAATGCGTTGTTGAAGAATTCAAATGTCCCACTTTCATTAATTAAGACAATACCTTCGGAAGATTGCTCCGATAAGCTTTGGAAGCGCAATTGACTTTTCTCCGTTTCCATTTTCGATTTTTGTAAGGCATTGTCTTGAGCCATACGTTCCGATATATCTCGCACGGCAGTTCGGGTATAAATAATAGCTCCATCCTCGTCTTTGAGAATACGTCCACTTATCGATGCCCAAAACAGAGAACCATCTTTACGTTTTATTTGGATAATGACATCTTCAATGAATTTGTCGTTGCTCGAAGATTGAATAATCTTTTCTCGAATGTTTTTGTCGTGATAGATATTCTGTATTTCCAATCCAAGTAACTCTTCTTTTGATGCATAACCGAGCATTCTAACGAACTTATCATTGGTGAAATCAATTTCGTTATTTTGGTTTGTTTGGAAGAAACCGTCATTGATAGATTCAAAAATATCGTTCAAGAGAATGTTATCTTCTTTGATTTCTTGCTCTCTACATACGCGTTCGCTAATGTCGCGCACAAGCACGTGCCGGTGAGTGATGAGTCCCTTTTTATTTCGAATGTATTGTCCACTGAAAGAAGCCCAAAATGTAGAGCCATCCTTACGACGACATGAGGTGGTAAAATCCCGAATGTCATTACCATCTGCAGTGCTTTTTATTAATCTATTGCGTTCTTCTGGGTTTGCATAAGCCAGAAGAACGTGTTTGCCTAGCACCTCTTTAGCACTGTCATAACCAAATAATTCTAAGAACGTTTGGTTGACAAATGTAATATACCCCTCGCGATCATTTTGTATGTAAGCATCATTTAGGCTAGCTAAGATACTATTGAATTTTTCATTGAAATCTCGGAGTTCATTTTCGGCTTGAACTTCAGCTGAAACATCGCGAATAATACAACGTGTACCGACTAATTTGTCGTTTTCGTAAATCCCATTACCGTGTATCGACATCCAACCACTAGAACCATTGAATCGTTGAAATTTTATTCGCGAAGAGTCTATCTTTTTTTGTTGATTTAAATTGTCAATAATTTGAAGGACATCGGTCTCATTTGAGAATAAGAGGTAATTGTTCGTGCCAATAAGATTGGCAATATCCTTAACACCATATAATTTAGTTGCAGCTTGGTTAGCGAAAGTAGTGTGGAAATTTTCGTCGGTTTCAATGTAAGTATCCTCCAAATTGTCCATGATATTTTGCAAAATGGCATTTTTTGAGGTCATTTCTTTCTGAAAACGACTGAGGTCATTGAAGTCGGCAAAAGTACACACCGCAAGTTTCTGTCCTGTGAGTTTTATGTTTTGAGCAATTATGATAGATTGAACAACTTCGTCATCTTTTCTATTATATTTAATGCTCTCTAGCATATGCTTTATTTCTCCTTTTTGAACTTTTTGAAGCGTTACATAAAGTTCATCATCAATAAGCCCAATTTCCTGAGGTGTTTTTCCAATTATATCGTCTGCTTTGTATTGAATACGGCGGAGAAACACATCGTTAGTTTGTAGAAAACGAAAGTTATCATCAAGATCGATAATACAGGTAGGCATAGAACTCTGATTAACCAAGCTGTCGAAGGCACCTTGAAGTTCTATCAAGTAAATAGAAGCTCCAATTTTATCGGCAGCAAGTTGAATAAAGTCCATTTCTGATTTCAAGTAATCTATGCTATATTTATTCGAGTTTTTGGGTTGGTTGAGGTAAACACAAATATTTCCAAAAACAATTTGGTTGTTGCCCAAGCCAATTCGGAAAACCGATTCGCCTTTTTCAAAGTTGCTGCTTGCGTAGAAATCATTGCCCACTCGAATTCGGCACGAAGTGTATTCCGGAATAGGGGAAGATTGGCAAACCAAATCGCAAATTGCTTGAAAAAATTGATCTGCGTCTATTCCCTCTGGTTTCAGTTGAAGGTTGTAGAAATCGCTAATTTGCGAGATGAGTTTAATTCCTCTTTTGTTCCTTTCAATAGTCGTAATTTGCTTTTGAAGAGAATCAATACTTTCGTCTTTCTGATGAATAATACGCAGTAGTTCATCATGACTGAGTAGGGAATAATCAACGTATGGCATGGGTTAGTTTTTTTAGGTGAAGGTTGGTTTGTTCGGGGGTGTTATATGTTATATCCGAGTTCTTTAAGGTCTTTAATTTTATTGTATCGAGCAATGGTTTCACGCACTTCTTTACGAAGTTCTTCGTTGGGTTTTCGTTCGATGAGTTGTTGCTCGGCTTGGCGTTGGTGCTTCCATCTTTTGTGCGACCACAACCAGTACGCAGGTTGTTGTTCGATAATTTCTTCTAGAATATTTATGTAGTTAAGCAACACAGCATGTTCGCCTGTTTCTTTGGGGTTGGCTTCCACTTCAAAGAAATGAGAAATATATTGCCCGCGTTTAACTTTGTGAATGTAGTGGTAAAGCACGGGAGCGTTGCTTTTGCTGGCAATTTTTTGAGGACCGGAAAAAAAACAGCTGTCTTGATTTAAGAAGCGTGTCCAATATTGAGCAGAGCGAGGTGCCGATTGGTCGGCTGCAAGCCATAATGCTTTTTTTCGTTCACCACGGTTGAGGGTTAACCCTTCGCGAGGAGTGTGCCCCATATCTACAGCAATGCCGCCATATTGTGTGCGCATGGTGCGTAAGAAATCATCCATTGGTTTGTTGTTTCGTTGCACATTATACACCAAAATAAATTGGTGCTTAAGGAAATAGGCTCCCCATGAATTCCATTCCCAATTGTTGTAGTGTGCAGCTAAGAAGATAATCCCCTTGCCTTGGTCGTGATATTTGTTGGCCACTTCTGGATTAGCAAACACGACGTGCTTTTTCATCACTTGAGGTGGCATACAATGCATTTTGATGCTTTCCAGTGTAATATCGCTAAAATGGCGATAGTAGGCTTTGGTGAGTTGGCGTATTTCGGCTTCCGATTTCTCGGGAAATGAGTTTTTAAGGTTCTCCACAATTACATTCTTGCGATAGCCAAACACGTGAAAACTGAAAAAATAGAAGATATCGGCTAAAGCATAAATCATCCAAAAAGGAAGATGAGCGATGGCTTTTAAAAGGCAGACTACAAATTTATTTAGCATGATGTTAATTCGTAATGATTAATTATTAATTTCAACAGGTCGAGCAACCATGATGCCAATTCGACTTTTGTATAGCTTGAGTATATCGACAATTGGTTCATCGCTAATTACTACTTTCTTTTTTTTCGATGAAGCGTGAAGCAGATGAGCTCTTCCGTTTTCAAAGATAATAAAACCTGTGTGAACCACATCAAGCCCAACTATATTAGTTACAATTGCCACCACATCACCATTTTGAAGTTTCGATTCATTGGCTTGTATTTCATCTTGGGGAATAAAATATTGCTGGCGTGCGCTAAGTTGCTTTTCTATGGTTTTCATTTGTTCCGTAAGTTCTGCATTGTGGGCAAGGGCAGGATAGCTATTGGGGTGCGTGCTCATGAAATCAATTTTCTTGTAGTAGCTTTGTTGGAAGTTCGTGTCGATGTCTTGAATAATTCCAAGTTGCTTGTTATCGTAAAGCCAATCGCTGAAATAGTGTAGTCGCGAACTGTAATCGACTATCTGTCCTTGGCGATATCTGATTTTTTGAAGTTCAGATTTGAAATCGGTGTAATTAGAACTGCGTGTTATGGCGAGCACACATTCCACAAAAGTAGTGCAATCTACTTCAGAAAGATTCACTACTAATTGCTCATGGACATAACCTTCGAGGGTGTTTGCCACATAGGGAGTGCCCAAAAAACTTTTGGCAACATGAATAATGTTCGTCGAAATACTGGCATTGACTGCTTGTGCGCTGTTGTGTTGCTGAAAAAGCTCTTCGTTCGAGTTTTGTGCATTTGCGGTTTGGGAAAACCAAAGCAGACCGATAAAAAGGATGTATTTTAATTGCATAATTCTTTGGTTGAAAGATCAAAGGTAGTGTAAAACTTTTTTTGTGCGCCTTTAATGCTCGTTTCAAAATTGACAGATACAAAAAACACCGAAGGAATTTTCCGACGGTGTCTTTTGTATCTGTTATTCGTTACTTTTACAGCACGAAGTTCCGTTATCTCAATTTCGCATCAAGTTCTTTTTCGAAAGTAGCTATCAGCTTGCTCATGATTTTCTCAATTTGCTTGTCGTTGAGGGTTTTCTCATCATCGCGAAGAATGAAGCTCACGGCATATGATTTTTGGCCATCAGGAACACCTTTGCCCTCATACACATCAAACAAGTCAACTCGGCGAAGAAGTTTGCGTTCCGATTTTTGAGCCAATTCCACCACATCGCCAAAGTTTACGCTTTTGTTCAGTAATAGAGCTAAATCACGACGAACCTCAGGATATTTAGGAAGTCCAGTAAATGTAGTTTTGCTATTTTTAAGCACAGCATACAAATTATCCATTAGAATATCAGCATAGAAAACGGGTTTTTCTATACCAAATTCTTTTTGTACTTTTTTGCTTACCACACCAATTTTAGCAATCTCTTTTTTGTTGTAAGCAGTATAAACTAAACCATCGCTGATAATATCATTATTGAAACCTACAGTTCTTGTTTGCTCCGATTTCAATCCTAGGCGAGAGAGTAAGTTTTCTACATAAGCTTTTAGTTGGAAGAATGAACTTTCAGTTTGACCATAAGCCCAACTTTCACGCTCTTTATTTCCAGAAATGAAGATACCTAAATGCTCTTCCTCGCTATATTTCTTAGCAGGATCTTCATGTTGAACGCTATCATCTTTAGCGTAGCAATTGCCCAATTCATAAATGCGAATATCGCCATTTTTTCGGTTGGCATTGTAGGCTATTGTTTCTAGTCCGTTGAAGATTAAATCTTGACGCATAGCACCTAAATCAGCACTCAGCGGATTGAAAAGCACCACGGTGTTTTCAGCTTGGAAAGCTTCTCTATTTTCGTAGTAACTGGCTTTGGTGAGTGAGTTCGACCATATTTCATTGAAACCAAGAGCCGAAAGAATATCAGCAGCTTTATTGCGCACTTTCATCGGTGTAACCTTGTCGGTATACTGCAATGTAGCATTAATTTTTAGTGGAATTTCCACGTTGTTGTAGCCATAAATGCGCAAGATTTCTTCAATAACATCGGCTTCACGTTTTACATCTACACGATAAGGAGGAACAGCTAACGAAAGCACATTGTCTGTTTCGTTTTCAATTTTGATTTCGAGTGAGGTAAGAATAGTTTTAATAAGCTCTTTGCCCAAATCTTTACCAATCAAACGAGTGATGTTCGTATAGCTCACATCAACTTTGAAATCTTCTACCGGAGAAGGATAAGTATCGATGATATCGCTTGACACTTTTCCGCCAGCCACTTCTTGAATTAAGAGTGCTGCACGTTTCAGCGCATAAATTACAATGTTAGGGTCGGTGCCACGCTCATAGCGGAATGAAGCATCGGTGTTTAAACCATGTCTTCGAGCTGTTTTGCGCACATACACTGGGTCGAAGCAAGCCGATTCTAAGAAAATATTCGTAGTCGAATCTTTTACGCCCGATTTAATGCCACCAAACACACCTGCAATACACATGGCTTCTTCGGTGTTACAAATCATCAAGTCATTTTCATCAAGTTCGCGTTCAACGCCATCAAGCGTAGCGAATTTTGTTTGGCTTGGCATAGTTTTAACAATCACTTTGTTGCCTATAATTTCCGAAGCATCGAAGGCGTGTAGTGGTTGTCCTATTTCAAACAAAACATAGTTTGTTACGTCCACTACGTTATTGATTGGAGTCAAGCCAATAGATTTCAAACGGTTTTGTAGCCATTCAGGAGAATCTTTCACTTCCACACCGCTAATGGTTACACCGGCATAGCGAATGCAAGCTTCGGGTTTCTCTAGTTCTACAGGAATGGGTAGGGAATTATCATCTATTTTAAATGCGTCAACCGTTGGTTTGGTGTAGGCAGTTTTTTCTGTTTTGCTCAAGTAAGCTGCCAAATCGCGAGCCACACCAATGTGCGATGCACCATCAATTCGGTTAGGAGTTAAATCTACTTCAATACAGTAGTCAGATTCTACGTTGAAATATTCGCTAGCAGGAGTTCCGGGCACAGCTTCGGCAGGAAGCACCATGATCCCATCATGACTTTTCCCCAATCCTATTTCATCTTCAGCACAAATCATACCTTCCGACACTTCACCTCGAATCTTCGATTTTTTAATCTTAAATTCTTTGTCGCCATCATAGAGTGTACAGCCCACAGTGGCTACTACCACTTTTTGCCCAGCGGCCACATTGGGTGCACCACACACAATTGGGGTAGCATTTCCATCGCCCAAGTTAACTGTGGTTTTGCTCAAATGGTCAGAGTCTTGATGAGGCTCACAAGTTAGCACCTCGCCAATCACTAGCCCTCGCAGTCCGCCTTTAATGCTTTCTACTTCTTCAATTCCGCCAACTTCTAATCCGGTTTGTGTAAGGATTTTTTCTAGCTCACTAGGAGTGAGGTCTGTGTCAATATAGTCTTTCAACCACTTGTATGAAATATTCATAGCCTAAATTCTATTCTGTTTATATCCTTTGTGAGAGGATGTTTTTTGATTCTTGCAAAATTAGTAAAAATATGGCTCAGTTTACAATCATTCGAGTTTTTTAATGCGATTTGAGTTGATGAAGAGGACAAAAATAGCATTGTGATTTTGATGGCTTACGAATTGTCATGACAGCCGAGCTAGAATACTCATTTCGTGTTGTTTTAATATGTTTACTTCGATGGATAAGAAAAAAGAGTACTTTTGTGGCTTAAAAACAGAACTAAAAACAATCAGAATATTTTAGATGAGTGGAATAATAGAACGTAGTAGTGGCTTGCTCATGCACATTAGCTCATTGCCAAATCAATTTGGCATTGGAACTTTAGGAAAAGAGGCATTTGACTTTGTAGACTTTTTAGTAGAAACCAAACAACGTTTTTGGCAGATATTGCCTGTTGGTCCAACCGGATATGGCAACTCGCCTTATCAATCGTATTCCATTTTTGCAGGAAACCCCTTGTTTATCAGCCTCGATAAGTTGCTAGAAGAAGGCTTGCTTCGTCAAGACGAGCTTAGTAAAGCTGCGGAAAGTTCAACGGAAAAAGTAGATTACGATTGGGTGTATAATTACAAAAGCATCTTGTTGCGCATGGCTTTCTTGCGTTTTAAAGACGACTTTTATAAGTGGAAAGATGAATACTATAAATTCATGGGCGAACACTCGTGGTGGCTCACCGATTATGCTTTGTTTCGTGCATTAAAAACAGAATATAAAACAGTTAGCAACTGGAGTGAATGGGAGGAAGGGCTGAAAAGCAGGGATGAACACACGCTAGCAGCAGCCTTATTAACGCACGATTCAGAGGTGAACTACATTCGTTTTGAGCAGTTTATGTTTTTCCGCCAATGGTTTGAGTTGAAGAATTACGCCAACGAACGAGGAGTACTTATTTTGGGCGACCTTCCACTTTATGTGTCTTATGATAGCTCTGATGTGTGGGGAAATCAAGATTTGTTTGAACTCGATGAAAACGCTCAGATGACACAGGTTGGGGGAGTACCTCCTGATTATTTCAGCGAAACAGGTCAGCTTTGGGGAAATCCGGTGTTTAATTGGGATAAAATAGCCGAACGTAATTACGATTGGTGGATGGCGCGTATGCATTTTAACTTACATATGTTTAATTACGTGCGCATCGATCACTTCCGAGGATTAGAATCTTTTTGGTCGATTCCTGCGGGTGAGAAAACAGCTATCAACGGACAGTGGGTGAAAGCCAAAGGGTTTGAAATGCTAAGCTTGTTGCAGTCGCAAATTGGAAACTTACCTATTGTGGCCGAAGATTTAGGAATTATTACACCAGAGGTTGATAAGCTTCGCACCGATTTTAATTTGCCCGGCATGAAGGTGTTGCAATTTGCCTATGCTGCCGATGAAGCGTGTGTGCATTTGCCACATAATTATACCGATAACTTTGTAGTGTACACCGGAACGCACGACAACGACACCACTCTAGGGTGGGTGCGCCATGCTTCGCAGGAAGAGGAAGAAAATTTAGATTTCTATTACCAAGGAATTAAGAAAACGCAGTTGACAAAAGCCCTTATTCAAGCGGCTTGGGGATCGGTGGCAAATTTGGCAATAATGCCGATGCAAGATTTATTAGAACTCGACTCTAAACACCGTATGAACACACCCGGAACAGCCACAGGAAACTGGGTATGGCGCATGGATACCAAGCATTTAAAGAAGCAGCATAAAGCCTATCTATTAAGTATCACCAAACGATATAACCGTATTCCCGATTGTTTGAAGGCGAGGGATTAGTTGTTAATTCGTAATTGATTTACCGGTATTTATTTGAGCTTAGTGCAGCGCCTAGAAATTAGGCGTAAATCGTGGCAACTAGCTTTCGGTTTCCTCCGTGGTTTCTGAACTCGCAGAGGTAAATACCTTGCCATGTGCCTAGGTTCAACCTGCCGTTGGTAATGGGGATTGTAATTTCTGCACCGATAACCGATGATTTTAGGTGTGCAGGCATATCGTCGCTACCTTCGTAGGTGTGCGTATATGTACGGTGATTTTCGGGTATCCATTGATTGATGAAAGCTTCAAAATCATCACGTACCGACGGATCGGCATTTTCATTGAGCGTGATACCTGCCGAACTGTGTTTAATAAACAAATGACACAGCCCCACATCGGGAAGCTTACCCAAATTTTGCTCAATGGTAGAGGTTATCAAGTGATAACCTCTACCATAAGCAGGAAGAATAATTTCTTTTTGATGAATCATTACAGCTTCATTTTGTAGCAACGTTTGCGCTTGTGCTGAATGTGGTCGAATGATTTCCACATTTGAATAGCCACGTGGTTATTTTCTAGCATTCCGGTGGTTTCAACGTGCGTAACTCCGTGTGCAGTTCCTGTTTTCCAAATTTCATTAAGCAAGATAGCTGCCGGTCCCATTTTCTGATATTTTGGGTGAACACCGGTTAGCATCAAGTCCATTTCGGTAGGGTGTTTCAAGGCTTGCATAATGTGGTACCATCCGAATGGGAAGAGTTTACCTCCTGCTTTTTGCATCGCTTTCGAAAGCGATGGCAGTGCAATTAAGAATGCAATGAGTTCATCGTCTTTACCTAAGATAATTTTCACAAATTTAGGATTCAGAATAGGGAAGAATTTCTCGATATAGAATTTCACCATTTTCGGAGGAAGCACATAAGTTCCAAACAATTCCGCAAAAGCATCGTTGAATAGATCAAACACTTTTTCTTTGTAAGGTTCAAGCTCTTTGCTTGTGTTGAAACTCACGGGGCGGAAACCATAGCGACTGATAAGCATATTCGCCACTTTTTCAGATTTGGCAGGAATGCTGTCGCCCATGTTAATGCGAAATTCTAGCCAGTCGATTTCTTTTTCGAAACCCATGCGGTCGTAGTGCGCACCGTAGTAAGGCATATGATAGTCTGAGGCAACCGATGGCAACCATTCGTGTCCTTCAATTAGGCAGCCTTGGTGGTCGAGGTTAGAGAAACCCAGTGGACCTTGCATTTCTTCCATGCCCTGATCGGTGAACCACTCTTTCACGGTTTTAAAGAGTGAGTCGGCCACCTCTTGGTCGTCAACGAATTCCGGACGTGTAACGCGACCAATCTTTTCACCTTTCTTTTCAATCCAAAGTTTATTTATAATTCCACCAATGCGTCCCACGCATTTCCCATCGCGATAGGCTACCCAAAATTTGGTGTCGCAAAATTCCATGGCGGGGTTTTTTTCGGGAAGCAAAGAGTCCATTTCTTCGCCTTTCATTGGGGGAACCCAATAGTCATTTCCTTTATATAGTCGATAAGGTAAATTCACAAAGTCTTTCAATGTGGATTTATCATTTGCTTCTTTAATTACGATGCTCATTTTGATGTCAAATTTAAAAGAGCTGCAATTTAAGAAAAATCTGAATACTAACAGATAAGTTGGAACGACAATATAGTAACCTGAGTTTCGGATAAGCTTTCACCACAGGATTTATTTCAAAAATAGCTGCACTTAGAAGTCTTTTGTTTTTGGCAAAATTCCACCTTTTCTGCTCAAAAGCAGAACAACCTGAGGCAAAATCTTATCCGAAACTCAGGTTAGTAATGACTCTTGTGGGCGCAGTTTGGGGAGGTTGATATTATCCCAAATCGTTTTCCCAATCTTCTTCAAAAAAGTCATCGCCAAAGAAGTCATCCATATCGCGGCGTTCTTTTTTGGTGGGGCGACCAGTGCCTTTTTCGCGCAGCATGAATCCCATGTGTTTCTGAACTTCAAGAAGTTCAAGCTCTGAAGCAGGTGTAATATTGCTCATATAGTCGGGGGCAAGTTTAGCTCCCACACGTTTGCCAATAACGCCATCTACTCGAAATTTATAGGTGATGGGTGGTTTTCTTACGCTGATAACTTCTCCCACGCTAATCATGCGAGAGGCTTTCACCGATTTGTCGCCGATAGACACGCGTCCTTTTTTGCAAGCATCGGTGGCTATGCTTCGGGTTTTGAAAATACGCACTGCCCAAAGCCATTTGTCTATTCTCACTTGGTCGCTCATGCTATTTGCGTTTGTTGAATTGATTCATGGTCTGGCTTAGTCCTACTGTGGTGAAGCTCTTGATAATGTTAATACATTCATCGAGTTTTAGGGGAAGATCGAGTGCTTCATCCTTAGTCCATTCACCAAGCACATAGTCCACTTGTTGCCCTCTGCCAAAGTCGTCGCCAATGCCGAAACGCAAGCGAGCATAGTTGTTTCCACCCAAGCACTCTTGAATGCTTTTTAGTCCGTTATGCCCGGCATCGCTACCTTTGCCTTTTAGGCGAAGACTTGAGAAGGGGAGTGCAAGGTCATCCACAAGCACGAGCACATTTTCTAGGGCAATTTTTTCTTCTTGCATCCAATAGCGCACGGATTTTCCGCTAAGGTTCATGTAGGTAGTTGGCTTTATTAAAACCAGGGTGCGACCTTTAAATTTATATTCGCTCACCCAAGCATGACGACCATCGTTAAAGCTTATGTTAGCAGCTTCGGCAAAAGCGTCTAATATCTTGAAACCGATGTTGTGTCGGGTGTTTTCGTATTCTCTTCCGGGGTTTCCTAAACCAACGATTAGATATTTCATTTGTTTGTAATTTGGCTGTAAGCTATAAGCGGTAAGCTTTAGGCTTGGGGCATGAATAAAAAAAGGGAGTTCTAAAAAATATTTCAGAACTCCCTCTCGCGAAAAGTTTCGTTATTACTTGCCTGATTTTGCAGCGTTCATAGCAGCACGAGCAGCACGAGTAATTACCACAGTAACAACTGGGTTAGATTTTGCGTTCAAGATTTCCACGTTTTCAGCGTTTACTTGACCTACTTTGATAGCTTGACCTAAACCAAGATCGTTGATGTTGATTTTGATTGTATCAGGGATGTTTGTAGGAAGTGCTTTCACACGAAGACGACGTAAGTTAATTTTCAACTTACCACCTTCGCGCATACCTTTTGCATAACCTTCAACTTTCACAGGAACGTCAATTTTCACTGCTTTGTCATCGAAGATTTGAAGGAAGTCAACGTGAAGAATTTCTTCGTGCACAGGATGCCATTGAATGTCTTGCATGATTGCTTTGTAGCTTTTTCCAGAAATTTCAAGGTCGATAAGATACACATTTGGAGTGTAGATAATCTTACGGAATTCAGAAAAATCAGCTTGGAAGTGTACAGGCTCTTTGCCACCATACAATACACAAGGTACTTTAGATACGGCTCTTAACGCTTTAGCGTCTTTTTTTCCTACGGCAGCTCTCAACTCACCGTTAATTGCAACAGATTTCATGTTGTTTGATATATAAAATTAATAATTATGGTACTCAGCCCTCTCTTTTCTTGCGAAAAGAGCAAACCGCATACATAATTCCGCACTTTCATGCGGAAAAAGTGGTGCAAATATAGAAATTATTTGAAGAATTCAGCACTAATTGATTCATTATTGTACACTTTCTGAATCGCTCGACCAAACATTTCAGCAGTAGATAGGTATTTTATCTTGTCTGATGTTCTTTTGGGAGGAATAGAATCGGTGAAATAAACTTCTTCTAATGCTGAATCGTTAATACGATCAACAGCAGGATCGGAAAGCAAACCGTGGGCAGCGAAAGCTCGAACGGAATTAGCTCCTTGTTCGCACATTAGTTCTGCAGCTTTGGTAATGGTGCCGGCAGTGTCGATAATATCATCAATCAGGATGACGTCTTTTCCTGCCACATCGCCAATTACAGTCATGCTATCGATAACATTGGCTTTGGCACGCGATTTATGGCAAATAACCATTTCTGTTCCTAAAGCTCGGGCGTAGGCGTTTGCGCGTTTTGTTCCCCCCACATCTGGCGATGCAATAACCACATCTTTCAGCCCCATGTTTTTAATGTATGGAATGAATAGGGTAGATGCGTAAAGGTGATCTACAGGAACATTGAAAAATCCTTGAATTTGGTCGGCGTGCAAGTCCATCGTGATTACACGGTCAACTCCGGCAGCGGTAAGCATATCGGCCACTACTTTAGCTCCAATTGAAACACGAGGCTTGTCTTTGCGGTCTTGGCGAGCAAAACCAAAATACGGCATTACCGCAATAGTTTTGTAGGCTGAGGCTCGTTTGGAAGCATCAATCATCAATAAAAGTTCCATGAGGTTGTCGCTCGTGGGAAATGTCGATTGCATGATGTACACATGACAACCACGAATTGTTTCTTCGAAACAAGGTTCAAATTCTCCATCTGCAAAGACAGGGCAGCTCGATTTTCCAAGCTCCATGCCCATACTATCGCACACTTTCGATGTTAGATAAGTGGTAGTTGTACCACTGAAAATCTTTAGGGGTTTCTTGCCTCCCATTGTATTTTGATTTTGATTTGATAACAATGCTACAAAGGTAGAAATAAAAAAATAATTGTCATGCAGGAATTACAAAAAATAGCTGAACCCAACGTTCATTTCTACATGCGCACTTTTGCCCGCTAACGCCACGACTTCGTGGTTACTGAGCGCTTCTCACTCCGCACATCGCACTTTGTATCAAGCATTTCGCACTTATTTCACTCCATAATTTCCGCTATGTAGTCTAGCACTTCTTCTTTGCCGAGTTTTTGTTCTGAAGAGGTAACAAACATTTCGGGGAGATCGGCCCATGTTTCGAGCAGCTTTTTGCGGTAGGCTGCCACATGGCTCGCCACTTGGTTTTTGCCCAGTTTATCGGCTTTGGTGAAGATAATGCTGAAAGGTATTTCCTTTTCGCCACACCATTCCATAAATTCCAAATCGATTTTTTGTGCTTCATGGCGTACATCAATCAGCACGAACAAACAATATAGGTTTGGGCGTTTAATGATATAATCGGTGATGTAAGACTGAAATTTTTCCTTGTCTTTTTTTGAAACTTTGGCATAGCCATAGCCCGGCAAATCCACCAAATACCAATTGTCGTTAATGGTAAAATGGTTGATGAGTTGGGTTTTCCCCGGTCGAGACGAAGTCTTGGCAAGCTTCTTATGATTGGTGAGCATATTAATGAGTGAAGATTTCCCCACATTCGAACGACCAATAAAGGCAAATTCGGGGAGGTTCGTTTGCGGACATTTATCTACACTCGAATTACTCATTAAAAATTTCGCGGTATTTATTTCCATGTGATATTTCTTTTTGCTGTTGGTATTAATGACCTAAGGCGTTTATTTATTTAATTTATTGTCCGCTCCAAAATATTCTAGAGCAAATAGGGGGAAAGATGTTGGCTTCTGTGCGAGCATCCCTCAAACACAAACAAAATCTTATTCATCAAACGTTCCGGCTTTATACATTTTTTCGATATTGTGCGCCTCGCGAAGTTCTTTGTTTGTAAGTTTGGCAAGCGAATGTATTTTGCCATTTTTCAAAAAGAAATAGCAATCGGGGCGTAGCAAATCATTGCTCATGATGCTTGTGTTGTGGGAGGTAATCACCGACTGAATATCCATCTCTTTAAGCCTTCGCACGATGAATGCGGAAAGCTCATGGTGATAAAACGCATCAAATTCATCGAGGAACAAAAAAGACACTTGAGCAGCCTGCAATCGTTGAAGCCAATAGTAAAACAAGCTGAGCGCCTGTGTGCCACTTGAAGCGAGCAGATGAAGAGCTATTTTCTTTCCGCCAAAATCTACGGCAATGGTTTCTTCTTCCGATTCTTTCACTACACAAAGCATGTAATTTATGCCGGCATCGTGCAGAAAGCTCTCGAAATCTTTCACCTGGTTTTGCTCAATAATATCGGCGTAAATATTTCGACTACCAATCTCTAAACCAAGATATTCATTCTGATGCAGCGAACGGAAAAAAAGCATATGGTTGACGAAATGAAAAAACTGCTTAAAGCAACGGTTAATTTCGTTGTCTGCCAGCTCGGTGTTGTTCAAAATATACTTCAAAAGCGAAAGGCGAGGGTTCGTTAAATTGGTTTTTAAGTTTTCAGCTCCTTCTAGTTTTACCGTTGCTTCTTCCTTGGGGCGGTCGAGAGATACACACACTTGCCCATCAATAGAAAACTCCTCAAAAATTAAAACTTCATAATCAATTTTCCCATATTTATAAACCACATGG
This sequence comes from Mangrovibacterium sp., assembly GCA_047972995.1. Taxonomy (GTDB): domain Bacteria; phylum Bacteroidota; class Bacteroidia; order Bacteroidales; family Prolixibacteraceae; genus JBKEDC01. Next base: position 56,769 of record JBKEBD010000008.1, read on the forward strand.
TGATTATCAAACTTAAATTCATAGGTGAAGAACGTGTAATCGCCTGTATTTTGGGCGTGTTGATAGGGGGTGTATAGGTGAGTGTTTCGGTTTTTATCGGTGAGGTGAACGATGATGTCGAAAATGGCTAAGCCTAAGTTCGATTTCCCACTGCCATTATATCCATAAACCAAGGCTTGGTTCACCAATCCATCTTTAATGCACTCATTATTGAAATTATATTTGTGCGTATTTTGAAGGTCGAAGGTGATTTCTTCTTTGAAGCCTTTAAAGTTCCGTACTGAAAATTTAGATAACATGATAATAAGCTATTCGTGAATGTTTCTAATTTTTTTTGCGCCGCAAAACTACAACAATAGAAGCAAGAAAGCAAGTGTACCCGTAATTTTTTTACGGATACGCTTACTTTGCCATTAATCCTTAACAACTAACCATTAAATATGTGTTTCCAACAACTTGCAGTTGTTTGTTTCGGGAATGAGGGTGAACTGGTGGCAGGAGGCAGGAATGAGGATGCATTCGCCTGTTTTTAGCAGTTCCCGATTGTCTTCATACATGACTACCGCTTCGCCTTCCACACAAATGTATATCACAAAAGAGTCGAGCTGATAAATATCTTTCTGCAAACCTTGGGTGAGCTGCACCATGTTGGTGGTGAAGTAGGGGCATTGCACTAATTCTTTAGCCACATTGTCGTGCAATTCTTGGCGCAGGTTTTGGGGCGCAGTGGCTTTATAGTCGATGGCTTCGAGCGATTCTGCCACGTGTAAATCGCGGTGGTTTCCCTCGGCATCGGTGCGATTATAGTCGTAAAGGCGATAGGTGATGTCTGACGTTTGCTGAATTTCAGCAATGAGCAAACCTTTGCCAATGGCGTGCACCGTTCCTGCAGGAATAAAGAAGCTGTCGCCTTTTTCTACTGGCACAAACTGAAGCGCAGGTTCTAGGTTGCCATCTGCTATGAGTTGAGCAAGCATATCGCTATTCATTTCTTCGTTGAAACCTAGGTTTAGTTGGCTGCCTTTGTCGGCTTGCATGACATACCACATTTCAGTTTTGCCGTAGCTGTTGTGTTTTTCGGCTGCTAGCTCATCGTTGGGATGCACCTGCACCGACAGGTCGTCGTTGGCATCGATGAATTTAATGAGCAGCGGAAATGAAAGTCCGAATTTCTCATACACTTTGTCGCCCACGAGTTCGCCCATATACACCTCGATGAGTTCCTCTAGGTTGTTGTCTGCCAAATAGCCATTGGCTACTACCGACAGACTGCCATCAACCCCCGATATTTCCCACGACTCGCCTGCCTCAGCTATATTTTCTTTTCCCAATAGCTGATGTAGCTTTGTGCCTCCCCAGATTTTAGGGTGCACTTGGGGTTTAAATTTTAATGGATATAAGTTCATAGTTGTTTAGGAGTTTACAAAGTCCATTGCTGCGCGTTGGATGATTTTATCTTTGAATTGTGTGCTTACTTTCACGTGCTCGGGGTGTGCGAGGTAGGCGCGAAGGGCATTCATATCTTCAAACTGACTGTCGATGCACAGGTGAAATTGCTCGCCCTGCAAATCGTGATTGATATTTACTTTCAGGTGTTTTATTTGTGGAATATGGGGTGGGAGTGCCAATAGCATGGCTTTAAACTCTGCCAATTGATTGGCCAGCTCATTGCCCGCCTTCAATTTAAACATTACGACGTGGTTAATCATGTTACTGCGAAATTAAATTGTAAGTCCTGCAAATATAGGGAAACATATATAATTAACAAGTGCGAAGTGGTTGATACAAAGTGCTTGATGCAAAGTGCGAAGTGGTTGTACCCTAATTCTTAATTCCAAATTCCGAATTACGAAAAGATAATATCTCCTACTTCTTCGGTTTCGCCGTTGGGCGATTCTATGGTGAGTCCGAAGCCGACATCGATGTTGGCATTTTCAATGACGATGGTAATTTCGGCGCCGGCTTTCAGGGCGCCGTTCACCGCTTGATCTATGGTGGTTGTTTTGGTGGTGATGCCATCGGTAGAAAAGTCGATGCGCACCTCATAGCTTTCGCCAGAAAGCAAGGGGCTGAAATAGCCTTGCACCCCCGCTACTGAAATAGCCTTGGCGGTATAGGATGCTAATTCATCTTTCGAGTTTGTATTGTCGGCCATGAGCAAGCCGCCCACATAAATCTGATAGCTGTGGAAGGCGCTGAAATCTTCGGCACACTGCGCGTTTCGAGCACGCAGGTTAATGATTGATGTTTTCAAGTTCCAATCTATATTATCGTTTTCCGAGCTTATTTGCTCGAAGTTTAGGGGGTACAGTTCATCGGTAGCGACCGTAACATTTTGCGGTGCCGACACATATCTTACTCCTCTGCGCGGATTGAGTGTAGGAAGATTTTTATCGGCTTTGGGGTTGTATTCGTAAGGATTGCAGTTTGCCACAAGCACATCGTAGGTGTCGGCATAGAGCGATATGATATTTTGCTCTCCCCATTTTTGCAGGGGCGTGGGGTTCATATAGCCTTTAGGCATGGTGGTGAGCACACCGGTACGGGTGTAGTAGAAGTAAATGCTGAAGGTTCGAGCATCAATTTCATCGAGGTAGCTGGCCGACACGCTTTTTTCTGTGAACGATTCATCATTGCCGCTTGGCATTGGGGCGTTAATATGCACGAAGCCTTGCGTAGGGAGTACCTCCGTCATGGTGCATGATGCCAAGCATAGCATAATTGCAATCAATATCTGATGAAATAGCTTCATGTAATTATTTACTTAACTTCTGCTCACCCTTTTTTGGGGGGTGAACTTGCTTTTTTAAGGCTTAAATCTCTTGGCATATAACTTTTATTTATGGCAAAAATTCACATTCTAATATAGTGTGCTTACTTTTTAGTGTGTCCTTGCACTGATTAGCAAATATAATATAAGTTTTCGATTTATTTGATGGTGAGTTAAAAAATAGATTGAAAAATTGCTGAAATAGCGCATGAGTAGTGTTGTTTGCACTTTGCCGGCTAAAGTTCGGAATAAAAGAATTTGAGGCATATTTAATTTTGAGTACACCCGATAGAACAAAAAGCGACCACAATCAGCAAGCTGATTGTGGTCGCTAGATAAAAGGAAAAACAAATGATTATCGTTAAAATAGTATATTGCTATAAGCTTTCCTTATCGGTTTCGGTTGAAACAAAAAAAAACCAACCCTAAGGTTGGCTTTTTTGTAATATGAGGGAGTGATTATAACTCAACTTTTCCACCGTCTGTTGTTGCACCTGTAGGAGCTGCTACTGCTAAGCCAACTGTACCTTTTTTCGCAGAAATGGTGATAACAACTTCTTGTCCTGCTGTAAGAATAGCTGTAGTTCCTGTAACAGCAGGGTTTGTAGTACCATCTGTAGATACTGATTCAAATTTGATCTCATATCCTACTTCTTTTACATCGAAGTAACCTTGAGCAAGCGCAGTGCTAGTTAATCTTGATCCTAGATTAAGATTTGCATCGGAAGCAATTATCAAGTTAGTAGTTCCATCGTTGATAGTTAGTTTGTAAGATTGAAGAGTAGCAAGATAAGTATCTGCAGCCTCATCAGCAGCTTTAGCTGAAACTACAGTTGTTTTCATTTCCCAACTGCCAAATGTAGCATTAGTGTTAGAAGCGGCATCTACTGTGATGTCCGAAGTAGTTGAAGTGTAAACAACACCACTAAGTTCAGTTGTTGGACGTGGGGTTGTGGTTGCAGCATCAGCGTTTGTTACAACGAAATCATATTTACCGTAGTTAAGAGTCCAGTTGAACGCATCTCCCCAAGAGACTAGAGCTCCTTCATTTGCAGAACCATTGATGATAGTAGCAAGAGTGGTTGTGCCTGCATTGTAAAGATTGTAAGTGTAGTTTCCGAATTGGTTAGTCACGAAGTTCGACCAATCATTAACAGCTTTAGTTGCGAAAGTGTTTTCTTCTTGCACCGAGATGCCGAAGCCTGCTACTTGTGTGCTAATTGTTCCGTATTGAGGTTCTTCAATAGGAGAATTTTCAGTTGAGCAAGACGCGAAAAGCACTGCCACTGCGAATGAAAATAAAGTTACTTTTTTCATGATTTTTGATTTTTTGTTTTTATTACTTATTGTTTATTTCGATCTTGATTTTTATTAGGGAGGAATCCTTGATGCAACAAACGTATAAATAGTTTTTTGTAACATAATAATACATAACAAATGTTTCACATTGCAAAAACTTATGTAAGCTATCTAAAGCTTTGTAAACCAAGGAGAATAGCTTTTAAAAACAAAGAGTTAAAATAGGTTAACGCTCGTGTGCTGATATTCATTTGATGTATATCCTTCAATTTTTTCATTGTCAGAGGTATTATGTTAGTCGAAAAATGATAGATTAAGATACATTTATGTGTGCTTATTTGCTTTTGTTTGGCTGTGTTCTCCGTTGTTTGCAAGGCAAGCCCCAATGGGGGTGAATAAAGGGCAGGCGATATTTTGGGGTCTAGGCATATTGGTAATGCCCTGAAAGGGCAATTTAAAACACCCCATTCTTAATAGAGTTTCGTTTAAGGATTAGGTATAGATAGCCCATTGGGCTTATATATGAATAGAGATAAGAATTAGAAATCCTGTTTTTCCGTAGGAAATTTATCTGCATTATATATTCCCTATGGGAAATTCTCACCTAAACAGCTTGTTTTCTATTAATATCTATCGCCTACGGCGAAGCAATGCTCTGGAAATAAGTAGGGCGATGCCCTACGAGTGGAATAATGGAGAACAGAAAGTGCCGAAGGGGCGAAATATCAATGTATTTAGTACCTACGTCACTTCTGTTTGGGGGAATATTATAGCCCCACAATAAATTGTGGGGCTAATAAGATGTTGCCTCTACGAGGCTTTTTGAGCCATTGCAAACCTGACGGAGGCTTCTGACTAAAATTTTTGAGTCATTGCAAGCTTAACGGAGGTTTTGACTAAAATTAGAGGGGGTAGCGTTTAGAAAACGGTGTTCATCGTTCGCTAACTGCTACCCCCCTCATTAATGATTAACCCCTAACGACTAAAAAACAAGGTTAATCCCTAGTTGTAGGTTTATATATTTGGCATTGCCAGGGTTGGTGAAGCTCGTGAAGCTGTCGGTTAGCGCATAAAGTTGGAAGCAAGCCCCACGAAGCATTAAGCCGGCACCGAAGCTAGGAGCATCGTGTTTGCGCATGCTGTAGCTAAATAGGGCAGAAAGCGCTTTGCCCGGAGAAAGCGTAGTAGAAAGTGTAGCATTGGTGTTGTTTAGGTGGTTGAATTGTAGCAACCCGCCCAAGCTCACCCAATCTTTAAGCTCATATTGTGCCGAAATATTAGTCGATTGAAATAGCGATGTGCTAAAAGCTTCTGTCGATCCGGGACGAAGTTTAAATGAATTTTTCAAATCATCGAGATATTCATCAAGCTGCGTGTTTTTCTCGCCATCGCTGTTGCCGGTAATATCGTCGCTCACATCGATAGGAGCGTATTCAAAAGAACCTTCGGTGTAAATTTCTTGCGTTTTGCCTTTCCAATTGATTTTTCCAAGGTCAATCATAGAAAAACCTACCGTTAGCTTGTCGGTTACTTTATATGTAGCACCAAAATCGAAACCGAATCCGGTGTTTTTACCTATGGTGGAATCCAAAATTTCGTTGGCATCGCTATCGAGTGAAATCTGGTTGATCGTGCCATCGGCATTTTCGGTAACACTAATTGGGGCAACAATTTGCTGACTAATATTTTGCTGCGTGCTCATGGTTCCATCGCTGTTGGTGTTAATATACAAATCCATGCTGTTGGTTTGCGTGGCAACGGCACCTTGAATGTATTTCACCCGTGCCCCAACCGTAAGCTTTTCGCTTAGCTCATAGCTATATCCTAAGCTAGCTTCCACATAAGAAATGGCATTTGCCGTAAGGTCTTGAATGTGGTGGTTAATGGGGGTGTTCTTGTCGGCATCCCAGTTACCATATTGCAAGTTGAATATCGAGCCCGGCACGTTGGTGGTTGATTTCACCTTGGTGTTTAGGTCGAAAGAAACATAGTGTTTCTCCTTAATCTTAAAACCGAAGCCCAGAATCTGCATACTCATATTGGCATCGATAGGGTTGTCTCCTTTTACGGCTTTAGAAAGCGAAGGGATATCGAAGAAAAGCGTGTTGTCTTTAATGTATGTAGCTTGATTCCACGAAAAAGCTGCCGTAGAAACAGAAGCAGAAAAACTTCCGAGTGCAGGAAATGCCAAATACCATTTGTCGCCTTCTTGCAATTTTAGGGCAGGGTTAAGGGTTGATGATTGCGGAGTTCCTTTCAAGAACATCATGCCTTTGTTTTCGGCAGAAGCACTTAATCCGAAACATAGGATAAGCGCTAAGGATATATATATATTTATGGTATTCATTTGTGTGTGTGAAACGTAAATTATAAAATATAAGCTCATTACTTCGCACTTCGTATCAAGCACTGTATATTAAAGCGCCAACTCTCCCGATAAAGCAATGCTAAAGTCTAGGCTATAAGTTGTGATAAGCTCAATTCCTTTGTTGTTTGAGTCGAGGCGAACGGTAGGCTTAATGTATGCTGAATTAGCAATATTTTCCACATCTTCATCGGTAAGCTCAAATGTGCTTTTGCTTTCTTTGCTGTTGGTTACCATGCCTTTGGCGTTTACCTCGGCAGCTTCAATAGCATTGGTAAGCTCGATGGTGCTGAATGTTTCTTGATTTTCATTTTGCAATTCGAGCACAATAGTAGCATTTACAGGGAAGTATGAAGCATAATTTATTTCGAGACGCAATTTCGAAGCTTTCGCCAGTGTTTCACGGTCGCTTTCTGAAAGGTTTAGTTGAATGTGCTTAATGTCGGAATAAGTTACATTGGTCATTTTCAGATACAGTGGAATATTCACCTTGTAGCCTACCCCGATTGTGTTAGATGGGGTGATGGTAACATCCTCGCCATTAGAACCAAGAAGGGTACTCCCACTAATAGCCAGTGAGTTGGGGAGCGCATCGCCATTTAATAGGTTATCGATGTTAGAGTTATCTATGTTGATTGATAGCTCTTGATTTTCATTGCTCACCAACTCTAGCGGATTGTCTAACGTAATTGTTTTTGATGATTCGTCGTTCATGGCAGCCACTATAGTCATATCGGCAGTGCCTGTCAAGTCGGTTGTATTGTCAGCAAGCAACATTACTTCCGGATTTAGGAAGCTCGTGCCATTCACAAAATTGCCTAAATCGCCCAGATTGAATTTCATATTTTCGCTGAAATCTCGCTCTAATTTGCTGAATATCCCCGTGATGTTATTAATAGTAATATCATGGAAGCCGATGGTTATGTCGGTATTGAAATCTGCTGTGGGAACTTCAAGTAGCGTAATGGTGCTCGTAATTTCGATCTCCATAATTTCGGGGTCTATCACCGCTTCGTTGTTGGTGAGTTCTATTGTTTGGTTTAGGTTGGTTGAAGCTTCTTTTTCAATGGACACTTCGGGTTCGGTTTTGCTAGTTACATTCTCGATGTCGATATCAATTCGAGCAGCATAGGGGAATCCGTTCCATTCTACCGCAATGTTCATGCTCATATTAATGCCATGCAGCGTTAAATTTTCGTTTGATGGAATAGATACATATTTTTGATCCTCACTCGTTAGCTTATCAGCCACATCGTCATATTTAACATTCTCCCAAATAGCTTCTATTTCACCATCGGTCATGCTGTTAATCTCGGTTTCATTGTAGTTTTCACCTGTTACGTTATTTATTGTTCCAAGATTTTGAATGATAAAGTTTCGGCATGAAAAGTTGTATTTGTGCGATAAGTCAACCATGTTGTTGTCAATTTCGGTAGAAATATCATCGAATATATCGCTGAAATCGAAGTCTTCAAGTTCATCTTCTTGTACAAATACCCATTTGTTTACGCCGTTTTCGGTGTACGATTGAAGTTCTTCTATCTCGCTGAGGTCGATAAAGTTGCCAAGCTCAATGTTTTCAGCTTGTATTAGAGCTAGGTGAATGCTTGGGGCAATGCCTAAATCATCAGTGTTCACCTCGTCGAATTTAAATTCATCGCCTATACATCCGGTGAGTCCGAAGAGCAGAGCGAGGGCGCTAAAAGTTAAAGATTTATTCATTATTTGTGTGTTAATGTGTTGCGGATTTCAGCTTCGCGGGTTATTTTATGGTGTTAATGAAATTACGGTGTTTCATAGTACTTATTGGGTAGCCACCTTCAGGTCAATCCGTAATTTGCAATTGAATCACCTTACCTTGGCAGCTTTGGGGTTGGGCTTCGCCAAGCAAGTATAATATGGTAGGTACCATGTCGATGGCTTCAGTTTCTTCCATGTGATTTGATGGTTTAATTCCTCCGCCCCAAAAGAGTAGTGAAATGCGGTTGTCGGTGGTGTGTAATTTCTTTTGAAACTTATAGGCTGTTTGCCAGCTTGGCAAAATAGAATAGCTAATGTCGCCCGATCGCTGAAAGTTGAAGCTGTTGCTCATGCTTCGCAACGGACCGTTGGCAAAATTCCCTTGCATGAAAATGCGGCTTGGCACCGCCATGTTCACCCCGGCAAACTGATTAACAAGCTCTGCCGACTTGGTTGCCATTTCATTGTAATCGATGCCCTTTTCCTTAATCAAATCGCGATTGAGATAGATTTCCTGATCTACCACCTCTTGCACCCAGTTTCCTTGTCCGTAGGTGGCATTCAGAAAGGAGCGGAGTAGGGCAGCAATGTTGTCGGGGCGCACTGTTCCGTTGGGCAACTTCTGCGAAGCTAAATAATCGGAAGTGTAGTTTTCGGCACACACCGAGCTGATTACCACAAGCATATTTTGTTTGCCCACAGCTTCCTCAATGTGTGTAACCAATCGGGCAATGTCTTTATCTAGTCGAATGTAGAAATCTTCGGTTTCTAAAGACTGCGGACCAAACAATCCGTTGAGCGAACTGTAGTTCACCGTTAGCAAATCGGGGTGTTTGTCGGTGCCTAGAAAAGCTTTGTCGAAAATGTTTATTGCAAAATCAGTAATGATATGATTAGCTGCGGGTGTGTGCTTAAATAGCGAGAAGTCGCCTGTTTGGTCATATATCTTTTGCAGATCGTAGGGGAAAGTGCATCGCTTGTCATATCCCTTTTCGAAGTCGCTGTAATCGTCGGCTGAAGCTTTGTAGCTTACCGGATTAAGGAAGAGTAATTTCCATTTGTCATCGAGCGCATTTTGAGCGAGTTTCTTATTGTTAAACGAAAGTGCCCAAAAAGGAAACTGATCGATGTAGTAAGACGATGAAATCATATTTCCACTGGTGTTTTCCATCCAAAAAGCCCCGTCGGCAGCATGACCAGCCGAGAAGATGGCTGTTTCGGCACGAGTAGATACACTATATACTTTAGAGCGACCATTGGAGGTGAGTTTAAGCTCATCGCCCAAAGTGTTGCAAAGCAGTTGATCGGCAGATTTTTGCCCTTCGTTAGAGTCGCCACCCACTGTTTGATAGTTTTTGTTGGTGCTAGCATTCTCGATTTTGTTGTTCACTCGGTTGAGCCAATCGGAGTTAACAACGCCATGCAGCGTGGGGTAGTTGCCGGTGAAAAGTGTGGCTGTGGCAGCTTCAATGTTTTGGTCGTTAATGTAGTTGCGCGTGTTAGAACACAGTGCGCCTTGGTCAACTAGTCGTTTTAGTCCGCCATCGAGCAAGTTGTAGTAGTAGCGCTGAATATATTCAGGACGCATGTTTTCAACATTAATAACCACAACCACCTTTGGTTTTTGGGCATAGCTTTGGAAGCCGAGCAAAAGCAATAAGACAAGAAAGAGTGTGTGATGTTTTCTTTGTACAGTAAAAAATTTCATAGCGTCTGAATAAGTTAAGCCACGAAATTACTTGTTTTTTTTTCAAACAACGCTAAACTCTTAAAAAATGTTGATTGTAATATTTTCTTTGTCGGAAAGGCCAACCCGTAATAGCCCAGGCATAAAAAAATAGAGGACACGATTCAATATCTCGTGTCCTCTATTTTAGACTAAAAAGTCTTTATAATCGGTAATGTTAGAATGCTTCACCAATACGGAAATACACCCCCCAGTCTTCTTTACCTACTGCAGCATCTAAACCAATATTGAATCGTGTGTTTTTAAATGCACGATAGCGAACTCCAACACCGCCGCCCGGATAAGCTTTCCAGTTGTAAGATTCGATACTAGAGCCATATAGAGTGGCAAGTCCAGCAAAGCCAACAAAGCCAACCTTTTCAAATGGGTTAAAACGATATTCAGCTTGAACGTCCATAACGCCATTACCTCTATATTTACCTGAGCTGTAGCCGCGCATATCTCTACCACCAATTGTTCTTTGTTGTTGGAATGTAATATCACCCAAGCCGAATGCTCCAAAATATCGAGCAGCTAAGACGTCTTTTCCTCCACGCATGGCGTGATATGTGTTAAACTCCGTATTCAAACGATTTGCCGTGAAATCATTCATAAACTCAGGGTTAGTAACCCAAAGGATTTTTGAATTGATACCTGATGTTGGATAGTACTGGTTATTTCTTGTGTCGTAATTTGCAATAAGAGCTAGCGATGCAATATTAATTGAAGCATCTTGTATCGGGTTTCCATGAGAATCGTAACCCTCCTCGGCTTCGCTGCTATAGTCTGTTCTACTGTTAGAAAACGATGCAGAAACACCTGTAAATAAGTGAGGAATTAATTGATATTGAATACTACCGAGCACAAAGATTAAACGATTGGAGAAATCAGCTTCAAACGGACTTCCTCCCTCTGCAGTTGAGTTAAATGATGTAGAAGCATTTTTCTTACCATTCAAAAATACAAAAACACTACGCCATTTACCATGACCGAAGTAATTACGATTCATAATGCTCGTAAACCAAGATTGATTGGTTGTCCAAACGGCACTACCCAATAGTAATGACTTGGGAGATATTGTATCGTTGCGATTTGTATGATACATCATCATCGGGATAGCCCCAAACATACCACCCATTGTGCGATTGTAGCTCACATAGGGCATTAGCGAGAATTCGGGCTTCCTATGCTCCTCTGATTTCGCAGTTTGTGTACTGTCTGTAGGTTCAACGTGTTTTTTTACAATAGGATCGGCTGCTGTTGCAGAAACAGACTGCGTGTTTTCAGCTAATACACTGCTGTCAGCAGAGGTCAACTGGTTTTTTTCTTGTTGGGCAAAAGCCGATGAAGACCATACCAGCAACAAAAGAATCGTGAAAAGTTTATTCATTGATAAGATTATTTGTGATGTGATATTCTGCTAAACAGAATTCTCGGGGCAAATATAAAACAAAATGAATATGCTCCAATTTTTACATCTAAATTCAACTTCTACGTTGTAATGTATTAAGGTATAAATAACTTTTTGGCATACTATTTGTCATCTAAAAAAATAAAATTAAGCTGTCGATAATCATCGACAGCTTAATTTTATATCGTGAATTACTACTGATGCGTTAACTTTAAATATGTCTCTGCAAGATGTAGTTACAAGCGTTCTTTGATTTTTCGATGAATTTTGAGACATCGTTTTATGCGATAAAAGCATAAAACTAAGAGTAAAGGGAAATGTATTTTCTCACAACTACTCGATTTTGTATCAAAATATGAGTTTGAGAAGTGTGTAAAGCCATTTTGCACGGGTCAAAATGAGCAAATTTCAAGACGTGCACAGTTGTGCACGAGGTGAAATGGCAAACTTTTAGGGCTTGCACAGTTGTGCAAGGTATCTTTTGGGCAAAATATGGGGCTTTCGTAATGAATAAAGTCATAAAAAATCTTAAAACTACAACGTGCACGGTTGTGCACGAGGCAAAAATGGCAAAAATGGGGGCGTGAATGGTTGTGCACGGGGTGAAAATGGAAAAAATGATGCCTTGCACAGTTGTGCACGAGATGAAAGTTCAAAAGTTGAGCTTGCACAGTTGTGTACACTACATTTCTGACCTCAAAAAAGGACTTTGAATAAAGGTGTTTAGCCCTTTTAGAGGTTTGAGCTTGTTGTTAAATTGATGAAAATGATGGTGTTGGTTATAGTGTGCTGCCAAAACGACATGTGGAGCAACAAAATAATGTTTTGGCATGATAATTGCTTATTTGTTGCACATGAGTGCAGAAAGTGAGCGGATGCCAGATTTGCGTGCAGCATAGCGCAGAGATATTCTTTTTATTTTGATGAGGTTGCCCTATCTTCCCATAAATAAATTCACATTTTATAAATATTTTCTGAGGCTTGTGCTCTATATTTCATTTGAAGACACTATCTTTGCAAAATGCTTAAGAATATCCACCTAAAAGCAATTGTTGGTTTGTTGTTGCTAGTAATGACAACCAGTTGCGGCGAATATCAGAAGGTTTTAAAAAGCTCTGATTTCGAATATAAATACAAGAAGGCAAAAGAATACTACGAAAGTGGCGAATATGTTCGCGCTTGCGATTTGTATCGTGAGTTGGTGAATGTGTACCGCGGAACAAGTAAAGCCGACGAGATATACTATTATTATGGACAGAGCTACTACGAAACAGGCGACTACCTGCTAGCTGGACACTGGTTTAGAACACTGGTTGACGATTACCCACGAAGCAGCTACCGCAAAGATGCTCAATTCATGATTGCTACTTGCTATTATGATGAGTCGCCTAATATTCGCTTAGATCAAACGGTGACTAAAAAAGCTATCGATGCTTATCAGCTATACATTAACCTATTTCCGGCTAGCGACAAGGTAACAGAAGCCAACGATATAATTGATGAGCTGCACGACAAGCTAGTATATAAATCATATTTGACCGCAAAATTGTATTATGATTTAGAAAACTATAAGGCATCGACCATTGCATTGCAAAATTCCCTAAAGGAATATCCAAACAGCACCTATCGTGAAGAACTGATGTTTATGTTGCTTCGTTCGAAATACTACTTAGCCACCCGAAGTGTGGAAGGGCTAAAAGAGGAACGATTGAGCTCGGCTCTTGATGAATACTACGCATTCACCGATGAATTTCCCAATAGCAAGCACAACAAACTGGTAGAAAAATACTACGAAGATATATCAAGTCAACTAGATTACAACAACGAGATTTAATTATACAACCGAATGGATTTCAAAAAAGTAAAAGCAGAAGGTACTACGGTGCCAAGAAATTTGAAAGAGCTAGAAGCAGAAACAGGAAACATTTATGAAACTGTTATGATTTTGGCTAAACGCGCAAACCAAATCTCATCAGAAATGAAAGAGGAGTTGAACCAAAAACTTCAAGAGTTTGCATCATATAACGACAATCTAGAGGAAGTTTTTGAGAACCGAGAGCAGATTGAAATTTCAAAGTATTATGAGCGCTTGCCAAAATCTACGCTTGTGGCGTGTGAAGAGTTGAAGAACCATAATATTTATCACCGAAATCCTACAAAAGAATAGGGTAAAATAAAACTTTCCTCAGCATGAGATTAGAGGGTAAAAATATTGTACTAGGTGTAACCGGAAGCATAGCTGCATATAAGGCAGCTATGCTTTTGAGGTTATTAGTGAAAGAGGGCGCGCAAGTGCAAGTAGTGATGACACCCGCAGCAAAGCAATTCATCACTCCCGTAACTATGAGTGCCCTTTCCGGGCGCCCGGTAGCTTCCGAGTTTTTCTCGGCAAACGATGGCACATGGCATTCGCACGTTGATATGGGGCAGTGGGCAGATTTAACCCTAATTGCTCCGATTACAGCAGCAACCATAGGGAAAATGGCCAACGGAATAGCCGATAATTTATTGGTAACAACCTATCTTTCGGCGAAAAATGATGTTATGATTGCGCCGGCCATGGACTTAGATATGTTTCAACATCCATCGACCAAACAGAACATGGAAAAACTGCAATCTTTCGGTAATATCATTATTGAACCGGGAGATGGCGTTTTAGCTAGCGGATTGCATGGTAAAGGGCGAATGGCAGAGCCAGAACAAATTGTAGATGCTGTAGTGGCACACTTCAATTCAAAAAAAAAACTCCAAAATAAACGGGTCTTAGTAACAGCAGGTCCTACGCATGAGCGCATCGACCCGGTGCGATTTATAGGAAACTATTCATCGGGAAAAATGGGCTATGCGTTGGCTGAGGAATTGGCTAGTGAAGGAGCACAGGTTGTTTTGGTGAGTGGACCAGTAAGCATTAAGCTACGCTCGAACACTAACATTGAATTGATTTCGGTAGAGTCGGCTCAGCAAATGAAAGAGGCTGCAGAAAAAGCATTTCCATCGTGTCATGCTGCAATTATGTGTGCTGCAGTGGCAGACTATCGTCCGGAAGAAACAGCCACCAAAAAAATCAAAAGAGAGAAGAGAACAGACCTTTCGATTAACTTAGTGGCCAATGATGATATTGCAGCTTGTTTGGGTGCGATGAGAAAAAAAAAACAAATTTTAGTAGGCTTCGCTTTAGAAACTCAAGATGAAATTAAAAATGCCGAAGCAAAACTAAAACGCAAAAATCTTGATTTTATCGTGCTCAATTCACTTCAAGATGCCGGTGCAGGCTTTGGAGTAGATACCAACAAAATCAGTATTATCGACCAAGAAGGACGTGTTTTGCACTTCCCTCTAAAATCGAAAGCAGATGTGGCTAAAGATATCGTGAACGAAATCGTGTCTTATTTGCACAAGTGAAGCAGCCATGATGTAAGCCCAAAGCCTACAGCCTAATTAAAACACATGAAAATAATAATATTACTTCTGTCGCTATTTCTAGTTCAACCTGTGCTTAGGGCGCAAGAGCTGAATTGCAATGTCACCGTGAACTACAATAAGATTAGAGAAGCTAATCCAGCTACGTTTAAGACCATGCAAGGCGTGCTTACGCAGTTTATCAACGAACGGAAATGGACATCGGATGAGTTCACAAAATCGGAACGCATTGTTTGTAATATGGTTATTCAACTCGATGAGCAAGTGGCAACTAATGAGTTTAAAGGCTCGATAAATGTGCAACTTCGTCGCCCTGTTTTTAATGCAAGCTACGAAACAACGCTTCTGAACATTAAAGACGATAACTTTCATATAAAATACTCTGAATTTGAACCTTTGGTGTTTAATGAATCATCGAACACCGACAACTTGGCAAATATCATGGCTTTCTATGCCTATGTTATTCTTGGCATGGACTATGATTCGTTTGCGCCCAATGCTGGCTCTACTTATTTTCAGAAAGCCATGCAAGTGGTGAGCAACTCGCAAAGTTCATCTTTTGCCGGTTGGAAGTCATATGAAAATGAAAAAAACCGTTATTGGTTGGCAGAAAACCTAAACAATAGAGCCTATTCGGCATTCCGACAGCTAACCTACGATTATCATCGGAGAGGCTTAGATATAATGACAAATGAATTAGCCAATGGTAGGGCAGTTGCAGCCGATGCTGTGGTGAGTTTGGTGAAGTTGTATCGCACACGTCCGAGCCTTTGTTTATTCGATATATTTTTTGATGCCAAAACAACAGAATTGCTTCAAATTTTCTCGGAATCACCCATCGAGGAATTGAATAAAGTGGTGGCTGCTTTGGTGGAAATGGATCCATCGAACAGCGCAAAATATAAAGCCTTAAAAGATAAAAAAGCTTTCTAATCTTTAATCTAATTACGGTGCTTCAAGAATTACACATTTCGAATTATGCTCTTATTGAAGAGCTTCATATTAAATACCACAACGGATTTAATATTATCACAGGTGAAACAGGTGCGGGTAAATCAATTATTTTGGGTGCCTTGGGGCTAATTATGGGGCAACGAGCTGATTTATCGGTACTGCGAAATAAAGAAACCAAATGCACGGTAGAAGCTATATTTAGCGTAGAAAGCCTGATGCTTGAAGAGCTTTTTGAAGCCAATGATATTGACTATGAAGAGCAAACAATATTGAGAAGAGAAATAAGTCCGAAAGGAAAATCAAGAGCTTTCATTAATGATACGCCCGTAACATTAAAAGTGCTGCAAGAGCTTTCCTCTTGCTTAATCGACATTCACTCGCAACATCAAAACCTGTCGTTGGGAGATAATTCTTTTCAGCTGGCTTTGGTTGATTTGGTGGCAAAGAATGCTTCAGTGCTATCGCGATATAAGGAAAAGTTTAAGGCTTACCAGAAGAAAAACAAAGAGTTGCAAGACTTAATTGCACAAGTCGAAAAAACTAAAGGCGATTTAGATTATGTGCAGTTTCAATACAATCAGTTAGATGAAGCACAGCTAAAAGACGATGAGCAAGAGCAACTAGAGCAAGAACAAGCCACCTTAGAGCACGCCGAAGAAATAAAGCTGACCTTTGGCAATTTCTCCGAAGAAATGTATCGGGATGAAGTGGGGGTGTTGGCTCGTTTGAAAGAACATTTGGCTCGCATGAAGAAAATGGCAGAATTGGTGCCCTCGGCAAAAGAACTAGCAGAAAGACTAGATTCGAGCTATCTGGAACTGAAAGATATTAATGAAGAGTGTGCATCGTTAGCCGATGAAGTGGAGTATAACCCTACGCGTGTAGATGAAATAGCTGAACGCTTGGATTTGATTTATTCGCTGCAACAGAAATTTAGAGTAGATTCGGTGTCGGCATTAATTGAGCTTTGCCATGAATTTGAAGCCAAAATAGGACAAATAACCTCTTTCGATGATGATATTGCTTTGCTAGAGCGTGAAGTAAACGCTTCGCAAGAAGAATTGGCAGCAATAGCCGAAGAAATTAGTTTGAAACGACTGGCAGCAGCGCCTTTAATATCGCAAGATATAGAGGAGGTGCTTCATCGTTTGGGCATGCTGAATGCTTGTTTTGAATTGCAATTCAAGCGACTAGAGCAACTGTCGAACACCGGTATAGATGCCATTTCATTTGCTTTTGCAGGCAATAAGAATGGAGAGTTGCAAGAGGTGTCAAAAGTGGCATCGGGTGGTGAAATATCGCGGGTGATGCTAGCGGTAAAATCGCTGATTGCCAAAAACAAATCGTTGCCCACCATTGTGTTTGATGAAATAGATACCGGTATATCGGGCGAAGTGGCTGTGAAAATGGGGGATATCTTGAAGGATTTAGCTGCCCACGTTCAGATTCTGAACATTACACACTTACCACAAATTGCAGGGAAAGGTTCGCACCATTTTAAAGTGTATAAATACGATGAGGGCGAGCAAACCTTCACTTCCATTAGAGAATTGACAGCAGAAGAGCGTGTTAATGAATTGGCTTTAATGCTTGCAGGCGAAAGCGCATCGGAAACCGCTCGCCAAGCAGCTCGTGAGCTACTGAACTAAAAAAACATATTTTCAATGTAAAAAAGAATGGCATATGGGAAACTTCCATATGCCATTCTTTTGTGTTATAATCTGGAGCGCAATATGGTGCCTGTTGCTTCCCAATTGATGTCGCGGTGTTCGCCATCTTGTTTGTTTCGTTCTTTAAAACGACGTTCAATTTCTAAGATGCTTTCTTCGCCCACTTGATAGTCGGACAAGCAGCAAGATACGCCCATCTGATTAAAGAAGGCAATAGTAGCTTGAATGGTAGCATCAATACGATCTTCTTTCGATCCTGTAGTAATACCAAAAACACGCTCGCCATATTGTACAATTTTTTCGGCTTTATCTTTGCGCTTGTAGTTCATTACCCCGGGCAAAACAATAGCCAAAGTTTTGGCATGGTCAATGCCGTGTAGTGCCGTTAGCTCATGCCCAATTTGGTGCGTACTCCAATCTTGAGGAACTCCCACGGCTATCCAATGATTCAGCGCATTAGTAGCACACCACATATAGTTAGCGGCAGCATCGTAGTCGTTTTTGTTGGCAAGTACTTTCGGACCTTCCTCTAGGAGTGTTTTCAGAATACTTTCGGCATATCTATCTTGCAAAGGTGCATTGACAGGGTAGGTGAGGTATTGCTCAATAGTATGCACAAAAGAATCGATCACACCATTGGCAACCTGATTGTCGGGTAGTGTGGCTATGCAAGTTGGGTCGAGCACCGAGAATTGAGGATACACTAAAGGACTCATAAAGCCGAGCTTTTCTTTTGTAACAATTCTAGACACTACAGCATTGCCATTCATTTCTGAACCGGTGGCAGGTAAAGTCATGACACAACCTACAGGAAGAGCCTGTTTTACTACCGCACCCCCGGTTTGGAGAATATCCCAAGCATCGCCATTGTAGAAATGGGCTGCAGCAATGAATTTGGTACCATCGAGAACAGACCCACCTCCCACGGCAAGTAGAAATTCAATATTTTCTTGCTTGCATATTTCTACGGCTTGCATGAGCGTTTCAAACTTAGGGTTGGGTTCTATTCCGCCAAATTCGATGATGCTGAGCCCTTGGGTTGCAGCTTTTACTTGGTCGTACACGCCATTTTTGAAAATGCTACCACCGCCGTAAGTCATCAATATTTTGCCATTTTTAGGAAGTTCATCGGCAATATTAGCCACTTGTCCTTTTCCGAATAAAATTTTTACAGGATTTTTGTAGGTAAAGTTGAACATATACTCTTGTTTTTAGTTTCAAACAAAAGTAAGCATATATTTTTTTAAACGGCACTATTCAGCAGTGGTTCGATGGTGAATTTCAATATTTAGAATTTTTAAAGTATGTCATTAAGTTGTTAATGAGATGAGAAAAAGCAGCTTTAGGATAGCTCTTGTTAGAATAAGCCATATCTTTACCCCCTGATATGAATGAGAAAGCGAAATTTCTGCTACAGAATTTAGCCAAAGCACTACTCTATTTTTTAGTGCTAATTGGGCTTTATTTATTGTTTGAAAAATACATTGTGGCTCCAAATAAAGCTGCGTGGAAAGCTTATTTGTATGATCGAACACCTTTGGTTTATTTGAGTTATGTGTGTTCGGAAGTCTTCTTTGGCATTGTTCCCCCTGAAATTTACATGAAGTGGGCTTTGCACAAGTTGGGAGTCTTAACCTATTGGCAAGATGTTACACTCTTTGCTGTGGTTTCATACGGTGCTGGCGTGTTGGCTTTTTATGCCGGACGATGGCTGAAACATATGCGAATGTTTCGATTCTTAAGCCGGAAAGCGTTTAAAGAATTGTGGCCAAAGTTTCGCAAATATGGTTCGGCTTTAATTATAGCAGCAGCCCTAACTCCTTTGCCTTGGGCTTTGGTTAGTATGCTTGTTGGCACAACAGAATATAGTATAAAGCGTTATTTGCTTTTCGCATTGTCGCGCATTTTTAGATTTGCAGCCTATGGCTATTTAGTTCAACATTTTATTGAGTTTTAATTGTGCCAATGATTAGTTTTCCATGTGGCGAAGCTAAAGTTATGCAGGAGAATAATTAAAAATATGATATCTGTTACGTGGTATTTCAATTTTAATTAGATGAAAAATAAAATATTAAAGAAAGCTACCTTAGGAGGTGGTTGTTTTTGGTGTACAGAAGCTGTTTATCGAGAACTGAAAGGTGTGACCTCAGTGGTAAGTGGCTATGCAGGTGGTTTTGTGGCAAACCCTACTTACAAGCAAGTTTGTTCGGGTGAAACAAACCATGCCGAGGTAATACAAATAGTTTATGATGAAGCTGAAATTTCGTTTGTCGACCTATTAAAGGTGTTTTTTGCCACACACGATCCAACAAGTTTGAACAGGCAAGGAGAGGATGTAGGAACACAATATCGTTCGGTAGTTTTTTATCATGATGAAGAACAATATCTTCTAACTAAAAATCTTCTCACAAACTTCAACGAACAAAATGTATTTGGAAAACCTGTAGTTACTCAATTGGAAGCGTTTGATGTGTTTTATCCTGCTGAAAATTATCATCAGGATTATGCAAAGAATAATCCAGAGAATGAATTTTGCAAAGCGGTTGTAATACCCAAGCGAGAAAAGTTTAAAATGTTATTTCATACTTTGCTAAAGCAAAAATAAATACCATCATGATTAAACAAACGGATATGATGATGGTCTATCTAGCGGATAAAAAAGAAAATATAACATGAAAAAAATAAAATGATGAAGAAAGTTTTTTTAGTAATAGCTATTATGGCTGGCTGTAGTACAATGGCTATGGCTCAGCGAGGAACAGGAACACGCCCTTCACAATCGGCAGAATATCAACATCGTGGTCCTAGAGGTGGGCGTATGTCGCCAGAAGAACAAGTGGCACACGAAACCGAACGATTG
Organism: Mangrovibacterium sp.; assembly: GCA_047972995.1. Taxonomy (GTDB): domain Bacteria; phylum Bacteroidota; class Bacteroidia; order Bacteroidales; family Prolixibacteraceae; genus JBKEDC01. Next base: position 76,984 of record JBKEBD010000008.1, read on the forward strand.
ACCAAAAGATTGGAGCTTACAGAAGAGCAACAAGTGAAAGTAAAAGCGGTGTTAGAAGCACAAGCTGCAGAAATGAAAGCTCAGATGGAAGCTCAGCGCGAAAAAATGGGAGACGACCCTGAAGCTATGCGTGAGCAGATGGAAGAAAACAGAGATGCCATGCGTGAGAAAATGGAAGAACGAATGAAAAAGAAGGAAGCTCAGATTAAAGCATTGCTTACTGATGAACAGAAGGTAGCATACGATGAAATGCGCTCGGAAATGAAAGAACGAATGCAACAAGATAGAAAACCTTCGGTAAATCATGCCGATGAATAGTCAAGACTTGAACTAATGCCAAAGCCCTGAATTTGTTAAGAAGCAAATTCAGGGCTTTTTAATGATTAATTGCAGGGGTGGTATTAATTGTAAATAGTTTCCGTTCTTAATTTGTTAGCCCATAGTGGATTAATCTTATTAGAAATAAAAGCAACAACAAACCCAGCGAGCTCGTAGGGCTTACATATTAAAACCACAATCCGAGATTAGCAGAAAAGCTTGGGCGATTCATGTAGTTTGAAGCTCCAAAAGCAATGTCAATAGGTCCAATGGCTGTTTTCATAGAATATTTTATACCACCACCATATACCGATTTTTCATCAAGATACATGAAGCTACTGTCGAACTGTTGCAGCATGTTGAATTGAAGCGTTAGGTAATGATACTTTGCAAAATTCAGGCGAAGACCTATGCATGCAATTGCAGTGTTCGCTTCGCCAACAATGACGGGAGGTAAACCTAAGAATGGGAAGTGGTAGGGTAAATATCGAGAATAAGACTCACCCCCAATGAGGGTAGATTTAATACCGGAATAATTAAGCCCCAATGCAATTCTACTGTAGCCATTGGCAATAAGAGTCAAGTTCTTATCTAGCGGAATCCAATTCTCGGTGCTAAGAAGTAGGTGAGAGGTAAGACTTCCGCTATCTAAATTATCAATGTCGGTGGTAAAATCAACTCGTGTGTTCGTTCCTCGCAATGGGAAGTAAAAGTCGTCGAGATTATCCGCCCGAAAATAAGCTCTTAAGCTTGTAAACAGATATTTTGTTGATATGGGTGCATTTCGATGATAGAATTCTTCTTGTATAGATAAGCCCATTCTAAAAAAGTTTAGGCGTTCTTCCAAATAGGCTTTGGCATAGGTGTAAACAAGGTCGGTTTTGTAGTTGTGGTCTTTAGTGTAGATGGTGTAATCTTGCGACTTAATATTGACCATGAAGCCAAGATCGGGCAAATGTTGCCAATTGGTTTCGGCAATAGCTTGAAACCCCGGATTAGCCGATAGTTCAGCGCTTAATGACACATATCCGATGGCCTTACTATAGTCTTTCCAAGTGAGGTTTACCAATAACGACGCAATGTCGGTGGTATTCACTCGCAAACCAATATTTTGGCGAGTTGTAGCCTCTGATTTTATGTGAAGAACAAGCGTGTATTCGTCTTTACCTTCAATTTGATCTAGGTTGAAGTAAATGGATTTGAAGCTGCCAAGTCCGTAAAGTTTGTCGATAGCTTCTTTAATTTCGCTGTAATTGTAGCTTTCATTGAGTGGTAAATTTAATACCTTCGATAGGAACTCATAGTTGTAGTTTTTGTCGCAATCAAATTCTATTTCGCTCACTTTCCATTCGTTCTTCTTAATATACTTTTCCGATGTCTTTTCGGGGTCGGGCAGATTGAGTTTTTTCTTTAGTGACCTGATTTTACCAATCTGCTCTTGTGCCGCGTTAAAGCCTCGAACATAAAGCGTGTCGCAAGCCTCTTGACTGAAACTTGCTGCGGTGTATCCTGTAATATCTGGTTGAATTCGAACATCGCAAAGTGGCAGATAAATATCTTTCCCCTTACTGTAAATGTTGATTAGGTTAGAAATGACATCGCCCACGGAATTGATTTGCTCGGCTGTGAAATAATCGTCGCGAAGGTCAACACCAATAATAATGTCTGCACCCATATTTCGAGCCACATCAACAGGGAAATTATTTACAATTCCACCATCAACGAGCACCTGATCGCCAATTCTGGCAGGCTCAAACACACCGGGGATTGCCATACTACTATACATAGCATAAGGCAGGTTTCCTTTGGTTAGAATAATTTCTTCTCCTGTGGCAATATCTGCTGTGATGCAAGCAAAAGGAATGGGCAAATCCATAAAATCGCTACCAGAAGGAAAATTTGCCGTCAATCCGCTAAAAAGGTTAATGATATTCTGCCCCTTCATAGCCCCTTGTGGAATAAGTATTTTCCGCTCTTTTATGGGAAGAGAAAGCAAGTAACGCTGCTGTGTTGTTTTGTCGGTTGTGGGGAGGTATTTCCGATCGACAGCATCGACTAACAAAGAATCCCAATTTTGTTGGTGTATCAAATAAAGCAAGGAATCGGCAGAGTATCCAGAGGCATAAAATCCGCCAACTAAGCTACCAATGCTAGTTCCAACAATCAAGTCGATAGGAATACCTTCTTCCTCTAAAACCTTGAGTACCCCAACGTGAGAAAATCCTTTTGCCCCGCCACCACTAAGCACGACAGCTACTGTTGGGCGGTCGGGATTTTTAGGTATTGTGGGGAGATTTTGCGCCTGAATTGGAAGTGCAAAAAGGAGTGATAGAATTAATAAAAAGTATATTTTTTTCATAGAAAAAATTTTGAACTCAAAAATAATTAAAAAAACTCATTATAGAAGTCATACATAAGACCAAAGAAATGTTAAAAATCCGGCTTGATGGAAATGATGATTTGGAATGCTAGATATGTTACTTTATTGAGGCTTTATTCGCTGATAGAATCCTTCTTTTGTGTTAGTTTCATAGCGCGAATTTCGCAAATAACCCTAATTCGGACAGATAACGGATGAATTAATAACCGGAGTTTCGGATAAAAACAAAAGATGTGGTTAGTTAGCGGAATATATTTTCAGTAGCTTTGTGTGCCTTTTATAAAGCCAGATTCTTGAATTTCGGCATTGCAGAAGAACAAACGAGATAAATTATGTGTGCAAAAAAAAGATCGGAACAGAAAGTGATGGTGTATTGTGATTTCTCGGAATCAGACTATCAATCCATTGCCCATGGGATACGTATCAGTGAGATTTTTCAATTGGAATTGTGCTTGTTTCATCCGGTAGAAGGAAAAGAAATAGACGCTAAAGCGAATGCACAATTACGCTTGACTAGTTTAATTAAGCGAGTGAAACCAAATGTTTCTCACATTCCGATGTCGAGTTTGTGCCTAAAAGGAAGCTTGAAAGATACCATAGGCAGAGTTGTTGGTGGTTTCGATGGCATCGTGCTCGTGTGTGCCAATACCAATTTGAAAATGAAGGTGCAGGCGTTGCAACAGAGTAGGATACCGTTTCTATTTGTGGGAGAAAGCAAAAGAAAACGATTTGCCTACAAAGAAATTATGGTGCCATTAGATTATCGTAGGGTGATGAAATCAAGCTCATTGTGGGGAACATATTTCGCCCGATTTAACCATTCGAATGTTGAGCTGCTAGTGGCTCATGAAACCGATAGTTCAAATAAAAAGAAACTGGAACTCAATATAAAATCGTTTGAGCGAATTATGCGAGGCTTCGGTTTAGAAACCAAGAAAACCAATGCTTCAAAATCTAGTTTTGCGCTACCCAATGAGGCGTTGTTTCGAGCCAAAGCACAAAAGAGCGACTTGCTGATTATTCCTGCTAGTCAGAAAGTCACTCTTTTGGATTTATGGATAGGTTTGCCCGAAACCAAACTTATAAAGCAAGCCGAAGGATTACCTGTGATGTGTATTAACCCTTCGCATGATATGCTTGTGCTTTGTGATTAATTCTTATGAAAGTCGCGGGCTGAAGCTTGAGCTGTAGGCATAATGAGCAGATCGTCGATATTTACATGACTAGGACGCGAAGCCATGAACCAAACAGCTTCAGCAACATCGTTGGCACGCAGTGGCTCAAAACCGTTATACACCTCATCGGCTTTTTGTTGGTTGCCCTTAAAGCGTACGAGCGAGAATTCTGTTTCAACAGCACCGGGGCAAACAGTGCTTACCTTAATGCCATGGGGAAGTAACTCAATGCGCATAGCTTTGCTTATGGCAGAAACAGCGTGTTTCGAACCGCAGTAAACAGCACCGTTAGGGTAAGATTCTTTGCCCGCTATTGATGATACATTAATAATGTGTCCGAAGCCTTGAGCAGTCATCCAATTAGAAATTACCTTACTCACATAAAGCAGCCCTTTCACATTTGTATCAATCATGCGTTCCCAATCGTCGGTGTCTCCTTGGCTCACGGTACTTAGCCCAACAGCTAGCCCTGCATTGTTGATGAGAATGTCAATATTTCGCCATACTTCAGGAAGACTGTTTAGGCTATCTTCTACTTCTTTTTTGTTTCGAACATCAAAACATAGAAGCATGACCTCTGCAGCTTGTTTTTGTAGTTCTGCCTGAATTTCTTGCAGTCTATCTTGACGTCTGCCTGTTAAGATTAGTCTGTAGTTGTGCTTAGCAAAGAGTTTGGCGCAAGCCATACCTATGCCCGATGTAGCACCTGTTATTAAGACTGTTTTTGTTGTCATTAGAAATATGTTTGTAAATTATACTTTGAAAAACCTTGTAAAGATAGCTTACTTGACTATATTTGTTATGATGAAAAGGCTTAACTAATGAAAAAAGAACGGAACTATGAACAATCAAATGAAACCCCAAGAGCGATTCTCTATTGACCAAATTGAAGAACCTAAGGATATTAAGGCTGTTATAGCTCAATTAATGAATAATCCCAATATTTCGCCAGCAAACTATTTCAATGATTTTAGTTCCGACGAAATGGCGGGAGATGATGGTGAAACAGCCGGATTTGGTATCTATGTGAGCGATGATGGCAGCATGGTGTCTATGACTACTCATGCTTATCATCGGAGTTTATCGAAAGATCCAGAACTTTCGGCGGAAATACTTATTAGTAAAGCTTTTCGCCGAATGGTTTGCTTTGGCGCAAGACCCAAAGTGATGAGTGCATTTTTATATCATGTTGATGTTTCAGATGAAGCGGGAAAAGAAATTGCAGTTGGAGCTAAGCGAGGCATCGACAAATGCGCACAACTTTTTGGCGTGAAAGTTGCCGATCGTAAAATACGTTTCGACCATTTTAAAGAAACAGGAAAGCCCACACTCATTATTACGGCAGTGGGGAAAATTGAAGAAACAAGCAAATTATTAACGCACAAGTTTAAACAAAAAGGAAGTAATTTGTTTGTAATAGGAGAGTCGAAAAATGACATTAACGCTTCGGAATACTTGCAGTTTTATCATCGAGTGCAGAATGAAGATTTTCCTATTTTTGATTTGAATCAAGAGGAACAGTTTCATCGCATTATGCCTGAACTCATTGCACAAGATTTGATTTCGTCGGCAATTCCTGTGGGTAGAGGCGGATTGTTTTTCTCTTTGATTAGAGCTGCTATACCGGCTAAGTTAGGTTTTGATATTACCACCGATGTGGAAATAAGAAGCGATGCTTTTCTTTTTGGCGAGTCAATGGGGCGTTTAATTGTGGGCGTTCCCGACGATAAGGTGGTAGATTTTGTAGATTATATGCAAACAACAGATATGTCATTCTTCACTTTGGGGCACACCACTAAAGGAGAAATACGAATAGATGATGAATCATATGGGTTCATTAGTCCTCACCAACTCCCCCTTGAGTGAGAGTGCAGCAATGCATAAACAGATATAGAAATAGATTAAATAAACCCCAATTCTATTATTCCTCTCTATGGGGAGGATAGGAGGGCTTAACTCAACAATTCAGAAATGGAAGTATCACCTTATCAGGATTCAGATAAGAATAAGAAAGCGCAAGTGGAGGAAATGTTCGACAACATTGCGCCAAAGTATGATTTCTTAAACCACTCATTGAGCTTAGGTATTGATAAGCTATGGCGCAAAAAAGCCATTCGAATTTTAGCTAAGTTTTCACCTAAAACCATTCTAGATGTAGCTAGCGGAACAGGCGATTTTGCAGTGGCCGCTACAAAGCTAAAGCCACAGAGGGTGGTGGGCTTCGATTTGTCGGAGCAAATGCTAAAGGTTGGTGAAGAAAAAGTGGCTAAGAAAGGATTGCAAGAGATCATTAGCTTTCAAAAAGGCGATTCGGAACAAATGCCATTTGGCACGGCAAGTTTCGATGCGATTACTTGTGGCTTTGGTGTGCGAAATTTTGAGCATTTAGAAAAAGGATTGCATGAGTTTCATCGGGTGTTAAAAGACGATGGTGTAGCTCTTATTTTAGAGTTTTCAAAGCCCAAATATTTCCCATTTAAGCAACTGTATTTCTTTTATTTCTTCCGAATATTGCCATTCTTAGGTAAAATGATTTCAAAAGATGCTGCAGCATACAGCTACTTGCCCAAATCGGTGATGAATTTTGCAGAAGATGAGCAGTTCATGCAAATTATGACACAAATTGGTTTCAGAGAAGTTAAACAGTGGCGCTTAACTTGTGGTATTGCAACGATTTATTTAGGTAGAAAATAGTATTCCACTATCTTTGTGGCTTAATCTTTGTTGTAGAAGAGTAGAAATAAAAATAAAAACAGATTGAAAAGGATTGTATTCTTTCTTGCTTTGTTCTTCATGTGTGCATGGGCAAATGCACAACGAAAACACGTGCTAAATCTTTCCACCTATGATAACAAAAAGTTTCATTGGGGGTTCTCATTAGGATTGAACTCCGTGGATTATCGTATGCATTTCTATCCAACTATGGGAGATAATCCTAATTTTGCGTACGACCCAAGATGGGCTAGCGATTTAAATCAGGTTGTTTCTACCGATAGAGTGAGAGCAGATTTAACAAGTGTGAAATCGGGGTTTACGGTGGCAATTATCACCGACTTTCGATTGGGCAGATATTTCAATTTGCGCTTTTTACCTGGACTTTCATTCGGAGAACGCCAGCTAGTTTATACTTACAACGGCAAGTATATGCCGATACATAATATATACACAGGATCTGTTGATCAACAGTATGTTCCAGTGCATTCCACTTATTTGGAGTTTCCTGTGCTTATAAAATATAAATCAAGTCGACTAAATAACCAAGCACCATATTTGATTGGGGGATTAGCCTACCGTCAAGATGTGTCGAGAACAGGAGAGGAAGACTTGCTAAATCTTTACGGTGGCAGCTTTTATTTGGAGTTTGGTATTGGGTTAGACAGCTATTTGCCATTCTTTAAATTTTCTACAGAATTAAAATTTAGCTTGGGTTTACAAAGTTTAATTGCTGATGCATCGCCAGATCAGCGTGCGTATTACTCGCAAGCCATAGAGTCGATAGCATCTAATATCTTTACCTTGAGTTTTCACTTCGAGTAAAAAAAACAATCATGATTACAGATTTAAATCTTTCGCTGAGTCCCAAAGAGGCCTCGGCTTCGAGTTATTATATAGCAGAGGTGGCAAAAAAGCTTCACGTTCGTGTGGATGAAATATCGCACATTGTCGAGCGAAGACGTTCTATCGATGCTCGACAACGAAATATAAAAATTAATTTGTCGGTTCGCGTTTATGTGGGTGAAGAACCCAAAGAAGAACGTGAAACTTACAATTATCCCGATGTGAGTACTGCACCTGAGATTATTGTGGTTGGAAGTGGTCCTGCGGGATTGTTTGCTGCGCTGCGTTTGATAGAGAACGGTTATCGTCCGATTGTTCTAGAGCGGGGGAAAGATGTAAGAGAACGTAAAAAAGATGTAGCGCAAATTTACCGTCAGCATTTGGTGAATCCAGATTCTAACTACGGGTTTGGAGAAGGAGGAGCAGGAACTTATTCTGATGGGAAGCTATATACAAGATCGAAGAAACGTGGTAACTCGCGCAAGATACTCGAAGTTTTAGTGCAATTTGGAGCTAATCCAGACATTCTTATCGATGCTCATCCTCATGTGGGAACAGATAAGTTACCTCGCGTGATTGAAAACATCCGCAAGCAAATTATCAGTTCGGGGGGCGAGGTGCATTTTAATAGTAGGGTGGAAGACTTACTATTGGAAGGTAAAAAATGTAGAGGTGTGAAAATGGCTAATGGCGAAGTGTTGAAAGCGAGAGCTGTTATCTTAGCCACAGGACATTCGGCACGTGATGTATATGAAATGCTTCAACGCAATGAAGTAGAGTTGGAAGATAAATCATTTGCAGTGGGAGTTCGCATTGAGCATCCTCAGGCGTTGATTGATAGTATACAATATAAGAGAGAGGAGAGAGGACCTTATCTTCCGGCTGCGGCTTATTCGTTTGTCGAGCAAGTGGAAGGTAGAGGGGTATATTCATTTTGTATGTGTCCCGGGGGATTCATCGTGCCGGCATCAACCTCTCCGGGTGAGATGGTGGTGAATGGAATGTCGCCTTCTTTACGCAATTCACCATTTGCAAACTCGGGTTTTGTAGTGGAAGTGCGAATGGAAGATTTGAAGAAATACGAAAAGTACCAAGAATTTGCAGGCTTAGAATTTCAGCGAGAGATTGAGCGACATTGTTTTCAACTCAACGATGGTACACAGTTTGCCCCAGCTCAGCGAATTTCAGATTTTGTGAGTGGAAAGCCATCATCGAGCTTGCCGGAATCTTCTTTTCGTCCGGGACTTGTTTCTCGAAATCTACATCAAGAATTGCCTCAAGCTGTCGCCGAAAAATTGCAACAAGGGATTGTGCAAATAAATAAGAAATCAAAAGGATTCAATACTGCTGAGGGAATTGTAGCTGCTGTGGAATCGCGCACCTCATCGCCCATTCGCATACCTAGAGATGCTGATACTTTATGTCATATTCAGATTAAGGGCTTGTATCCTTGCGGAGAAGGAGCGGGTTATGCTGGTGGTATTGTGTCTTCAGCCATCGATGGCGAACGCAGTGCTGATGCCATTAAAAATTTATTGGGCTAATTAGCTTTGCGGCAGTACCGGTATAGTTGATTTTGTTAAGATACATTGTGTAAACTGTATTTTTAGTGTTAGCAAAAGTTCATACTATGTTAAATAATTAAAAACTTAGGAAACTTAGAACATATTTTAAGTTTCCTAAGTTTTTTTTGTTTATATATTTGCCACATGGAAGAACGTAATCAAGAAGTAATCAAGAAGGCCTTTGAGCTATTTGGGCAGTATGGCATAAAAAGTGTTAGCATGGACGATATAGCAAGGGAACTGGCTATATCGAAGAAGACATTGTATAACCTAGTGAAAGATAAAAATAGCTTGGTTATGGATGTGATTGACTACATGAGAGATATCTTTAAAGAATCATTAGAAGTGTTTCATAATGAAAAATATAATGCCATAGAGCAGTTTTTTCAGATGGGGCAAAGCATGGATGCCACCTTTGGTAGCATTCAACCTGCTTTTGTGCGTGATTTACAAAAATATCATCCTGAAGCGAGTCGAATTGTGGTGGAAGAAAAAAAAGAAATTCAGGAAGCTGCATTTTTAGCTAATGTTCAACATGGGCAAGCGGCTGGCATATATCAAGAGGATGTTGATGGTGAAATTGTGGCTAGGATTCTATTGACTCTTCAATTGCACCTGCTCGGACCAATGCTGAAGAATGAAGCCGCAACAGAAATGGTTTTTAGAAAAGAGGGCTTGCACCGAGAAGTACTCAAATATCATTTTCGAGCCATATGCACCCCTAAAGGGATGGAAGAATTGAAACGCCAAGGTGAGAAGTGGCAAAGAGAATGTAATTGCTAATGCAGGGCGAAGGCTCAATAAAGCGAAAAAACGAAATTTAATTTAAAACTAGAAATAATAGAAAATGAGAATCAGAACACTACTATGTTCAGCATTGTTGTTGATGGGAGGGCAAGTTTTTGCTTTCTCGCCACGAGTGAATCAGCAAGAAAACAGTGCAGAAGAACCAGCGGAAAGCTATGTGCTGAGTTTAGACCAAGCCAAGGAAATGTCATTGGAGTATAACAGATCGTTGAAAAATGCAGGCTTGACCATTGAGCAAGCCAATGCTTCAACTTGGGAAGCCATATCGCAAGGTTTGCCACAGTTGAGCGCCACAGTTGATTATTCATCGTTTTTTGGAGCTTCCAACTCTATGGAAATGGCACCGGGTGCATCAACAATAATTGAGTTTAACAACACTAGTAACCTCAACCTAACAGCATCGCAATTGCTTTTTAGCGGTTCTTACATTGTGGGTTTGCAAACTGCCAAACTGTATGAAGCAATGGTAGCTAAATCGGCAGAAAAAACCGAATTAGATGTTAAGCAACAAGTGGCTGATGCTTATTATGCTATTTTGTTGGCCGAGAAAACAAAAGAAATCTTAGAGCAAAACTTAGCTAATGTTATTGATCTTCGCGATAAAACAGAGCAAATGTACAATGCAGGAGTAGCAGAGCTTACCGATGTAGATCAATTGTCGATTCAAGTAACGATGTTGGAAAGCTCTTTGAGAACTACAGCACGCCAAACTTCATTGGCTTACGATTTGCTCAAATTGCAAATCGGTATTTCTCCTTTGTCAGATGTAGAGTTGAATCAAACCATGGATGATTTTTTCTTGCCAGAGAATTTCTATGCTGCTTTATTGAGAGCATTCAATGTGGCAGAAAATGTAGATTATCAATTGGTGGAGCAACAAGTGGCACTAACCGATAAGCAAGTTTCATTGGCTAAAATGGAATATTTGCCAACGATTGCAGCAGGCTATAATTATTTGTATCAAATTATTGAGCCAAACTTCAACATGACGCCTAAAAACACCTTGCAGTTGAACATGAGTATTCCGATTTTCTCTTCGGGGCAGCGCAAAGCAAAAGTGAGCCAAGCAAAAATAGATTGGGAAATGGCTGAAAACAACCGTTTGCAATTGAATGATGCTTTGTTGACACAAGATCGCACCATCAAAACAAACTTGAAAACAGCGCTCGACCAATATGAAGCACAAGAGAAAAATGTGGAAGTAGCTAAACGTGTTTTCGATAATATCAATAGAAAATATGAAGCAGGTATGGTGTCGAGTTTAGATTTAACTACAGCCAACACCAATTACTTAAATGCCGAATCAAGCTACATTCAAGCTATGCTAGATGTGCTTAAAGCATATGTAGAAATTGAAAGATTCTACAACACAATCTAATTAAAATAACAATAACAGAAATAGAAAATGAAAAAGTTTTTACTTGTAAGTATCGCATCTTTGGTTTTAGCTTCTTGTGGAAGTAAAGAGCAAGTGACTGAGGTTAAAGCAGTGGTGAAGAAACCAATTAAAACAACCCAAGTGGTGCGTGAAGTAATTCAAATTGAAGAAAATTACACCGCAACAATCAATGCGTATGATAAAGTGTATTTAGCACCAAATGCTCCTGGTCGTATTAAAGATGTAAAAGTGGAGGTAAATGACCAAGTGAAAAAAGGTCAACGTGTGGTAGATATGGACAATTCGCAATTAGTGCAATTGGAAGTGAACTTCGCAAACCTAGAAAGAGAAATGGCTCGTATGGATACATTAATTAAGTACGGTTCAGTCTCACAACAAGTGTACGATCAAACTAAAACTTCCTATGAAGCCACCAAAGCTAGTTTGAACAACTTGCGTGAAAATACCGTGCTAAACGCTCCATTTTCAGGAGTTGTAACAGGTCGTTATTACGATGATAATGAAATTTATGGTGGTTCGCCAAATGCTAATGGTAAAGCAGCTATTGTAACTATCGAGTCGATCGACCGTTTGAAAGTGGAAGTGAATATGTCGGAACGTTTTTACCCTGTGGTGAAAAATGGTTTGAAAACAACATTGACAAACGAAATTTATCCTAACGAGAAATTCGAAGGTGTGGTGTCATTGGTATATCCTACAATCGATCCAACAACAAGAACATTCACCGTGGAAATTACTATTCCTAATGCTGATGGACGTTTGCGCCCTGGTATGTTCTCTAAAGTTGATGTTAACCTAGGCGAAAAAGAAACTATTGTAGTTCCAGCTTCAACAGTAATGATTCTTGATGGTACAAACCAGCGCTATGTGTTTTTAGAGAACAATGGAATTGCAAGATTCGTGAAAGTGCAAATAGGTGCTCGCTTCGATGATAAACTAGAGATTATTTCTGACCAAATTAAAGTGGGAGATCATCTTGTTGTTGCTGGACAAGTGAACTTGAATGACGGCGACCAAGTGGAAGTGAAAAACTAAGTAAAACACGATTCTCTAAAATTGATTAAAAAATAAATTATGGCAATATATAGTGCAGCGGTAAAGAAACCCGTAACCACGCTGATGGTTTTCGCAGCAGTGATTTTGTTCGGGTTCTACTCGCTAAAATATCTTCCAATTGATATGTACCCCGAGGTAGATCCTCCTTACGTAACAGTGATGACTGTTTATGCAGGTGCCAATGCGGAAGAGATAGAAACAAACGTTACTCAGATTATTGAAGACGGTTTGAACTCGGTGGATGATTTGGAAGAAATTACCTCGGAATCGCGTGATAATATGTCGATCGTTACACTAGAGTTTAGTTGGGATATTGATATTACAGAGGCAATGAACAATGTGCGTGATGCACTTGACCCGGTGAAAGATGAGCTGCCCGATGGAGCAGATACTCCTTTGTTGTTCCGCATGTCGACTAGCATGATGCCTGTACTTTTCTATGCGGTAAGTGCAGACGAAAGTTTCGATGGACTAGAAAAAATTATCGATGAAAAACTAATCAACACCTTGAACCGTGTGAACGGTATTGGTTCGGTGAGTGTGATTGGTGCACCGGGGCGTAAAATCTATATAGATTGCGATCCGAAGAAATTGGAAACCTATGGTATTTCAATTGCGCAAGTAGGGCAAGTAATTGCTGCGGAGAATTTGAATATGCCTTCGGGTCACATTAAAATGGGTAACTTCGACTACCAATTGCGTGTTGAAGGTGAGTTTACTACTTCTGATGTGATTGAAAACTTGGTAGTGAGCCGAGTAAATGGCAAGTCAATCTGTATTAAAGACCTTGCTGAAGTGCACGATAAAGGTCGTGAAGTGGAAATGATCAATAGCTTTAAAGGCTCAGAAGGTATGCGCTTAATGGTGATGAAACAATCGGGCGCTAACACTGTGGCGGTGGGTAACGATGTGAAGCGTGTCATAGAGGAAACTAAAGGTAACCTTCCTCCTGATGTACAGTTCCACATGATTTATGACTCATCTAGCGATATTCAAAAATCAATCAACAACCTTGCGCAAACGTTCATGTTTGCCTTAATTTTCGTGGTGCTAGTCGTGCTATTATTCTTAGGACGATGGAGAGCTACATTTATTATTGCGCTTACTATCCCGATTTCATTGATCATGGCATTCATCTATTTATATGTGTCGGGTGGTTCAATTAACGTGATTTCACTTTCATCGCTTTCTATTGCAATTGGTATGGTGGTGGATGATGCTATTGTAGTGTTGGAAAACATCATTAAACACATTGAGCGTGGAGCTTCGCCTCGTGAAGCGGCAATTTATGCTACGAAAGAGGTGTGGTTGTCTGTAATTGCAACTACGTTAGTGGTTGTGGCGGTATTCTTCCCATTAACATTAGTTGGTGGTCAAACAGGTATATTGTTCAAACAATTGGGGTGGATTGTAACTATTACGGTAACTACTTCAACTATTGCAGCGGTAACACTTACTCCGATGCTTAGTGCTAGAATGCTTCGCTTGCGCGACAAAGTAGTGGGCAACCGTTCTTGGTATGACAGAACAATTATTCCTGTGCTTGATAAACTTGATCGTGCTTATGGGGTGGTTGTGAATTGGTCAATCTATCACAAAAAAATCATTGTGCCGGGAGCAATTCTTATCTTTCTTGCTTCGATGTCATTGGCTAAATATGTGAAGTTTGAAAATATGCCAGAACAAGATTTAGGTATGCTGACTGTTAGCTTCGAGTGTCAAACAGGTACACGAGTAGAGAAAACAGATGAGATTGCAAAATCGGTGGAAGACTACATCTTGACAGAAATGAAAGACGAAGTGAAAATTACTTTCCTTTCGTCAGGTTCTGATGATGATGGTGGTGTGTCGGCTTTGTTTGGTTCATCGGGTTCTAACGTGGTAGAGTTGCGTGTAAGATTGGTAGAGTTAGCACAACGCGATCGCTCAATTTGGGATCTTGCCGATTTAATTCGTGCAAAAATGGCTTCTATTCCTGAGGTGGTAAACTACAACATATCTACTCAATCGCAAGGTATGAGTACATCGAACACTGTGGATGTAGAAATTTATGGTTATGACTTCCAAACAACAACAACTTTCGCCAATCAAGTAGCTGAACGATTGAAAACTTTGGATGGTGCCGATGATATTTCAATTTCTCGTGACCGAGAGAAACCACAGTTGCAAGTAGTGTTCGACCAAGATAAATTGGCTGAATATGGCCTAACAACAGCTACTGCATCAACAGCGGTGAACTATGCAATTAACGGTATGACAGCTTCAAAATTCCGTGAGGAAGGGGAAGAGTATGACATTGTGGTGAGAAACAATCTTACTAACCGATCTTCGATTGGAGATATTGAAAATATCAATATTCAAAGTCCGTTGACTGGTAGCTTTGTGAAGTTAACCGAAATCGGACGAGTAGAGGAGTATTGGGCAACACCAATGGTAGAGCGAAAAACTCGTCAACGTGTGGTAACTGTTTCTGCTGCTCCTGCAAAGGGAAAAGTACTTTCTGATGTGGCTGACGCAGTGTCGGCGGAGTTGAAAACGATGGAAATTCCAAACAACGTGTCGATAGAAATCGGTGGTGCTTATAAAGACATGCAAGAAAACAATGCCGACCTTGGTCTCTTGTTTATTATCATCATCATGCTAGTATATGTGGTGATGGCATCGCAATTTGAATCGTTTAGTATGCCTTTGATTATCATGACCTCAATCATGTTCTCATTCTCAGGTGTAATTATTGCCTTGTTGCTTACCAACACAACGGCTTCTATGATTGCTATCCTAGGTGCTATCCTCTTGGTGGGTATCGTAGTGAAGAACGGTATTGTGATGATCGACTTTATTAACTTGCTTCGTGAGCGTGGTGTGCCATTGCAACAAGCGGTAGTAGAGGCTTGTCAAAGTCGTTTGCGTCCAATCTTGATGACAGCCATGACCACAGTGCTTGGTATGTTGCCAATGGCATTGAGTGTGGGTGAAGGTTCTGAAATGTGGGCACCGATGGGTATTACCGTAATCGGAGGTTTGTTGTTCTCAACTTTAATTACTCTGATTGTAATTCCTGCCGTTTATGTGTTACTTGCCGTGAAAGGAAGTAGAAACAAAACTGCAAAACTTTACAAAAAATATAAGTTTTTGGATTAAAAAGCCCCCTCCAGCTCTCCCCTTGGGGGAGAGCGCAAATGCGCAGGAGTGTGCTCAGAGAACCAATATGTGAGTAAATAATAACCCAGTGTCTTTTCCCTCCCCCCCTAGGGGGAGTCGGAGGGGGCTCTAAAAATAGAGAAAATGAAATCAGTATTTATCGTATATAACCAAGCGAATACAGAGCGAGTAGAGTTTTTGCTCGATCGTATGGCGGTGAAAGGTTTCACGATGTGGGACGATGTAAAAGGCCGTGGTACGAATGGTGGAGAACCCCGAATGGGTAGCCACACTTGGCCAGAAATGAACTCGGCAGTTATGGCAATTGTGGAAGACGAACAAGTTGAGCCACTTTTGAACGCCGTGAAGAAGCTTGATGATATTAACTACGAAGTAGGCGTGAAAGCCTTCGTGTGGGATATATTACAAATGGTGTAGTTACCATTGCTTCAAAAGCAAAGGAGGTTTAGTGCAATTGCGCTAAATCTCCTTTTTTTATGCCCAAACAGAAGACAAATACAAAAAACTTTGCGCTCAATTTCATGAAATATACCCATGGACAAAAACTATAGTTTAACTTTCAAACTAACTTTTGGGTAAAAAACTTTAGTCGAGTTTCCCAATTATATTTTAGCTAAAGACATTATTTTTTTGCAAGATATTATCTAGACTGAAACATTTCTTATTTTTAATCGTATCTTTTCATGTAAATTAAGATAACACTTGAAGAATATTCATCAACATATTATTGACAAATGCCAAAGGGGCGATTCAAAGGCACAATTTGAATTATATAGGCTGTATTGTAAAGCCATGTATAATGTGAGTTTGCAATTGCTAAGCAATGAATTGGAAGCCGAAGATGTGGTGCAAGAGTCTTTCTTGAAAGCCTTTGCTATGTTGCATCAATATAATGAATCGGTAACTTTTGGGGCTTGGTTGAAGCGCATTGTGATTAATCAGAGTATTGACCACTTGCGAAAGAAAAAGCTTGACATGGCAGATTCTAAAGATGAAGGATTGCCTGAAATGGAAGAAGATGTAATGTGGAGTGAGGATATTGACTATGAAAGATTGCATGATGCCATGGCTCAGCTACCAGAAAAACACCGAGTAGTGTTTTCTCTATTTGTGTTAGAGGGATATGATCATGAAGAAATAGCAGAGATACTTCAAATTAATTATAGTACATCAAGGTCGCACTTGGCAAGAGCCAAAATAAAGTTGAAGCAATTGTTGATAGGAAGAGAGCGGTTAGTGAATATTTAAAAAGAAATCAGATATGGAAACATCAAAAGATAGGTTTGAAGAGGAGGTAAGAAAACATCAGGCTGATTTCGAAAGAGATTTGCCAGATGGTCATGGCGCACGTTTCTTAGCGAAGCTAGAAACAAAGAAAACAAAAACACTCCGCAAAAAAATAGTTTGGAAATACGCCCAGGTTGCAGCAGCCTTGGTAGTTGGTTTTTTATTGGCAACCTTCATGCATTCGGATCCATTTCCGAAAAAAGATTTTGCAGAGCGGCAAAAGCCAACTAGCGAGGTGGAAGAAATGGAAATCTTTTATACATCGTCTATCAATGCAGGAGAGCGCCGATTGAAACATTTTGCCGACATTGGAATGTTTTCGGAAGAAGAACAGCAAGCCATGTTGAAAGAGTATGCTGAGTTTCAGGAGAATTTCAAGATGCTTTCCAATGACTTGGAAGCATCGGGTAACGATGAACGAGTGGTGCAGGCCATGGTGCGAATGTATAAAGTCCGCTTAGAAGTGATTGAGAAGATTATAGATGAATTAGAATTAAAACAGTGTAAAATGAAAAGTCATGAATATCAGATGTAGTTTATTGCTCATGTTTTTTGCATGGCACAGTGTGCTTAGTGCAGCTACTTACGAAACGGTAGAAAAATCGATTAATACATCGTGTGCAGTTCAAGAAATAGATGAGCTAATTATTGATAATCAATATGGAAATGTAGTGGTTACAGATTTAGAGCAAGATTCTATCTATGTGAATGTAATTATAAAAGTAACCAGTAAAAACCAATCCGGTGTAGATCAAATTTTGAATAAGGTGAAGATTCATTTTCAACAAAATGGGAAGCAGCTAAAGGCTGAGACTTCAATCGACAACTTGAATTTAAAGAATGCTAGTTTAGAGATTAACTATAATGTGGTTATTCCTGCCAGTAAGAAATTGGAAATAATCAATAAGTATGGTAATGTTCAGGTGGCAAAGCTAGAAGCAGAGGGGAAATTCGACCTGAAATACGGAAACCTCACGGGAGGAGAATGGAAAACATCCCATAAGATACCTATTAATGTGAGCTATGGAAATGTGAATATAGAGGAAGTAACAAACGCTGCTGCAGAATTGAGCTATGGCGATATGAACATTGGCAAGATAGAAAACCTATATTTGAATTCGAAGTATTCAGATGTGAACATTACAGAAGGGCAGCAAGTGCAGTTTTATTCGAAGTACGATAAGTTTAAGGGAGGAAAAATTGGCACGATTAATTCAGAAGCAAAATACACTGATTTTAAGATTGAACATCTTACCGATGGTGCAAATGTCATTACTTCATATGGCAATATTGCAGTTAGAGAAGTGTTGCCTTCGGCAGATAGCCTAATGTTTGAGTTGAGATACACCAATGTTAAGCTTGGATTGGGTGCGAATGCTTATCATTTAGATTGCGAAGGGAGATATTCTACAGTGAAATTAGGGGATGGTAGGAAATTTAATGGGTTGTGGAAAACAGAAGGTAACTATCTTCAATTGAAAGGAGAGGTGGGCGATAACCCTCAAAAATTGACACTTCGCATTAATGCAAATTATGGCGATATCAATTTAGCCTATTAATCTAGAGTTTAAAATTTTGGGAGAAGATAAGTCTAATTTAGGGGCTGTATTTCATGTAATAAAACAACAGCTTAACACAGTTTTTTGTGCTAATCTGTTGTTTTTGCCAATGAATGCTGTACTTTAGTCCAAAATTTAAAACAAAGCAAATGAAAGCAAATGAAAATAAACAATCGATGAAAACTCTTTCATCGGTGATTGGTATATCTTCAAATCTGGTGGTTTTAGCAGGTTTAGTTATTGTATTAGCGGGTATGATGGCTGCTAAAGCGGTTATATTACCTATCATTCTTGCTTTGTTTGTTAGTATTATCTGTATGAAACCAGTCTTTTGGCTGGAATCGAAGAAAGTACCATATGGTTTGTCGGTGCTAATTGTGCTGTTACTTGTCTGCTTAATCTTTGTGTCGCTAGGAGGAGTTATCGGTTCGAGCTTCTCGCAGTTCATGAATAAAATGCCTGTTTATCAAGCACAACTTGATGAAAAAATCACCCATATATTGGGGGGTCTAGAGCGCTTTGATGCCGGAATAAACACCACAGATATTTTGGCTAAGATTGACCCCGATAAATTATTTTCTATCACTACAGCAGCGTTGGGTGAGTTGGGAGGTTTCCTTTCTGATTTCTTCTTGATTCTCTTAATTACGATCTTTATTCTATTAGAAGCAAAGGTATTTGTTACCAAAGGTAGATTGCTCGACCGTAATAAATACATCAAAACAACAAGCATTATTAAAATTAGCGATGAGGTAAGAAACTATTTGTTCCTCAAAACGATAATCAGCATGGGAACTGGATTCTTCATTTGGTTATGGCTTTTTGTGGCAGGTGTTGATTACCCAATTTTATGGGGAGTGGTGGCATTCATGCTCAATTATATTCCAAACATTGGTTCTATCATTGCTGCGGTACCAGCTGTACTTCTTGCTTTAGTGCAATTAGGATGGGGGGGTGCCGTGTGGGCAGGAGCTGGCTATCTGTTGGTGAATACGGTAATGGGAAATTTCATCGAACCCAAAGTTATGGGAAAAGGTTTAGGGTTATCTACCTTGGTTGTGTTTCTATCCTTAGTCGTTTGGGGATTTATTTTTGGTTCAGTGGGTATGTTTCTTTCAGTACCATTAACCATTGTCGTAAAAATCATGCTAGAGTCGAACGAATCGACACGCTGGATGGCAATCATGCTCGGAACAGAAGAAGAAGCACTTGAAGAACTCGGCGAAAAGCCAACTCCTGTATTTCAAAGCTTCAAGGAAAAAGGATTTGCTGTGATTGGTAGTAGTAAGAAATCAGGAACTTTAGACGATGAAAATGACACTCCTGATGACTGCATCTAAATCTATCGGAGTTTTTTTAACAGCTATTCAATAACGCTAGAGTTGAGGTTGTCTTAACAATCTAATTCTTAAAGCTTATCTTGAATTTCGTCAGATTGAAGACGTTAAACAAACAAGAACGAGCGTAAAATAGAATGAATTTAGTGGCTTTTTCTTAGTTAGAATGCTATTTTTACAAATCAAGAAAAAATAATATGTTTTTTGTAGGTTTCATAAGTACATTGCTTCCTCAGTTGCTCACGGTGGGAATGGCTTTAGTGGCGTTGCACCAAATAGGAAATGAAGTGCGATTGGCTGCCGAAGACGGATTTTTTCTGTTAAAAACTCAAGAAACAATTAGCCAAGAAGCAGAGCCTAATTTGACCGCCACGTATGTGCTATCGCATTTCATACAAGATGTGGAGATCATACCAGAGGAGGATGTAAAAAACATTACTGAATTTAAAGAAGAGAAAACAACGTTTTGTTGTGAAGATATTAATCATTATCGCCTAGAGTCTCCTGCCAACCATTTGGGGCTATCTCCACCGGTGTTTATTTAGAATTTCTTTTTTTGAATTTTAGAAAGCTAAATAAATAAACTGTTTAAATTATATCATGATTGGAATAATCGGACTTAATCATAAATCAGCACCCATACATATTCGCGAGCAGTTCGCATTAGACGACGAAGCCTGTAAGCTTCTAGCTAAAAGAATTTGCGATGGTCATCACATTGATGCTATGCTCATTTTATCTACTTGTAACCGTACTGAATTTTACTATAGAGCAAAGGCAAGTAGTCGAGATATGGCAAATATGACGATTGTGAAGCACTTAGCAGCATTTACAGGTGTGAACGATTGCCAGAAATCTTACTTCTACGGATTTGAACACCGAGATGCTGTAAATCATCTTTTCCGAGTAGTTTCAAGTCTAGACTCTATGGTGTTGGGCGAATATCAGATTGTATCGCAGGTAAAAAATGCCTTTCAATTGGCTGAGACTAACAGAACACTTGATAAAGAACTCACCCGAATGTTTCACAAAGCCCTTGAAACGGGTAAAATAGTACGCACGCAAACCGAAATGAGTACAGGAGCATTTTCAGTGAGCTACGCAGCGGTAGAGAAATGTGTGCAAGAATTTCCAAAGCTTACAAACAAAAAGATTTTATTGGTAGGTACCGGCGAAACAGGCGAACTAGTGGCACGTAGTCTTTACAAAAAAGGATGTAAGCAAATTACGTTTGTCAACCGCACTCGAAGTAAAGCCGAAGTTTTGGCAGCGAAATATCAGGCGAAAGTGTGCAGTTTTGAAGAGCTTGATACAGCCATTACTGAAGCCGATATCTTGATTAGTGCGGTGGGGGCAAAAGAACCAATCATCAACACGGCTGCAACACATCAGCAATTACTGATTGATTTAGGCGTTCCTAGAAATATAAAAGAAGAACTAGGTGAGCAGGCAAATGTATCGTTGGTGAATGTTGACGATTTGCAAAAAGTGGTAACAAACAATCAAGAAAAGAAGAAGGCACTAATAAGTACAGCTGAGGAAATTATAGAGGAAAAAGTAGGAGAGTTTTTAGATTGGTTGAGTGGTAGAAACCTGTCGCCTGCTATTCAGCAAATTATTCATGCAATGCATGAAATACAGCAGTCGGAATTAGACGTTTTTTCAAAGAATAGAAACGAGGAAGAAAACGCATTACTAAAAGAATTTAGTCAGCATTACAGCGAAAAGATGGTGAACACTCTAATCCGTAATTTAAAGACTTTGAGCGATAATGGTCGCCATTCTGATTACATTAAAGTAGTCATCGACCTATTAAAATAAGAGGTGAGCAGTTTTGCTTCACACCTTACCACTTCAAATAAAAGGTAAAATGAAACAACATATCAAAATAGGAACGCGCGGCAGCAAGCTTGCCCTTTGGCAGGCACATGAGGTGCAACGAGTGATAACAGAAAAGTTTCCAGACATAGAAACAGAAATCATTGTTATTAAAACAAAAGGCGATAAAATTCTAGATGTATCACTATCGAAGATAGGCGATAAAGGACTATTCACAAAAGAAATAGAACACGCTCTTCTAGGTGGTGAAATCGATATGGCAGTGCATAGCTTCAAAGATATGCCCACCGAATTGCCCGAGAATTTAGCTATTGGAGCAGTGTTACCTCGTGCCGATGTGCGCGATGTGTTTGTGTCGAAAGACGGTAGAAAACTCAGTGAAATGACCGCTGTAGATAAAATTGGCACATCGAGTTTGCGGAGAAAAGCACAACTTTTAGCCTACAATCCAGAGCTACAAATTGTAGATATTCGAGGTAATGTAGAAACTCGATTGCAACGTATGAATGATGGATTGTGCGATGCTATTATCATGGCAGGAGCAGGCTTTATTCGTTTGGGCTATGCTGATCAAATTACCGAGTTTTTCGGTGAAGACTTGATGTTGCCTGCCGTAAGTCAAGGAGCCGTGGCAATTGAAGTGCGAGAAGAAGATGAAGAAATCACAGAGCTGATGGATGCAATTAACGATGAGAATACTTGGACGGAGTGCATGGCAGAGCGTTGTTTACTTCGTACGCTAGAAGGTGGATGCCAAGTGCCAGTTGGCTGCACTAGCAAAGTAGATGGTGATGCGTTTAAAATGACTGCACTTGTGGCAAGTCTTGATGGCTCTAAAGTAGTGTGCGAAAGCATATCGTGTTCAGTGGAATTTTCAGCAGAAAAGGCAATTGAATTAGGAGAACTTCTTTGGAATAAGGGCGCAAAAGATATACTCAACGCTATCAGGAAATAGAATATTATTAACTTTGCAACTCAATTTGCCCTTTCCCTATTATGTCCTAAAAGAGAACGAGAGAAGACTAACAGAAAATATATGAGAAAAATTATCTGTACATTCCATAAACCCGATTTGGAAGCTTTTGAGCGTCCTGATTTGCTTTTTGCGCCGGTCATCAAGATTGAGAGCTCATCATATCATTTGCCAAGTCCACTGGAATCATATGATTGGCTGCTTTTTACGAGTAAGAATGGTATTCGTCATTTCGATGCTTTTCATGATGGTAGCTATAAAGGAAAGATTGCTGCTTTAGGTAATTCAACGGCAAAAGAGTTAGCAAAATATGGGTATCAAGCAGATTTCATTGGCGATGGTACATCGTCGGCGGCAATGGCTGTGGCATTGGGGAATGTGCTTGCTGACCAAGATAAAGTTTTAGCTGTTTTGGGGCATATGGCATCTTTCAACCTGCAAATGGGCTTGAAAATGAAAGTAGATAGGATAGAAGTGTATGACACCATTTTAGAGTCGTTGCAAGATAAAGAATCTCGACAGTTAATTCTTGCCGATGACTATAAATTAATTCTCGCTGCAAGTCCATCGGCTGTAAAAAGCTTAGTGATGAACTTCGGGGGAAGGGAAATTAAGTGGCGCATGGCTTGTATTGGAGAAACCACAGCACAAGTCTGCAGAGCAATGGGCATAAAACCCGTGCTGGTAGCTAGTCAGCAAAGTTTTGAAACCCTGTTGAGTGAATCAACAGCCTACGATTTAATTGAAACAATATAATAAAGCAAGCACAAGTGCTTGCTTCTAAAATATAATATTATGGCTTTTCCAATAACGCGTCTTCGACGTATGCGTCAGAATGCAATCATTAGAAATATGGTGAGCGAAACAGAAGTGAATCGCGAAGATTTAATCATGCCTTACTTCGTGTGCGAGGGGGAAGGTGTGCGTAATCCAATTCACTCTATGCCAGGCAACTTTCAGTTTTCCATCGATGAGCTAGTGAAAGAAGTGCGCGACTTGGTGGCTACTACAGGCATCAAGATGATATTGCTTTTCGGTATACCCGAAGAAAAAGATGACACTGGAGCTTGTGCTTGTGCCCCCGATGCTATTGTACCTATGGCGATTGAGGTACTCAAGAAAGAAGTGCCCGAATTGCTGATTGTTGCCGATGTGTGCAATTGCGAATATACCTCGCACGGTCATTGTGGTACAATTGTAGATGGCGATGTAGAGAACGATTCAACTTTGGAAATCTTGGCAGCACAATCTGTTACGCTAGCGCGAGCGGGAGCCGATATTATTGCCCCAAGCGATATGATGGATGGTAGGGTAGCTATCATTCGTGCAGCACTAGATGCTGAAGGATTTGAGAAAACGCCTATCATGGCTTATTCTGCAAAATATGCAAGTGGTTTTTATGGCCCATTCCGCGATGCTGCGGGTAGTGCTCCGCAATTTGGCGATCGTGCTACTTATCAAATGGATCCTGCAAATTCAGATGAAGCTCTGCGCGAAGTGGCAGCCGATATTGAAGAAGGAGCCGATATGGTGATGGTGAAACCTGCGCTTTCCTATATGGATATTATTCGTCGAGTGAAAGATGGATTCAATATGCCCGTAGTGGCTTACAATGTGAGTGGCGAATTTTCAATGGTGAAAGCAGCAGCTGCCAATGGTTGGATTGATGAAGAACGATTGATAAAAGAAATCCTCACATCGATGAAACGTGCAGGTGCCGATGTAATCATCACGTATCACGCTAAAGAATTTGTGCAAGCCGAGTTGCGAAAAGGAAATAGGATTTAATCAAATACTTCCAAATGAACAAAAAAATCGATAAAAGTAAAGCTGCTTTTCAAGAAGCGAAACAAATAATACCCGGAGGAGTAAATTCACCGGTTCGTGCATTTAAAGGTGTGGGTATTGACCCCGTTTTCATTCAGAAAGCTAAGGGCTCGCACATTTGGGATATTAATGATAATGAATATGTGGACTTTGTGTCGTCGTGGGGACCAATGATTCTTGGTCATGCTAATCCAAAGATTGTAGCAGCAGTGAAAGATGCTGCCGAACGAGGAACAAGCTATGGAGCACCCACCTTGGTGGAAACACAAATGGCAGAGCTGATTTGTGAAATGATGCCATCGGTAGAAATGGTGCGCATGGTCAATTCGGGAACAGAAGCTACAATGAGTGCTTTGCGTTTAGCGAGGGGATATACTGGGCGAGATTTAGTAGTGAAGTTTGAGGGTTGCTATCATGGTCATGCTGATTCTTTTTTGATTAAAGCAGGTTCGGGCGCAATCACCCTTGGTTTGCCCGATAGTCCGGGGGTAACAAAAGCTTCGGCTAAAGACACGCTCACCGCACGATACAACGACTTAGCCTCGGTGGAAAAACTATTTGCCGACCATGGCAAAAATATCGCGGCGGTGATTATTGAGCCTGTGGCTGGAAACATGGGCGTGGTGCTCCCCGAACAGTCGTTCTTGGAAGGACTGCGCCAAATTACCCAACAAAATGGAGCTCTATTGATCTTCGATGAGGTAATTACTGGTTTCCGATTAAGCGATGGTGGGGCGCAAAAACATT
Organism: Mangrovibacterium sp.; assembly: GCA_047972995.1. Classification (GTDB taxonomy): domain Bacteria; phylum Bacteroidota; class Bacteroidia; order Bacteroidales; family Prolixibacteraceae; genus JBKEDC01. The sequence continues at coordinate 101,973 of JBKEBD010000008.1, forward strand.
TCAACATTATGCCAGACCTTACCACAATGGGAAAAATCATTGGTGGAGGTTTGCCTGTAGGAGCTTATGGTGGTAAAAAGGAAATTATGAATTGCCTTGCTCCAGAAGGTCCTATTTATCAAGCTGGAACTTTGTCGGGTAACCCCTTGGCAATGGCGGCTGGTATTGTGATGTTGAAAAACTTGAAAGATAATCCGAAGATTTATGAAGAATTAGAGCGCAAAGGTGCTATGGTAGAAGCAGGATTCAAACGGAATCTAGCAGAAGCTAACATTTCTGGTGTGGTGAATAGAATTGGCTCAATGATGACACTTTTCTACACCAATGAACCAGAAGTGAAGAGCTTCGAGCAAGCTATGACAGCCAACACAGAGCTATATGCAGATGTGTTTAAACAAGCACTTGATGCTGGATTCTATATTGCCCCTTCTCAGTTTGAGTGTCTGTTTATTTCTGATGCTCACACCGATGAGGAGCTAAATAATTTCATCCAGGTACATGGAAAAGCCCTAAAATCGTTGTAATGGTAGAAAATATATTCCTAAAAACTCTTCAAGGCAAAACTACAGAACGACCACCGGTTTGGTTCATGCGTCAAGCGGGGAGGGTGTTGCCAAACTATCGAGCATTAAAAGAAAAATATACTTTCCACGAGCTAATGGAAGACCCTAGGCTTTGTGCTGATGTTACGTTGATGCCCATTTCTGACTTGGGTGTGGATGCGGCTATTCTCTTTTCCGATATTTTGGTTATCCCTAGTGCGATGGGCATGGATTTAGAGTTTACTGATGCTGGTCCAGTATTTGCCAATCCGCTAAAAGGAAATACATCGCCAATTGATGCGCTTCAACCAAAGCCTGAAAAGTTAGAATATATTTATAGAAACATCGAGGAGATTGTGCGCCAAAAGGGTGAAACACCGTTGATCGGTTTCTGTGGAGCACCGCTCACCACCATGTGCTACATGATTCAAGGTTTGAGCAGAAATCAAGCTTTCCCGGAAGCAGTTAAGTTTATTTTTCAGCACAAAAAGGAAGCGCAACGACTGATTGATGCCATTGCCGACTTGTCGGTGCATTATGCTCAAGAGCAAATAAAGCATGGGGTACAATGTTTTCAACTTTTTGAAACACACGCAAATTTGATTCCAACGGAATTATATCAAGAAATGTTTATGCCCGCGGTGAAGAAAATTTCTCAGTCGGTGCGAGCTACGGGAACACCTTTTATTTTCTTTCCTAAAGGATTTTCAACAGGTTTCAAGCTAATTACTCCCGAGTTATGTGATTTTGTGAGTGTAGATTGGCAGATTTCAATTGAAGAAGCTCGAGCCATGGTACACCCTGAAGTAGGTTTGCAAGGTAATCTTGATCCGCGCTATTTATATAGAAATCAAGAAGAATTAACCGAAGTTCTAGAAAAATATAAAACCTTTTTCCATGAAAATCAGAAGTGGATTTTCAACCTAGGACATGGATTCTTACCTGATATTCCATACGGAAATGCAAAATTTGTAGTAGATTGGGTGAAAAATACCCAATGGTAAAAAGAAATAGAACTGCTCTTCTGGGATTTCCTAGAAGAGCAGTTTTGTTTTATGGGCTTCAGATCTTCTGGAGTTTAAAAAATGAGTAAATAGCTTTTCTTCATTGTTGTTTTGTATAATATTTCTATTTTTGAAAAACAATTAAGAAACAAAAGAATGGATAACTTTGATCCAATTGGAGAGGCTGTTTTTAACTGCCATTTCAACCAAGATAACACCCCTATATATGTGCATTCAACGGACTTTGAACCCGATGAAATGCCTACTTCATATTTATTCAGGGCATTCAAAGAAATGCCACCTTTAGAGCAATTTGCTTTGCAACAAGCCAAAGGAAGAGTGCTAGACGTAGGTGCGTGTGCAGGATGTCATTCCGTATATCTAAAAGACAAAGGACTAGAGGTGGTTGCATTAGAACAAAGTCAACGTTGTGTTTCGGTATTGCAAGACCTCGGATTGCCAACTGTAGTGCAAGCTGATTTTTTTCAGTATGACGCAGAACCTTTCGAAACAATTTTGTTGCTCATGAATGGGACAGGCATTGCAGGAACAATTAGTAATGTCACAAACCTATTTTTAAAATTAAAACAGCTGCTTCTCCCTAATGGAAAAATCTATATTGATTCGTCAGATTTGATATACTTATACGAAAATGAGGATGGATCGGCAGACATCAATATTGCTGGAAACTATTATGGCGAATTAATTTATCAGACGTCGTACAAGGGAAAATATTCTCAAAGCTTTCCCTGGCTATATCTAGACTTCGATTTACTGAAAAATTACGTAGAACTATCAGGACTGCAAGTAGAGTCGGTGAAATGGGGCGAGCATTACGATTATTTAGCAACTATAACGCACAAAAAATGACAAAAATATACAGACAACTAAACGATTCCGAAATTGCAAAACTTGAAGCACAAATGTGTTCATCTACAGATTGGTCGATGGTTTCTTTTGCAGAGCCTATAAATCTTTCAGCTTTTAAGCAAGTAGAGTTTTCGGGTATTTGCCAAATTGGAGTGCAAGATACAGTACTTACACTTGAGGGCGATGTGCCAAAGCGCAGCGGTATTTATTCGGCGCACATTCACAACTCAACTATTGGCGATCAAGTTTATATTCACCACATCAAAAATTATATTGCAAATTATTGCATTGAAGAAGGGGTTATCATCGATAATTGCGCTCAGTTGCTTACCGATGGTGAATCAACCTTTGGAAACGGTAGATATGTTGATGTAATGGACGAAACTGGCGGTAGGCAAATTATGATATACGACCATTTATCGGCCCATCTAGCTTACCTCATGGCGATGTATAAACATCGTGAAGACATGATTCTAGCTGTGGAACAGAACATTCACAACTATTGCGCAACAGTTCGTTCAAACAAAGGTACAATTGGGAAACACGCTTGCATTTCAAATTGTGGCGACTTGAAGAACGTGCGTATTGGAGCATATGCCATGATAAACTCGGTATCAATATTAGCCAATGGTACCGTGCAGTCAAATTCCGAAGCACCAACCGATATTGGTCATCAAGTGAGCATGAGGAACTTCATTGTGGCATCTGGTTCAACCATAAAAGACGGCGTGTTGGTAAACAATTGCTTTATTGGTCAAGGGTGTGAGCTCGGTGCGCAATATTCAGCTGAAAACTCCGTGTTTTTTGCCAATTGCCAAGGATTTCATGGCGAAGCTTGTGCCATTTTTGCAGGACCGTACACGGTTACTCACCATAAATCAACCTTGCTTATTGCTGGTATGTATTCGTTTCTGAATGCCGGAAGTGGTTCAAACCAAAGTAACCATATGTATAAGCTCGGACCAATACATCATGGGGTAGTAGAACGAGGTTCGAAAACCACAAGCGATTCATACATCCTTTGGCCAGCTCGTATTGGAGCCTTTACACTCATCATGGGTAGGCACACAATGCATTCCGATACTTCTCACATACCATTCTCATATCTAATTGAAGATAACAATGAAACATGGTTAGTGCCGGGTGTAAATTTGCGAAGTGTGGGAACCATTCGCGATGCACTAAAATGGCCTAAACGCGATAAACGCACTGATTCGAATAAACTCGATTACATTAATTTCAATCTGTTGAGCCCGTTCACAATTCATAAAATGCGAGTGGCAATTGACACCCTGAAAAAGATTGAACAGATTTCAGGGAAATCAACACAAGTATTTTCATACAATAACACCAAAATTCGTTGCTCATCATTACACAATGGTATCAAGCTTTATCGATTAGCAATTTTGAAGTTCTTAGGAAATTCAGTCATCACTAGACTAAATAAGAAAGAAATAAAAGCCATGGCAGACATTCGTGCTTGTTTGCGTCCAACTACCAATATTGGAAAAGGGGAGTGGTTGGATATCTCTGGTTTGCTTGCACCGAAAGATGAAATAGTACGTTTGGTAAATATAATAGCAGAAGGAGTCATGGAAACGCAAGAGCAACTAAATGACAATTTGAAGCGATTGCATGAACAATATTATGAATATGAGTGGACATGGACCGTTGATTTTATTCAAGAATATACCGGGAAACAAGTGGAGGATTTCACGATAGAGGAAATCATAGATTTGGTGAATCAATGGAAAAATGCAGTGGTTGAGCTCGATGAATTATTGCTTAAAGATGCTCACAAAGAATTCAACAATGATGTAATGACTGGTTTCGGTATTGATGGCGACAGCCTTGTTCGTCAGAAAGATTTCCAGCACGTGCGTGGTAGTTTTGAAGAAAACAGCTTTGCCCAAGAGTTGCGAGAGCATATCGAACGAAAGACCAGACTGGCGCAACGTGTGATAGCCCAATTAAGTGTAGTCGAATAAAAATAAAAGCAGATGAAGAAAACGATTTATTTATTACTAGTGGTAACCTTACTATTCCAATCCTGTAAATTCAACACCACATCGGTTGTTGAACCGGGGTACTTGGAACTGAAAACATCGATGAGTACACTCCAAGAGTTGAATAATGATGTGAGAACACAGAGTGTAGATGTATCGAATTTCTTAGTCTATATCTATCAAAGCAATGGGGTTTTGTTAAGTGGATATCCTAAGGAGTATCGGGAATTGGCAGAACAAATATCACTTGTGGCAGGAGACTATCAAGCTAAAGTTTATAGTTTGTCTCCCAATGAATTTCCCTTTCCAACTTTTGAAGAATCGTGGGTGTATTATGGCAGTAAAGACTTTTCAATAGCTTCAGAACAAATAACTAAGGTTGATATAACTGCTAGCTTACTTACCTCGAAAGTGGTGTTTGAATTGTCGGAAGATTTCTTGTTAGGCTATCCTGATTATGTGTTCAACATTGGAGGGAAAACAATTTCGTCTGCTTCAATGAAACCAATTTATGTAGAAAGCGGGAAAAAATTGACCGTCATTTTGAGTTATACTGAAGAAGGAAAAAAAGTGTATCGTACATTTGCGAGCACAGAATCCATTGCAGCAGGAACGGTTACTTTGCGCTTTAAATATGAGGGAGGAATGCTCGATACGGGTAATTCAAACTTCAATATTATTGTTGATTCAACACTTGGCGACCAACAGATTGATTGGGATATTGACGACGGAGAATGGAGTGAAGAAGATCCGTCATCGCAAGGCGGGAGTTATCATAGTCCGTATTCCGTGGAAGAGGCACAGGCAAATCAAAATGAACAGAAGCATGGGTTGAAGGTTATATTGTAGGTTTTATAAAAGGTTCAAATACCGTAATAACAGATTATTTAGAAGCAGCAGATAGCAACATTGCCATTGCTTCTGCTAAGGGAGAAACAAACATTGAAAATATGCTATTTGTTGAATTACCATCTTCAAGTGCAGGCATTCGCAGTGCTTTAGGTATTAATGCAACTTCAGGAGCTTCACTTAATTATCAGGTGAAACTGAAAGGAGTCTTAGAAACTTACTATTCACGATCAGGACTAAGAGGAGTGAATGGCGCCGATGAATATGAAATTGTCAATAAGTAGATATAAACGTAAACTTTATGGCTGTAGAAATAGAAAGAAAATTTATCGTAAAAAAAGGATTTGTGCCAAAAGGCAGCGAACAGATTCGCATAGCTCAGGCTTATTTATCAAGTAATATTAACTCCACGATTCGAGTTCGCTTAGCAAATGAAAAAGCTTATTTAACGGTGAAAGGAAAGACTAATGGTATTTCTCGTTTGGAGTTTGAATATGAAATTCCATTTGAAGATGCCGAACAAATGATGAAACTTTCGGAAGGTGTATATATTGACAAGGTGCGTCATATCTATAGGTTTGAAGGAAAGAAATGGGAGGTTGATGTGTTTGCAGGCGATAATGAGGGCTTAATTGTTGCAGAATGTGAATTGGATTCAGAAAATGAACAAATTATTTTACCAGAATGGATTGATGCCGAAGTATCAGGCGATCCAAGATATCACAACTCTTATTTAGTGTGTAATCCTTATAAAACATGGACTTCATAAAAATAGCTTCATGAATAACATTTATCGTTTTTTATTCTGTTTGTCAGTCTTGTTAGTTAGCTTTTCAATAGATACGAAAGGACAAGAGTATTATACCCCAAAAGATTCGATAGAAGCAAGCATTAAAAATATTGATTATTATTTGAGGCGCTATAAAGAGTGGTATCCACAGAATTACGATGTAGCATTGAAGATGCGTAGTTTGGTGCATTATTTAAAAGATCAACGGGTAGATACCATATTGAAGAACCTGGATGATTATCAAACATCGGAGGATAGATATTTCTTTAGAACGATTGATAATGTATCAGACAGCCTAGAGGCTCCCGGATACATCAACTACCAGATGCTGAAAGGTGAGCAAGCTAAAATCGATCGGAACGTGCGATCTAACATTAATCTGGATGATATAAAAGTTCCTCGGAATGTTGTGGAACATGCACAATTGAATACGGATTTATTAGTTCCAAGTGAAGTTTACAAGCTAATTGGAACATCCTATGTCAATTTGTCGGATAGCTTGTTGGTTTTAGATGAGCTCATGGCTCAAAGTAATCTAACAGAGAAGGAACTTCAGCGTTTGCAGCAATTAGACAGTGTGCGAAGTGATATTTTTGAATCGGCTCGACTAAAGTATAATGCAGATAAGTTGAAAATGGTGGAAGATTCAATATCTAGAATCTATAAAAACCAAGTAGTAACAAATTATTCTTTAGGAGAGCAGCAAAAATATGCAAATCAGGTGTCGAAGCAAAACCACCAAATATTGCAAGATTATAATGAAAGGGCTATGGCTTTGGTCAATGACTCTATCAGCACGAGTTTACGTGTATTATTAGACTATGTAAATAGAGAGCAGATTTCCATGTGGATATACAATTCATTGGAAGATTCAACAGAAGTGTTGTTGAGTAATAATGAACCATTTACCTCTCGATTCTACGTAAAGAATGAGCAAAGAGATTCCTTGGGAGTTCGCGTGTTTACCAAAGATAGACACTCCATGATGATGTTCATTGACGATGGGGTAGCCTTGAATCGATTTAAAGAACGAAAACACAGAGAAGCCGATTTTGCAAAAGTAAACTTAAATGATCAGCTGACGAATATTGAGAAAAGATATGAGATTGTAAGACCGTGGAAATATGGTGGAGAGTTTAATGCTGGTTTGAATCAAACCTATCTTCAAAACTGGGTTAAGGGTGGCGAAACTTCGTTGGCTGGCTTGTTAACTTTTAAAGGTTATGCCAATTATGAGTTAGATAAGGTTACTTGGAGTAACTCGTTGGATATTCGTAGCGGGTGGATTAGTACGAATGAAGACGGCATAGAAAAGAATGAGGATAAGTTTGAGCTTATCTCTAATTTCGGATTGCAAGCGGTGAAAAAATGGTATTACACTGCTGAGGTTGATTTAGAAACACAACTCTTCAATAGCTATAATTATCCTGACAGAGATAATCCAAAATCGGGTTTTTTGGCCCCGTTAAGGAGTCTGTTTAAGCTTGGTATGGATTATAAAGATGGCGATTTGTCGTTATTTCTTTCTCCGATTACCATGAAGAGTGTATCGGTGCGTGATACCTCAATATATGATCAAACTACTTTTGGTATTGATGAAAACGAAAAGAGCTATTTGGACTTAGGTTTGAACATCGACGTGAAATATTCTCGGAAATTGATGGAAAATTTTACGGTGCAATCGAAATATAAGATGTTCTTGGATTATCAGAATTTGCTTACTGCATTCGATATCAATTGGGAAAATACATTTGATTTTAAAATCAATGATTTCATGAAAGTACAAGTGATATTACATCTGCTTTACGATGATAATGTGACTTTCGATACTGGAAAGGTTGATGCTAATGGCGATGCTATTAAAAAAGCAAAATTGCAGTTTAAGGAATATGTGTCATTAGGATTTACTTACACCTTAGATCGAGAAATTAAAAAGCGAAGAAGAATAACAAATTAAAAAGATATGAAAAATTTTAAAGCTTATTTTCAGCTAGATGCTGAACCTGCTGATGTTTATAATGCACTAACCAATAAGTTTATGATTGAAGTTTGGACTGGTGAAGATTGCATTATGGAAACAACTCCGAACACGGAATTTGAACTATGGAATGGAGCTATCTGTGGACGAAATATTGAATTTGAACAGGACTCAAAAATTGTTCAAGAATGGTATTTTGGAGAAGAGGAACAATCTATTGTAACCATTAAGTTGCATCCGAGTAAAGGAGGTACAAGCATGGAAGTGAAGCAAACGAATATCCCAGATGATGCTTATGATAACATTGAAGATGGGTGGCATGAAGATTATTATGCAGGACTGAATGAATTATTTGAAGAGTAGTAACAAAAATAGGCAATATATATAAAGTGCATTGCCTATTTTTTTGTCATTTGGTTGTCGTTCTATTGGGGGGCAGGGGATATCTCCTTAATGTTGTCAGAAGTCATTATAGTATATTTTGATAAACAAAGACTACTAGGAGGGAGTCCATTTTTGTTATAAAAAGTAGCCGGCGTTACATTTAGCGTGTATTTCCCCTTTCTTTGTATCTTATCTGTCTTTTTGCTTCTTTAAGGTCGATCGAATCAGTAACTAGCCCACCAAGCCCCCCCCTCAAACGCAGACTCCGGATTATTTACTTTTCTCGGAATAAATGAAAGAAACCTTGTTCGGCGTGTTTCTTACTATCTCTACCTTTTCCTTCCACCACGTAATAATATACTCCGGGACTAGCAAGGGTATTTCCTATTTTTCCATCCCAAGCAAATTTAGTGCCGTAATTATCATAAGTGTCGGCATTGTTGTTGCTTGTTTGGAATAATAGTTTTCCCCAACGGTTAAAAATACTGATCTTAACACTCTTCATAGAGGTGTATTTAATAAGGAAAGTATCGTTATTGCCATCACCATTTGGAGTAAAAAAATTGGGAGCCTCAATATAGGAGGTATCTGCCACAATATAATTTTCAAGTCTTACTTCATCACAACAAGTGATCTCATCAGTAGTTTTTGATACGAGTAGCTTCACCATGTAGCTTCCTGATTCTTCATAAGTGTATTGAGGATTGCTAGAGAATACCGTAGATAGAATACTATCGGATACTTCACCATACTGCGCATGTTCTTTTTCTAATTCCTCGACGCTGCGATAGAATGACCATTCATATTTATCGGCATTTTTCGATTCGTTAGAGAATGACACCGGCAGCGGAGCTTCTCCCTTCATGGGAGACGCAGTAAACTTTGCTTCGGGAACTATGGATTGATATTCCACAGAGGCCGATGATGAGCATCCAAGATTATCGGATATGGTGAGTTTGTAAATGGTATTTTCGGCTGGTGGGTTGTAGATTGTGGGACTCAACATGGAGCTAACCCTAGAGTTTCCATCTTCCCATTTTGCCGAGATGATTTTATTTAAATCTTTTTTTGTGCCCGAACTAATGTCGATATAGGTGCTTGGTGATTCTGAAAAGACTCCGACAAGTTTAGTGTATTCGCAATCGCATTCATTAATGCTAGCCGACACTTCATACCAATTGTTTATTACCCATGCTTGATATGTTTCGGCATTGCCGTTAGTATCCTCAATTTGAACCTTATATAATCCATCGTCAAGATTGGATATCGTGGAACTTGTGATGTATTGTTCCGAATGATAATTGATGTATTGCAGATTGCTTTCATCGAGTTTATACCAGTTGAAAGATGCTGATTCACTGGTGCTCATTGATGCGGTAATTGAGCCATCGTTATTGTTTTTCGATGATTGAAAGACAAATATTTGATCTTGATTAGCTGTTTGGTATTGAGTTGTAGATTCACCTACGGCAGTAGGGGAGCTTATCTGCGCAGATGCATAAAGGTATCCGCAAATGAAGAGCAATAAAGTAGAAAAAGTTCTACGCATAATATACTTTTAAAGTTTGACCGTAAAAGTATATAAAATCTATATAAAAAAGAAAACCGTCAGTGTGTGAAGACTGACGGTTTCATATGTTTGTTTGAAAAACGTTGTTATCTGTTATGTGTTTGAAAATTTATTATTCAGATACAACTTCGAAGTTAAAGTCGATGATAACTTCTCTGTGCAATTTGATTTGCGCAGTGTATGAACCAACTTCTTTGATTGATTCTTTTGGTAAACGAATTTGCTTACGGTCAAGATCAAATCCTTTAGCGTTGATCGCATCAGCCAATTGGATTGTATTAACAGAACCGAAAATTTTACCACTTTCGCTTGTTTTTGCACCAATTTTAACTTCTACACCTTCGAATTTAGCAGCTAAAGCTTGAGCTTCTTCAATCAACTTAGCTTCTTTGTGAGCGCGTTGTTTGATGTTTTCTGCTAAAATCTTCTTAGTTGAATCAGTGGCTACGATAGCCATTTTTTGTGGGATAAGGTAGTTACGACCGTAACCAGCTTTTACATTAACGATATCGTCTTTGTGTCCCAAATTTTGAATGTCTTCTAAAAGTATTACTTCCATTGTTCCTCAGTTTTATTATTTCAACAAATCAGTAAGATATGGTAGCAATGCCAAATGACGTGCTCTTTTTACTGCTCTAGCTACTTTACGTTGGTATTTCAATGAAGTACCAGTAATGCGACGAGGAAGAATTCTACCTTGCTCGTTCAAGAATTTTTTCAAGAATTCAGGATCTTTGTAATCCACATACTTGATTTTGTTTTTCTTGAAACGACAATACTTTTTCTTTTGGATCTCAACTGTTGGTGGAGTTAAGTATCTGATTTCACTTTGATTGCTAGCCATGACTATTTCTCCTCTTTTTTAGCGTTCAACTTATTTCTTCTTTTCTCGCTATAAGCAGCTGCGTATTTGTCTTGCTTGAATGTCAAGAAACGAATAATACGCTCGTCACGACGGTACTGAAGTTCTAATTTTGCAATGAATTCAGGCTCAGCCTTAAATTCAAACAAGTGATAGAATCCAGTGCTTTTCTTTTGGATTGGGTAAGCTAACTTGCGTAAGCCCCAGTCCTCTTCATTGACTAGCTCACCGCCATTTTCGGCAATCAAGTCTTTGAATTTTGTTACCGCTTCCTTTATCTGAACATCAGACAAAACGGGAGTTGCAATGAAAACGGTTTCATACTGGTTTTTCATAAAACTCTGTTTTATTAATTATTAAAAAATAGTTTTCCCGAGTATTCGGGACTGCAAAAGTAGAAATATTTTACTTTAATGCAATACTTTAGAGCTTTTTTGTTGGAAATTATGCCACAATAAAGCTTACTTGTTTCCCAATAGATAGACTAAATGCAATTGCTGCTGACTATCAACGGTTCCCCAATCGGCCACATGGAAAGAAAAGTTGAAACTTAATTGAACCTGTTTGTGGTCGATTAAATGAAGATAAAGATCGGTGCGCATATAGTCATTAGCTTGATAATAGCTATCGCCTGTGAGCAACCGATGACCACCTCCTAGGTTGAGCGTGTTTTTTAGTGATAATCTTCGCCATTCTAAAAATAGAGTGCTGAAAAAACTTGTGCTGCTAGAAAATCCATCGGTTACATGGCGCTCGCGGTATTGTGAATTTAAGAAACCAATTTCAACATAAGCTTGGTTAAAAAAACTGTGTTCAGAGAAATCGTAGCCCAAATTAAGATTTAGTGCGGTGTTATCAATGATGTGTTGTGTATCATCGTGCGCAGCCATAAGAGCATAATGATACATCATTAAATAGTTTTCGAAATAAAAGTTTTTCCAATTGAAGCGCCCTGATGTAGCTGCAATGAACTTCTCGCGTTGATCGGTAAGCTGTTTGCCTGTCCAATCTACAAAAATGAGCTGCTTTCCCCAATTCCAATTGTGTTGAGCCAGTATACCTTCAATATTTGGCTGATAATAAGATATTGTATCAGAAAGTATGGCTAGGGGGAAATCGATGAGATTATATCGAGGGAATGCCCCCATGTAGAATTGTGTTTTGCTATTGTCGTATTTATAATAGGCGGTGAGTTGTGGCTTGTTGTAGTCAATGTCAGTGCCAAACTCGAAGAAGTGAGATAGCCCAATACGTAGGGTGTGCTCTTTATCTATGCTTGTTCCGAGTTCAAAGCTGGTTCGTTCGCCCAATATAGTTTGAGGTTTGGCGTATTCAGGGTTAAACTCGCGATTGTCGCCAATGCCTTGGAAGTTTACGTTCCATTCTAGCTTTTGGGCGTTCACTGAATATGTAAAGCCACATACAAGTAATAATAGTAATACGGTTTTTTTCATGTTGTTTTATTAAAAAGTGCCTAAAAGAAGTGCCAAAGTTTCAAAGAGCCTGAGTACCTAAGTGGGCTGCGCCATTTACCGTTAGGTCAATTAGGAACTCAAGTGCTTTTTCTCACAATTCCAAAAGCAATTCTTCCAAGTTTTTACCTTTGCTCAATAGCAAGTGCGGATTTTCAAGTAAGTTTTTCACTTTGATCAAGAAGCCAACGGAGTCTTTCCCGTCAATCAGGCGATGGTCGTAGCTAAGCGCAATGTACATCATGGGGCGAATTTCAATTTTGCCATTGATTGCAACTGGGCGCTCTACAATGTTGTGCATTCCTAATATTGCCGATTGCGGAGGGTTAATAATGGGTGTTGATAGAAGTGAACCGAATGTGCCACCATTGGTGATTGTGAATGTGCCGCCGGTTAGCTCTTCGATTGATATTTTTTTGTTTCGAGCCTTTTCTGCCAATTCTTTTATTTCGAGTTCGATGGTAGGAATACTCTTTGTTGTGGCATCTCGCACAATAGGAACCATAAGTCCTTTGGGAGTTTGCACAGCAATACCGATGTCAACATAGCTTGGTTCTATAATTTCTTCGCCATCAATCATGGAATTGATTGCTGGGTGATAAGTCATGGCAACTGCACAGGCTTTGGTGAAAAAAGACATAAATCCGAGTTTGAAGCCGTGTTTTTCCACAAATTTCGATTGATGAGCAGCACGCAAATCCATGATTGGTTTCATGTCCACTTCGTTGAATGTAGTGAGCATGGCTGTTTCGTTTTTCACAGCCACTAAGCGAGCGCTAAGTTTTTTGCGCAGCATGGTCATTTTTTCTCTTTTTTCTTCGCGAGCTTGAATTTGCGTTTGTACTGCTGCCTGAAGAATGGGAGAGCCATTGAGCACCATTTCTACTTCTTTTTTTCCAATACGTTTTAACCCGTTTATAATGTCTTCTACCGATAGGTCATTTTCATGAAGCATTTCTTTAGCCACAGGTGTCACTTTAACGTGTGTATCTTCAGTGGGTTTATTTTCTACAATAGGCTGAGGAGTTATAATTTCAGCTTCAATGTTTTCATTAGAAGCTTTGTCGGTGTCTATTGTACAAACGATAGTGCCCACAGCCACGGTGTCTCCTTCTTCTACCGAGAAACTAATTTCGCCACTTTCTTCAGCGCTAAGCGTGAGGGTGGCTTTGTCTGATTCCACCTCGGCTATTTCATCGTTTTTGTGCACGATGCTGTTGTTTTCCACGAGCCATTTGCCTAGTTCTACTTCAGTGATGGATTCCCCGGGTGTAGGGATTTTTATTTCGATAATCATGGTTTCCTTAATTTAGGTTGAATACAGAATTTAAAATTTCATTTAGTCTATTCACGTGGCTGTGCATTAGTCCACCAGCAGGAGTGCCACTTTCAGGGCGCGATACTAACTCTAAGTTTAGTTGTGGCAATTTGCGATTGATAAATGCCCATGCCCCCATGTTTTCGGGTTCATCTTGAGCCCAAACCCAGCGTTTGGCATGGCTGTATTTAGCACGCACTTCGCGAAGTTGCACTTTGGGAATAGGGTAGAGTTGTTCTAGTCGCACGATTGCCATGTCATGACGACCTTGCTCTTGTTTAGTTTTAAGTAAATCGTAGTATAGTCGTCCGCTTGTAAGCACCACTTCTTTTATCGTTTCGGGGTTTGCTTCGGCATCGTCGATGATGGGCAAAAAATGAGAATCGCTCAGGTCTTCTAGGCTTGATGTTACCATGGGGTGGCGGAGTAAGCTTTTAGGCGTGAAGACAATGAGTGGCACACGAGTGCGGAAAAGCATATGGCGACGGAGTAAGTGAAAAAGGTTGGCTGGAGTGGTTGGCACTGTTACTTGCAAGTTGTTGTTTGAACACAATGTAAGATAGCGTTCTATTCTTGCCGATGAGTGCTCGGGTCCTTGTCCTTCGTAGCCATGGGGTAGGAACATGACTAAATTATTCATGATACCCCATTTTTCTTCTGCCGAGGCAATATATTGGTCGAAAATTACCTGTGCTGTATTGGCGAAATCGCCAAATTGTGCTTCCCAAATGTTTAGTCCGTTAGGATTGGCTAGGGCATAGCCATACTCAAATCCGAGCACGCCATATTCTGAAAGTAGCGAATTGTAGGCATGGAAAGGAGCTTGGTGTGTCGATATGTTTTTGAGTGGGAAGTATTTGTCGTCCATATCTTCTACCACAAAAGCAGCATGACGATGGGCAAATGTTCCTCGCTCGCAATCCTGACCGCTTAGCCGCACAGGATGCCCCTCATCGACCAAGCTAGCATATGCCAAAAGTTCGCCCATTGCCCAATCGAGCTGATTGTTTTCAAGCATGGCTTTGCGGTCGGCAATAATGCGTTCCACCTTTTTAAAGAAGGTTTTATTTGCGGGCAAAGTGGTTAAGCGTTCGCCTAGCTGCAAGAGTTTTTCCTTTTTCACGCTTGTGTCAAACTGTTCGTCGAAATCAACAGCTGCTGGGCGCTCGTAAGGCGTATATTCTTGCAATAGGAAGTTCCGAATTTTCAAGCGCTCAATCTCTTCCGATTTTAGAAATTGAAGTTCGAGTTGTTCGTCGAATTTTCGGATTTCTGCCGTACTTTCTTCTGCCGAAAGTATGCCCAAAGTAATGAGCTTATCTTTATAGATGTCGCGCGGATTGGGGTGTTGGGCAATGGCATTATATAGTAACGGTTGTGTGAAACGGGGTTCGTCGCCTTCATTATGTCCGTATTTTCGATAGCATAGGATGTCAATAAATACATCAGAAGAAAATTTCTGACGATATTCCATAGCTAATTCAATGGTGTAGATTAGGGCTTCTACATCGTCGCCGTTGATGTGGAACACAGGGCAACGAGTAACCTTTGCCACATCGGTGCAATAAGTGCTTGAACGCGCATCGAGGTAGTTGGTGGTGAACCCTACTTGGTTATTAACCACGAGGTGAATTGTTCCTCCTGTTTTGTAGCCTTTTAACTGCGACATTTGCACCGTTTCATACACCACACCTTGTGCTGCAATGGCAGCATCGCCGTGAATAACGATAGGAGCTAATTTTGAATGGTCGCCAGCATAATCATGGTCGATTTTTGAGCGTGAAATACCTTGAATTACACCGCTCACTGTTTCGAGGTGAGAGGGGTTGGGCAGCAAACATAGTTTTATGGCTTTGTTACTGTCGGTTTGTATGGTATTTTCGAATCCGAGATGGTATTTCACATCGCCCATTGAAATGTCGGCTTCATATTCGGTGCCATAAAACTCTTTGAAGATTTCGGCATAAGGTTTCTGCATGATATTGCCCAACACGTTTAATCGTCCGCGGTGAGCCATGGCAATGGTAAATTCATTAATTCCTAAGTTTGCACCGCGTTCGATAATGTGGTTAAGCGCAGGAATTAGGTTTTCGGCTCCTTCAAGCGAGAAGCGTTTTTGTCCTACAAATTTCTTGTGAATGAAGGCTTCGAAGCCTACTGCTTGTTTGAGCTGAAAGAATATATCTTTACGTTCTTCGTTGGAAAATGTTTGGCTGTTTTTCGAACCTTCCATTTTTTCGCGAAGCCATGTTACGGTTTGGGGCTGACGAATATACATATATTCTACACCCACCGAGTTACAATAGGTTTCTTCTAAATGCGCAATAATGTCGCGCAATTTCGCTTTGCCAATACCAATGTGTTGACCCGCTTCAAATTCAACGTCTAAATCGTTTTCTTCGAGTTCGAAATTGGCAATGTGAAGTGTAGGGGTGTAGGTTCGTCGTGTGCGAACAGGATTGGTTTTGGTGAACAAATGCCCTCGTTGGCGATAGGCATTTATTAAGTTAATCACCGCAAACTCTTTATTGATGTTTTCGCCGACAACTTGTTTTGTAGAGCAGTTGTAGTTTGCTCTAGCTAATTCAAACCCTTGGAAGAAATGACGCCAACTTGTTTCAACGCTTTCTGGATTGTTCAGGTAGTCATGATAAAGCGCCTCAATGGTGGCTAAATCTTGGTTACCGATGTATGAATGTTTGTCCATTTCAGGCAATTGTATTTTTAATAATGCAAGATTACAGCTTTTGCACGTATAAACATTCATTTTGCGTGTTTATTTTGCATAAAATCTGATTAGAAATCCATTGGTAGAATTAACCTTTCGGCTCGTCATCTTCATTCAGTAACAACTATCAATGTTGAATTGAATTTTTTCACCTTGCTAACTTACTCGAAGTACTTTCTACCAATATTTTTTCTCTAGATAATTTAGTTGAAGTATTTTCTACTAGTATTTTTCTCTTTGTCAATTAACTTGAAGTGATTTCTGTTGATGTTTTTTCCTTAGTCAACTTACTTGAAGTACTTTCTACAATCTTTTTTGCTTCAATAAGGCGTTTTAATATCCAATAAATAGCAGAAAACGAGCTTTCAACAATTATTTAGGAGGTAAGGTATCTTAAAATGCAATTTCCCAACATTCTGTGTTCTGGTTTCTGAGAGGATACTTTAAAAGGATTATCTTTGGAAGTTGAAAAAAGGAAAGCGTGAGTAAATATACTGAAATACTGCAAAAATACTGGGGATATGCGAGCTTTAGAAGCTTGCAGGAAGAGATTATCACTTCGGTGGCATCGGGGAAAGACACGCTCGGATTAATGCCCACTGGAGGAGGTAAGTCTATCACGTTTCAAGTGTTTAGCCTTTCAGAACCGGGCATCTGTATTGTGGTTACGCCGTTGATTTCGCTCATGAAAGACCAAGTAGAGAGTTTGCAGCGTAAGGGTATTAAAGCATTGGCGATACATTCGGGCATGAATCGTAAGGAGGTAGCCGAAGCTTTTAATGCGGCAGCTTGGGGCGATTATAAATTCCTTTACTTGTCGCCAGAGCGCTTATCGAGTATGTACTTTCGAGAGCGTTTATTGCAGTTGCACGTTAATCTGATTACAGTAGATGAGGCGCACTGTATCTCGCAGTGGGGCTATGATTTTCGTCCTTCTTATTTGTCGGTAGCACAGTTGCGCGAGTTGTTGCCTTATGTGCCTGTATTGGCACTTACTGCCACGGCCACACCAACGGTGGTGAAAGACATTCAACAACAATTACGCTTTAAAGAATACCATGTTTTGCAGAAAAGTTTTGAGCGACAAAACTTGAGTTATGTGGTGCGCAATACCAATGATAAGGTGGCTTATTTGCTGCAATCGATTAAGAAAATGACAGGTTCGGGTGTGGTTTACACCCAGAGTCGGGCGAAAACAAAGGAGTTGTCAGATTATCTTCAAACGCATGGCATTTCGGCAAACTATTATCATGCGGGCTTGTCGACGCCTGAACGAAGTAGGCGACAAGAGGAGTGGATGAGTGGGCGCACGCAGGTTATTGTGGCAACCAATGCCTTTGGTATGGGGATTGATAAATCGGATGTGCGTTTTGTGATGCACATTGCACCTCCCACATCGTTGGAGGCTTACTTTCAGGAAGCTGGTCGTGCGGGGCGCGATGGCAAACGAGCCTATGCTTTGCTCATTGCTTCGAACCGCGATAAGGGAAATTTGAAACGTAAGGTAGAGGAAGAATTTCCGAAGCTTGATTTTGTGAAACAGGTTTATGATTTACTAGGCAGCTACTTCCAAATTGCCATTGGCACAGGCGAGGGCATTAATCGCAATTTTGATTTGCAAGACTTCTGCAAGATATTTAAATTTTCGCAGCAAATGGTGTTGGCTAGCTTGAAGATTTTGCAGCGCCAAGGGCTTTTGACGTTTGCATTGTCGTCGATGCTTCCGGCTAGCATTCATTTTAAGGTAAACCGCGACAGCCTGTATAGTTTCAACACACCCAATAAGAAATTAGAGGATTTCATTCGAGAATTATTGCGCTACGATGGGGGAATGTTTTCCACCTATGTGCCTATTGATGAAGACCGATTGGCAGAGAAAACTCAATTGAAGCCGAAAGAAGTAGTGCAATATCTGAGCTATTTATCATCGATGAATTTGCTGCATTACATTCCACAGCGAAAAACGCCATTTATTACCTACACTTGTCCGCGACTAGAGAAGTCGAAGGTGAAAATAGCAAAGGAAAACTATTTGGATAGAAAGGAAGAGTATGAGCGTAGGATTTCGGCGTGTTTAGACTATAGTTTCACCAATGGTAAATGTCGCAGCGTGTTGTTGTTGCAATATTTTGGCGAGAAGAATGCAAAACCTTGCGGACAGTGCGATGTGTGCAAAGAAAAGAAAGGCAGCCCTGCACCAAAGCCCGAAGCTGCACCTGTGTTGTATAAGCAGATTTTAATGCTATTAAAGCAGGGGGCAAAAGATTATTATGAATTGAAACAACGCTTAAATGTAGATGATAAAATGCTTTCAGAAACCTTGCGCAGCTTGATGGGCAACGCACATATTACTATGGATGGAGGACAAAAGTTTCATTATTTGAAAGGTTAATTGAGGAAATTGAGCTGAAAATTGTATTTTCGCTTCACACTAAAAATAGATAAAGCCGTTGTGGCATTAGAATTAAGAATACACGAGAAAATGATTATAATCATGAAGAGATAAACCACAAAGTGGGGTGAAAATGTGTTTATGAGCTTTGAAATTCAAAACCACAAAAACGTCCTCATTTGTTTACCTTTAATGACATGATAATTGAACATCGAATAACTACAAAATTACAACTAGATGAGAGAACAAGTTTTAGAACGCTTCTTGCGCTATGTGAAAGAATACACCGAGTCTAATCCTGAGAGTAAAACATTCCCAAGTACCGATCGTCAATTGGTGTTTGCCGATAAATTGGTAGCGGAATTGCAAGCTTTAGGCTTTAGCGAAGTAGAAAAAGATGAATATGGCTATGTAATGGCTACTGTGCCTGCTACCTGCGATACTAATTGTCCAACGGTAGGATTTATTGCACACATGGACACAAGCCCAGATTATTCGGGGGAGAATGTGAATCCTATTATCAGAAAATATGATGGTGGAGATATTCAATTGAATACCGAATTGGTGCTCTCTCCGAAGCAGTTTCCCGAGTTGTTGAACTATGTGGGAGAAGAAATCATTACTACTGATGGCAACACCTTGCTAGGTGCCGACGATAAAGCTGGTATTGCTGAAATCATTACCGCAATGGCGCATTTGTTGGCACATCCTGAAATTGAGCACGGAAAAATTCGGGTGTGCTTTACGCCCGATGAGGAGATTGGTAAAGGTGCCGATCATTTTGATGTGGAAAAATTTGGAGCCGACTTTGCTTACACGCTCGATGGGGGCATGATTGGCGAATTAGAATATGAAAACTTCAACGCTGCTGCCGCTATTGTGAAGATGAAGGGTAGAAGTGTGCACCCCGGAGCTGCTAAAGATAAAATGATTAATGCTATTCAGGTGGCAAAGCAATTTGATGATATGTTGCCTGCACAGCAGCGTCCAGAGCATACCACTTGGTATGATGGATTCTTCCATTTAATGAGTTTTGATGGTAAGGTAACCGAAACGAAGTTGACTTACATCATTCGCGACCACAACAAAGCACTTTACGAGCAAAAGAAAGCTTTAGTTCAACAAGTGTGCGACTTTATTAATGCCAAATATGGCGAAGTTGTGGTATCGGTAGAAATTACGGATCAGTATTTCAATATGCGTGAAATGGTAGAGCCTGTGAAATATATTGTAGATATGGTGGAAGAGGCAATGAAAGAAATTGATATTGTGCCTATTCTTCGTCCCATTCGTGGGGGTACCGATGGGGCTCGCTTGTCGTTTATGGGCTTGCCTTGCCCGAATATTTTTGCTGGAGGATTAAATTTTCATGGACCTTATGAATATGTGCCTATACGAGCATTAGAGAAAGCTACTCAATTGGTGGTGAGCGTGGCACAAAAAGTAGCAAAACTTTAGAAATAGTTATGCTGCAAAAACTGAAAACATATTTAGCCGATGAAAGTCTATTCGAACCCTCGGATAGGCTTTTATTGGCTGTGAGTGGTGGTGCCGACTCTATGGCTATGTTGCATTTGTTTATGCAGCTACCGTATTCGTTTGTTGTGTTGCATTGCAATTTTCACTTGCGAGCAGAAGAGTCGGATAAGGAAGAGCAGTTTTTGCGTGCTTATTGCCAAGCGCATGGCGTGGAATTGAAAGTGCAGCATTTCAACACGAAAGAATTTGCACAAAAGGAGGGTATTTCTATCGAGATGGCAGCTCGAGAGCTTCGTTATGCTTGGTTTCGAGCAGAAAGAGAAAGCACCAAAAGTAGATATATTCTTACGGCACATCATCAGGATGATTTGGTGGAAACGATGCTTATTAATTTGAGCAGGGGCACAGGTATTAAAGGACTTACAGGTATTTCATCGAAGCAGGGGGAGTTGGTTCGTCCGATGCTTTTTGCTTCTCGCGAAAGCATTTTAGCCTATGCACAAGAGTGTGAATTGCCTTTCTGCCATGATTCGAGCAATGATCAACTGATTTATCATCGCAATGTCATTCGGCATCAAATTATTCCGTTGTTTGAGGGGTTGAATAGTGCTTTTAGGCAGAATGTCGTGCGCACGGCGGCCCATTTGCAAAGCACTAGCGAAATTTATTTTGCAGAGGTAGATCGCCTGCAATCGGAAATTATGACTGATAATAGGCTAGATATTACTAGGCTAAAAGAGTGTGCAAATTCATCGACGGTGCTTTATGAGCTTCTTTCGGGCTATGGATTTAATGCGGCACAATGCACTGATATTTATCAGTCGCTTGATGGTAACTCGGGAAGGAAATTTCGTTCGAAGTCACATAGATTAATTAAAGACCGTAGCAGTTTGATACTAGCCGATTTGAACGATGTACCAAAGTTTTTACCTCAGTTGATGGTGCATGAAGAGCCTATTTCGCCCAATTTTGCATTCAGCACCAAGCTCAATAGCGTGGAGATTGACGCTGATAAGGTTTGCTTGCCGCTGAAGCTGCGCAAGTGGCAGGAAGGCGATAGCTTTCAGCCCTTAGGCATGAAAGGCACGAAGAAGTTGAGCGACTTTTTTACCGATCAGAAGCTATCGATTTTAGAGAAAGAGGCTCAATGGTTGGTGTGTAGTGGCGATGACATTGTTTGGATTGTTGGGCGAAGAATTGACGATAGATTCAAGATTACGAAGCAAACCAAACGGGTGTGTTATTTGAGTTTATCGGTGCGGTAAATTCGGCTGTGTCTTGGCATTCATTTGTGTTTGTCGATTTGTGAATTACTCTGCTGAGGTTTCAACTCTTGGACTGACTTCTCTAATCATTTCGCTTAGAGTTTTTGCCCATGCGGCATTCGAATTTAAGCTTTCTACCCATGTGAAACTTTCGCCCCCATGAGCTAGAAATAACTGACGGTATTGCTCGCCAATTTCTATGGTAGTTTCTAGGCAATCGGTCACAAATGATGGCGCACAAACTACAATGTTTTTCTTTCCACTTTGTGCTAGCTGCACCAAGGTTTCTGAGGTGTAGGGCTCAATCCATGGGTCTTTGCCTAGTCGGCTTTGGAAGCAAGTAGTGTATTGTGTCTCGCTCAATTGAAGTTGATTGCCTAGTAGTTTTGAATGATGAAAACAAGCCGATTGATAGTTGTAGTTGATGCGATTGTCGCTTTCATTGCCCAATCCGCACCGTGTGCTTTGTGCTATGTGGCGCTGTGGAATGCCGTGGTAGCTAAACACCAAATGAGCCTGTGGCTGCTGGTTTAGGGTAGATTGAATGTGTTGGGCAAGACAGTGTGTGAATAGCGGATTGTTGTAGAATGAGCTCACAAAGTGCATTTGTGGAATAATGTGCCAGCCTGAAATGATGCGCATGACTTCTTGGTGCATCGAGCCAACGGTGGCGGAGGCATACTGAGGAAATAAAGGGAAAACTATGATTTCATCGACCTGCTTGGCTCGGAGTTTATGTAGGGCGCTTTCAATTGAAGGCTTCTGGTAGCGCATGGCAAGTTCTACGGCGTAATCTTCGCCTAATTCGGCTTGAATGGCTTGGGCTAGCTTCTGGCTGTGTACCAAGAGGGGAGAACCTTCGTTGGTAAAGAGCTTTCGATATTCTTTTAGTACTTTGGGCGTTCGAAATGGCACGATAATTAGATTAACGAGCAGCCATCGTTTCCCAAATGGGATGTCGATAACACGCTCGTCCATTAAGAACTGATGTAAATAATTTGATAAAACTCGTTTATTGCAAGAATCTATTGTACCTAGATTGATAATTACTATTCCTTTTTTCATTATTTTTGGCATTTGCTTAAATTGTGCGATAAAGTTCGCAATTTTTTGGCAAAGCTAACACGAGAAGATAAAAAACGTTTAAATATGAAACACTTATTAAGAAAAGCTACGTTTGCTTTGCTCCTTTCGGGAAGCTTATTTGTGGCATCGGCACAAGAAAAATACACTCAAGTGTATATTCCAACTTCATTTCCTGGCGTTAGAGATGGAATTAATCCTTATCAGATTAGTACGGCTATTCAGAAAGAGTTTATAGATAAAGGTATTGCAACGACCTTTAATAAGAGTACTGATTCTGAAACTTTCTGCCAAGAACTGCAGGTGGCTGTAGAGAAGGTAAATAATTTACTTCGCACGAAGTTGAATATTAAGCTTGTGGATTGCATGGGCAATGTGGTGTGGGAGAATGAAGGCACGGGAATGTCGAAAGATTTTGTGGCGGGTTATGCCGAAGCGGTAGCCGATGCCATGAAAGATTTAACGGAATTGCCCGCAGTACAAGGGAGTACGGTGCAGCCGGTGCGCACTTTACCTGCTATTGCAAGTAGAAATAAAACGATTTATTACAGCGAGAAGTATATCTTGGAGTTGAAAGATAATGAGCTGATTGTTTTAAATTCGGAGAAATTGGGTTATGCCTCAAAGCAAGTAATTGGTAAGCTTGAACTTTCAGATTTAGAGGGCTTGTATGAGGTAAATTTTACAATGCCTGATGGCGAGGTGTGGTCGGGAATGGCTATGCTTAAAAATGATGAATTGAGTTTGTCGATTGCCAAAGATGGTGAAAAACAAAAGATCGTGTTGCACAAACAATAAAACTATGAATCTAAATCTATATCGAAAAAGTTCAATCATACTTGGAGCTCTCCTGCTGATGGCAATAACTGCGAAGGCGCAATATGCCACTCGCGAGTTTAGCTCGGCAGAACAAGCCTATACAGATAGTATAAAGAATGTGAAATACGATTATGTTTTCCCCATACTTGGGCAGAAAGCTTATCAGTCGGGGTTTGATGTGCCTTATTCGGCCGGGGTTATGATTAACACCATGAACATGAAGCAGCATATCTTGATTACCGATTTTCAACTTGGTTTTCATGGAGTTAATGGTGCTGGGTTCGATTTGCAAGATGCCGATTTTATTAAGTTTGGAGAAAATACTAGTGTGGCATCTACCACCACTATTCGCCCCGATTTGTGGGTGCTTCCTTTTCTTAATGTTTACGGATTGTTTGGCTACGGACACTCAAGCACCGACATTAGCGTTAGTCATTTGTCGTTTGCACAATATAGTCAGATTCCAGAATTGCCCATCAACATGGTTGCCAATGTGAAGCAAAATATTGCTATTAATGGTTTCGGGGTGATGTTTGCCGGTGGTTTTGGTCCGTTGTTTTTCACAGTTGATGCGAATTGGACATGGAGTAAACCCGAATTGTTGGAGAATGCACTGCGAACTCAAATTATTGGTATGCGAGTGGGGCACGTGTTTAAAAACAAAAGAAAGCCAGAAAAAAACTTTGGCGTGTGGGTTGGCGGAATGAGAGGAACTATGGGCGGTGCTTTGTCGCATGGCTCAATTCCATTGAATACGCTTATTCCAGCATCGATGGCGGATAAACGCGACCAGCTTGTAGAGGAATATCACTCTTGGTATGATGGCTTGAAGCCAATTCAGCAAGGATTGGTGAATCACACCGCTTTGCCAGAGTTTGTAGATAAATTAGAGAATTGGAATGCAGGTGGTGTTATTGAATATCAATTCGATAAACGATTGAAAGCGGCGTGGAATGGTATTATCGGCTGCCAATATCAATTCAATAAACGATGGATGATTCGCTCGGAAGGCGGAGTTGTTGGCGATAGAAAATCATTTATGTTATCGCTGAACTACCGCTTCTGTGTGTAGAAGATAATGGATAATTGATTGTTGGATTTTCAGATGATATACTATTGACTGTCTAGCCATCCAAGCAGCTAAATACTTAATAATCCAGCAGTCCAATAATCTATAAATCAATCATCCAAATATAAAAAAAGCCTATGAAAAAAACTTTAGCATTAAGTGCTGCGATAGCGTTATCTGTTGCGTGCACAAATCCGAATGAAATGAACGAAGAACAATCGGGCTACACGCCCAAAGATGTGGAGTTGACCTCCGATGTGATGACTCCCGAAGTGCTCTGGTCGTTTGGTCGATTGGGCAATGTTTCAATTTCGCCCGATAAAACGACGGCGCTTTATGCGGTAACATTCTACAATATAGAAGAAAACAAAGGCTACCGCGATTTATACACCGTGAAATTAGCTAGCGGCGAAAGTCAACGAATTACAAACACGGCAAAGAATGAAGGTGGTGCATCATGGAAACCCGATGGTAGCAAAATTGCCTATCTGCTTGATGGGCAAGTGTGGGAGGTGAATCCTGACGGAACGAACCCTAAACAGATAACCAATATTGATGGGGGAATTGTGGGGTTTAAATATTCGCCTAATTCGAAATCTATCGCCTATGTCAAGCAAATCAAGCTCGACCAAACGGTGAACGACCTTTTTCCCGACCTTCCGAAAGCCGATGCCATGCTCACCGACGACCTCATGTATCGCCATTGGGATTCATGGCACGATTTCACCTACAGCCATGTTTTTGTTGCTAGCCTTGAAAATGGCGAGGTTACCCAAGGTATTGATTTGCTAGAGGGCGAGAAATTCGACGCACCCGACCGCCCATTCGATGGAATTGAGCAGGTGGCGTGGAGTGCCGACTCGAAGAAAATTGTGTATTCAAGCAAAAAGCTCAAAGGAAAAGCTTATGCCGAAAGCACAAATACCGACCTTTACGAATATGATCTTGTCACGGGCGAAACAAACAACATAACATCGGGCAATGGTGGATATGATAAGAACCCAACCTTTTCGCCCGATGGTAAATATTTGGCATGGACGAGCATGGCACGCGATGGCTATGAGTCAGACCAAACTCGCCTGTTTGTGCGCAACAACGAAACTGGAGAACAAACCAATCATTCAGCACAATGGGAACAAAATTCCGAGCATCTCAGTTGGAGTGCTGATAGTAAACAATTGTATTTCATTAGCGATTATCATGCTACCGACGAAATATACAGCCTAGAAATTAGTAGCGGAAAGATACTGAAACACACCCAAGGGGTGCACAATTTCTTAACGGTGGAAGAGGCTCAGGGCGATAAGATGTTGGCTTCGAAGGCTTCCATGTCGCAACCAGCAGAACTTTATTTGGTGAACAAAAACTCGGGCGAAGAAGTGGCATTAACGCACATCAACGACAAACTTCGTGCGCAGCTTGAAATGGGAAAAGTAGAGGAACGTTGGGTGAAAACGGTCGATAATAAAGATATGCTCGTGTGGGTGATTTATCCGCCGCACTTCGACCCAAACAAAAAATATCCTGCCATACTTTATTGCCAAGGCGGACCACAAGGCACCGTGAGCCAGTTCTGGTCATATCGTTGGAACTTTCAGCAAATGGCTGCTAATGGCTATATTGTGGTGGCACCAAATAGGAGAGGGCTGCCCGGTTTCGGCATGGAATGGCTAGAACAAATAAGCAAAGACTATGGCGGTTTGAATATTCAAGATTATTTTGCGGCTATCGACGATGTGGCAAAAAAACCCTTTGTGGATGAAAACCGATTAGGTGCGGTGGGCGCAAGCTATGGCGGCTTCTCGGTGAACTACTTGGCGGGGCATCATGAGGGACGATTCAAGGCGTTTATTTCGCACTGCGGAATCTTCAACTTCGAGCAAATGTATGTCACTACCGAAGAAATGTGGTTTGAAAACTGGGACATCGGCGGTGCCTATTGGGACATGCAAAACAAAGTGGCGCAGCGTTCATATGGTTTCTCGCCCCACAAATTTGTGGCGAAGTGGGATACTCCAATCCTCGTCATCACCGGGGCGAAAGATTTCCGCATTCCATACACCCAAAGCATGGGTGCTTTCAATGCCGCGGTGTTGCAAGACATCCCCGCACAGTTCCTCTATTTCCCTGAAGAATCTCACTGGGTGGTGCAGGCGCAAAACAGCATCTTGTGGCAGCGCGTGTTTAAAGAATGGCTAGATAAGTGGTTGAAAGATTAAAGCACCGAAAGGAGAAAATAAAACTCAAAAAATAGGACTAATGCTTAGGATGAAAGACAATGAAGCAAAAATAAAAATTGCACCATTGCCTTTCAGCCTTTTCTTTGCTAAACGCAAAAGTTCGCAACGCAGAGCTTGATGGTATTGACACAAGCCTATTAACCTGAGTTTCGGATAAGATTTTGCCTCAGGTTGTTCTGCTTTTGAGTAGAAATTTCGGATTTTTTACGAAGGAATATCGGGATATTTCGAGTAGAAAAGGTGGAATTTATGCCAAAAACAGAACAAAAGACTTCTAATTATAGCTATTTTTGAAATAAATCCTGTGGTGAAAGCTTATCCGAAACTCAGGTTAGTAGAAAGCTATGCCAAAGCTGGCTTATCAAACAAAGTCACCCTAAAACTCATCATTGATGAACTATTTCAAGTAACACAATTGCTTACCGAAGCCATAGAAAGAGACAAAATATTGTCGCGACTCAAGGAATTCGAACACGCACGCGACAAAGCCTTTAAAGACTTCTTCACCCTCATGAAAGGCTACCATACCCTAGAAACATCGCCACAATATGAAGCAGAGCAGCGAGTTTTCAAAGTTTTAGACAAATACGGCACGTCAAGCACTACCAAACCAGATGATGCACAAACAGGTAGCTTCAATTCCTTGATTGACGAATTGAGCAAAGACAAAATGCAAGCCGATATTTCAGCATTATACACGCTTCGGGGCAATACAAAGCACTTGTTACCGCACACCAAAACTTCATTAAAGAATATAGCATCTACCTAGTAAAATTGTGCGCAAACAAGGAACACCAAAGCGCATCGAACATTAAACCCCAAGTGCTCGAAATAATAAACAACAAATTAGTAGTTTTCCTTCGCTTTAATGTATCCCTCCGAGCAAGTACATATTAAAAAGTCCTCGCAAGTACATTATCTTACGAGGATTTTCATTTGAGTTCTCTTTTTGAGTTTATAGCTCTAGTGTTCCCGGTAGTAGGTCTGCAAGTTTATTGACTTTGTAGCTCGGTATTATTTCTAATACTCTATGGAGCCATTGATATGGATTAACTTCTTGCTTCTTGCAGGTGGCAAAAAAGGAATACATCATCGCTGCACGCTTTGCTC
>JBKEBD010000035.1:0-5475 GCA_047972995.1 Mangrovibacterium sp.
ATGACGAGATGATCGCCCGTTGCTGAAGGTTCGAAATCGCCCACTTGTGCTAGAATTTCCTTTGGAATGCCCTTTATGATGTCATAGCCTATTTGCCGTGCAATCTTTGGTTTGATGCTATCTGGTCGCTGACTTTTTTGAAACTGTTCGAAGTCATCTGTCTCATAATTATAACGCGCCATTAAATATCCGAAGGTAGAAACCCACAAGTCTTGTTGCCCATCTATATAAAGCCGATGGATGCGATTGTTAGGAATGGATGTGCTATCATCCAAAGCAGTTCTATATTGAACGAATTGATTACCGTCGTATCTACACAAACCATCCCACGTTCCAATCCACAAAAAGCCATACCGGTCCTGCACAATGCTACGCACCGAGTTTTGAGGCAGACCATTATTGGTAGTAATAGAAGTTAGCGATATATTTCCACCCAGCGATGGAAAAATAGAGCTTGCAACTATGAATATTATCAAAAGAAGTTTTCTCATTAAGTAGTTGTAATGCTCAAAAATAAAGCAAAACGTATTACTATGCAAGTGCTTTACTAAAAGCTCATTTTTATTATACCTTTGCCGAATCAAAATTGAGCAGAAGTTTTTTTTGCTGTTTTTATTTAAATTTAAGAGTTTCGTCTTGAATTGTAACTATTCAGCCAAAGACATACCTCTTTAGCTCGGTACTATAGTATAGCGAGTAGTGCTTCAAAAGGAGATTGATTATTTTTCCAAGCAGTGTCAGTAATAGAGTGTAGAGCCATGGAGGCATCAGCACCATTTTCGGATCGAAATGTGCCACTAATTTTCTGTTTGATTTTTAGTTTTCGGATACCTCGCTCCGAACCATTGTTATCTGGAGGGATGGCCGGATTCTCTAGGAAGTTGAACACGTAATCTCTACATTTTATCAATCCGTTTTTCAACCTTCTAAACTCAACTTTTAGATTCTCTACATTTTGCTTTAGGATTTTGTCTAAACGAGATAACCAAGTAGTGGAATCAATTACTCTGTTCGGATTTTTATTCCGCTCGTGTATAGCTTCTTGCAATAGACTTTGTAACTCTACCGACCATTGTTGTTTGGTGTCTAACTCGCATAGATACTCGGTTTGCCGAAGGATATGAGCTAAACATATTTGGTGGTTTAGGAAGTTAAGTGCAAAATATGCAGAATGCCTATCGGTAACTGCAGTCATGTTTTTCAACGTATCTCCAAACATATCATCTAACACCTTTCCGGAACGTCCGCTAGCTCGGAAAATAAAGTATAATATACGGTCTGAGCAATCCACGACCAATCTAATCGCTTATTGCAATAACATCCCGACTCATCAAATCCAACGATAGGAGATTTGCTTATGCGCTCTTTAATATACTCAATAGCCGGCTCTGCCTTTTTCTTAGTCAATTGTAGAATATTACTCACTGTGCCCTGACTCATTTGGATGCCAAAGACTGTACGTAGCATTGATTGTAATCGCTCATAAGGTATGCACTGTACTACGCTATAGTAGACCACGAGTGCTTGGACATTTGAGCTAAAGGTAATCGGGTTTCCACCTCGTTTACGAGGAGCGTACGAGGAGCGTACGAGCGATTACTGCACCCACAAGAACACACTTTTACCGAATGTCTATGCTCTCTGATAATCGGTTCTATGATGGGAATATCAATCTCTTGTGGTGCGTATTCAAACTGAGAAGGTGTATCTGATAGATCATTGCCACATTGCTGACAATAAGCAGAGTTATGCTCTATAATTTCATCCACATTATCCTCCATCTTGCGAGTACTTCCCTGATGCCCTCTCTGTCCTCCCACAGGTTTGCCTGACTTCTTACGTAACGATTTTGTTCTACGTGCAACTTCAGATTTTAATGTCTCTTTGGATGGAGGCGTACTACTGTTACTACTGTCCTTATAAGGTTGCTCATACTTTGATAAGCGTTTTCTTAGCTCTTTATTCTCCTTCAGAAGCCTTTCAATATTACGATTAAGTTGGCATATGAACGTATATTGGGCATCATTATTTTGACGCATTAACTGTAGCTCTTGGGTCAGTGTTTCCATTATGCTTGCAATATCTCCAACTTTGTCTTTCATGGGAGCAGAGATACTCAACAAGTCCCATTTACACAAGAAATTATATGAATATTTCTGTGATTATTTTCTTGAAAAACAAATAATTATGTGACTGGGTTTATATGCGAAAAATAGATAAACTTCGCACATTGGGAGAGTCTTATAATGGCTGAACAGTTACAAGCGGAAGTTCTGAATAAGAAAACCAGTAATGCTCAAACTTGTTAAGCATTACTGGTTTTCACTTCTATGATGTTTTAGTCGATATACTTAACATTAATCCCGTTAATTTCCCCATTGAATTTAAATGGAGCATTGTCATAATAAGCTTCAGAAACCGGCGAGCCCAAGTCCTGACCTACATCAAAGCCATCGTTGTAACTTACAGTCGAGGCAATACTTTTGGGAACTACGCCTGATGCGACTTCCTTTCCATTCACTTTGATCGTTATATTCAGGGCCGATGTGGGGCCTTTCTCCAGTTTTGACACCACTTGAATATTAACCTTGCCTTTTGGTAGCTTCTCCGTGGCTTTGATTTTGGTGCGATCCATGAGGAAATAACTGTATTCGTAGGTTACATAACCATCCTTAACAAACAAGGTAATACCATCCGTATAAGTACCCATAGCGCAAAGTACACCATTGGCATTGTCAGGCACCGTAACATCAAAATCTATTTGGTTGGATTTACTCCAAAAATTCGGAGCACTTCCTTGCGATATTTGACTAATAGGGCCTGCAAAAGTCCATTCGGTTTGTGTGCTTCTGGGGGCATCTTCCGGGTGCATAGCAATGGTTGACCAGAATGTTCCGCCAATGGGTAAGACCTTATTTTTTTAGCTTCCACTAAGAATATATTCTTCATCTCTTCGAGCTTTTCCGGATTTTTTTTAGCCAAATCATTGGCTTGTGTCCAATCCTCATTCAGATTGTATAATTCCCATTGCTCTTTCATGGGATTCCAGTCCTTTAAATTTGGTAAACCTTGCACCCAAGGTGTTCTTGGTCCGAACGCACTAGCAAACCAACCGTCATGATACACACCTCGACTTGCGTAAATTTCAAAATATTGGTTTTTTTTCTGCCCTTCGGCTTTCGAATTGTCAAATGTATATTTCATGCTGGTACCATCTAAACTCATTTGTTCTATACCGTTCACCGTTTTGGGGGGTGTAATATCAAGAATTTCGTAAATGGTTGGTGCGAGGTCAATAACATGGTGAAATTGTGAACGAGGAATATTATCGTGTTTTATCTTTTTTGGCCAACGAACCGCCATGGGTTGTCTGGTACCGCCAAAATGTGCAGCTACCATCTTGGTGGATTTATAGGGAGAGCTGCCTGCCCAAGCCCAGGCTGCATGGTGCATATTTTCTACTTTTGGACTACCAAGTGCATCCAAACCTCCCACCTTATCAAGAGCGGCAATTTGTTGTTTGGTAGTGGTTTTTACTGCGTTATTTGTCAGCATATCTGCGATTGAACCATCCATCCCTTCGGCCGAAGCTCCATTATCTCCCCAAATGTAAAACACTAAGGTATTTTCTTTGAAACCCATTTTGTCGAGTTCATCGATAAGTCTTCCAGCTTGTACATCAACATGTTCTGCAAATCCGGCATAAACTTCCATTAATCGAATTTGAAAGGCTTTTTCATCTTCTGGTATGTCTTTCCATGCTGGTAGAGTGGAAGGTCTTGGTGTTAACTGCGCATTTGATGGAATCCAACCCATTTTTTTAGCTCTCTCGAAAACACGCTTTCTATACTCATCCCAGCCATCGTCAAATTTACCTTTGTATTTATCCGCCCATTCTTTAGCTACATGATGTGGTCCATGAACCGCTCCACTTGCCCAATACAAAAAGAATGGCTTATCGGGTTGGATTGCCTTTTGATCGCGTACCCAAGTAATAGCTTGGTCTGCCAAGTCCTCACTTAGGTAGTATCCTTCTTTTCGGAAACGGCTGTCATCTACCAGAGTGGTATTCTTGTATAAGGTAGGCTCCCATTGAGAGGCTTCTCCTGCCAGAAACCCGTAAAAATGTTGAAAACCATAACCTGTGGGCCAATGGTCGTAAGGTCCCATGGGGCTTGTTTCTGTAGCAGGGGTGTTATGCCATTTACCAAAAGCTGCTGTAGCATAACCATAATTTTTTAAGACTTCCGCAATAGTTGCACCACTCTTCGGGATCACACCAGAGTAGCCATCCCAGTCATTGACAAACTCTGTAATTTGTCCCGAACCTACTCGATGATGGTTTCTGCCTGTGAGCAGGGCCGCACGAGTTGGGGTACACATCGCGGTCGAATGAAATCGATTATAACTAATACCTTCATTGGCTATCTTGCTCAGGGTTGGAGTTTGAAACTCGCCCCCAAAGGTACCAGCTTGACCTGGTCCTACATCATCAATCATGATAATCACGATGTTAGGAGCATCTTCGGGTAAATGATTTGGCACTTCACGGTTCTTGTAGGTTGACTCTTCAATCGTAATACCTGCCGTCGATGCCGACGGGACTGGAGGAAATGGCAATACATCCTGAGCTATTGTCTGTCCGCTAAAACCGACAAACGTCATCAGGATTAAAGATAAAAGCTGTAACTTTTTCATTTGATAATATATTTAAATATTAATTTTCATGCGATTCTAGACAAAATCTCTAATCGATATATTTAATTTTGACTCCATTTATCTTCCCATTGAACTCAAAAGGAGCATTGTCATAATAAGCTTCAGAAACCGGAGAACCCAAATCTTCACCTATGTCAAAACCATCATTATAGGAGATAGTCGATGCAATTGAATTGGGCACAGTACCTTCAGCTATGGTTTTACCATTCGCTTTTATGGTGATGTTCATCGCTGATGCCGGGCCATTTTCCAGTTTAGAAATTACTTGTATATCCACATCACCTTCCGGTAATTTTTCTGTGGCAGCAATCTTGGTACGGTTCATCAGGAAGTAATTGTATTCGTAGTTCACGTAGCCGTCTTTTACAAACAAGGTTACTCCTCCCGCAAAGGCCCCTACAGCTACTAATACCCCGTTGACATTTTTAGGCACGGTAACATTAAAATCCATTTGATTGGAAACACTGGCAAAACGGGGAGCTATATTGCCTTCTGGAATTCTAGTTATCGGCCCCGGAAAAGTCCATTCTTTTAATGGGCTGGCAGGTGCATCTTCCGGGTGCAAAGCTGCTGTTGACCAAAATGCCCCTCCTATTGGAAGTACATTGTTTTTGGTTGCTTCCATGAGAAATAGGTTTTTCATTTCTTCCAATTTCTCCGGATATTTATCGGCTAAATCTGTAGCTTCCGACCAATCTTCGTCTATGTTATAAAGTTCCCACTTTTCTGCCATAGGATCCCACTTATTGAAATCAG
>JBKEBD010000021.1:0-7916 GCA_047972995.1 Mangrovibacterium sp.
ACAATGTCTTCCTCAATCTTTGCTTGCAAAAGCAATCGGAAATTACATTGGAAGAGCGAAGTCATTACGCGTATATCTCTACGATGGTAATTTGGACATTGATAATAATCTGGCAGAAAACGCTATTCGCCCCATTGCTTGGGGCAGGAAGAACTACCTCTTTGCAGGATCCGACAACGGAGCAAAGCGTGCAGCGATGATGTATTCCTTTTTTGCCACCTGCAAGAAGCAAGAAGTTAATCCATATCAATGGCTCCATAGAGTATTAGAAATAATACCGAGCTACAAAGTCAATAAACTTGCAGACCTACTACCGGGAACACTAGAGTTATAATCTCAAACAGAGAACTCAAATGAACATCCTCGGAAGATAATGTACTTGCGAGGATTTTTTACTATGTACTTGCTCGGAGGGATCTCTTTTTTTGTACTTTATCAGACTTTTTCTTCTTTAAAAATTGCTCCGCTATCTTTTTTTTTGATAATAATCTGAGTTTCGGATAAGAACTAGTAGACTACCACCGTAAGTTAATAGTATATAATCTCCTAGCCCTCCAAGTTTTACTAGGAGGGCATAGTATTTTAATCTTATATTTTTACCTAAGAAAGAGCCAGCTGTTGCTCTTCAAATTTTCGTTCAAATCGGATAGATGGCTTCTTTTCGAAAAAGCCATAAGCTCCGATTGTACCAATTAAATTCATGATGAAATTATGAATGCTTCGGTGTCTAGAATGCTCGATATCACAAATGTTTTTAAGTTGATTATTATAGTTGATATGTAGCCCTTGTCAGCATACAACTTGCCGAATAGTTTCTCTTTGATCACTTCAAGTATGTCGAGATTTCTATCGTCCATATTGCCTGGAAAAAGATAAAAACTAAGTATCTCTCCACGTTCATTGCAAGCAAAATGCAGTTTGAAGCCATAGAACCAGTCCATGGTACTTTTCCTTCGTTTTGCAAAACCATCAAGGGTTTTGTGATTGAAGATGCGTTTGTTGTGGCAAACGCTTATTTTGGTGCTATCTACAAAACTAATCCCTGTACAGTTGCCAAAGCAAATGATATTTAAGAACATCATCATAGGAATAAAAACCTTGTGCTAAATTGCTATAAATCTACTATAGGACAATTATTTAGGAAATTCACTGCTTAGATGAACTCCAATAAAATGGAGGTAGTAATGCTTGTAGTTTTTTAAGGTTCCAAAGTGGTAGAGATGCAGGATGGTGATAATTTCACTATCCGACATTCGATGCTTGCGATTGCGTTCTTTTAGCTTCTGGAGCAGATATTTGAGCTGGCTGCCTGATTTCTTCAGCATATTCGACAAAAAACTCATCAACAGTGTAGTAAATTTCACTAACTTTGTCTTTGGTAAGTAAGTTTATATCTCATTGTATTTATATGTTTTAGGAGACCTAAAGGTGCAAAGAATATGCTTACTTACCAATTTTCATTATCGGCTCTTCTAATCAGAAACTCAGGTTAATAAAAAGGCGGCTGGATGGTCTAAAGATAGACTGTTACGACTTATGAGAATATACATCTACATGCATTTGCCCTGGGGCATCAGATTTTGCATAGAGCTTAATAATGTGAGTAGCTTAGAGTTTTGAGTAGTTTTCTTTTTTGCTGAGCACATTGTTGTAACTTTGTGGGAAATTCAAATAGAAGCATTTATCATGGAGATTATATATCACCAAGAATTGGCTAGCACGAATGTTTATGCAAAAGAACAGTTGGCAAAAGAGCCTTCAGAGTTTACGGTGTACGTGGCCGATAGCCAACCGAAAGGAAAGGGGCAGCAGGGTAATCATTGGGAAAGCGAATGTGGGAAGAATCTTACTTTCAGTGTGGTGCTATATCCCACGTTTTTACCCATTGCTCGACAGTTTCTTTTGTCGAAGGCGGTTTGTTTGGGCATCGCCGATGTATTAAGGAAAGCAGTGCAAGGGGTGAAGGTGAAATGGCCTAACGATATTTACGTGGGCGACCAAAAGATTTGCGGTATCTTAATTGAAAATCAGATTAGAGGGGTAGGGTTTCATAGTGCCGTGGTGGGGATTGGTTTAAATGTAAATCAAGAGCAATTCCTTTCCGATGCACCTAATCCAGTTTCATTGAAACAACTCACAGAGCAACATTACAATTTAAATGACGTGTTGCAGGCTGTACTTTCTCGCATTCAATATTATTACGAACAAATTCGCACAGAAGAAGCTGTTAGTCGCATAAATGCTTACTTTGTAGAGTCGCTATATCGTTTGGGAGGATGGCATAAGTTTTCCGATGATCAAGGTGTTTTTGTGGGAAAAATTATAGGCATAAATGAAATAGGTCAATTGCTCATTCGTCATCAAACCAATGATGTTGTAGAGTCTTATCATTTTAAAGAAGTCAGTTATATTATTAGAAAATAAACAACTCTAGAAATGCAAGAAATTAAACGTGTGACTTTTGTGGGGGCAGGTAATCTATCTACACAATTAGCGAAAGTTTTATATAGCAAAGGGATAAGTATTAATCAGATATATAGCAGAACTGAGGAGTCGGCTCAATTGCTGGCAGAGCAAGTAGGAGCTAAATTTACTCATGATCTAACTCAGCTTACGGCCGATGCTGATTTATATTTCTTTTCGGTGAAGGATGATGCCTTAGAGCAAGTGCTTTGCGATTTCCCACACCGGAATAGTAAGATTGTGCACACCGCAGGTTCAATTCCAATGTCGATATTGAAGGATTTTTCATCTATCTATGGTGTGTTTTATCCGTTGCAGACTTTCTCAAAATTGCGCGATGTAGATTTTCATTACATCCCTTTTTGCATTGAGTCTTCCGAGGAAGCTTTCACACTTCAACTAAAAAACTTAGCAGGAAAGCTCTCTAATGATGTGCGCGATGTTGACTCGAATCAACGACAAAGCGTGCATTTGGCAGCTGTGTTTGTGTGTAATTTTGTGAACTATATGTACACAATAGGTCATGATTTGATGATGGACTCTGATTTAGATTTTAACCTCCTGCGTCCGCTAATTCAAGAAACGGCTCAAAAGGTAATGCACGCCAATCCAAGAGAAATGCAAACAGGTCCTGCCGTTCGATTTGACGAAAAAGTAATGAATAAGCACCTAGATTTCCTAAAAAATAAGGAAGAGTTGCAAGAATTATATAAATTTGTGTCGAAGCAGATTTTTAAAAATTACAAATTAGGAACTACCGAGAAGTAAAAAAATAAAATATGACATTTGTAAAAGACAAACTATTAAATATAAAAGCACTCATCTTTGATGTAGATGGCGTGCTTTCAGAAGATACAAGCCCACTTGGTTTAGATGGTGTGCCAATGCGCACCACTAACGTGAAAGATGGTTTCGCCATTAGAAACGCTGTAAGCATGGGATTGCAAGTCGCAATTATTACGGGAGGAAATACCGAATCAGTGCGTTTACGCTACGAAAAGGTGGGTGCACAACACATCTACATGGCAGCAGGTAATAAGGTTGAGGTGTTAAAATCGTATGCCGCTGAAGTAGGTATAGCCTTAGAAGATATGCTCTACATGGGCGATGATTTAATCGATCTTAGGGTGATGGAAATGGTGGGATTCCCTTGTTGTCCGAAAGATGCTTGCGATGAAGTGAAAGCTGTGGCAAGCTACATATCACCAAAAAAAGGAGGAAGAGGCTGTGCGCGCGATGTAATTGAACAAGTAATGCGTGCGCAAGGCATTTGGCTGAATGATAACGCATTTACATGGAGATCAACCTAATGTTAGAAAACCTATCAAACTATCGCGTGGTTTTAGCTTCGGCATCGCCACGCCGACAAGAATTACTAAAAGAGCTAGGCTTGAGCTTTACTGTTCGCCCAGCAAGTGTGGAAGAAGTCTATCCTGAAACTTTGGGCATGACTGCCATCCCTGAGTTTTTATCGGAGTTAAAAGCCGATGCACTATCAAAAACAATGGACGACGATGAGTTGATTATTACAGCCGATACGATTGTGTGGAAAACGGGCGAAGTGCTTGGTAAACCAGCAAATCGAGAAGAAGCTTATCAAATGATTCGTTCGCTTTCGGGCAATCAACACCAAGTGATTACGGGGGTAACTATCCTTACAAAGGAAAAGAAACGCTCGTTTCATGCAGTTACAGAGGTGTGGTTTGAAGAACTTACCGATGAAGAAATTTACTATTACATTGATAAGTATCAGCCCATGGACAAAGCTGGATCTTATGGGATTCAAGAATGGATTGGTTTTGTAGCAGTTTGCAAGATTGAAGGTTCATTCTACAATGTGATGGGCTTGCCAATTCATAAGCTATACCACGCACTGAAGGAGTTTTAATTCATTTGAGAATCGACCTGACGGTACTTGATGTCGAAATTCACCTTAAAGAATCAGAAAATGAAATACACCATTGGGCTTTTGATATTGCTTGCTGTGGCTTGTGCAAAACCCAAAGAAATTACCGCTTCATTGCAGACGATGCAGGAAGAAAATAAACGCTATAATTTTCAGGCGGACTATCCAACATTTGAAATTGAGGCTCTTGATTCTGTAGTGATTGGCGTGGTAGATTCTTATTATGACCGGTGTAGGAAGGAAACCGCCGAGCAAGAGCACGAAGAATGGTTTCGCCCTTTTGAGGTGAAAATAATTGGAGAGAACGAAGTGGTGAACAATCGATATGTTTCGGTGGGATTGTTGTGCTATTACTACGCAGGTGGAGCACATGGCATGACTTTCAATTATACCTATACTTATGATGTGAAGGAGGGTCAATTGCTGACAATTGCTGATTTGATTTCAGACAACCCCGATGAATTGGTGTATCTGGTGAAAGAAAAACTAAAAGCCCAGATTGGAGAATGCAATTGGGTAGTTAAAGGTGTGGAAGGGCTGGAAAGTTTGAGTAAATTCATTATCACCGATACAGCCGTGGAGTTTATCTTCAACCCCTATGAAGTGGCGGCTTATGCCTATGGAGTGCAGAAGGTGTCAATTACTAATGAAGAATATTCGTTTAATATAGAAAGATGAACATGAGAAAAATTTTAGTTTTAAGCTTACTGATAAGCTTAGGTTTTAGTTCGTGGGCGAACGAGGGGATGTGGATCCCGAGCCTACTGAAGAAGTACAATATTGAAGAAATGCAGAAAATGGGTTTCAAGCTCACCGCTGAAGATATATATAGCGTGAACCACAATAGCATGAAAGATGCGGTGGTGCTTTTCGGCAGAGGATGTACGGGTGAAATGGTTTCTAATCAAGGTCTACTTTTTACCAACCACCACTGTGGATATGGGCAGATTCAAGCACATTCATCGGTAGAGCATGATTACCTAACCGATGGTTTTTGGGCAAAGAATAGAAAGGAAGAATTGTCTAATCCGGGTTTAGAAGTGCGCTTCTTAGATCGAATGGAAGATGTTTCGACCTTGGTTTTTGCCGGAACTGAAGGCTTGTCGCTGAAAGAGAAAGAAGCCAAGATGAAGGAGAATATTGCCAAACTAGAAAAAGAAGCTAAAACCAATGACTTTGTTGATGCTGTAGTGAAACCTCTTTTTAAGGGCAATCAGTATTTCATTTATGTATATAATGTGTTTAAAGATGTACGTTTGGTAGGTGCTCCACCATCGGCAATTGGAAAGTTTGGTGGCGATACCGACAATTGGATGTGGCCTCGACACACTGGAGATTTCTCGGTATTCCGTGTTTATGCCAACAAAAACAATGAGCCTGCAGCATATGCTGAAGATAATGTGCCATATCAGCCAAAATCACACTTCCCAATTTCATTGAATGGAGTACAACCCGAAGATTTTGTAATGGTGTTTGGTTTCCCGGGGAGTACCGATGAGTACTTGCCCTCATATGCAGTAGATATGTTGATGCACCAAACCGACCCACTTCGCGTGGCAATTCGCACCGAGAAGTTAGATGTTATGAAGCAACATATGGATGCCGATGCCGAAGTGCGCATTAAATATTCAGCAAAGTATGCTTCGGTAGCTAACGGTTGGAAAAAATGGCAAGGCGAGATCAACGGATTGAAGCGCCTAGACGCTGTGAATACAAAAGAGCGTTTTGAGGCTGATTTTGCTTTGTGGGCAAACAAGTCTCCTGAAACCAAGAAAGAATATGCCGATGTGTTGCCTGAGCTAGA
This sequence comes from Mangrovibacterium sp., assembly GCA_047972995.1. Classification (GTDB taxonomy): domain Bacteria; phylum Bacteroidota; class Bacteroidia; order Bacteroidales; family Prolixibacteraceae; genus JBKEDC01. The sequence continues at coordinate 6,174 of JBKEBD010000021.1, forward strand.
TAATCTCTATGCGAAGTTTGCACCACTTTCAAAAGCTTACTACTATTATTCAGAAACATGGAATTCGGGCACCGATGCTTTAGCCTTTGTGCGTAAAGTGAAGCAACTAACCAAAGATTTGGCTAAGAAAACAAATGAAGAAGTAGAAGACGTTAAGACTAAATTGCAAGAAGCAGCCGATACTTATTTTAAAGATTATGATCAAGCTACCGATGAGGCTGTATTTGTAGCAGTGATGCGTATGTTGCAAGATGGTTTGGAAGCCGATTATTTGCCTGAAAACTTCTCGGAAATAATGTTGAGTTACGATAATACTAGATTGCTTGATCGTATTTATAGAAAATCTATTTTCTGTAATCAGCAAGCTACTAATAATTGGATAGCAAAATTATCGGCTAAATCGAGCATTGATAAAGATATGTTGGTGATTTGTAATGATGAATTGGCTAGTGGATTTGCGCAGGTTAGAGAACCTTATTTAAATATCAATCGACAAATTAAGGTGCTTGAAAAACGATATATGGCAGGCATTATGGAGATGAAAAAAGATGAGCATATTTATCCCGACGCTAATAATTTAACCATGCGTGTGGCTTACGGTAAAGTAGAAGGTTATGAGGCTGTAGATGGAGTGATCTATAAGCACTACACAACATTGAGTGGCATTATTGCTAAAGACAATCCTGAAATTTACGATTATAATGTACCTCAGCAATTGCGAGACCTTTATAATTCGGTTGATTACGGTAATTATGCCCTTGCAGATGGCGAATTACCTGTGGCATTTATAGCTTCAATTCACACCACCGGAGGAAACTCTGGTAGCCCGGCTATCAATGCTAACGGAGAATTGATTGGTATAAATTTCGATCGTTGTTGGGAGGGTACTATGAGCGATATTATGTTCGACCCCGACCGTTGTCGAAATATTATGGTTGATGTGCGTTATGTGCTATTCATTATAGATAAGTTTGCAGGGGCAGGTTACTTACTTGATGAAATGACATTGAAGTAGAAAGTTAGAATTGATTACAGACTAGCTCTCTGGTAGAATTGCGTCAGAGGTTCGAAATACATTGATATTCCGCACCTCTGACGCTTTTTTATTATAGCATTGCCACACCATCACATTAGTACATTAGTATCCCTCCGAGCAAGTACATATTAAAAAATCCTCGCATTACGAGGATTTTCATTTGAGTTCTCTTTTTGAGTTTATAGCTCTAGTGTTCCCGGTAGTAGGTCTGCAAGTTTATTGACTTTGTAGCTCGGTATTATTTCTAATACTCTATGGAGCCATTGATATGGATTAACTTCTTGCTTCTTGCAGGTGGCAAAAAAGGAATACATCATCGCTGCACGCTTTGCTCCGTTGTCGGATCCTGCAAAGAGGTAGTTCTTCCTGCCCAAAGCAATGGGGCGAATAGCGTTTTCTGCCAGATTATTATCAATTTCCAAATTACCATCGTAGAGATAAACGCGTAATGACTTCGCTCTTCCAATGTAATATCCGATTGCTTTAGCAAGCAAAGATTGAGGAAGACATTGTGTGCGAGTCTTCTCTATCCAGTTGGCAAAAACATTAAAAACAGGCAATGATTTTTCTAATCGAAGCTCTTTTCGCTGCGCTGCATTTAAGTTTGCTTCCTTTGCCTCTCGTTCCACAGCATATAGCTTCTGAAATAAGTCCATTGCATAAGCAGCCTCTTTGTCTCCTGCAACTAAAGCCTTCTCAAAGTATCG
>JBKEBD010000044.1:0-12544 GCA_047972995.1 Mangrovibacterium sp.
GGAGAATCCGGATAATGTTGTGTTTCCAAGCAGAAACCGGTTCTGCGTTGGTATTTATTTCCTGATTTACCGGTAAGCGTTCCATCTTGGAAATTACCCGAATAAAACTGAATAGCAGGCTCTGTGGTATATACCTCAAGCACTCTACCTGACGTTGGTTCTTCTACGCGAGCAGCTAGAGTCATTTCATGATCATTTTGATTCTTATTTAGGATAAAATTATGATCATATCCCATTCCTAATTTGATGAAGTCAGAATCGGCATCAATGCGGTCGCCCACTACTGTTGGAGTTGTGAAATCAAGGTCAGAACCTTTAATTGACACAATTTCACCTGTTGGAATCAATTCTTCATTAATTGCGGTAGTTGAATCGGCATCAATGTACATTACATGACCCAAAATGTCGCCATTGCCTTCGCCTTTAAGGTTGAAGTAAGCATGGTTAGTCAAATTAAACGGACAAGCCTTATCGGTTGTAGCTTCATAGTTGATTTGCAAACCATTGTCATCGGTAAGGGTGTATGTTACTTTCACGACTTTGTTTCCCGGGAAACCAAATTCACCATCGGCGCTGTGAATAGTCATAGCTAGCGAATTACCTTCTTGCACCGCATCAAGCACACTGTGTTTGAAGCCCACAGCACCGTTGTGCAAGCAGTTACCATTATCGGCTGTTGAAAGCTGATAAGTTTCGCCATCGATTGTAATTTGTCCATCGGCAATGCGGTTAGCATATGGTCCGATAAGCGCATTATACTCGTTGGTTTTATACTCCTCTAAGCTAGCGAAGCCTAGAAGCACATCGGCAAATTTGCCATTGGCATCGGGCACATGAATAGAAAGAATGCGACCACCATAGTTAGTCAATTCTACCACCATGCCGTTAGCATTTTTCAAGGTGAATAGCTTGGTTTCTTTGCCGTTCACGGTTGTTTCAAACTGGGCTTTATCTAAACCGATTGTTTTTTCTTGCTTTGCAGGCGAGCACGCTGTAAAAGCCGCTGCCAATGCTATTGCTGCAATTTTTAATTTCATATGTTCTTGTTTTGGGAGGATTGTTGGATATTAGATTGTTGGATTGCTAGATATTAGATTGCTAGACCAGAGTCTAAAAATCTAACATCTAAAAATCTAATATATATCTAAATATCTACTTTGTCAACTCAGTTTCAATGAAGTCACCAAGCTTTTTGTAGTTAGCATAGATAGCTTGATACTTGGCTGCATTTTCAGCGATTGGGTGAAATTCGAGTTCGAATCCGCCGCCCATTTTCGCTTGCGCTTCACCACAAGTGACATACACCCCGGCAGCAACAGCAGCTGCCATAGCACCACCCAAAGCACAAGCTTGTTCTGAACGCGCCACTTTAATTGGCATATTAAGCACATCGCAAAGCACTTGCATTACCAAGTTCGATTTCTTTGCCACACCTCCCAAAGCAATCACTCCTTTAATTGGCACTCCTTGCTCTATGAATCTGTCCACAATAGCTTTTGAACCGAAGGCTGTAGCCTCAACCAAAGCGCGGAAAATGCGTGCTGCATTTGTCCCCATGCTCAAGCCGGTTAAAGCTCCTTTTAGTTTTTGGTTTGCATCGGGGGTTCTTCTTCCGTTCACCCAGTCGATAGCTAAGGTATTATTTTCGTCGATAGGCAATGTTTCGGCTTCTTTTGAAAGCTCGATAATCATTTTCGATGCCATTTCGTCGATTAATTGCTTGCGAGTAGCTTCGTCCACAATGCTCGTTTTTGCCAGCACATTGTTGGCTCCCCACATTAAAACTTCGCGCACAAACCAAGCATACAAGTCGCCATAAGCCGATTGACCAGCTTCCATGCCAAGCATATTTGGAATTACTGAACCATCTACTTGTCCGCAGATACCAGCAATCAATTTATCGCCAACTTCTTCATTTGGAGCAACAAGGATATCGCAAGTTGATGTTCCCATTACTTTACTCAAATGATATGGTTCAATTTCTGCACCAATAGCCCCAAAGTGGCAGTCGAATGCACCAATACCAACTACTACTTCAGTTGATAATCCGAGTTTTGCAGCCCATTCTTCGGTAAGTTTACCTACTTGCACATCGCAAGTGAAGGTGTCTTCAAACAGGCGAGCACGTAATCCGCTCAACAGCGGGTCTAGTTCTGTAAGAAATTCTTCGGTTGGCAGTCCGCCCCACGATTCGTGCCACATGGCTTTGTGCCCAGCCGAACAGCGTCCGCGAAGCAATTTGCTTGGGTGCGTTGTTCCTGTTAAGATAGCAGGAATCCAGTCGCAATGCTCTACCCAAGTGTGCGCATTGGCGTGCACTTGTGCATCGACGCGCGACACGTGCAAGATTTTCGACCAAAACCACTCCGACGAGTAAATCCCGCCCTCATATTGGGTGAAGTCGATATCCCAACGGTGAGCCAATGCGTTAACTTCATCGGCTTCTTTTGTTGCCGTGTGGTCTTTCCACAACACAAACATAGCATTGGGGTTTTCTGCAAATTCTGAAGTTAATGCCAAAGGTGTACCCTCTGCATTTACCGCCACAGGCGTAGAACCTGTTGTATCAATAGAAATACCCACTACGTTTTCAGCCACTCCTGCCGGAGCTTGTTTTAAAGCTTCCACGATCGTGTATTCTAGTCCTTCTAAATAGTCGAGTGGGTGCTGACGGAATTGGTTTGCTGCGGGATTGCAATACAAACCTTTCGCCCAACGTGGATAAGGAAATACCACGCTAGCCACTTCTGTTCCATCTTCCACATTCACAATTAGTGAGCGCACAGAGTCGGAACCATAATCTAGTCCGATTGTATATTTTGCCATTTCTTTAATTGTTAGTTATTGTCCGTAATACGCATTTGCACCATGCTTGCGCAAGAAGTGCTTATCGAGTAATTCTTGGTCCATTGTGGTGTTTGGGTTCAATTGGAAAGAGCGGAAAGTCATTTTCGCAATTTCCTCAAGCACCACCGCATTGTGCACCGCATCGTGCGCATCTTTTCCCCATGTGAAAGGTGCATGGTTGTTCACCAACACCCCGGGCACATAGTCAGGATTAATATTTTGACTTTGAAAGCACTCTACAATTACTTTGCCGGTGTTCAATTCGTAGTCGGTTTTGATTTCTTCGGCAGTCATCTTGCGTGTGCAAGGCACTTCGCCATAGAAATAATCAGCTTGTGTTGTTCCCACGGCAGGCACACCTTTGCCGGCCTGAGCAAAGCTAGTAGCCCATTCCGAATGGGTGTGAACCACTCCGCCGATGTTTGGAAATTGCTTGTATAGCTCGATATGTGTGGCTGTATCCGACGATGGCTTATATTTTCCTTCCATCACTTTACCGTCGAAATCTACTACCACCATATCTTCGGGTTTCATGTTGTCGTATGATACTCCGCTAGGCTTAATAACTACCAAGTTTTTTTCACGGTCGATTCCACTCACGTTTCCCCAAGTGAAAATTACCATGCCATATTTTACTAAATCGAGGTTGGCTTTGCAAACCTCTTCTTTTAATTGTTCGAGCATTTTCTTTTTTCTTTTGGATTTTATTTAAAGATATTGGATTTTCTGACATTGCAACAGTCTAATATCTAAAAATCCAATAATCTAATAATCTAACAATTCAACAATCAAATCTAATTTCTACCAGAAATAAATATAGAATGCTGCTGTTAAACCTAAGATGATTACAGAGTGAATTACATCCCAAGTAGTCCAGCTTGCACGAGTTGCTGCTTTTTGTTCTTCAGTTGCAGTTCCGAATACCAAACCTTGAATTTTTTCTTCTGAAGGAGCTTCAGTGAATTTACTCACTACGAACACTACAATACAGCAGAATAAGAACATCCATCCGCAAAAGAATAACCAGTTCATATCATAGAATAAATCTTTAAACCATGTTTCCGAAGCTCCATGAACGTTAGAATAGTATACTTTAGCTCCCAAACGAGCCATACCAATAATGAAACCTGAAATCAAGCCCCACATACCACCTTGAGCTGATGCCCGTTTCCATGTAATACCAAGCAAGAAAGCGGCTGCAATACCCGCTGCAAGAACTGATTGCACATCTTGAAGATAAGTATAAAGCACATCACCTACTGATCGCATGATTGGAATCCAGAGGATACCCAAGATTACAATAACGATAGTTGCAGCCTGACCAATACGCACCAATTGTTTCTCTGGAGTTTCTGGTTTGAAACGTTTGTAGAAGTCGATGGTGAATAGCATAGCTGAAGAGTTAAACAATGATGCAAGCGAGCTCATTAAGGCTGCCAAGATACCACAGACTACCAAACCTTTTACACCCGCAGGAAGTAATTTAGCCACTAAAGTTGGGAATGCTGCATCGGCATTTGGGTTACCATTATCTAATATTGGTAAGAATGAACCTGTTTTCACGTGAATACAGTAAGCAATCATACCGGGAATTAAGAATAAGAATACAGGTAATAGTTTGAGATATGCACCAAATATTGTACCTCTTCGCGATTCTTTTTCGTTTTTACCGGAAAGTACACGTTGCACAATAAATTGATCGGTACACCAATACCAAAAACCAATAATTGATGAACCTATAAGAGCACCCAACCAAGGGAAATTAGGATCTCGATTATCACGAATCAAGTTAGTCATCGTATCTCCATAATCATTAACTACATGCGTGCTGGCAATACGTACCATTTCATCCCATCCGCCAACTTCGCGTAAACCCAACACTAGAATAATTAATGAACCTAAAAGCAATATAGGTGTTTGTAGCACTGATGTGTAAAGAACCGATTTCATACCGCCAAAAATAGTGTATACAGCAGTTATAAGTACCAAACCTATGGCCGAAATCCAAAAGAAGTCGATGCCCCACAATTCCTTAATGCCAAACACTTGCTGAAACACCAAACCACCGGCATATACTGTTACCGCCACTTTTGTTAACACGTAGCTTACCAACGAAATCACCGAAAGAATGGTACGCGATTGCGAGTTGTATCGTCTTTCTAGGAACTCAGGCATGGTTAAAACCATACTTCGTGAGTAGAAAGGCACAAACACCCAACCCAAGATAAGAATCATCCATCCTTGAATTTCCCAATGCGCCATTGCCATTCCGCTTGATGCTCCGGCTCCTGCCAATCCGATCAGGTGTTCTGAACCAATGTTTGATGCGAAAATAGATGCACCAATCGCAATCCATGTTGCATCTTTTCCACCGAGGAAATAGTCCTCCGAGTTGTCATTCTTTTGGTTTACTACCCAAAGAACAACACCAATTAGCATTAAAGCAAAAACCCCAATGACTATCCAGTCTAATAAAGCCATATCATTTATTTTTAATTAGGTTTAGAAAAAAAGAATCTGAAAATCAATTGTATCGAGTTCCAGATTCTTTATTTATATATTAAATACTATAATCCTTTCGCCAAGTGGTAGTACAAGTCGTTCCACTTCAATTCTTTTTTGAAGTTAGCGATTTCTGTTTTCTCGTCAATTACCAACATTTCGACACCTAGAATTTCGGCGAAATCTTCCATGTACTCTAATGTTAGGTCGTAAGAGAAGCTAGAGTGGTGTGTACCACCTGCTAAAATCCATGCTGCTGCACCAATTTCGAAGTTTGGTTGTGGAATCCAAAGCGCACTTGCTACTGGCAATTTAGGCAATGCTTTCGACTCAATACAATCTACCTTATTCACAATCATGCGGAAGCGGTTGCCCATGTCGATGACAGTTGCTGCTACACCTGTTCCTGTTTTGCTAGTGAATACCAAACGAGCTGGGTCGTTTTTGCCACCAATACCCAATGGGTGAACTTCTAGTTTTGGTTTGTGGTCTGAAATCAACGGACAAACCTCAAGCATATGCGCTTGAAGGATTGCGCTTTGTTCGCCATCGAAGTTCAAGGTGTAATCTTCCAAGAAAGAACAGCCTTTATAGTCTGGCAAATCTTGGCTCATGAACCACATGGTGCGGTAAAGAGCTGCTGTTTTCCAGTCGCCTTCAGCACCAAAACCGTATCCTTCAGCCATCAAACGTTGTGATGCCAAACCAGGCAATTGGTCGATACCTTCTAGGTCGTCGAAGTTAGTGGTGAATGCTTTCGCACCTTTAGCCACAAGCAAACGACGCAAAGCGATTTCAATGCGAGCAGAATGTATTACTTGTTGACGGTCTTTTCCATCTTCTTTGCAGTTGTCTGCCAATTCATATTCAGCCTCATATGTTTTCACCAATTCAGCTACTTCAGCATCGGTTACTTCATTTTGGTAAGCTACCAATTCTGCAATTGGGCAATAGTCCACATGATAGCCAAACACACGTTCTGCATCTACTTTATCGCCATCGGTTACAGCTACATTGTTCATTTGGTCGCCGAAACGTACCACTAGCATATCGCGAGAATCGGCATAAGCTGCAGCTACACGAGTCCAAACTGCAATTCTTTTCACGGTTGCAGCATCGGTCCAGTGCCCCACAATTACTTTGCGGTTCATGCGCATACGTGCCATAATGTGACCGAATTCGCGGTCGCCATGGGCTGCTTGGTTCAAGTTCATGAAATCCATATCGATTTCATTCCAAGGAATTTCTTTGTTATATTGAGTGTGTAGGTGAAGAATTGGTTTGTTCAATTCCTGCAAACCATGAATCCACATTTTAGCTGGCGAGAATGTGTGCATCCAAGTAATGATACCCACACAGTTTTCTGCGCTGTTTGCTTCTTTGCAAATATCGTGGATAGCTTTTGAGCTTGTTCCTGTTGGTTTCAACACCACACGCACTGGAATTTCTGCCGATGAATCAAAAGATGCTGCAATTTCTGCCGAGTGGTCAGCCACTTGTTTCAATGCTTCATCACCATAGAGGTGTTGACTACCTGTTACGAACCACACTTCGTAGTTCTTCATATCTACTGTTGCCATTTTTATGTATTTTAACTTGTTATATAAAATTGATTACCTTAATTATTTCTTTTTCATTTTCGGCTTCTTCTTCCTCTTCATATCGATAGAGGTAAGCTCCTTTTTTCGACTCTTCAAAGTCTTTTTCTTCCAAACGCACCAACACCCCTAGCGAAAGCACCTTTTTGCGAAAATTGCCGGGATCGAACTCTTTGTTATACATGGCTTCATATAATCGACGAAGCTGACTAATTGTAAACTTATCGGCCAGTAACTCCGAGCCCATCAGTCGAATAGATGCTTTTTGGCGTAGTTTGTTTAATGCCAATTCAATCATTTCGCTATGATCGAATATTAAGTTGGGCAACTCTTCTAGCGAAAACCACTCGGCGCCATATTGCCTCAATAAGCTATCGTCGTATTTTGCCAATCGAATGAGCGAATAATAAACAATACTCAACACGCGTGTTTGCTCTTCCCTATTGGGGTGTGTAAACACTTGCACTTGCTCCATGTATAGTTCGTCTAAACCGGTGGTAATTTGCACAATACGAGCGGCAGCCTCTTCTGATGATTCTTTGGAATGCAAAAAGCCACCTAAGAGCGACCAATTTCCTTTGGCTGGCTCGAAGCTGCGTGGATAGAGCAACACTCTCAGTTCTCCATCATCATAGCCAAATATCACGTTATCAACAGCCACTAAGTGCTTTGGATATTTGCCATATAACTCTTCTTGCAATTCTTGATGAAACTTAATCATTCGGTTGCGCTTTGCGGAAAGAGCTGACAATAAAGAATAGCTATTGGAAGTTACCACTCCTCAAAACTTTCAACTTATTGTCCCTTATTCCTCATTCATTTTCATGCCTCAAATATAAGAAGTATTTTTTACTCTTATAACTTTGCGTTAATTTTTTATCAATAAAAACGAGAATTTCAAGTGCGAACAGCTTGATGTGGAAATTTATCTTCATTCAACGCCGTTGGTATCGGGCAGCAAGTAGCTAGAGGTATCGCAATTTGTCGGTTTGAGGCAAATAAAGTTGAAAAGCTAGCTGAGAAACTCGATTAAAGTTTTTTGTATGTGTATTAGCTTAATCCTAGAAAGTTATAAACACAATAAACAAAGCGCCAAAAGCGTGAAATAGATTAATATTCCACACCTTCGGCGCTTCTCATTTCCTTTATCTACTGCATAGGATTACCCTATGCGATCATAATTTAGCCCTTCGAACTGGCAATCATTGCTTCCACTTCATCTACCTCGATTGGCAAACGTTTGCCTAAATATTCACCACCTGCGGCTGTAACAAGCAAATCATCTTCCAAGCGAATGCCCCCAAAATCACGGTAAGATTTCAGCTCTTCAAAGTTAATGAAGTCAGCACTGGTTCCATTGGCTTGCCATTGGTCGATAAGTGCCGGAATGAAATACAAGCCTGGTTCATTGGTAAGCACAAAGCCTTCTTTCAACTCTTTGCCTAAGCGCAATGACGCTGCTCCGAATTGTGTTGATGGGCGAGTTTTCTCATCGTAGCCCACATAGTGCTGATTCAAATCTTCCATGTCGTGCACATCGAGCCCCATCATGTGCCCCAATCCATGAGGCATAAAAAGTGCGTGCGCTCCATTGGCTACCGCTTCATCTACATCACCTTTCATAATGCCTACTGCTTTAAGCCCTTGTACCAACACCTTGCAGGCTTCAAAATGAATAGACTGATAAGTAAGCCCCGGTTTTATCAGCGATGCTGCCTTATTGTTTGCCGCAAGCACTATTTCATAAATTGCTTTCTGCTGTGCCGAAAATTTTCCACCAACAGGCGAAGTGCGTGTAAAATCAGAAGCATAGTGCATTAAACTTTCTGCACCTGCATCAACAAGCATCAGCTTGCCATTTTGAAGCAACGCATCATGCTTATGGTTGTGCAAGGTTTCGCCATGCTGACTTAAAATAATGGGGAAAGACGGATCACAGCCCGATGCCAAAGCAATGCCTTCCATTTGCCCAGCAATGGTTTGTTCCCAAACTCCCTCTTGACACGATTTCATGGCATGAATGTGCATATCATAGCCTATATTCCAAGCCTTTTTCAACTCCGCTATTTCATCGCCATCTTTAATTTCACGCTGAGCAATCACTGCTTTCACCAACTCCAACGAGCTAGCTTCGGTTTGCATGGCTGGCGCAATGCCTAATAAATCTTGAAGTAATATTTTGTTTTCCGCACGATAAGGCGGAAGAAAATGAATTGTTCTTTTTTGTGCTTTTGCCTCTTCAATGTAAGAAAAAAGAGCCTTAAATGCTGCTGTCTTTTGGCATCCTATCTGTGCTGCATTTTCTGCCAACGACACCTGCGGTCCCATCCAAATGAGGTCATCCATGCTTACATCATCACCAAAAAGAATTTCGGTGTCATTGTCCACATCAACAATACCCGCCAAACCTTGAAAATCGAGCCCAAAATAATATAAGAAGCTACTATCCTGACGCCAATGATAGACATTGTCTCGATAATTCCAAGGCACATCTACATTGCCCAACAGTAAAACAATTCCACTTTGAACTCTATTCTTTAGCTGAGTTCTTCTATGTACATAGGTATCTTTTCTAAACATCGTAAGAAGTTTTAAATTTTAGCAATTCTATTAAGCTTCGTTAGTGAACGAACAAAGACGACAGCTAATATACTAACTTTTAAAACTCCGTGCCTGTTTATTGGCAATTTATTTTTCTAGATAAATTCCATTAGTAAAAGCACAGAGAGATAGCCGCAGCTTTCACTCAAATTTTAAATGTTTATCTTTGAGTCTACCAAAACAAAAAAATGAATGAAAGAAATCTCAAGCTTTTTAATTGCCGCCCCCCATTCCGGTTCCGGAAAGACAACTGTTACTTTAGGATTGCTGAAAGCTCTAAAGAACAGAGGACTGAAAGTACAACCTTTTAAGTGTGGGCCTGATTACATCGATACGAAGTATCATGATATGGCATCGGGAAACAAGTCGGTCAACCTGGACTTGTTCATGTCTTCCGAAGAGCACGTCAGAGGTCTTTATGCTAGATATGCGATGCCGAATAATGTTTGTATTACAGAAGGAGTAATGGGCTTGTTCGACGGCTACGATAAAATGGAAGGGAGCAGTGCAGAAATAGCAAAAACATTAGGGCTTCCGGTAGTTTTAGTTGTAAATGCAAAATCTACTGCTTATTCGGTTGCTCCATTATTGTATGGATTTAAATACTTTGACAAGAAAGTCAATCTTATCGGAGTTATATTTAACTTCGTGGGTTCGGAAAGTCATTATGCCTTTTTAGAACAGGTATGTAAGGATGTTGGTATTAAGTCATTCGTTTATTTGCCCAAGAACGTAGAGATTGGAATTCCTTCTCGGCATTTGGGGTTAAGTTTAGGAGAAGAATACCTATTTGATGATTTTGCAAGCAAAGCAGCTTCTTTGATAGAAGAACATATTAATCTGGATGACTTATTAGTATCTACCCAGGTGCCTATTAATGCGTTAATGATGCAAGATCCTCAACGAAAGACTGCTTCATCAAGGCTTAAAATGGCCGTTGCATCAGACGAAGCCTTCAACTTCATGTATCACGAAAACATCGAATATCTGAAAAGAATAGGCGATGTTATTTTTTTAGCCCGTTGAAGGATAAGTGTCTGCCCAAAGCCGACTTTGTCTATTTCCCTGGTGGATATCCGGAGCAACTCAGCAACAATAAAGAACTGCATAAAAGCATTCGCGATTATGTTGATGGAGGAGGCAAATTGCTCGCCGAATGTGGGGGAATGATGTACCTTTCATCTTCCATTACCGATAAGGATGGGTATGAATATCCAATGGTAGGGATATTCCCGCAAAAAGCCTCCATGAAAGAGATGAAACTGAAGTTGGGATACCGTAGTTTTAGGTACAATGGGATTGCCGTCAAAGGGCATGAGTTCCATTATTCACATACCGACAGCAGCGAAAAGAGTGTCGCTCAACAATACAACGCCCTGAATATGTCGGTAGACACTAAGCTGTTACGATACAAAAACGCGATAGCCGGATATACCCATATCTATTGGGCGGAAATGGATGATTTATTTAAACTATATAACGAACAGATATGAAGATTTATACAAGAGGTGGCGATAAAGGAAAGACAGGGATACATGGCGGACAACGAGTTGATAAAGATAACATCCGTATCGAAGTAAACGGCTGTATCGACGAACTTAACAGTATAATTGATGTCGTAAGGTCATTCCTTATTACAGAACACGAATGGCAGGAGATGCTGTTCAGGATTCAGTCTGAAATAATGATCATCATGTCGCACGTAGCCAATCCCTCCGCTATCAGAGAAAAGAATCCGAATCAGTTAGATACCACCATCGTCTCCTTTGTAGAAGAACATATAGACAATCTGACAGGGCAAATGGATGAAAAAGACAGCTACTTTATTCTGCCAGGAGGAAGCTTGGTTTCGTCTCATTTGCACATGGCTCGGACAATTGCACGCCGCAGCGAACGCCGCCTATGGACACTGAATCGAGAGGACGAGCTACCTCCTGTAATACTACAATTCATGAATCGCTTGTCGGATCTATTCTTTATCATGGCTCGTGTTGAAATGTTCCGACAGAACTATACAGAGGAACGATGGCACCATTTTTTATATAAGCGGAAGAAATGAAACTGATTTTAGTGAGGCATGGCGAAACGATAAAGAACTGACGGCACATTCTTCAAGGACAAACGCGCGGAAAGCTAACCTCGAAAGGCATCTCCCAAGCTAATTGACTTGCTGATTGCCTGATCTCATTTCATATAGATATGTGTTTTAATGCAAAGCCTAAGAGAATTAAAAATTATATCATATAAAAACAAAAAAAATCCAGAGAGTCTATACTCTCTGGAAGTTTAATTTATATTTGTCTAATCCTGAAACACTTTTTCAAGACTGAACATTGCAATCTCTTTTAGTGGCACGGTTTGAACCGAAATCATTGGCACGGTCTGACCGAAATAGCCACACCCAAACCATACGCAACAAATAAAAGTGGTTATTACAAAATGATCCTTTATCAAAACTAAATACCTTTCCCCATTTCAAAAGCTTTTTTCATTGCGGGAGTTTTTTCTACCGAGCCTTTGTCCCATGCTCCTGCGCCATAGATAACTCCACGCTCAATTGGGTTCGCCAGTGATTTCAAGAATCCGTGGAACGCTTGGACTACCGGTTTCAGATTGTCGGGGTTCTTATCAGCTCCGGCAACTATGAAATAGAATTCTTTGTTTATCATTTCTTTGTGTCGCTCGTAGGTGCGGTCAATCATTGTTTTCATTTGTCCGCTCATGGCATAGAAGAATGTCGGCGTTAATCGACTGTGATAGTCAAGTTAAAGCTTTTGATATAGGAGCGTTGAATTACATTTCTAAGCCGGTGATGCCCCAAGTAGTACTATCTCAAATCAAACAAATACTGAAAATATCTCCAAACGTAAAGCATTATAAAATTGGCAAGTACAACATCAAAATACATTTGCAAATAGTGTCTATCGAAGGAACTGATTTAAAGTTGCGTCATAAAGATGTTCAAGTGTTATCCCTTTTGTTAGATAGTTCTAACA
>JBKEBD010000007.1:0-19247 GCA_047972995.1 Mangrovibacterium sp.
TCATAAATATTCAAACCATTAAAGAAGAAGTCAGCTTTGTCAAAAAGCAACTTGATGCCTCAGCAAATGCAGCTCGTTTATCCAGACAGCGTTATGATGGTGGAATCTCAAGTTATCTGGAAGTACTCGATGCCGAGCGGACTCTCTTTGAAATAGAATTGTATAATTCTGAGCTTCAATTTCGACATTTGAGTGCATACACCGATTTGTATAAGGCATTAGGCGGAAGTTGGTAGATTTAAATTACCTGCGTTTATTGGTGGTTTGCAAGTTGAGAAGAATAAACCTTGGCAACCTGCCTACTTAATAACCTGAGTTTCGGATAAGATTTTGCCTCAGGTTGTTCTGCTTTTGAGCAGAACAAAAGGCTTCTAAGTGCAGCTATTCTTGAAATAAATCCTGTGGTGAAAGCTTATCCGAAACTCAGGTTAATACTTATCGTTATAGATGTAATACTCAGTTACGTTTATTATAAGTATAAAGAATCAGATAAAGTTTTCTATTAACCTGAGGCAACATCTTATCCAGAACTCAGGTTAATACAATTTGATTTATAATCAGACCGGTTTTTTATTGATAGATTCCTTTTCCAACGTTTTTCGGAAAGACAGTTTCATCAAAAAAGCTAACTTTTTGTGCTTGCAAACCCAATGATGCAAGACAAAATAACATACTGACACACAACAATCTTTTCTTAATCGAACATTATTAAAACACTATCATCCGAAAGTTTTTTTCGAGATTCAATAAAAAGCACGAAGAATTCCTGTTTTTTTCACCACAAAATCAAAAACGATCGGACTCTTCAGACGCAACAAAATACATACAAACCAGTAATCAAGCAAATTTTAGATCTAATCCTACATGGCATTTCTCTAGCTGTATTTCCTAACATAGGTCAGATAAGGGATGTTGCAAATATTATGATGCTTTTGTTCATTTTAGTTATCATTTACTCATAAAAAACAGTAAACTCACGAAGTTTACTATCGCCTTCCTTATCTGTAGCTTCGATTGTGAAATATGCAAAACCTTTGCCTATACTTTCAATTTCGATAACCCCATTCTCGAAAGATATTGATGCTCCATTAGAAGATACCAACTCATACTCCGGATTATATTTTTGATATCCTTTGAAATAATCTGCAAGATTAATTGTGAACTTTTTATCAGCCTTCTCAAAGAAATGAGGCATTGCCAACCATGCCAAGTAATCTTCGAGCTCAGTGAATCCATCATCATTATCATCTCGGTTTGAATCAGAAAAATCTCCTGCTTCCGAGTTCGGATTTAGACCTTTTGCTTCTTCCCACCAGTTTGGTAGTCCGTCATGGTCGGTGTCCCAATTATCTTCTCTTTTGTAAGTTTTATAATTTGGGAAACCTCCCGAATCTTTTTCAGTGTCAATCATTCCTCCCATTTTGCTTAGCGAGCCCATGTTTGTATATGTGCTGTCGATGGTTTCTTTTACGATGCGTTGGTCGTGCGAATCCAATAAAGGCTGAGTGCAACCAACATCCGACATTACATCCTTATATGCTGCTTTGGCAGATTGAGTTTCAACATACGACTCAAAGAATGGCTCATCAACGAAAGTTTCGTAGCCTACATTTTCATTATTAGTTGTGGTTTGCTTTCTTCCGTCTTCTTGATTGCTTTCATCGAAATATCCTGTCATTACATTGTTTGCAAAATAAGCTCTCTGACTACCCTTTCCCACTCCTTCGTGTTGCATATTCAATGCATAGAAAAAGCTTGTTGCAGGACCGGGTTTGTAATAGTTCCCAACAAAGTTAACCTCATGCGCACCTCCATCGGTAGCTCTGCGTCCCCAATTATATACCACATTGTTTCTAATATCCACTCGTCCTGTGTAATATCCATCTCCGCTTAGCCCGCCACCAATACTCCAATTTCTACCATAATTATGAGCCAATAAGTTATGATGGAAGCTACCAACATCACCACCTACAGTTGCAGCAAAACCATGCATCTTACCTTCACTATATTTATGGTGGTTTGCTTTGTTTAGAGCTTCGGAAATAAGAGTTCTTTGCAATGTAATATTATGAGCACCTCTCGAACTAAACGATTCATCGATAGTCCAACTTATCGAAGCATGGTCGATAATGCTATGATTAGCACCTGTAAGACCCATTCCATCATAAGTTTTTCCGGATCCAATTCTCACGCGCATAAATCTCATAATATTGTCATTACCGGTTAGCCCAACCGGTGCACGAGTTAATGTAATTCCCTCTCCGGGAGCAGTTTGTCCTGCTACTGTAATATATGGTTGATTAATAATCAATCTAGATTTAAGTTCGATATTTCCGCCTACTGTAAAAACAATAGTTCTAGGTCCGATATCATTATTTACAGCTTCTCTGAAACTTCCCGGACCATCATCATTTAGATTGGTAACTTCTACAACTTTTCCACTTCTACCTCCTCGGGCAAATCTTCCATAACCTTCGGCACCCGGGAAGGCTAGGTGTCTAGGACGGAAATACCAAACCTTACCTTCTGTTATTTGTCCGTCTTTGTCTACTTCATCCACTCTCCAATAGTATGTTTTGTGAGATTTTATATCAGGAATTTGCATCGAATTCTCTTTTGTTTCCCCAATATATACAGAGTCAAATTGGTCTACATATCCATCTAATTCGTCCTTTCTAAAACTTAGATATATCATGTGTTTGGCTGCATTCGGAGATGGAGTCCAAGATAATGTTATCTTTCCATTATCTGCATCCACATGTTCATCTGCATCAGTAGGATATGGCTTTGTTGCTTGTTCTTTTACATTCGGGGTATTAAGTTCAATGCCACAAAGAATAACATTTTTGTTCGAAGCATCGGATGCCTTATCCGCTTCGAAAACAAATTCAACATCCTGTCCTTCTTTAGCTTCGAAAACTATGTACTCAGTCTGAGAATCAGCATTATCCAAAACCCTTACTGAAGGTTGGATATTATCTGCGCTAAGTTTACCGTCTACATAAATATCAATAGGGGCAAAAGTATTAGATTTCGGACTGTCAATATTATTTAGGAATGCCAATAGACTATGCTTCCCTGCTTTTAGTCCCGAGATTGTAAGTTTTATAGCAGCACCATCATTACCATTTTCCACAGTAACACCGTCGCTTGCAAGCTTAGATGTAGAAGTCCCCACTTTATACCAAGAGCTCTTTAATCCCTCGCCGGTTTCCCCTTCTTTAGATAGAGTAAAAGTAACACCTTCGTAGGTTTTCGATATTGGAGCATCGAAATTATTCCAAAATTCATAACCATACTCACCCACTTCTCCGACTTTTCTTCCGTCTTGGCTAAAGTCAATTTTCACTCTAGGTCCATTATTTATAGGAGCCGATTCTTGGCAGCTAGCCAAAATAAATAAAAGTAGTACGATTATATTTCCTGATTTCATAAAAAGTGTTTTAATTAGTTTGTATTCTGCAATTTACCTTTGATATAATAACGATTACAAAGTTAAAAAAAAAAAGACAAAGTACAATGAATTGACCATCTAACGAAAAAACAGCATACTCTTTGCACAACACAACATTAGCATTCATGGGTGACCTAAAAGTTTGGCTCTATGTTGTTTGTAGTGGGTAATTAGCTCATCGGGCTTCAAACTTAATACCCAACCTTGCCTAGCCCAGATGGCTTCAATCTTAATGATTGAGATTAATCCCTTACGGGGGATAGTAGTGTGAATATCTTTATGCTATTATGATTAATCGCCTACGGCGAAGTATTTACACACAAAACGTTATAGAGCTGTTTTTCGGCAAAAACAGTGATGAGTTTTCAGGGCAAAAAACACGATTTGCGAGCAGCTGTGTCAAACATGCTACCTACTAACCTGAGTTCTGGATAAGCTTTCACTTTCCCACAGAAGATTACAATTTAGTTCGTGAAAAAAATGCAAGCAAACTGTAACGCCCGCTACTTTTTACAACAAAAATACAAGCTAGACCATCCGACGAAGTCTTTTTTTTTAACAAAAATGAACTAAATACAAAAAAGGATTCACAATTGTTCATTAAAATTTGCCCATTTGTAATTCCTAATTGTCCATTCTCAATTCAGATTATCCTATTAACTTTATCCTAGCGATATTTGGGACATTTTCTAAATTTTTCAGTTAAATTTGTCGATAGAATTTTAGGAGAAACTACACGGTGCTTCTATTTTATTAGCACACTAACTATTAATACTTTCATGATGCCCCACGCTATTAAATATATTGCTCTTTTGTTCTGCTGTTTTATCAGTTGGAACTCTTCGGCTAACGATGCCAAAACCGATTCGTTGGCTCAGATGCCCTATGCTATTAATCAAATTAGTGCCGAAACCGAGAAAACACAACGTTTCCTCCGCGATGTATCAGTACAGTTGAACTCTTCGGAAAACAAGGCACTGCTCGACTCCATTAAGTTGGCTAAAGTGGAAAAGGCGAACAAGGTAAATCAATATCTCGATGGGGATAATTTCAATAAATTAGAAGCTCGTCAAATAGAAAATCTTCAGGGAATACTTACCAAAGAATATGACGAGCTAAACAAAATGCGCCAAGCCATGAGCAACAAAACGGCTTTATTCGACAGTCAGCTCAAACAGGCGCGTTTGCAAAGGAACCGCTGGGGAAAGACCTTAAAGTCTGATTCTTTAAATGAATTGTCACAAAATATTATCAGCCGAATAGAGCAAAACACTGGTATGCTTGACAGCTCAATTGTCATGCTATCTAGTTTCAACAAGGAGTTGCTTTATCAGCAAGACGAAATAACCAATGGAATTTGGGTTATTGAAGATCTTCAAACAAAGCTCAAAAACAAGCTAAATGACTATCGTACAAACCTCTACGATAGCAACAATCTTCCCATATGGAAGCTGCACACCCTTGGTTCCGACTCTATTTCGGTTACCGAAAACATTAAAAGCTCTTTACGTGCTAAACAATATGCACTCAAGGCTTATCGAAATAGTTACAATCATTTGTTTTTGTTTTGGTTCATCAGTTCGCTCGTTATAGCGATTATTTTACTCCGCATACGCCATAACTTTGCGCGCAGAAATAAGGCGGGGAAAACCACAAGCCATAACAACGAGACGCCCTATCCGATTATCACCGCCATTTTTTTAGGCACACTACTCACCATCTTAAATTATCCGAATGCGCCCACACTCATTCTTTCCATATTGCAACTTTCGCTGTTTATTCCCACGCTAACTTTACTGCCTGCCCTGTGGACCCGCTTGCCTTATCGCTACTTTGTGTTTGCTGTGGGCACTGTGCTCATTGTGGTGCTTACCGACACGCTAAACGATTTAGCTATTGTGAACCGTGCACTGATGCTCTTCAATAGTATTTCACTGATTAGCATATACATAACCCTGTTTGATTGGCTAAAAAATCACGACCGCATACAGCGAAGTATTCCGCTGAACAACACCATGCTTGTGGTGGGAATTACATCTATTATTTTTTCTCTTATCTGCAATATTATTGGAAACTCATATCTTATGAGCGTGTTCTTCAATGGATCAATCACGGCCATCTTTGGCGGTGCCCTTTTATATTCTGTGCGTAGAATTATCAACAACAATATCGACCTTATTGTGGAAGATAAGATACTCGGCAAGCTGCATATTTTTGAAGAAAACAGCACAATCATCATACACACCAGTCATAAGATTGTGCATAGCTTGTGCGTTATATTTTGGTTCATTCTCACGGCCAAAAGTCTTGTGGTGTTCGACCCCATTTACGACTGGGTTAAAACCATACTCGATAAGCCATGGGAGCTCGGTTCTATGTCGATTTCATTGGGAAACATTCTTGCCTTTGTAATTACTTTTATTTTCACCATCTACATTTCGCGCTTCATTCGCTTTATTTTAGAAGGTGAAGTGTTTATCCGCACCCACACTTCGCGAGGGGTTGCCGGTGTTATACTCATGCTCGTTCGTTTAAGCTTGGTAGCCGTGGGGATAATTCTCGCAATGGGGGCTGCCGATATCGATGTGAGCAACATCACCATCATTTTTGGAGCACTTGGTGTAGGTATTGGTTTTGGTTTGCAAACCATTTTCAACAACTTAGCATCGGGGATTATTTTGGCTTTCGAACGCCCTATAAAGGCTGGCGATATGATTCAAATTCACAGCCTCGATTTGTGGGGAGAAGTAAAGGAAATTGGCATTAGAGCTAGCACCATCTCCACTTTCGATGGAGCCGATGTTATTGTGCCCAATGGGAACCTGCTTGCCAACGAGGTGATCAACTGGACACACTCTAACCAACGCCGTCGCCAAGAAGTTTTTGTGGGTGTGGCCTATGGAACCGACCTCAACATGGTTTGCGATATTCTAACGAAAGTCATTAACAGTCAGTCGGGGGTGATTAAACATCCTGAACCCTATGTTATCTTCACTGGGTTTGGCGAAAGCTCGCTCGATTTCAGCATTCGTTTCTGGACACACTTCAACGATGGACTTATCATTAAAAGCGCAGTGGGCATTGCCATCGACAATGCTTTCAAAGCTGCCGGCGTGGAAATTCCATTCCCTCAACGCGATTTGCACATCATTCAAAAAGGCGATAGTAGTGTGAAAGTGAAATATCAAAGCACACTTGCTAATTTGCAAGAAGAGGGGAAACTAAAGATGGAAAACAACGAGTTTAAACAAGAATAGTTATCAATTTGCACAGCTCATGAGCCGACCTTTTCATTTTAAGCAATTCAGCATTTCTCAAGAAAATGCAGCCATGAAAGTTGGATTTGATGGTGTTATTCTCGGTGCTTGGTGCAATGTTACCCACAGTAGCTCTTGCCTCGATTTGGGCACGAGCACCGGTTTGCTAGCGCTCATGATGGCGCAACGAAATGCACAAGCCAAAATAACAGCGATAGAAATTGATGCTGAATCATGCACTGATGCCCAACTGAATTTCGAACAATCGGCATTTGCTCACCGGCTAAAGCTGGTGCAAACTGATTTCCTGCAATGGAATAGCGAAGAAACATATGCACACATTGTGAGCAATCCGCCGTTTTTTATTGAAAATACAATTGCCGCAGGCGAAAGTAGAAGTAAAGCACGACAAGCGCAACACTTTCCGCTGCAAGCTTGGCTGCCCAAGGCGAAAGAGTTGCTTGCCAAAGGTGGAAAGATTAGTTTCATCTATCCTTCCAAAGAAAAATCGCTGATTATGCGCACGGCATCGGCTGTGGGGCTTCATCTTCATCGGGAATGTTGGATAAAGTCGAACCCCGACAAGCTACCTCATCGGATTCTAGTGGAACTCCGATTAACAGCACCGCTGGAAATGCACTCCGAGGAAATGTGCATTCGTCAATCGAGCAGCAACAACTACCACAATGACCACATTAGCCTGTGTCGTGATTTTTATCTGCATATGTAGGCTGATTGCAAAAAAACACCTGCTGGCAAAAGGTAATTCATGCTACCAGCAGGTGTGAAATGGTGATTTTTCGAAAATGCGAGATCTTATTCCCCGAACAACTGCATAGAGTCTGCAATTGTATCGCAATTACCCATAATGTAAACCAAATCCTCACATTTAAAGGTAAAATCGGCCGATGGGTGCTCTATTAAAGTTCCCGCTCGCAAGATAGCAATCAGTGTGATACCATAATTCTTACGCAAATTTAACTCCATCAAGCTCTTGTCTATCACGAGTGCATCTTCTTTCACTTTTATGGCAATGATATCTAAATTCGGAAGCTCATTAAACAGTTTAATCGATTCCTCACTACGATTTTCTTTCATCATCAAACCATAATGATAACCTCGTATTTTGGTGAGGAAATTATTAATTTTTCGTTGGGGTATCAATCGTTTCTTCATCACTTGTTCGAAAACAGCAATGGCCGTTTCAAACTCTTCGGGGATAACCTCATTTGCCCCTAGCTTATATAGCTCTTCAATGTCGAACACACTTTTGGTGCGCACAATAATTTCGGCATGGCGATTTAAATGTCGCACAGCTTCGATAATGCGCATTGCTGCAATACGATTGCCTACCGACACTACCACAATATCGGCCGAAGCCACATGGGCTTTTTCTAGCACTGGTTCATTCACTGCATCGCCATAAACAGCCATTTCGCCTTTCTTTTGCAACTCATCGGCAATAATCGGATCCATTACAATCGACACAAAAGGCATATCCCAATGGTTTGCCATCATGCCCACCGAACGAGCACGAGCATCTTTCCCAATCAGCACCAAATGCTTGTTTAATTCAGGTACAGTTAGCTCTGGAAGCGGAAACAAACCGACAACTAACCAATGAGGCAATGGCAACTTCAACAGCACATTTGCCACGCGGGAAGCCCCCATCATAAACATGGGAGTGAGCGACATACTAATAATTGCCACCGCTAAAAAGAGCTGATAATGTTCCTCTGTGATGATATTAAAACGCATGCCCGATTTTGCCAAGATAAACGAAAATTCCCCTACCTGACAAAGAGCCAATGCCACCATTACTGCACCTCGGAAGGTGTGCCCCAAAGCTACCGCCGTAACTCCTGCCACCACAGCTTTCAGCAACACCACAGCCAGCACTAAGCCCAACACCGTGAACGGATGGTGAAACACATAGCTTACATCGAAAAGCATACCGATACTCACAAAGAAAAAGCTAGTGAAAACATCTTTAAACGGCATGAGGTCGGAAAAGGCGTTATGGCTATAGTCGGAATCGGAAATCATGAGCCCCGCCAAGAACGCTCCGAATGCAAGCGAAATACCCATCTGCTGCGTGAGCAATGCCACCGACAAACAGCAAACAAGAATGGTCATCATGAAAAGTTCCTGATTCTTGGTCATCGCCACTTTTTTCAATACACGAGGTATCAGCCAACGGTTGCCCACAAACACCACTGCCACAAGCACTATGGTCTTACCCAAAAGCAGAATCAACTCTTGCGATGGGTTTGCCGACTGACCAGCCAACATGGGAGTAAAAAGCAGCAAAGGAATCAGAATAATATCTTGGAAGATAAGAATACCCACCACCGTACGTCCGTAATTAGCGGTAATTTCAGATCGTTCTTGCATGAGTTTCAACACAACGGCCGTACTGCTCAATGCAATGAGAAAACCCACGAACAACGCCGAGCGCCAATCTACCATATAGAAATAAATAGACGTCATGGTAATGCCTGCTGTTAGTACGAGCTGTATAAATCCGCCCAAAAACACTACGCGACGAATCTTCATGAGGTGACCAATAGAAAATTCCAAGCCAATGGTAAACATGAGTAGCACCACGCCAATCTCTGCCATTAGCTCGATGGATTCATGGGCATGAATTACCCCCAAAGCAAAAGGTCCTGTCACAATTCCGGTGAGCAGATAGCCAATAATGGTTGGCATCTTAATGCGAGTAAACAAATAGTTTACCGCTGTGGAAAGAGCGAAAATAATCGCTATGTCTGATAATAAGCTTAAAGCCATGTTTTATTTTTTTCAGCACCTGAGTACCTAAGTGGCAAAGTGCCTGAGTGGGCTGCGCCATTTACCTTTAGATTACATAGGTACTTAGGCACTTCGTTTTTCTACTGCTTTTGCAATAGTATCTACAATGGTTCGGCATCAATCACCGCACTATTGAGTGTTAAATCGCAGTTGGCAATATCGATAGCTACCATGCCACAATCTACCATCATTTTCGCTTTGCCTATTTCTTTCTTATAAGCCTCAGCAATAGCCATAGCCAAACCTTTGCCGGCAAATAAATGATTCTTGATTTCACTCCTAAATTCACCCAAAATGCTATAAGAGCACAGCTCAACAAGCAAAAGAAAACTTGATAATGATAGCCCTCAATGTGCACAAAGGAGAAAAAATTCATGGTGAGATCGAGGAAAATGCCAAACACAAAAACTGCAGGCTATATACTAGGTAATGCATGGAATTGGCGAAACACCTAGATTTGCCTTTAGCGAAAGGGTAACACCCGTGGAAAGGATAAACAGACCG
Organism: Mangrovibacterium sp.; assembly: GCA_047972995.1. Lineage (GTDB taxonomy): Bacteria > Bacteroidota > Bacteroidia > Bacteroidales > Prolixibacteraceae > JBKEDC01. The sequence goes on from JBKEBD010000007.1 coordinate 10,030, forward strand.
ATTGTATAAACAAACAATCAATCAAAGAAAAATCTTTTTGCTCATGTTTATAGTTTTAAGAAGTCGTTTTTCAAGTGCCTGAGTGACAAAGTACCTGAGTACCTATGTGGGCTACGCCATTTACCGTTAGGTCACTCAGATACTTTGTCACTCAGGCACTTCGCACTAAGAAACTAATCTAGCTTCAACACTGCCAAGAAGGCTTTCTGTGGCACTTCCACATTACCCACTTGCTTCATGCGCTTTTTACCTTTCTTTTGTTTCTCCAAAAGTTTGCGCTTACGCGAGATATCACCACCATAACACTTGGCGGTAACGTCTTTACGTACGGCTTTAATTGTTTCGCGGGCAATAATTTTTGCGCCAATAGCTGCTTGCACCGCAATGTCGAACTGCTGACGAGGAATAAGCTCTCGCAACTTCTCGCACATACGGCGACCTAAAGTGTAAGCATTATCGAAGTGAATGAGCGATGATAACGCATCTACCATTTCACCATTTAGCAAAATATCGAGACGAACCAACTTAGCTGGCTTATAACCTATCTGATAATAATCGAATGAGGCATAACCTTTCGATATTGATTTTAGTTTGTCGTAGAAATCGAAAACAATTTCGCCTAGTGGCATATCAAACCCTAACTCTACTCGGTCGGCAGTGAGGTAGTCTTGTTTTATCATTTGTCCACGTTTGTCCATACATAGCCCCATAACAGGTCCTACGAAATCACTCTTGGTGATAATAGATGCACGGATGTAAGGCTCTTCAATTTCCGTAATTTTATTTGCTGAAGGCAAACCACTTGGGTTATACACTTCGGTACGATCGCCATCGATGGTAGTTACCATATACGACACGTTGGGCACGGTCGTAATTACGTTCATATCGAACTCCCGATCGAGACGTTCTTGAATGATTTCCATGTGCAACATTCCTAAGAAACCACATCGAAAACCAAAGCCCAAAGCAGCCGAAGATTCTGGCTCATAGGTAAGCGAAGCATCGTTGAGCTGCAATTTTTCCATGGCAGCACGCAAATCTTCGTAGTCTTCCGATTCAATCGGATAAACTCCGGCAAACACCATAGGCTTCACCTCTTCAAAACCATCAATCACCCCATCGCAAGGATTTTCTTTGTGTGTAATGGTGTCGCCCACTTTAATTTCTTTGGCTGTTTTTACACCCGATATAATGTATCCCACATCGCCCGTGCGCATTACTTTTCGTTCTTCCATGCCTAAGCGAAGTACTCCTGTTTCAAGCACATCATAGTTTCTACCAGTATGCATGAATTTCACTTCGTCGTTTTTGTGAATTTCGCCATTCAATATTTTGAAATAAGCAATCACCCCACGGAATGGGTTGAACACCGAGTCGAAAATCAAAGCTTGCAATGGAGACTGAGGATCGCCCTCTGGGTGTGGAATATCAGAAACAATACGACGCAAGATTTCATCTACCCCTTCGCCTGTTTTTCCGCTAGCTCTAATAATAGATTCACGCTCGCAACCAATCAAGTCGATGATTTGATCTTCTACCACTTCGGGCATTGCATTGGGCAAGTCCATTTTATTGAGAATAGGAATAATCTCTAAATCATTTTCTAAAGCAAGATAAAGGTTAGAAATTGTTTGCGCTTGAATCCCTTGGGTAGAATCGATGATAAGCAAAGCACCCTCGCAAGCTGCAATAGAGCGCGATACTTCGTAAGAGAAGTCCACGTGTCCAGGAGTATCAATCAGGTTGAGTATATATTTTTCACCATCTTGCATATAGTCCATTTGAATGGCATGACTTTTAATGGTAATTCCACGCTCTTGCTCCAAATCCATATCGTCAAGCACTTGCGCTTTCATTTGGCGTTCGCTCACGGTTTGGGTAATTTGAAGTAGTCGGTCTGCCAGGGTACTTTTCCCATGGTCGATGTGTGCAATGATGCAAAAATTGCGAATATTCTTCATTCGTGTAATTATCGTCTATTATAAAGGTAATAAAAAATCCCAAAGGGGATTTGGTGGACAAATATACTGAATTTTTCGATTGTAAAATAAAACCGCCAATTTTGCTAGCTGCGCAAAATTGGCGGTTAAACAATTCATTGACTTGTGTTAATGCTATTTCACCAACTTTGAAATGGCTTTGAAGTGTGGATTAGCAGCCGAAGAAGTCAATTCGAATAAAATCGATTCTACCGAAGTAACCATAATACCTTCATGACGCAAACGATCAGTAGCAATATCGAGGTTATCCATCGAACGCGAAGAAACGGCATCAAGCACCACAATTGGGTTAAAGCCTGCCTCTTTCAAATCAACTGCTGTAAGCAATACGCACACATGGCTCTCAATTCCACTGATAATAACGTTTTGCGCACCTAGCTGATTACATTTTGCTACAAACTCTGCCACCTGATAGCAGCTATATTCCACCTTTTCAATTGGTGAAAAATCTTTCACTATTGATTTGATGCGAGGCACTGTTTCTCCTAATCCTTTGGTATATTGTTGCGAAACCAATAAAGGCACTTCCAATTCTTGCAATCCATGAATTAGAATCTCATTTTGCTGAAGAAGAAAATCGGCGCCATCCATAGCTGGCACTAATTTCTCTTGCAAATCTATGATTAAAGCGATGGTGTTTTCTGTTGTAATACGCATTGTTTCTTTTTTGATGATTAATAATGAAAGCAAAGCTAATTATTTTTCACGGCTTTAGCGCATCATTGCCAAACTTCCATGCTAGGGTATCAAAAAATTAAATCTCTGCTTTTTTTTCTTCAATAGAACAGTTTTTTTCATCACGAATATTACTTTTCTACCCTAAAAGCACTAAAACAGAAACACAGCGGCCACCACCCTAAGGCGTAAAATCACAAATCAATGAAACATAAAATAGCCAAAAACCAAATACCTATCAGCATACAGCTCTTATTACGACTAGCACTCGTTATGCTGTGTTACAGCATTTCTCGCTTGTGCTTCTTTGCCTTCAACTTCCATCATTTTTCGAATGTAGGTTGGAGCGACTTCTGGCTTATCATGCGCGGAGGATTAATTTTCGACCGCACAGCCATGCTTTACACCAATGCACTAGTTATATTGCTCATGATATTGCCGTTTAAATTCCGATTCAATAAAGTTTATCAGCTCATCACTCATTGGGTTTTCATCGTTTGCAACTGCATTTGCTTGCTCATCAACACTGCAGATATTGCTTACTATGAGTTCACCATGCGTAGAACCACTGCCACCATATTCCTAGAATTTCAGCATGACAATAATTTAAGTCAAATATTTAAACTGGCATTATTCGATCATATTGGCGTTAGTTTATCGGCCATTGCATCAATTACACTGTTCATCTTTGGGGCTCAGAAAATAAAATATGCCAAAAACTACATCTCTTCAAACATTATATTTTACAGTAGTCACGTTGCTCTACTACTCATTGTGGCAGCCCTTTTTGTAGGTGGTGTTCGCGGTGGATTTAAACACAGTACGCGCCCCATAACATTGAGCAATGCCTCAAAATACATCAGCGAACCAAATCAACGTGCCGTGGTACTCAATACTCCTTTTGCCATTATTCGCACCCTTGGCAAAAACAGTTTGGAGAAACCCAGCTATTTCAGCAGCGAAGAACTACAACACTATTTTAATGCAGAACATGAGTTTTGCATGGGCGATAGCAGTTTTTCTAAACCCAATGTGGTGGTCATCATTCTCTATAGAGGGATACAACGGCTACACCCCTTTTCTAGACTCACTCAGCCAGCATTGCTATTCCTTCAAACACGCTTTTGCCAATGGGCGAAAATCAATCGATGCACTTCCATCTATCATGGCGAGTATTCCGTCTATTAGCGAGCCCTTTATCTTGTCAAATTATTCTGGTTCACACATTAATTCATTGGCAAGCTTACTAAAAGATGAAGGTTATTATTCAGCATTTTTTCACGGAGCGCCCAATGGTTCCATGGGATTTGATGCCTTCATGAAGCAAGCTGGATTCAACGATTACTTCGGCAAAGATGAATATAACAACAACGATGATTTCGATGGGATATGGGGTATTTGGGACGAACCTTTCTTGCAGTACTTCGCTCAAAGCATGGATAAATTTCAGCAACCTTTTGTGAGCAGTGTATTCACGCTTTCATCGCACCATCCGTTTAAAGTGCCTGAAAAATATGAAGGTAAATTTCCTTCTGGCGATATTCCGCTACAACAATGTATTGCTTACACTGATAATGCGCTGCGTAAGTTTTTCGACACGTGCAGAAACTCTACTTGGTTCAACAACACCATTTTCATTATTACTGCCGACCATATGTCTCAACACACGCAGCAAAAGTATCATAGTGAATGGGGAAGCTTTGCAATTCCCATGATGATATATACCCCAAATAACAGCAAATATCAAGGTTTTAACGACAGTACTTTCGTGCAGCAAGCCGATATACTACCTACTGTCATGAACATGGTGGGGTGCTCATCTCCTTACATTTCATTTGGTAATGATATGTTTTCTGAAACAACTCCTCATTTTGTTTTCAATTATAAAAATGGAAGCTATGTTTTAATTGAAGATGGCTATTACCTTCAATTCGATGGGGAGAAATCTACTGGCTTACACCACATATTGACCGACGAAAACATGAAACATAATTTAGTAAACCAGCTTCCCGAAGTACAAAATCGCATGGAAAATAGAATAAAGGCTATCATTCAAAATTATTCGGAAAGGCTCATCGATAATAAATTAACTATTGAACAAGAAACATCAACAAGTAAATTACAATCAGTCAATTAGAACACACCAACACAATAGATAACAGATACATTCTATTCAAAACACAGGCTAAAAATAGCTTCAAAAGGTTGTTTTCAAACAGCAAGCTTAGTTTTTTTACTCCATTTATTTCTTTTAATCAAAAAATTACTATCTTTGCAGCGCATTTAAGCAAATGCTAAGGATGCCTTGGTAGCTCAGTTGGATAGAGCAACTGCCTTCTAAGCAGTAGGTCATGGGTTCGAATCCCGTCCAGGGTACTGGGGAAGCTTCCATTCCCCTCTTTAAGCCTCAATCATTTCGATGGTTGGGGCTTTTTTTTGCAAATATACAATCTAGTCAAGAAACATAAGATATTTTTCACCTCGGAATGAACATTCCCCGAACTAGTTCGTTTAGCAGATATAAATCAACAAAATGAATTAACTTTAAAATTGAATATCATGGCTTTTGAATTACCTAAGCTACCTTATGCACTCGACGCACTTGAACCTTACATTAGTGCACACACGCTAGATTTCCACCACGGAAAACACCACCAAGCCTATGTGAACAACCTCAATGGATTGATTGCAGGCACTGAATTTGAATCTGCCGACTTGGAAACTATCATCCGCAAATCATCGGGCGGTATTTTCAACAATGCGGCACAAGTGTGGAACCACACGTTCTACTTCACGCAATTTTCAGCTTCGCCAGCCACTGCTCCTAGCGGTGCACTTAAAGCTGCCTTAGAGGAAGATTTCGGCTCAGTAGAAGCTTTCCACGAAGCATTCAATAAAGCTGCAGCTACGCTGTTTGGTGCAGGATGGGCTTGGTTAGTGAAAGATGCTAAGGGCAAATTGAGCATCGTGCAAACAAGCAATGCTGCCAACCCGATGACCAATGGTCTAACTCCACTGATGACTTGCGACGTTTGGGAACACGCCTACTACCTCGATAAGCAAAACGCACGTCCAAAATACATTGAAGATTTCTGGAAAGTGCTCGACTGGAAAGTAATAGAAAAACGATACTAAAAAATAAAAGGCTAAGTCAGCGTGGACTTAGCCTTTTATTTTGCAAGCTAAAATTCGAAGAATTTCACTAGAAACTTATCGTGTCAACATTGTTACCAAAATTGCAATAGTTAATGTACTTTTGTGGATTCGTGCCATTAATGTATTCTTCCACATTGGTGTAGCCATCTTCATCGGCATCATGCGCACCATCGGCTGGATTTTTATAATCTAGTTTGTGTTGTTTTTCCCATTTATCAGGCACTCCATCACCATCAGTATCTTTAAGCACATCTTTAGGGTCAAATGTCAACTCTGGGTAACCTCCAACTTCAGCAATATCCTTAATGATACCTGTTTCTGTCATTGGCTTTCCACTAAGCACCATGGCTGTTACACGCGCATCTACAGCATCGCGTTTAGGCAAAGTTGCCCCCACGCCTGTTAATACGGATTTATAGGCTTCTTCGCTGTTTGATGAGGCGAAACAGGCCATCCTTCAAATGGTGTATTCACGCGAGCCAATCGCTCTGAACCTTTCATACCTGCCCAGTTGTTGTTAATCAATTCTTGATTGCCATCCATAATATTCCCTGCAACATACCGCTACAAGCAATATTCTACTAAAGAATCTTGTAATCGTTCACATTTTATTTCTGATTAGTGGATTATTTTTGTCAAAAGAAAATACAATTCCTCAAGAATCAAATTTTAACACTAAATACAACTATTTCTGTAAATGGAAATGAAAACATCGCTACGTCCTTATGCTTTAGATGCTATTAACTTGTCATCCAAAAATCAGATTGCTAGTTCATGACGCAGCATATACTAAAAGAAAACAGCCCAACTCAAATGAGTCGGGCTGCCTACTTTTATCTTTATTTGCTTGTTACACAAAGAATGAAGCCAAGAATAAAGCTGCTAGAACATACATTAATATGGTCAACTGCTTATGTTGCCCTGAGAACAATTTCAATACTACAAAGCTCAACATACCGAACACGATACCTTCAGCAATAGAATAGCAAAGAGGCATCATGAGGATAGTAAAGAATGCCGGAATAAGCTCTGTATAATCATCAAGCTCTAGGTTTTTGATCGGAGTCATCATCATGGCACCTACCAAAATAAGAGCCGAAGCAGTGGCTGCTGCAGGTACCATAAGGAACAACGGAGCAAAGAACAAAGCTAGGAAGAACATTAGAGCTGTAGTAAGGGCTGTTAATCCAGTGCGTCCACCTTCGCCAACACCAGCTGCACTTTCCACATAGGTGGTAACGGTTGATGTACCAAGCAATGCTCCTGCAGTAGTACCAATAGCATCGGCAAACAATGCTTTCTTCACGTTGGGCACGCGTCCCTCTTCATCGAGCATATTGGCTTTCGAACACACTCCGATAAGCGTACCGATGGTATCAAACATATCCACAAAAAGGAAAGTAAATACAACAATCAACATATCTGTGGTAAAAATATCTTGCCACTCAAATTTATCTAGGACAGGACCCAATGATGGTGGAGTTAATTCGAATGTTTCAGGCAAATGCGTTACGCCAAAAGGAATACCTATTAAAGTTCCAACAAAGATGGCTATAAGCAATGCTCCTCGCACGTTTAAAGCCAAAAGCACACCACCAATAGACACCGAGATTAACGCTACCCAAGCCGCATGGTTTCCACCCAAATCACCAATGGTAACAAAAGTAGCATCATTGGCAACTACGATTCCTGCATTTTTTAATCCAATAAACGCGATAAACAAACCAATACCCACCGATATGGCGTGTTTAATGTTCTTCGGAATAGCGTTTACAATCATCTCGCGGATATTGAATGCCGTAAGCAAAAGGAAAATAATACCCTCGATGAAAACCGCTGTCAATGCAAACTGCCAAGTGTGCCCCATGGTAAGGCAAACCGAATAGGCAAAGAAGGCATTCAAACCCATGCCGGGCGCAAGTGCGAAAGGGAGCTTAGCCCAAAGCGCCATAACTAATGTACCGATAACTGCTGAAAGAGCAGTAGCTGTAAAAACAGCACCTTTATCCATACCTGCATCGCCAAGAATTGCGGGATTTACTGAAAGAATATACGCCATGGTAAGAAAGGTGGTAATACCTGCAATTACTTCGGTGCGAACGTTTGTCTTGTGTTCTTTAAGTTGAAAGAAATTATCTAAAGTCATGTTTTTTATTTTTTGCAGTTCCATCCTACTTCCTCATAGTAAGAAGATAGAACCTATCTCATAGTAAATTATCTTATTTGTGCATATTCAGTCTTGTAAAGGACTAAAAAGAATATTTCATGGCAATTGTTGGATTACACATGAAACCTTTATTTCCAGAGAAGTTAGCACTCATTTCGATTTCTGTACCCAATGAGAAACCTTTCATGCCATTTTGAAAGTTATACCACAATTGTGGTTCAGTCAACCACACATATTCTGTAGCCTCGCCAGTCATCGCCACATTGTCTTCTTTCCAGAAGTCCATGAACCCGTTGAATGAAAGTTTACCATCGAACCACAAAGTGTTCCATACAGCAGTAAGCTGGAAAGATGCATCATTTTTACCTTGAATAGTTTTGAATAATGCTTGCAAGGTGAATGTTTTGTTAAAATTATCCCATCCCCAAGTATTCTCCAAACCACCAAGGAAGGCCGAATTGATAGGTAATCCTAAAGCTCCATCGGTACGAAAAAAACCGCCATCATATTCCACATGAGCAGCCAATGAAGAGCCTTGTTTAAAGGTAAAGGCACGCGAAATCTCCCAGTAGGCGTTAGTTACTCCGTGCATTTCGCCCTCGTTGTAATTCATGTCGATGAAGAAGAACGTGCTACCGATTTTGTCGGGACGGAACATCTCCACTGTAGTAGTTACACATTTGCGCGTGTCGCCAAAATCATAATGAGTTTGAATGTTTTGGGCGAAAGCACTCGCTGAAATTGTCGCGAGAGCAACAAAAAGAAAAATCTTTTTCATGGTTTTTCAGTTATTTTTAAATGATGAAAAATTTTAAATCGCAAAAGTAGTGATTTTGTATTGTTTTGCCCAAAAAGAATGCCGTAAGGCTTGAAATAAAAGCTACATTTTATTTTTAGAAAAGATTGAGTTGAAGGAATACAGCATGCGAAGTTGAGAAATAAATTGGGGAGTGCACAGTAATGCAGAGTACAATGGTATCTACTCTTCTAGCTTTTGTATTTTGCACAGTAAGTTCTTAGCAAAACAAAAAAAGCCCTTGCTAACATTGCTGTCAACAAGGGCTGTAATAAATGGGCGACGACCTACTCTCCCACATTTCTGCAGTACCATCGGCGCTAACGGGCTTAACTTCTCTGTTCGGAATGGGAAGAGGTGGAACCCCGTCGCTATAATCACCTAATGCTTTTCTTGGCTTTTTTTTCTTAGACCAAAGGCCTAA
>JBKEBD010000023.1:0-13465 GCA_047972995.1 Mangrovibacterium sp.
GTTTTTACTTTAACCTTCGGTAGTTTTACTGAAGTCGTTTCTGTCGAGCCTGACAAGATTTCAATTCCGATATCTTGCTCGTTTTTGGTCAAATAATATGCGTATGACCCACCTTCTTGCTTTATTCTTTTTACACGAGAATCTCCATTTCTAATAAAGTCTCCCAAAAGTGCCGAAATTGTTGCAGGTGGTGTTTTGGCTGGACCAAAGTCATAATAACCATTTTTTACAATGTTGTCGTGAACTTCCATGTAGTTTGTCAGTCCGTTTATGTCGTTAAGACTTTTTAAAATGGCTTCTTTTATTGTCATATTTTAAATTTCATTTTCGGCTTTTCTTGCATTAGCCACAACGGTTTTGTGTATGAGCAGTAGCGGATTTTATGCACTAACTGTTCAGTTTAGCACAAAGTTAGTTAAAAGCCGACACTTTCTTTTGGTACTTAAACCGCTATTGCTTATACACATTGTTGCCAGTAGTTATTCAATCATCAATCCAGCGTAGTAATTATTTAGCTTAGTTTGGATTATATTTCCGTAATGAAAGAATTTTAAACATTCCGACTTATTCATTTTGTCAGTTCCTCCGTAGCATAGAGAAATAAATCCATTTTTTTATCTATCATTAAAGCTGTCCTTGATATTAATTTCTTGGCAACTTGGTCGGCTCTCCATTTGTCAAGTTCAATAATTACAATTTCATTATTTCGGTTTCCGTAGATGTCAACAGAGTCACGATTATCACTTATTTTGTGTTCACTTTTCCATTCAAAATCGATATGTTCTTTTTCAAGTAAACCAATAATCAAAGTCTGCAAATGCTCAATCTGAGTTCTTTGTGCAGGTTGAGATAACTTTGTTAATCCTCGAAGGCATTCCGAACATTCTAAGCCATCTAGGGTCGTTAAAATTTGATGAAACCAATGGTTTTCTATTAGGTTGTCCGATTGCTCTTTAATACAAATTTTCATAAATCATTTCTCTCTTACATATTTAGATAGTTTGGTCCCTTTACTAATTTCAGTTCCAAATGATTCTGGAATTCTTGCCGCATTGGCAATATCCTTTTTAGAAAATCCGCTTTGATTTATTTCGTCTGCGTATCTAATACCAAAAAGGTGTATCATCGCTACTGAATCTCCTTTTGGGGCATTATTATACATTTCATTTAACTTTTCTCCCAATTCTCTTAAAGTCATAATATTTATTCCTTTGCTTCTGGTTTTTGCTTAATTACTGGCAACGTCTTATTTACGCCAATAATATACAACTTTCGTAAATATGAAATTTAAAACATGCGTAAACCTATTTTGATTAATTACGTCATTCCCTTTGAAACACTAGGCTTTATAATGTGAAATGTCGTTTCTTTTTTTGTATATACGAATGTTTTAACCTTTGTACTCTAAAACATCACAGGCGTAGCATGTTTGACACAGCTGCTCGCAAATCGTGTCTTTTACCATAAAAATGCTTCGCCGTAGGCGATTAATCTTAATAGCATGAAGATATTAACACCTCTATTCCCCGTAGGGGATTAATCTCAATCATTAAGATTGAAGCCCTCTGGGCTTCACCCACTACAAACAACATAGAGCCCATTTTCTTAATATAGCTTGTACTTTTCTGCAAAACACTATTCCACAGGAAATTACAATTTAGTTAGTGGAAAAAATATTAGTATCCTGTAACGCCCGTTACTTCTTTCAACAAAAATACAAGCAAGATTAAGCGACCAAGTCTATTTTTGTGCAAAAAAAGACCAAAGTCTAGGTCGCCAAGTCTTTTTCGAACAAAAATGAACCAATACAAAAATAGGATTCGTATATTTTGAAATGCCACTATCTAATTCTGCCAACGGGTTATTTAGGATACTAATTGTGGGTTTATCTGTTAAAAAAACCTTTTGTTACCATTTCATTCCCTTCTGCCCTTGTTTTACTAGCTACACACGTTGACTTTCACCGAGTTTTTTAAGATATTTGCAGTCAAAATATAGCATACCAATGAAACAACATAAATTGTCGATCGTAGCCTTTGCATTGATCCTTACTTTCTTACCTTCTTTTTCTTTTGCACAAAACAAGCCTGCATTTTTGCAATACTTAAACGACCCTTGGGTGAATAAACTCATGGAATCGATGACATTGGAACAAAAAATCGGTCAGTTATTTATTGCACAAGCCTACAGCAAAGATGGCTCAAGTAATTCTGCAGTCTTAGATCAAGTGAAAAACAACGAGGTGGGAGGTATTATCTTCATGCAGGGCACCGTGGAAAATCAGGCTCGCATGACTAATGAGCTTCAAAAAGCTAGCCACGTGCCACTACTGATATGCACCGATGGAGAGTGGGGACCCGGAATGCGCATGAAGGATTATCCGAACTATCCTTATCAGATGACTTTGGGGGCGCTGGCTAACGACAGCCTAATATATCAGATGGGGCGTGAAATTGGGGCTCAGTTTCGCCGCTTGGGAGTGCACGTGAATTTTGCCCCTGTAAGCGATGTTAACAACAATCCGAATAATCCGGTGATTAACTACCGAAGTTTTGGTGCCGACCCTAAAAAAGTGAGCAACAAAGCGTGGCGATATGCGCAGGGCTTGGAAGATGAAAAGGTCTTAGCAGTTATCAAACACTTTCCCGGGCATGGCGATACTGATGTTGATTCGCACATTGGAATGCCTGTTATCAATCATGATGTGGCGCATTTAGATTCGGTGGAATTGTATCCTTTTCAACAAATGATTTCAGCAGGAGTTAGCGCCTTGATGTCTGGGCACATTCAGGTGCCAGCATTGGAGTCGAACCCTAAGCTTCCGGCATCGCTTTCTAAGAACATACTCACCAAGAAGCTTAAAAAGGAAATGGGCTATGAAGGGCTAATATTTACCGATGCCATGAACATGGGAGGCATTACCTCATCGTATAATGTGGGTAAAGCGAGCATATTGGCAATTAAAGCGGGTAATGATATGCTAGAAATTGTGCCCGACATTCCGGCTGCTATTAAGGCTGTGGCCGAAGCAGTGCACAAAAAAGAGCTCAGCGCGAAAGATATCGACTATCATTGCCGACGTGTATTGGCGATGAAAAAATGGTTGGAACTCGATAAAGACATCAGCATTAACACCGCACAACTAGCCCAAGACCTTGCAAAACCAGCCTATGTTGCTACTCGTCGCCAATTGCACGAACAAAGTATTACAGCGCTTATCAACCGTGAAAATATATTGCCTATTCAAGGACTCGATACTCTAAAAATTGCGGCAATCTCTATTGGGAAATCGGCAAAATCACCATTTCAGAGGATTTTGAACAGATACACTCAAGTTACTAATTTTAGTCTTTCGAAGAATGCTTCCGACAGCGAAATTGATGCGCTGATGGATAAGCTTCAAGACTTCAATTTGGTTATTGCAGGCATACATGGTTTACGATTGACCCCTGCTCAAAACTACGGAACGACTCCTAGCATGAGTTATTTCTTAGAGAAAGCCACTCAGAAACGACTAATTGTTACGGTATTTGGCAACCCCTATGCCCTCGACAAGATAAAAGACATTGAGCAGGCTGATGTTTTGCTAACCACATATCAAGACAACGATGATGCCCAAGAAGCTGCTGCTCAGGCAATATTCGGAGCAATCGGAATTAATGGCAAACTGCCTGTGGGGGTAAACGAGCACTTTAAGCTTAATGATGGTTGGACCATTCCGAAGATTAACCGTCTGATGTATGCTCGCCCTGAGGAGGTGAAAATTTCATCGAGCTATTTGGAACACACTATCGATAGTATTGCTGAATATGGCATTTTGCACAAAGCCTATCCGGGTTGCCAAGTGCTCATTGCGGTTGATGGCAAAGTTATTCTAAGCAAAAGCTATGGCACGCACGATTATGAAAGCAACCAAAAGGTAGAAGAAACCGATTTGTATGATATTGCATCGGTTACCAAAATTTCATCGGTTACTCCTGCGTTGATGAAGTTAACCGATGATAAAAAATTCAATATCGATTATCCGATGTCGTTTTATTATCCGGATTTCAGAAATACCGACAAAGACAAAATTACATCTCGGGAAATACTTGCTCACCAAGCTCGACTCCCCAAGTGGATTCCTTTTTGGAGTAACATCATGACCATGGAAGGTGGTAAATACAATAAGATATTCCACACCGAAGCCGACAAGAAATTCACGGTTCAGGTGTGCGACCAAATGTTCACTGATGAAGACTCGCGCGATTTGGTTTACAACATTATTCGCGATGCTCCGTTGCGCCCCCGAGCTAAGTATGTTTATTCCGACCTTGGGTTCATGGTTTACCCCGAGGTTATCAGCGAGCTAACGGGAGAAAGCTTCCCCGACTACCTCAACCAAAGTTTCTTTTATCCGCTGGGTGCATATAATATAATGTATCAGCCCATGCAGCAGGGTATCGATAAAAACAGAACTCCCCCCACAGAAAAAGACAATGCCTTCCGCAAACAAGTGGTGCAGGGATATGTGCACGACGAGGGTGCAGCCATGCTTGGTGGAGTGTCTGGCAATGCTGGCTTATTTGCCAATGCCAACGACTTGGCCAAGCTCATGCAAATGTATGTGCAATATGGCAAATATGGTGGAAAACAGTATCTCGATTCAGCCACTGTGGCAGAGTTCACACGCTGTCAGTATCCCGACAATGAAAACCGAAGGGCTTTAGGGTTCGACAAACCTGCAATTGATAACAGCGATAAATCGGAGAAAGACACCTATCCGAGTGTGTATGCCACGGCAGAAAGTTTCGGACACACCGGATTCACAGGCACTATGGTGTGGATGGATCCCAAGGAGAAAATCACATTCATCTTTCTTTCTAACCGAACTTACCCCAACCGAAGCACTCACCTCAGCAAATTTAACATTCGTAGCGAAATGCTCGACACCATTTATAAGGCACTAAAAAAGGGACTATGAAAATTTCATAATCCCTTTTTTATGCTTAGGCTAGCCTATGGACGACGACGTCCTGTTGCGCTACCTCTATCGCGGCGACCTTGAGCACCGGTTTGTCTACGGTTGCCACCATTGCCACCACCTTCAAATTTTTTCTTACCTCTTGAACGTTGGAAACCCGATGGAGCTTCTCCCTGCACTCGGTCAACTTCCACAGGAATACCCTCAACTCTTAGCTTACGCATAGCTTTAGCCAACGCCTCAGAATATTGAGTGTCGATTTCGAAGAATGAAAACTTACGTTGAATATCAATTCTACCAATTTCGGCATTACGCACAGGCAAGCTTTCGTTAATCATACCAATCAAACGACCAGCATTTAAGTTTTGCTTTTTACCCACGTTGATAAACATACGGCTCATAGAGATGCCTGATTTACCTTTACGCTCGCCTTTGTTATCGTCTTTCACTTTCACGTTTAAGTCTGGCGCATTACGGTAATACTCTAAGAATCGGTTAAATTCTACCGACACGAAGTGTTTCAAGATATCGTCGGCGCTCATGTCAGAAAAACGTTCTTTAATGGCATCCATATAAGGGTTGATCTTCTCGTTATCAACATCGGTATCAACAACCTTGTTGATAAAGTGCATCAACTGCACTTCACAAATTCCTTGTCCGCCGGGCACTAGTTTGCGCTCAAAAGTTTTCTTTGAGAATTTCTCTATTTGGCGCATCTTTCCTATCTCTCTACCGTGCAAGATAGAAACTGAAATACCTTTATTTCCTGCTCTACCTGTACGCCCACTACGGTGCACATAAGCCTCTGGGTCGTCGGGCAAAGCATAGTTAATAACGTGTGTTAATTCGTTTACATCCAATCCACGAGCAGCCACATCGGTAGCCACAAGCATTTGCAATTGTTTGCTGCGGAATCTATCCATTACGTTATCGCGTTGCGCTTGCGACAAGTCGCCATGTAGTGCATCGGCATTATAGCCATCAGCCATGAATTTAGCCGCCACATCGCGCGTTTCCATACGAGTTCTACAGAACACAATAGCGTAACAATTGGGGTAGTTATCTGCCACACGTTTTAGGGTAGCATATTTATCTTTAGCTTGAACTACATAATATTGGTGTTCTACATTGTCGGAACCTTGATTACGAGAACCTACCGACAATTCTTCGGGGTTGTTCAAGTATCTTTTTGCCATGCGAGCAATTTCGCTAGGCATAGTTGCCGAGAAAAGAAGCGTTTGTTTTGTTGCTGGAGTATCTTCTAAAATAGCATCTAGTTCTTCTTTGAAACCCATGTTCAACATTTCATCGGCTTCATCAAGAATAGAGTAGCGAATGTTGGTTACATCAAGTTTTCCACGACGAATTAAATCGTGCGTACGACCAGGTGTACCCACCACAATTTGCCCACCAGATTGCAAGGCTTTAATTTGGTTGCGTATTTCAGCACCACCATACACCGCCACAGTTTTCAATCCTGTAAGGTGTTTTGAGTAGTTTTCTAAATCGCGGGCAATTTGCAAACACAATTCACGAGTAGGACACAAGATCAACGCTTGCACCTTTTTGCTTGTTAAATCGATGTTGTTTAGAATGGGCAAACCGAAGGCCGCTGTTTTACCGGTACCGGTTTGAGCTAGAGCCACTAAGTCGTTGCTGTTCTGAATAAGGTGAGGAATAGTTTTTTCCTGAATAGGCGTAGGGTTTTGAAAGCCGATTTCTGTAATGGCTCTCAAAATTTCGGGCTTCAGCCCTGTTTCTTCAAATGTCATCTGTTGAGATTATTATGATGCAGTCCGCATCACGGATTATAAAATAGCACAGATGACAAAAACACTTTATAGGTATAATATAAATACTCCCTTGCCACCAATGCATCCTTAGTTTAAGGCGATGCAAAAGTATAGCAATTATTTATAATCTAGGCATAAACTCACAAATATTGATGATTTGTTTACGCAAAAGCGACGAATCAAATCGAAAAAATAGAAGCTAAACCGAAAAATCAGCTTAGCTTCTACCATAAGGCCTGTTAAAAGGTGTAAGCCATGGAAAGCACCACACGATTGTTTAATGCGCCATGTGTTTTGCCATATAAGCCGTTAGCGAAATCGAGGTCGCCAACACCATAGTTAGCTTCCGTAAGTTCATATTCCAACACAAAACGCATATTCTGAATATTATATGCCATATGAGCCGACAAGCGCCAATGGTTCATTACATTAGGCAACAAGCCCGCAGTAATCATGCTTCCTCCGTTATTATACACCGCATCCGATGTGCCCAAGTTCTTGCCATAACCACCAAAAGCACCTACTTGCCATTTCACCCCATAAACAATGTTGAAAAGTGCTGTTACGGTGTTGAAATTGGTGTATGTTTCGGCTCCTGTTTCCGCTTGTTTAGTAGCCACAGCATAGCCGCCAAGCATGGTTAGGTGTGTCATGTTCTGCCCATAAAATGTGCGGGCGGTAAACATTAGTTTCTCCGATTTATAACGAAGCAACAACGACGATGAATAGCTCGTAAGATATTCATCGGAACGATAAACACTCTCGCTGGTTCCTGTGGTCGTAAATCGAGGTTGAATACGTTTTACTTCACCACCTATTGCAAAATTCCAATTGCACACACTTTGCGAAGCAAACACTGAAATTTCTGGCATTCCGCCATTGCGTTGTGCCTGATTCTCTGATGCGTAAGAAGCATTACCAAGCACCTTCGATGTAAATTGATTTTCGTAAAGCACCGCAGCACCAAGCGAAAAACCACCAAAATAACGATCTACACGCACCTGTGGCGAGCGGTTGAATGCCATGAAAGGTGCACCGGTGTTGAAAGAAGCCACCGTAGGGAACAATCCATCGGTCCAATAAGGATGCCAATCTTGCCCCATGCGCAAACGCACTTTCTCCCATTTCATATCTACATATGCCAATCGAATGCGTAGCAGGTTGGCGTGTTGTTTTGTAATGCCTGCAAAATCGCCCTCAATTACGGCCGATGTTTGCGCTCTCAACACCTCCGGACCGCTCACGCGCACTCCCAATCGAGTGGCTAATGCCGTTAGGTTTGAACTTTGGTTCTTATTTATGTCATTTCCATTGGCATCTACCCCGGTGTAGTAGGGCACTAAGTAGAAATTTTCTTGTGCCACGTCTAATCCTTTATAAGTATCAGAGTAAAAATCGTTGCGAACAAAACCGTAAGGTTTAAAAGTAAATTTTTTCTCGGCATCATTGGCAAAAGCAAAAATTACGTTGGCTAAAAGCAATAATCCTACGACTAATTTTTTGTGCATATTTATTATCATTTATTAAAACACAAAAATAATATTTCTAACCAATTAATACGAATTAATATCCTGACAGTAGATCTTCTGCAACACAAAACGTAAACACTCATTAGGCAATCCGATATTACATTATGTCGTATCAATATCCTCAATACGCAATCAATTTTATTCATGAATTTCTATTTAGAATCAATAAACATTGGAGCCGCTCTTCTCGTTTTAGGTACAGAAATCACGAGGAAAGAATAGCATATATTCCTCCTCCTTTAAAACTAAAAGTTATGTCATTTAAATTACCAGAACTAGGATACGCATATCAGGCATTAGAGCCTGCAATCGATGCTCGCACCATGGAAATTCACCATTCGAAACACCACGGGGCTTATACCACAAACTTAAATAATGCTATTGAAGGAACTCCACTCGACGGGCAACCCATTGAAGCCATTTTAGGCGAAGTGTCTAAACATTCACCTGCTGTGAGAAACAACGGCGGCGGATTTTACAACCACTCCCTCTTTTGGGAAATACTCACTCCCGGCGGAGCTAATAGCCCGTCTGGGGAACTGGCAGCAAAAATTGATGAGTCTTTCGGTTCATTCGAAGCTTTTAAAGAAGCTTTCGCCAATGCCGCAGCAACTCGATTTGGCTCAGGTTGGGCATGGCTGATTAAAAAAGGAAATAGCTTGGTCGTTTCATCTACTGCAAACCAAGACAACCCACTCATGGATGTGGTAGAGGAACGGGGTATTCCACTTCTCGGACTCGATGTTTGGGAACACGCCTATTATCTGAATTATCAGAACCGAAGACCCGATTACATTAAAGCATTCTTTAGCTTAATAAACTGGGATATAGTTAGCAGTCGATTTAGAGGTTAGTTGATTTTTGATTTTCCCCGAAGCACGAGTTGTCTCGGGGTTTTTATTTACATTTGTCTATCATTAACTAAAAATCACTAGTCATGCGACCTTCTTTTCATAAAATTGCAATCATGCTACTTCTCTGCTTAACTACGTTTCAAACCAAGGCTCAACTCGATCGAAGCACCAATCAGCTCATCGAGCGTATGTTCGAACAGTTAGAGCAAAAACAATATTTCGACCTTCGCCGAATATACAACAGCAACGAACTTCGATTACCTTCTAGCTATGCCTTGTTTTTTGGTGCTCATCTCGATGCGGCATTCAATGCCCCCAAAGAATCGAATGCAAAAATCACCGACTTACTTCAATTTCCATCGGGCACCATCGAGCCTAGGGATATGCTCGGGCTGCTTTCCATTAAGCAGCAGAATCACATTCATCTTTTCGAATATAAACAGGCTTGGCAAACTAGCAAGTTCATCACCAGCACCTATAGCAACATGATGAACCAAACCGATTACGACAATTACACAAACACCGAAAAGCTTTGGCTTGCACTGCTCAACACCCCCAAGCAAACACTAGAGCAAAACGCCGATGTTTCGCTTAAACTAACAAAAGATAAGGCTAATTTGTATCGTATTAACACCTCGTTTGAAACTGAAAACGAATCATTTGTTTTCGACACAGGGGCAAACTTTTCAGTCATGCAACGTTCAGTAGCAGAAAAACTTGGACTAGAAATTATCGATACCAACTTTCTCACCTCTGCTGCCACAGGCAAACTCGTACAGAGTGATGTTGCCGTGGTGCCCGAACTTAAAATTGGTGAAATGACCATACACCATGCCGTGTTTATCATCTTCGACGACGAGCAACTCCAATTCCCCGAAGCCGACTATCAAATTGAGGGCATCATTGGGTTTCCCATCATTCGCGCCATGAAAGAAATTCACATTAGTCAGCAGCACACCCTTTTTGTCCCGAAAAACAAAACAGCACTGCCTACTAAAAATCTGGCACTTGACGGCTTGTTCCCCATTGTAGAAATTAATTGCAACGATGTTCCGCTAGCCTTTCACTTCGACACCGGCGCAAACATAACTATGCTCTATCCACTGTACTACAAAAAATTTCAGAAAGAAATCAACAAGAAATACACCGCCCAACAACTTGAAACCGCAAGTGCTGGAGGTTCTTCAAAATCTACTGGCTTCATCTTGAAGAAAACGACATTTGGCGTAAATAACAAGTCAACCAAAATAAAAGACGTCTATCTCATTATCGACGGACACAACACTACGCGAGACGTTTACGGTAACTTGGGACAAGATTTCTTTGAAAACTTCAAAGGCTATGTGCTCAATTTTGAAAGTTCCTGTTTCTGGGTAGAATAGTTAGACTAGCATCCTTTTCCCCACTTAATGCGATAGCCCACACCCCATTCAATAAGGTCGGCCACCGAAAAACTATGTGCTCGAACCAAAATGCTCATGAACATATCATTTTTGAAGTGATATTTCAGTCCGATACGCTGATACAAGAATGGCGCACCCCCTTGAGGCTTTTGTCTATACAAATAGAAGCCCAACGATGAAGCCAACGACAATCTGTTAACCACAAATTCGTAAGTACCATAAGGACTCAAAACAAACCTATCGGAAAACTTATCGCTTGTGTGCAACATAACATTTCCATGTTCATCTTGCGATGTGGTCAATGCTCCTTGCGTATCGTAACTCACATCTACCCCTACACCAAACTTGTTTTTCCAAGTAATCTGACGCATATAGGCTGTCGATAAGTTATAAGATCTAAAATTACCTATGGTAGAGTGCACCCCCTCAACCGAGCTGCCATATTCCTCTTGTTTCGCACTGAAGCTCGCCTGAATGGCAATTTCATTGTGCTGCTTATATGGCGGAGGTACTTCTCGCTCTAACTTAGGCATTTCCTCCAATCGGTAGCTCAATTCCACCAAAGGTGCCGCCAAGTTCAAACCCTTATTCGGCTTGCGCATAGCTCCATTCGAGAAATGGGTAAAGCCCACACCTGCCCGAAGATCTAGCAAAGGAGAAATCTCCCACGACCAAACCAAATTTGCACCAATATAAACCGTAGAATATGAACCTATTGTAATATTATTCGGATTAGTTACCGGGTCGTATCTATCCCAATTCGTAGCAAAACCAAAAGCTAATTCATAGCCAAAGGTGTGCTTCTCTGTGCGCTTAAGCGGAATGCCCATGTAGCCATAAATAGCAAAAGGTCTACCCATCTCGGTATCCTGAGGAAAACCTGCGGTGTATACCCCCCCACCATAGTAAGGAAAATTCAACACATGGTGCCATTCTCTATTTCCGGTAGTTTGCACGGCTAAACCTAAGCTTTGCGAATTATACCAATTAATGGGCGAACCCTGATTATTTGCCCCTTTGAGGAAATCATTAGTAGGCAAAACATAGCCTACCATAGCACGAGGTGCAAAAAAAAGCACGTTTTTTTTATTGTAATTTTCGGCAGAAAGTTGAGCGTGAGCTATTCCAGAAAAGAGAAATAGGGATGCAAAAAGCAAGAGTTTAGTTTTCATCTTGCAAAAATATGCAAAAATAGAGCTTCTAGGAAATGAAAATCAGCTTGTTTTATTAAAGAATCCAAAAAAAACAGTTTCTTACTTCCTATTTTTTTCCAAAGAGTCGAGCCAAACCAACACCCCCTTGAGTTAATAACGACAGCGCTATTAGCAACATTCCCACAATAGCTGCCCACTGTGGTTTTTCCTCGGGCAAAATCAGCCACGAGAGGATAGCTCCCCCCACTGGAACAACAAATTTCCACATATTAAGCTCTGAAACCTTCACCGTAGGACGCCGCAACAACGAGTACCAAATCGCAAAAGCCACCGCCGAAAGCGATGATAGCCACAACAAAGCAATCCAATATTCAGGTGTGGGATTAGTAAGCGTATTTCCCTGCACTACCCACGAACCCAGCGCAAGAAGCACACCCCCCGAAAACAAAGTGGAAGACCCCAATACAATTGGATTTAAATCGCTTTTATTTTTTGCCACCAACACATTAGAATAACCCGCTACTAATCCGTTAAGCAAAAGAATGAACACCCCCAAAATACTCACCCTCTCCGATGAATCATGACTTTCCTTGGCAAAAGAGATAATAGCAACTCCCACAAAACCAATAAGCAAGCTAAGCAATTTGCGGAGAGTCATCTTGTCGTTACTCATTAAAAGGTGCGACAACACCGCTGCAAAAAGCGGCGAAGCCCCCACAATGAGTGCCGCAATAGAAGCTGGCAACATATTAATTCCAGTGTAAAAGAAAACATATTGCAGAACCGTCTGCACAAAAGTCATGAGCACCAAAAATCGCCAATTCTGCCTCACCTGGGCAAAATATTCCTTCTTATTGCCATAATAAAGAAACAAGAAAAATCCTGCCAAAGCAAAGCGAACACCCGCAAACGGAATTGGAGTGTGATAATTCATACCTATTTTAATACCCACAAAGGCTGTCGACCAAAGCAAACAAGCCACAAAGCCCAAGAAATTGGTGCTTTGCAGAAAATGCCGATTTTGCATAACGCTATACTTTATTATATGGTATGCAAAGTTGCAAATAAATGTGGTTGAGTGATTCTTTAACACGTAAGAATATACGTATTGATAAGATGAAACAGCCATACTTTAAGCTTTTCAGCACACAGGAGAATGATCAGCCTATAGCTTATTGCCAAATTTTGACACTAATTCATAAAAACTAATAGAAAGGCGGCTGGATGGTCTAAAGATAGACTGTTACAACTTATGAGAATATAAATCTACATGCGTTTGCCCTGGGGGGTAAACTCACATCATCTTTTCAATTACTCACAAAGAAAGCACCAAGACTATTCATCTTGATGCTTTCTTCGCAGGTTATAACTGAGCCACTTTACTTTCACTTATATACAATCCTATTTCGGTGCAAAAATAACATCTAATATTTCGGCTTTGCCATAGAACGACTTTAAGAAATCATTCACATACTTAATATCTATAGAATCGAGGGTTTTATTTTGATATCCATCGATGTCAATATTTTCTTTGTAATTCAGATAATGCTTAATGGCACTGATATAATACATATTGTCTCTTCGCGTATTTCCTTGTTGACGCAGTTTTTTCTTGATAAGCTCGAAATCAGCAGGGAGCACTCCCATATCCACAATAATATCCATAGTTTCATTGAGTGTATTATTTAAATCGACAGCTCGCTCCGGATTGCAGTCAAAGCTAATCTCAAATCCCATTTCATTGGACGATTCAGCTATTGGTTTAGAAA
>JBKEBD010000043.1:0-23109 GCA_047972995.1 Mangrovibacterium sp.
AGAAGATATATTATCTTTAATTTTCCCAATATGTTTATGATATTAAGTGTTGGCATTTTTAGGCCTTTGGTCTAAGAAACAAAAGCCAAGAAAAGCATTAGGTGATTATAGCGACGGGGTTCCACCTCTTCCCATTCCGAACAGAGAAGTTAAGCCCGTTAGCGCCGATGGTACTGCAGAAATGTGGGAGAGTAGGTCGTCGCCCATTTATTACAGCCCTTGTTGACAGCAATGTTAGCAAGGGCTTTTTTGTGTTTAGATGCGAAGTGCGAAGTCAGTGATGCAGAACGATAGTGCATTGTAGAGAAGTACGAAGTGCAGTTTGGGAAGTATGATATGCAAAGCTAGAAGAGTAGATACCATTGTTCCCTGCATTACTTTGCACTTCGCATTCCCTTATTCAGGGTACAGGTCGGATCTTGTTTTCCAGCTATGCCTAAGTTATAGTTGATTATTCCTCATAAAAATAAGATAAACCGCTCGAATGATTCAAGTTGTTTACCCTATTTGATTATTTTCTCAGAGTTGTTTAGAGTTCGATTTCAGAAACAGCATCTTCCCAATCGCTTTCAAGGTTAATACTTATATTTCCTGTTGCATTTGTTGTTGGTGTAATGACATACCTTTTCCCAGCTTCAGGACTCTCAATAGTTATTGATTTAATAACCTCAGCTTTGTCCGGAGAATAAATTGTTCCATCCAAGAACTCTATTAGCATCTTCTCTCCTCCTAGCCCATAGGCAGGAGCAGTATTTTCAGTTCCTTCAATACTCCAGTACAACGATTCCTCATTTTGTGTTACACTAATGAAGAAGTTGCCGATGATTTTTACGATTTCTTCTTTATTCTTAAAGTCAACATCAATATGGAATGTCTTTAAGGCTACAGGTATTGTAATGCTGTTTTCACCATAAGTGAGTTCATCGGTTGTGATAAACCCTTCATAGAGCTCCCCTGTAGCCTCACGGGTAGGAAATGAAAGCGAGGAAACTACACCAAAGTCAGTATAAGCAACAGTGGAAGCATATATGTCGTAGCATTTGCCAGAGCTCAGTGTACTCTCTGGTGTTAGGGCATTATCGAATGTAGTGCTGCTATCCTTTTCTTTGAAGTAAAAGAAAAAGTCATTAACATCCACCGATTCGCCTTCTGGACCATCAATAGTTCGGGGATGGAACACCTCTTCAGATACATCTAATCTAGTTTCAGAAATCTGAATGTTTAAAGATACGGGTTCGATAATACTGCTCGTGTTTGATTTCTTGCAAGCCGAGCAAGTTGCAATTAAAATTAGTAAATAGAGTGGTTTTCTCATTGTTTTGTAAATTTAAAGTTAGTTTGTTGTAAAACAAATAAAAATAGTTTGGTATTAAATATGGATTTAAATAGAACACCTTAAATTCAAGTATTAATAGCACTGCTAAAGTATAATAAGGATTAAAATCTTGTTTTTCATGGCTAAAAGTTTTATTTGATATTTCGTAAATTACAAGATCTTAAGATATCTCTCCTTAAAATGTTTGCTAACAGGGGTATCTAGCAAACAAGATACAACATTCGTAAATACGTAATTTAAAATTTTTCTAAACGAATTTCACTAAAATATACGCTGAAAGATGCAATTGCCAATTTTGCAGGGTGTAGTTGTTGAAATATTCTTTAGAGAATTATGAATGTTTTTCGTTTCTTTCAATTCCAAATTTTCAAACAAGAGTGTTTGGTATAAATATCAGCTTTGTATAATTTGGTAATACTTTTCAGGACGGCACGGTATCTTTATCATCGATAATATCTTGCATCGAAGCTATGCTGCTTTTTATTTAATTTTGTGTGACATATATTTAAGCTAAAATCTTACATTTGCATGAATTTACAGAATAATAAATCATAAGATAATAGAAAAATGGCAACTACTTCAGATTTTAAAAATGGTATGACCATCGACTTCAACGGTCAACTATGTACCATCATTCAATTCCAACATGTGAAACCAGGTAAAGGTCCTGCTTTTGTGCGTACCAAACTAAAAAACGTGAAAACAGGCAAGGTGATTGACAATACGTTCAACTCGGGTGTGAAAGTAGAAACGGTGCGCATCGAGCGTCGCCCTTATCAGTATCTTTATCAAGATGATATGGGTTTCAATTTTATGCATACTGAAACTTTCGAGCAAGTATCAATCGACCCCGATTTGATTCAAAACAACGATTTGATGAAAGAAGGTTCAGTTATTGAAATTAACTTTCACGCTGAAACTGAAACTCCACTTACTGCCGAATTGCCACAATATGTAGAATTGGAAGTAACCGAAACTATTGCTGGAGAGAAAGGGAATACAGCTTCATCAACAGCATTGAAACCAGCCACAGTTGAAACAGGTGCTGAAATCATGGTGCCAATGTTCATCAATGCTGGAGAAACTATTAAAGTAGATACTTCAGACCGTACATATAAGGAACGTGTGCGCTAAGCATTGCAGTTCTTTTGATTTCGTTTTGTAACACCTTTTCAAAGCGAAAATAACAAGCACAGAAAAGGCTAGTCGAAATATTCCGACTAGCCTTTTTTGCGATGACGTGAACTTGGCTCTATTTAAAACTTGAGTTTCGGTGGGTATAAAGAAGGCTGCTCCTTGGAGCAGCCTTAATGTTGTGTAACCAAGGTTTCTAGTTATATCCAGCCTTTTGTTTAAAGTCATCTTTGTTTTGAATTGCATCGAGGAAATCTTGAGGAAATGGACGAACATTGTGATTTTCAGTGATGTTTGGTGATCCGTCAGGATTGTACGCTCTAACACGTTCTACCAATTTCCCAGTACGTTTCAAATCGAACCAACGAAGTTCCTCTCCACAAAGTTCGCGAGCACGTTCATTCAATATGAAATCAAGCGTTAAATCAGAAGCCGAAACTTCCATCGCATTTTCATGTCCTGTAATAGCACGTTTCTTTCTTAGTGTATTTAAATAAGATAGTGCAGTAGATGGATTGCTTTCCATATAGCCTTCGGCAACAATAAGATACATTTCAGATATTCTAAACACAAAGAAGTCACGAGCACTTTCTACTGTAGCTACAGCAGGTCTAGTAGGATCGTCGAACTTTGATAGTTGGAAGGTCACATCGCGAGCCGTTTTTGGCGTTCCATCATCAGCATACAAATCGTCAATTCCTTTGAGTTGATATTTTAATGCCACACGATCGTATTCAGCATCTGGAATAGTGCCAGCTACTAAATAAATAGCAGTATCTGTCATATTCACGTAGTCGCCTTTACTTTCGGGATTGTTCATGTACCACACGGTTTTAAAAGAACCTTGATAGCGTTGGTCGTTTTCTTGATCGAATAATTCTAGCAGAAAACGAGTAGGCATATATCGGTTAAATGGTCTGCCATTCTCAATATCGCGCACCATTCCAGATTCTACATCGTATTTCATACCATACATTAAGTGGAGGTTGTTTCCACTTCGTTCTTGAGCCGCATTGTCGAGTTCGTTATCTAATAAAAGGTTTGATGTGTAATTTACATACCAAATACATTCACTGTTGGTGCTACCTTCCGAGTTGCTCATGTCCCAAAGAGCAGTATAATCATCGAATAAGTTAAATGGACCGTTATCAATAATTTCTTTTGCTAAATCGGCAGCAGCTTCTTTTTCGCCTCTAGTAAGTAGCATTCGAGCTTTCATGGCTTTTGCAGCCCATTTTGTTACTCGCCCACCTTCTTCCGTAGTTTCAGGGCAATTGGAGATAGCTACTTCAAGGTCAGCAAAAATTTGGGTATAAATATCATTAACAGAAGTATAATTTGCTGTGGTTATTACTCCCTTACTAGGTATTGTTGTATAATGAGTGTCTCCCCACATTTCAGCGATAATCCAAGAATATACTGCACGTAAAAATGATACCTCTCCAGTTAGTCTCTCGCCATCGTTCATGTCAATTTTACTGAGTCGATCTAATGCTTCGTTGCAGAAATTTAGTGCCTGATAGTTATAGCCCCAAAGAGAATATAGTTCAGAATTGTCGGCTGTAAATCCAGAAGAATAATTTACAATAGCTTGGTTAGTATGACCTTTTGCACGAGTCATAATGTCTGTACAAGATCCCGCAAAGTTTGAAGCTTTCTCCTTACCAAACCAATATCGGAGAGGTGTGTAGCAGGCATCGGTCAAATCACGAACACCAGCTTCTGTGTTATAATATTGGTCGCTCAATGAGCTTTTGTTTTCTTCAGATAGAAAGTCGGCACAAGATACTAAGGTAAAGCTTAGTATGGCTGATAATATATATGCAGAGTATTTCATAATATTTGTTTTAAGATTTAGAATTCAAGATTTACACCAAAAACTGTTTGTTTTGTGAGAGGGTAGTTTATAGAACCACCTCGTTCAGGATCGTAGTTGTCGATACCACTAAATGTAATTTGGTTTTTAAGCGTAAGATAAAAACGAAGTCTGGTCAATCCCCATTTGTCAAGCACTTTATTTGGCATATTATATGCAAATGTGATGTCTTTAATTTTCAAGAAGTTGCCTTTTACATAGTTGAGCGTACTCTTATAAGGATAATTTTCAGTACTTGGACGAGGGAAAGCATTTGTAGGATTCTCAGGAGTACAGTAATCTACATTTGCTTGGTTTTCTTGCGAACCTGGACGGAATGCACCGTAATATTCGTAGTCGATGTAGTATCCGAATCTGCCATAAAGGAAGAAGCTAAAATCGAAGTTGCCATAAGAAAATCTATTTGTCATACCGAAAGTAAACTTTGGGCTAGCATTGTAAACCACACGGTCTTCAGCGTCAATGTCGCCATCGGTATCTTGAACCTTTATTTGTCCCGGTTTTCTGTCATATTTTGCAGCTTCATCGGCTTCATCGGTTTGCCAAATACCTTCTTTTTTGTAATCGTAAATTACATTTATCTGTTCTCCTAAGAACCAGCCGTTACCCACATCTTGCGTTACTCCCTCCGATAGTTTTGAGATTTCGTTCACATTGTAAGAGAAGTTCATATCGGTAGTCCAGCGGAATTTATTATTGTTAATGTTTAGGGTGTTCAACGCTAGGTCGAATCCTGAGCCTTGAGTTTCGCCAATATTTTCGAATACCGAGGTGTATCCTGTGGTATTTGGAATGAGGCGAGGCATAAGAATATTAGAAGTTACAGATTGATAATAGTCGATAGTACCACTAATTCGATTATCGAAGAAGCCAAAATCAAGACCAATATCGAAAACCGAAGTTGTTTCCCATGTTAAGTCTGGGTTTGGAATAGTTGCTGGATAATACCCATAGGCTGCAACTTCTCCAGCACCAGTGGTAAAAGCGTAAGTAGAATTGCCAAGAGTTGCTAATGTTGAATACGGGCTTACTCCTGATTGTCCTGATTGTCCCCAGCTTAAACGAAGTTTTAAGTTTGAAATTTTCTCGGCGTTGCTCATGAAATTTTCTTGGTTGATTCTCCATCCAACAGCAACAGAAGGAAAATACCCCCATTTGTTTCCGTCGGCTAATACAGAAGAACCATCGGCACGCATTGATGCAGTTAAAAGGTAGCGTTCTTTGAATTTATAGTTTACACGCCCAAAGAATGAGGCTAACTGCGATTCGGTAAGATCTGAATCTGTTGTAAGATTCTCGGTGTTCGACGATAAGTCGAAGTTCTCGGTAATGTCGGCAGCTTGATTTCTACCGTATAGATTATAAGTTTCTTGGCGATTTGTAATTGTACTTGTTCCGAACATCACGTTTAATCCGTGTTGTTCGGGTAATTTGAAGTCATAGTTTAGAGTGTTCTCCCAAGTAAGATTACGATTGCTAGTGAGGTCTGCACCCGATTCAGAGTAGGCATCAGCTGTTTTCGTAGTCACTTTGCCATAGTAATATCCTCTAGTGGCACTTTGTTGGTCAATACCCAATGTTGTATTAAATACTAAACCATCGATAATTTCCCAATTTACGTATCCTGTTCCGAAAAAACGAGTAGTAGCAGTGTTATCTCTAATAGCTCCATCCACATCGTCAACTAGTGGATTTAATGCATCGGAGCGTCCGGGTGTTGGGTAAAGATTTATTGATCCATCATCATTATACGCTTTTGCTACGGGTAATATTTTTCCGATATTCCAGAAAGAAGCATTGCGATTGTCTTGCTCCTTATAGGTGTATAAGAAGTTTGAGCCCACACGGAAATTATCACTCAATTTATGGTCTAATGCTAAGCGTCCATTGTAGCGAGTGTAATGGTCGTTTGTTTGCAACAGCCCTTGTTCATCTTGAATGCCTGCCGAGAGACTATAAGTTGTTTTGTCATTCCCACCTCGCATAGCTAATTCGTAGTTCTGAGTATAGCCATTGCTAAGTAACTCATCGAACCAATTCACATCGTATCCTTTTTTGTAATAGTCTAGTTCGGCACCTGAGAAAATGTCAGCATCATTACTAGTATCGTTCCAAACGCCTTCTGTTCTATAGGCTTCCCTTTTTAGGTTCATATACTGCTCAGAGTTCATAAATTCAGGATAATCAGTTAGCTGATTCATTGAATAGTAAGCATTGAACGATATGGTAGATTTGCCTGCTTTTCCTTTCTTTGTAGTAATGAGAATAACCCCATTGGCTCCTCGTGAACCATAAATTGCAGTTGATGAAGCATCCTTAAGAATTTCCATCGACTCAATATCTGTAGGATTGATATCTAGCGTGCTTCCGTAAGCTACACCATCTACTAATATAAGTGGGCTGTTTGATGCATTTAGTGAGCGTTCTCCTCGCATGATCATTGAGACTCCTGATCCTGCTTGTCCGCGCTAGAGCGTGTTAAGTCAATCCCGCTTACTCGCCCTTGTAATGCCTCTAGTGGATTGTTCGATGGATTGTTTGCCACATCGTCTATTTGTACAGAAGCTACTGACCCTGTCAGGTCGCTTTTCTTTTGCACACCATAGCCCAAGCCACTATTTCTTCCAAACCAATAGCATCTTCTTGGAGAGATACATTGATTGTTGTTTTCCCATTGATAGCAATTCTTTGGGTTTCAAAGCCAATAAAAGTAAATATTAGTTTTGCATTTGGACTAGCTTGTATTTGGAATTTTCCGTCCATGTTAGTGACGGTTCCTGTGGTAGTACCTTCCACAATTACGTTTACGCCAGGTAGACTTTCTCCTTTCGTAGAACTAACTGTTCCTGAAATAATGCCTTGTGCATATGCAGGAATGCAATAAACGGCAAGAAACAGTAATGAGATCATCAATTTCAATGCTCTTTTCACAAATGGTTATTTTAAATTAATAAATCATGATGGTTTGTTTTGTTTTTGTAAATTCAATATTATATAAAAGTTAAACAAGCGAAAATTTTATATTTGTTTTTATTAATAAATATCAAAGAAAAGGTCGAATGAAGAGGGGAGAATATTATTTTGAAAATAAATGAATTAAAAATCGACTTTTATAACTCATTATCAAAAAAAAGGTTTTCCTTTGTTCCGTTGCAATATTGCAACGAGTATTTTTATTTTTTTATTTGTAATGAACATTTATGTTTCAAACATTCCTTTTGCGGTTAGCAACGAGGAACTAGAAGATCTTTTCGCTAACTACGGAGAGGTAAGCTCAGCAAGAATTATTGTTGACAGAGAATCTAAAAGAAGTCGTGGTTTCGGTTTCGTAGAAATGGACAACGATGCAGATGCAAAATCAGCTATCGAAGGTCTTAACGGAAAAGAAATCAATGGTAGAGCTTTAAACGTAAACGAAGCTCGTCCTAGAGACTAATCCTAAAGCAAAGAATTGATTTAAGATATATTCTTTAAGATTTTAAAGCTCACCTTAGGAAGGTGGGCTTTTTTTTATACATAAAAACTATCTTTGAGGCTTTACGAGAGAACAAAAAGGCATTTGGCATGGTTTTTGTTCTGAAAGCAATAAACGATATTAAATAAAAAAAGAAAATTATGAAAAAGGTATTAGCATTAATTGCGATTGTAGTCGCTTTCTCTTCGTGTAATAATGACAAAGCTATGGAAAAAACGTATTGGGTGAATGGTGCGCTAGTGGATTGTATGGGTGTAGCCCCTAGAAAATGCTTACAAGTGCAAAAAGGAGAAGAGCTCGATGCACAAGTATGGCAAAACCTCTTTACTAAAATTGAAGGCTTCAACTATGAGCCGGGCTTTATTTATAAGCTAAAAGTGAAAGAGCAAAATTTGCCCGCAGAAGAAGTCCCCGCCGATGGTTCTTCAATTAAATACACTTTGGTGGAAGTGCTTGAAAAAACACCCGATGCACGTTTTGCACTTAATGGCGATTGGACACTCATCCGCCTTAATGGTGAGCCTATAAATCGTATGGTTCCTGCTCCAAAATTAAGCATTAATGTGGCAGATATGCACATATCAGGTTCTGGAGGTTGCAATGAATATAACGCTGGAATTCAAGGGCTAACAACTACTGCAATTGCTTTGCGCCCTATGGCAGTATCGCAAAGAGCGTGCATTAATAAAAACATTGAGCACCCTTATTTCATTGCATTGAACAAAGTGAAAACTTATGCAATAGAAGATAACAAATTGTTGTGCTACGATGAAGAAGGAACAGAAGTATTGGCTTTCTTCAAATAAAACTAGCATTAATACGAAACATGAGGACTGAGATGCGTGCGCTTCTCCCATGTGTTTACAACTTACAAAAGCTCTGAAGAGACATAAAGCATGATCTCTTCAGAGCTTTTTCTTTTCGTCAAAAATGAACCTTATCGGAACGTCCGAATACTTTTCGGGGCAGGGGATATTTATAGGAAGTCAATCCGTTGGCGGAATTAAATAGTGGCATTTCAACTCAAAATATACGAATCCTATTTATGTATGTTGGTTCATTTTTGTTTGAAAAAAGACTTGGTCGCTTAATCTAGCTTATATTTTTGTTGAAAAAAGACTTAGTCGGATGGTTTGACTTGTATTTTTGTTGTAAATAGTAGTGGGCGTTACAGGCTACTTGCATTTTTTCCACTAACGGAATTGTAATTTGTAAGTTTTTTGTCTCGAATCAGTTGTATTTACATAATTTAACGCTTCAGCCCAGAATCAATTCGCTGAAATCACAAATAAAGGAAAACAAGTTATATATTTGCACGATTTATCGAACGCAAGCGTTGATAACCACCATAACCCTTTAGTTTGCCTTGGGCATTATAAATTCAAATGAAAAATAAATATTTTGACTTAATCGATCAGAGCTATTATTTTCCACAAGATGGCTTTGACTTGAAGAATGGAAACTTGTCCTTTCACGGGACTTCGCTCACTTATCTCATTGAGAAATATGGCACGCCGTTCCGATTTATTTATCTGCCCAAGATTGGCGACCAAATCAAAAAAGCAAAAAACCTATTCAATAGAGCATTGAAAAATAATGCCTATATGGGTACTTACAACTATTGCTTTTGTACAAAGTGTAATCACTTTTATCATGTAGTTAATGAGGCTGTTAAGCATAATATTGACCTAGAAACATCATCATCGTTCGATATCGACTTGGTGCTGCATCTGTTTAAAAAAGGAAAGATTACAAAAGACATAAAAATCATTCACAACGGACATAAAACCGAAGAATACCTTCGTAAGATTGTAGCACTTCAAGCCATGGGTTTCAAAAACTCGATTATTGTGCTCGATAGCGTGAATGAGTTCCACCGCTTAACCAAACTGAAAATTCAGGATAAAGTAAAAGTGGGTATTCGCATGACCATCAATGAAGAATCGCAATCGTCGTATTATTCTTCTCGATTGGGAATACCACCGTCTCAAATACCCGAATTTTTCAATGAATATATAAAAGACAATAAGAAAATAGAGCTTAAAATGCTTCACTTCTTTGTAGATTCGGGTATTAAAGATACGCCGTACTATTGGGGTGAATTTTATAAGGCGCTGAAACTTTACATCGAGCTTAAAAAGCAAAGTGAAGACCTCGACTCGTTGAACCTCGGAGGGGGATTCCCCATTCGAAACCACTTGGGATTTGAATACAACTATGAGTACATGATTAATGAAATCATTACCAACATTAAACGAGCTTGCGATGCCGACGGAGTGCCTGAACCACACCTGTTTACCGAGTTTGGAAAGTACACCGTGGGCGAAGCCGGAGCTATTATCTTCCAAGTGCTAGAGCAAAAGCAACAAAACGACAATGAGCGTTGGTACATCATCGATAATAGTTTGATGAATACCATTCCCGATGCTTGGTCTATTCAAGAGAAATTCATTCTATTGCCTATTAATAAGTGGCAAAATGAATATGGGCGCGTGAACATTGGCGGTATTAGTTGCGACCATTCCGACTATTATAATTCAGAAGATTTCAACCAAGAAGTGCTCTTGCCACTTTACGATGGGAAGGATAAAGAACCGCTTTATCTGGGCTTCTTCCATACCGGAGCCTATCAGGACTCGGTGAGTGGCTATGGTGGAATTAAGCACTGTTTAATTCCATCGCCTAAACACGTTATTATCGACCGCGATGAGAAAGGAAATATTGTAGATACCGTGTATCGTGAAGAACAATCGGTGAACGAAATGCTAACCATTTTGGGCTACGAAAGCAAGTAGAACCTCAATTGGTGCAATGAATAAAAGCAGCGTGGAGCATTTGTTCCGCGCTGCTTTTTTTGTGAAAAACAGAAACCATAATTGCCAATAGATAAGAGCGTACTTTGTGGGGAATTCAAATTTGATACGGTTCTCCCGAAAACAAAATGGCTCACTCTTCAAAAATGATTATCTTTGCAGAAAATGGAGGTGAATTATGATAGGAAAGATGTTTAGTACGCCCAGGCCAAAGCGTTTTAATATTACAACTCGTTATTATAATGAGGATAAAGAAGACTTCGAGGCAAGACAACGTCGATCGAAGGCTGAAGCTGGTGTAGCCGATGAGGATGGGAAATATATTCCCAACGTGAAAGGTCAATTCCGCACGGCCATGCCCAATGCTTCGCGCACAGCAGCTGCCGAGCGTCAGAAATCGAACCGAAGACTACTCATCATTTTTGCCATTTTGTTGTTGATAGCTATTGTAGTGTTAAAATCAGGCTATTTAAGTGAACTAATTTCTCTATGAGCGATATCATTCAGTTGCTTCCGGAGGCTGTGGCTAATCAGATTCATGCCGGAGAAGTGGTGCAACGCCCTTCATCGGTGGTGAAAGAACTGATTGAAAATGCCATCGATGCCGGAGCTACCCAAATAAAAATAAATATAAAAGATGCCGGTCGCACACTTATTCAAGTGAGCGACAATGGCTATGGAATGTCGTCAACCGATGCCCGTATGGCTTTTGAACTGCACGCTACCTCAAAAATTAGAGAGGCGGCCGATTTGTTCAATATTCAAACCATGGGCTTTCGTGGTGAAGCTCTGGCAGCTATTTCCATTGTGGCAGATGTAGAATTGCGCACCAAGCAAGCAGAGTCCGAATGCGGTACTTTCATTCATATTGTGGGTTCTGAGGTGAAAGCCCACGAGCCCGTTCAGTGTGCGCTAGGCACCAACTTCATGATAAAGAATTTGTTTTTCAACACCTCGGCTCGACGAAAATTTCTGAAAGCCGACAAAACGGAGTTGAAACACATCGTGACCGAATTTCAACGTTTGGCCTTGGCAAACCCTGCAGTGGGCTTAAGCCTAATGCACAATGGCGATTTGCTTTATGAATTGACCGTGGGCGATAACCTGCGTAAGCGCATTCTTTCTGTCTTTGGAAAAGGAAGCAACCAGAAATTCATTCCCATTGAAACGAACACCTCTTTGGCTAATATTTCTGGATTTGTGGGGCAGCCTAAGTTTGCAAAGAAACGCTATGGCGAACAATTTTTCTTTGTCAACGGAAGATACATGAAACATTTGTATTTCCATAAAGCCATCATGACAGCTTTCGAAAAGCTATTGCCACCGGGCACTAATCCGTCTTATTTCATCTTTTTCGAAGTTAATCCGTCTAAGATTGATGTGAATGTTTCGCCCAATAAAACCGAGGTGAAATTTGAAAATGAACGCGATATTTGGCATATTCTTTCGGCTTGCATTAGAGAATCTTTGGGCAAGTTCAACGTCATGCCCTCTATTGATTTCGACCAAATAGGAAGCATTGATATTCCTGTAGCAAAGAAAGGTAGCGACGAAGAGGTAGCCATGCCTCAGGTAACTATCGATAGAACATTTAACCCATTTGAGCATTCGCCATCAACTGCCACTACCATTGGCAGCAAGATGAATGGCGGCTCATCAAACTCAGGAGCAAAAGCACGTGCAAGTGCACCGCAGTGGGATTCATTGTATCAAAGCTTTGAGCAAAGCACTCCTGCAGAACCATCGGTGCCAGAGTTTACCATTGAAACTCGCCAATCGGCTTTCAATTCCCCACGCGAAGAACCTGTTGTGGAAACTCGACCATCGGCATTTAATGAAGTGGCGAAGCCCGAAAGCAGCATAAAACCATCAACACTGAACTTTCAGCAAGCAGGAACACCTGTAGATCGCAGAAGCTTTCAGCTGAAAGGTAAATACATTGTTTCACCCATCAAGTCGGGTTTAATGGTGATAAATCAGCGGAGGGCACATGAGCGTATTCTCTATGAAAAATACTTAGCCATGTTTCAAAACACCGATGTAGCAAGTCAGCAGTTGTTATTTCCTCAGCGGTTAGAGCTCAATGCCGAGGAGTCTATGATACTTTCATCGTTAGAAGGCGAGTTGCAGCGCGTGGGATTTCAATTTGAAGAACAAGAAAAGCACGTTTTCCAAATTACCGCTATTCCAGCTATCATCGATTCCAATGAACCAACGCAAGTGCTAGAGTCTATGTTGAGCAGGTTTAAAGATGCCGAACAAGATTTCCGCAATCAAACCATCGAGGTGATGGCTGAAAATCTGGCTTCAGCATCGGCCATTGGCTATGGCAAATTATTGCAACCCGAGGAACAACATCAGCTCATCGATCAGCTATTTGCTTGTGCCATACCCAACTATACCGCAGGAGGGAAAACGGTAATGAGTATTTTGTCGATAGACGAACTAGAAGGAATGTTTTAGAGAGTGACTAAGTAGCAAAGTGGCTGCGCTATGAATAAATAAACAGCTTAACGGATAAACGAATAAAAAATAACTCCATGAATAATTTCAGAAATGCCTTCAATCAGACACCGATGGTGGTAAAAAATATCATCCTGATTAACCTGATGATGTTTTTGCTTACAGTTGTGCTTGGCTTTAAACACTACGATTTAAATCGACTTTTGGGACTTTATTACGTTGGCTCGTCCAACTTTCAACCGTTCCAAATTGTCACGCATATGTTTATGCACGGTGGATTTACACACATCTTATTCAATATGTATGCCTTGTGGATGTTTGGTCGAGTGCTCGAAAGTGTGTGGGGTCCGAAGCGTTTCTTTATTTACTATTTCGTTACGGGCATTGGAGCAGCAGCGCTGCACATGGCAGCCATGTCGATAGAGTTTCATGTGTTGGCAGCAAAAATGGATAGCCGCTCAGTGCAGTTGGTATTGCAGCAAGGAGCCGAAATCTATCGCCAAGGGAAAAATTATACCGATCCGCTCATGGCAAGCATGAATCAGCTACTAAATACGCCCACAGTAGGAGCTTCAGGAGCAGTGTTTGGTGTATTGCTCGGCTTTGGAATGCTCTTCCCCAACACGCAACTCCTATTGCTCATTCCACCTATGCCCATTAAGGCAAAATATTTTGTGATGATTTACGGAGCTATCGAGTTGTATTTAGGCTTTGCACGTTCAGGGGGTAATGTGGCTCACTTTGCACACGTGGGAGGTATGATTTTTGGCTATTTCCTTATCAGATATTGGAATAAAAACAACAACAACTTTTATTAGTATCCTGCTATGGCGATTCTTCAAGAACTGAAAGATTCTTTCAAACAAGGGTCTGTTGTTACCCGATTGATTTACCTCAATGTAGGCGTTTTTGTGTTGCTCCGTTTGCTAGAGGCTGTGGTGTTTTTGGCAGGAGGCAGTTTTTCTTTAGTGCCGTTCTTGGCTTTGCCTGCAAGTGCCGATGCACTCTTGCATCGTCCGTGGACTATCATGAGCTATATGTTTCTGCATCATGGCGTGTTGCACCTGTTGTTCAATGTGTTGTGGCTCTATTGGATGGGTGAATTGTTTTTGCGTTATTTCACCCAAAATCAATTGCTTGGCATTTACCTCTTGGGAGGTGTGTCGGGTGGTTTGCTTTATATCTTGTTATTTAATATCTCCCCATCTTTAGGGGCAAAACTGCACATGGTGCAATTGCTTGGTGCATCGGGTTCGGTTTTGGCTATCATGGCAGCCGTAGCAACTTATGCGCCCAATCACCCCATCCGACTGATGTTTATTGGCGAATTGAAGATGAAACATTTTGCCTTAGCCTCTTTAGTGCTTTACACTATTGGTATGGCAGGTTCTAATGCCGGTGGCGATATTGCCCATGTGGGTGGCATGATCTTTGGTTTCTTCTTCATTGTGAGCTATCGTAAAGGAACCGATTTGACACGCTGGGTGCCTTCGCTCATTTATTATGTAGAGAAGCTATTTACGCCGAAGTCAAGAATTAAGGTGAGCTATCGCAATCCGAATCAAAATCAACAAAAACAAACCACGCAGCAGCAAGCACAAGTTGATCAGGAGCGTATTAATGCCGTGCTAGCAAAGGTGCGCCAATCGGGCTATGATTCGCTTTCAAAGGAGGAAAAAGAATTACTTTTCAAAATGAAATAGCCGCCTATAGCTTACAGCTTATAACAATATTTTAAACAGATGAGACACATCTTATGTACACTCGCTGTCTTGCTGGTCATCGGCACGACATTCGGGCAAGAGCACAACGACCAAGTGAAACTAATTGAGGTGAATTCGACCCTAAGGTTCATGAATGCTTATGTGGAAAACCTCACCAACTCAATGAACAACCACGAGCTACTCCGATGGATTGAGAGCAGCAAGTCTGTCACCAAAGAGCTGAAAAAATACTGCAAACGGAAGTATGACGAAGCGAAAAAAAACGCCGAGCTCAGCAACCGTTTCGACCCCCTGTTTGATGGACACGCTTTCCCCGCCAAAGGCTTTGAACTCGAATCCATCAACCCCCAAACCGATGAAATTATTCTCCGCGGAAAGGACAGCGAAACACACCAACTCCACATCCAGGTGAAACAAGTGAATGAACGCTGGGTGGTGAATAAGGTTTCCCAAGGAAAATGATGGCTCTATGTCGTTTGTAGTATGTTTGACAAAGCGGCTCGTAAATTGTTTTTTGCCCTGAAAATTTATTACTGTTTTTGCCGAAAAACAGCTATATAACGTTAATGCTTCGCCGTAGGCGATTAATCTTAATAGCATGCAGCTATTCACACCACTATTCCCCGTAGGGGATATATCTAAATCATATATTCCCTACGGGAAATTCTCACATAAAAAGCTTGTTTTCTAGTAATAGATATCGCCTACGGCGAAACTAGGTTTGATTTTCAGGTTTTAGAAAAATATTTTTATCCAAAACTCAGGTTAATAAGTATTGGTTGGCGTACTTGCTCGGACGGATACGATTAGATTAATTTACTACAATTAACGCTAGTTAATTGTAGTATGACAACTATATTTTGTTAATTTGCACATTTGTAAATTAATCATATACAAGAAATTACAGAGGTTGATAAATTAACTATTTTAACTAAGTTTTATAAAAATGCGGAATAATATCTTACTGAAAAAAAGCCTAAATGTATTTATCCTATCTTTCATTCTACTTTTTGTTTCGCAAACCGTAAATGCACAATTAATTAATGATTCTAACCTTATCGAAAAATCACAGTTTGGGAAAGGATTCTTTAATTTCGTGGGTAGAGATAGCACCTTCAGCTTTAAATTTGCTGCTCGTTTTCAATTTTTATCTTCTGTTACGGGTATTCAAGATCAAGGCCCCCAAACAGACTTTATGATTCGAAGGGAACGTTTAAAATTTGATGGTTTTGTTTTTTCTCCGAAATTAACTTACAAATTAGAACTTTCACTATCGAATAAGGATATGAATATCGTGTCTGATTACACCGGCGAAACACCTGGTATTGTACTCGATGCACTTTTAAGATGGAACTTCTATAAAAATTGCGCTCTTTGGCTCGGACAAACAAAATTGCCGGGAAATGTAGAACGGGTTACCTCATCGGGTGAGTTGCAATTTGTAGATAGATCGCTTCTAAACTCAAAATTTAATATTGATAGGGGAGTGGGATTTCAATTCCGTCATCATTTTAATATAGGAAAGACATTTCTAATACGAGAAGTTCTTGCTCTAACACAAGGTGAAGGACGAGATGTTATTGAGGGCAATCAAGGTGGTTTGCAATACACCGGAAGATTTGAAATTTTGCCTTTCGGGGCTTTTGCTCATAGTAATGAATATCAAGGCTCAGCTCTCTATCGAGAATCAAAACCAAAGCTTATGTTAGGCGCAACTTATAATTTAAATGACGATGCCGTAAAGACTAGAGGTACTATGGGAACATATATGGACACAAATCAGGGTTTGTTTGAAACAGATATAACTTCACTGTTTGTTGATGCTGTGTTTAAGTATAGAGGATTCTCGCTTTTGGGAGAGTATTCTCAGCGGATATGTGATAATCCGATAGCCTATAATGTATCAGAAACTGACGGTTCGTTGGAACAGGCTTATCGAGTTGAAACCGGAACCGGCTTGAATTTACAAGCCGGTTATCTATTCGATTCTAACTGGGAAATTGCAGGAAGATACACCGGAATTGATCTGGATGAAAGTGCTAATGGAACGCAACAACAATATACACTAGGTATTTCAAAATATTTAGTAGGACATAAATTGAAAGTTCAAACAGATTTTAGTTATTTGGATAATACTTTAGCAAGCAATGAGTTTATGGCTCGTCTCCAAGTTGAGGTTCACTTTTGAGCCTGTAAACACAACTCTGTCTAGACTTGAAAATTTTTAATTTTGCAGTAATGACAGAAAATAAGAAAGAAAGTGCCGAGTATATTGCTTTCGAGATTTAGCCCAACTTTCACTCCCCAAAAAGTTTTCAACAATAAAATGACTATTTTCCGCTGGTAGCCAATCTACAACTCATTGAAAACAAATAGCGGTTTTTCAAGATTTTTCCTCCAAACCCAATTGTAGGACACTTTTGTTAATAAACAACGCTGGTATGTTGTAGGGTACAGTCCATATAAAGAAAGCATCCTCATTTATGCTTTAGATAGAATCAAACATATCCACATCAATGAGAATAAATTCCAGTTACCAAAGAACTTTGATGGAGAAGCATTTTTTATGGACAGCTTTGGAATTATAGCGGGAGACGGACACAAAACAGAAAACGTTCTGATTAAGGTATATAAAATTCAAGATAGCTATATCAGGACTTTGCCATTGCATCACTCGCAAAAGGAAGTTGAAAGTACATCCGACTATACCATATTCAGCGACCATATAAAACCAAGCGTTGATTTTCTACAGGAGTTGCTTTCTCATGGATCAGATATTGAAGTTTTAGAGCCAAAATGGTTTCGTGATGAAATTGCAGCGGTTATCTCGGCACAGCATAAGGTTTATCGGAAGAAGGAGTAGTTTTTGGACGTTTCTTCCACCAAATGATAAAGCCTGTAACAGGCAGACTAGCAATAATCAGGCTTGTGATGAAGGCGATAATTTTCCCCCAGATACCGAGTGCCGCCCCGGTGTGGAGGTCGTAGTTCATGAGTTGAAGTTTATCGGCAAATGCCGATTCCTCGAAACGATCGCCCGCCACCCGAATGGGGGCTAAGCTGTGTTGGTCGTAGTAATAACTGTTTCGGTTGTAGAAGCGGTCTTTCCCTTCATAAAAGAAAATACTGATGGCTTGCTGCTCGTTTTTTAGCGTAGGGAAAAGAAAAATACGATCGGGCTTGGGTTGTTGAGCTAAGCTTTGGAAGAATGCCATATCAATCGGCGATGGTGCTACTTCGACATTCGCCCTAGCTTGTGTTGTGTCGCTTTGCACCGCCACATAAACGGGCTTCGATTTTCCTCCCGAAGTAACGAAATAGACCCCATCGGCAAACCAATTGAAGCTAATGACTAAGCCTGTTAGCGCCAAAACTAGCGCAAAGGCACAGACATAGAAGCCCAACACATTGTGTAAATCTCGATTTAACCGCTTGAACTTAGCCATCCATTTGATTCGGAAACTAGCTTTTTTGCTGCTTTTAGTCCATCGTTTCGGATACCAAAGTACCAGTCCGCTGAGCAACAAGAAAACAAAAATGAGCACACTTACCCCCACAATTGGGCGACCAATGTGGCGAGGTAGCCATAACGACCTATGCCCGTTCATGACAAAGCGAAAGAAGTTGAATTGTTCTCCTTGCGGTTCGTTTCGCTTGATGAAACTACCATCATAAGGGTTCAGTAATACCAAATTAAAGCCTTTGTCGGTCATCACACCCACGCCGGCAGCTTCGGTCTTGCCATCATAAGTCATTCCCGAAGGCGAGCCCCCGGGAATGTAATATAATGCACTATCCACAAGCACCGACGGAGCTGCAAATGGTGCATTTTGAGCCGCCACTTTGCGCCATGGTTGCATGGCATCGGTAATTTCCTTTTGGAAGCAATAGATTGCTCCGGTGATGCTCACGATGAACACCACCACGGCCGAAGCGAGCCCGAGCCAAAGGTGCAGTTTGTGGATAAGTTTTTTCATGCTTTTTATAATTGGGCAATAAGCTTTAGGTATTAGCAGTTTATCGCTTACAGCCTAAAGCTTATTGCCCAAATCCTTACTTCAAACGGAATAATCCAGCTACAAAGCTAGCATCTACTTTTGAACCTTGCGAAACGCTCATGTCTGATGGGTCGAGCTTATAGATGTAGATTTGATTGTTCACCGTGATGGGGTTGTAAATCACGCCATCGGTGTATAGCGCCGTTGAGGCAATGTCGCGCCCTGGACCTGCGTGTTGTGGACAGTCGTCAAACATGCTAACCGTTTTTGCGTTAAGGTCGATGATAGCACCTTGAAGTGGTGCATCCGACCAAGTTGTTTGCTCGCTGCGTGCTGCCACATTCATTTCTGCAAAAGCTTTGCCATCTTCCATATAAAGCACATTGGCTGTGGTATAGCCTTCGCCAGTAGCTGTAAGGTCGAAGAAATAATCGGCATCGAAAGCTGTAGTGTTTTTATTAATACGCAAGATACCTGCCGTGGCGTTACTTTCGCTATATCCGTTGGCTGGGTTGGTGTGCGACACACAATAGATGTTGCCATCTTCGTCATTAAACAATCCGCTGTTGGTTGCCCAACCGCCAATCGGACCTGTGCGGTCGTCGGTGATGGTGTTTACATATTCCAACTCGGGGTAAGAGAAAATGGCTACCTCGGCTTCAGCCACAAATGGGGTAGATGAATTTTCACCAAACACAAAATACGACACATAGATGTAGTCGCCACTTTGCGCCAATCCGGTGTTATGAGGAAGATATGAAATACCATCTTCTTCAAACATATTTTTGCTGATGTCGTAACAAGAAGTTGTAGTGGTTTTAGTTGCGGAGTTAGTTTTGGGATCGATGAGGTGGAGTACTACTTGGTCAGAGTTCTTGCTCATTTCAATACCGATCAGGTTACCATCATCAGCTGTAACAAGATCCTCAATACTGTTTGTAAAGTTTACACCAAAATCATTTTTTATTAAAGAACCGTTATTTCTTGTTATGGCAGAAACGTCAGTGTAATCTAATCCGCCCGTGCTGTAAATGGTTTGGTCGAGCTGCGAATACTCATAGTAGCCCACTTGAGTGATATCGCCAATGCCATCGGCACTCAATGTTTGGTCGGTATTGTTGATGTTTTCGTACTGCAACGGATAATAACTATAGTCATATCCAGAAGCCGGCGCATAGGCAAGCACCGCCACATAAGGGTTGCTACCGGTGTATTCACCATCGTTTGTCGAATTGTTGTCATCTTCCGAACAAGCCGAAAAGCCTAAGGCAAGGATTGCCATTA
Source organism: Mangrovibacterium sp. (assembly GCA_047972995.1). Lineage (GTDB taxonomy): Bacteria > Bacteroidota > Bacteroidia > Bacteroidales > Prolixibacteraceae > JBKEDC01. The sequence continues at coordinate 20,104 of JBKEBD010000043.1, forward strand.
AGGCGAGTTTAGAATTAAATTTCATCACTGTTATTGTATTTATATTTATAAAGAATATCGAAGTTTGATGCTAAAAGCTCTTCCGGGCTTTTGCAAGAAGTATTTATCATAGAGCAAGGCATCGAAGAGGTTGCTGCATCGAGCCGAGATATTATATTTCCCGTTTTTGAAACTGTAGCTCACTTGCACATCGCTCGACCATTGTTCGGGGATGATATATGCTTCATTATTTGTGCCACGTTCCACCCACGTGAGGTAATATTTTTGCGTGTAATTCAAATAATAGTCGAAGCTCAGGTTTGAACCTTTGCAGCCCACATCTTGAAAACTCACACCAGCATTGAAGTGCCCAAACAAATAGGGGGTGTTGGGCAAGCGGAAACCTTTGTTGTAGTTCTTCTGATAATAATTTCCCGATGAAGAAACAATAAGCGTTGAATCAGCTTGATCGGTAATATTCTGATAGGTGATATTCGCACTTGTGTGGAATAGGTTCTTGTATTCATATTGCACATCGGCTTCCGCGCCAAGCACTCGCACTTTGCTTGAGTTGGCATAGCTCGATTCCGGGCTGCCGGGGCTCACACTGTTGTATATCAAGTCGCGAGCATTTCTGTAAACAAAGCTTCCACCCAAGTGCAGCGCATGGTTGTTCACCATATGGTCGTATTCTATTCCGAAGTTGAGGTTGTCGCTTTGCTCGGGTTTCAAATCGGGATTAGGATTTACAAACAAACCATCGCCAAACATTTCGAGCGGTGTAGGCATTCGCAAGGCGTGTTCATAGGAAAGCTTCAACTGCATGTCGGGAATCACGAAATAGCTTGCCGCTGCCCCATAGCCCCAATTGCCTTGCTTGTTGGTGAGTACATCGGTGTGCTCGGTTGGAAGATGGCGGTCGTAGAGCTTTGAGGTTTGCGCATTCAGGAAATAATATTTGCCGAAGAGCGTATAACTCATGCGATTGGTAGGGTCGAATTTATAAGCCAACCCGAGCGTGTGTTTGCTCATGTTTTTAGGGAAGAAGTTCGCTTCATTGTCGGGATTAAGGCTATCGCTCACTGTTCGATGATAATCGCTCACTGCATAATTAAGCACCACCGAGCTAGGAGCACTCACGGCATAACTTGCGTTGGCTTGCAATGAAAATTCGTGATTGTTTAAGATCGTGAATGAGCGTTCGCCTGTTTCGCCATTATTTGAATTGGGGTTGATGGTAGGCACGCCACTCCAATCGTAGGTGTATCCACGGAGTGTATCTACTGCGTGCGATTCATTGAAACTGATTGAGCTAAACAGATTCAGGCTAAGCCCTTCGGTGAACAAGTTGTGTTTGTTGTATTTTAGGGTAGGGATATAACTTTTGCTTTCAGAAAGCACACCGCCATAAACCTTTGCCATGGTTGTGCCCGTTTGTTCTTCTTTATGATTACCGGTAGCGGTGAAGCCAAAGATCAGTTGGTCTGCCCATGTTTTATCAATAAACCCAAATTCTACTTTGGCAGTAGCCGACTGATAAGCATCGTTAAAGCGGTCGTACCATTTCTTTTCGTTGTCGCCATTTCCTTTAGCTACCCACACCGCATAGTTATTGTCGGAATAGTTATAGAACAGGTTTCCACGCACCGTGAAATCATTGTTCCAAGTGTATGCTCCATTCACCGACGCCCGATGGGTGTTGAATGAGCCTATGGAGTAGGACGCATCAAGGTATTCTGCCTTGCTGTTGGTTTGAATGTTAATAGCGCCACCAAGTGCATCGGTGCCGAGCCACACAGGCACCACGCCTTTATATACGTCGATACGCTCAATCATGTTTACAGGCAAGTCGCCCAAGTTCATGGAAGAACCAAAATTATCCATCGGAATACCATCCATGAAAAACTTCACTTGGTCGCCCGAAAAGCCATTTAAGGAAAAGTTATAGCTAGAACCTAATCCGCCTTCTTCTTGAATATTTACTCCCGATATTTTTTTCATAACATCTTTAGCATCGGCAGTGGTGTTAAACATATCTTTGGCAGAAATCGACGACACCTGATAGGCCTGTTCTCTCACGCGCCGAGTAGCAGCTTTTCCTATGACCTGCACATTGCCCAACTGAATGTTTTCGGTCTCAAGGGTGATGTTTCTCACCAACTGTTCATTCGATTTAAAATTAATTTCTTCTCGATAGCTAGTAAACCCAATGCAGCTTATTTCCAGCACGTAAGTGCCTGTGGCGATGCTCGTCATTTGAAAATGACCATCAATATCGCTCATTACTCCTTTATTGAGTTCCTTAATGACAATGCTCACGCCGGGCAGCGTTTCGCCTGTGTTCGATTTTACAGTGCCCGAAAGGCTAACGTGTGCACCGTTGGTTGCCAATGCTTGTGTGCCTAAGCATATCAAAACTGAAATCAGAAGGGTGTATAATATATGTTTTATCATGAACTACTATTGCATCAATTTGAGATGCAATAGTACAAGATAGAATTATCGGAATAAATCCCCATTAATGGGGAATTCATGTTAATAAAGTCTTGCTTTATCCCCACAAATGGGGATAAAGCAAATAAGCCACTTGCATAAGCCCCGAGATTGTGCCGATACTGGCATTGGGTTTATTGCTTTTCACCTCGTCGGCATCTCTCAAGTCGATTGTGTAATATTCGCCGTTGGTGACGGCTGAGGTTTAAACGCACAGAACAACACAAGAAAGGCTGCTCAAAATCGAGCAGCCTTTAATTTTATTACCTTAGAGATAGATTAAATCCAACGAATGTATTGGAAGTCTTGACGATGGGGTAATTCGGGGTGTTTAGCGAATAAACGGATTCCGTAGTTGAATACGCCCGGATCGTTAAGTGAAATATCAATACGATAGGTAGTAATTCCATTTTCGGTACCGATAGCTTCAAAATCGAGCATCTTAGAGATTTTATCATCCTTAGATTTCACGATGACTTCAATTCCAATTTCCTCCGGTTTTAGGCTGCCTAATTCAACCAAAACCTCACCGCT
>JBKEBD010000034.1:0-13853 GCA_047972995.1 Mangrovibacterium sp.
AGACTTGTATTTTATGGAAATATGTTACCTTAAGTAACGCTCTCTTTGAACAAGATTTTTTATCGATAATCCATCGATAATCATGGCCAATTGTGTGTAGCTTATTTGAATACTTCCAACGCTAGAATCGTATTGAGGAATTTCAAATGTGCCACGTTCAAGACGCTTATAATACAACACGAAACCGGAGCTCTGCCAGTGAAGGAGCTTAATCTTATTACGAGGCTTATTAATAAACACGGAAACATCGCCATTTAGCGGATCACAGTCCAAACTATTGCGGACGATGCCCGATAGAGCATCTAAACTCTTGCGCATGTCGCTGGGCTGACTGTAGAGATGGAATATGAAGTCGCCTGAAATTGCAAACATAAGCCTATAGGTATATCAGGGTTCGTCATTGATCGATATCGAGGGCACATCCCAAGGTCAAGACCACTCCGTTGGGAGATTTCAATGTTATACTTTGAGGTGCTACTTCTGCCCGCGAGGTAATTATTGGTATATAGCTCGTAGCTCTAGTAGAGTCTTCTTTTACTGAGTGTTCCTCTTGCTCTGCTTAGAATTTGTTAATCCAATAGCTAAATTGACGAAGTACGATGTGATTCTCTCGGAAATATTGAGTATGTTTCATACCTCTTCTCTGCCATTCCTTGTATTGCTTGTGCATCCATTCCTGTTGGCGGAGTTCTATTTGTTTAATGACCGCAAAGTAAGGAGGCTTAATTAAGATGGTAAAGATGTACTTGCTCGGAGGGATACACTGAACTTACAAACAAAAGCGCACCAAAACCTCTTCAAAGGCAAAGTACAGATTAACTAGAAATTTACACTTAGACCCCAAAATATCCTTAGTTTCATTTTCTAGCTACAGAATTAAGATAAAAGGAATAGATTTATATAAATGACATTTGATTTTTTATCTTTGCATACATTCAACAAAAAAAGATATGTCGGAAGAATTAAATCAAGTGATATATACCAAGCAGGTCATCGAATTTGTCACGGTATCAAACGAGTTTTGCTCATTTGTGGAAGAAGCTGGTTCGATGGAGCCTAAAAAAATGCTTGAAATAGCTCAAAAGATATTACCACTGCTTTATCTTAAAACAAGTATGCTTCCTGAACCCCCTGAGGCAGAGCACGAAGCCTATTTAGAGTGTTTTGTTACGGAGGTAGATTATGCCTATTTGCAAGGAAGAATTCGGAATTTGCTCGGAGAGCATGACGATTTCAAAGAGGTATTTACAGCAGATATGCAATATGCTGAGGAAGCATTATCGGAGAGTATTTCTGAATCAATGCTTGATATCTATCAGGATTTGAAGAATTTCATTATGAACTATCGCACAGCAGATGATGAGGTAATGCAAGATGCTCTAGGAGAATGTATTGCAAATTTTAAGCTCTACTGGGGGCAAAGGCTGGTTAATGTGCAACGTCCAATTCACGAATTGATTTATGGAGATGTAGATTTTGAACAAGATGTGCGCATCAAATCAGATGAAGAATACGAAAACCCGATACCAGATTGGCTAGCGGGGAAATATGATATAAGTGGAGAGTAAATATGAACGATATAGCAACGACAAAAACAAAATATCGGAAAAAGGTTTCAAAAGAAGAGCTTGCAGAAGTTGAAATAAAAAGTTTTGAGGGACCAATAAATGTAGTCGATACAAAAGATATGGAACGCAAAGCAATTGAATATTTAAGTAATTGCAGCGTATTAGGTTTCGACACCGAAACTAAACCATCATTTAAAAAAGGAGAGACCAATTCTGTAGCATTGCTTCAGCTTTCAGATGGTAAGACGGTATTTTTATTTCAGCTCAAGAAAATAGGACTTTCAAATGAGCTTAAGCAAATATTAGCATCAACAAAAATTATCAAGGTGGGAGTAGCTGTTTCCGACGATATTAAAGGATTAGCACGATTGAATGGTTTTAAACCCGGAGGTTTTATAGAACTTCAAACTTACGTGAAGAAGTTTGGTATTGAAGACATGAGTTTGCTAAAACTTTCTGCCATCGTATTGGGTTTTAAGATTTCAAAATCACAGCGATTGAGTAATTGGGAATCGCCAAGTTTAACGGAGGCTCAGCAGCGATATGCAGCCACTGATGCTTGGGTGGGTTATGAGATATATCAAACTTTGAATTGGAATAAATAACATGGGCAATTAGCAGATATGGATACAATAATTTTAGGCATTGAATCGTCGTGCGATGATACGTCGGCAGCCATACTGAAAGATGGCTATTTATTATCGAATGTGGTAGCTAGTCAGAAAATACATGAAGCTTATGGGGGAGTAGTGCCTGAGCTTGCATCAAGAGCGCATCAGCAGAATATTGTGCCGGTGGTTGACCAAGCTATCAAACAAGCGGGAATTAAACCCGAAGATATTTCGGCTGTGGCATTCACTAGAGGTCCTGGTTTATTGGGGTCTCTGCTAGTTGGCACTTCCTTTGCTAAAGGTTTTTCTCAAAGTTTAAATGTGCCGCTAATTGCAGTAAACCATTTGCAAGGACATATTTTAGCACATTTCATAAAAGAATATGATGCTGTTAATGATTCACCCAATTTCCCACATCTGTGCTTATTGGTAAGTGGGGGAAACTCACAGATTGTGTTGGTGAAAAGTCATTTAGAAATGGAGGTTATAGGGCAAACAATTGATGATGCTGCTGGTGAAGCATTCGATAAATGTGCCAAAGTGATGGGAATGCCATATCCCGGAGGTCCTTTAATCGACAAATTAGCTAAGGATGGAAATCCTGATGCATTTGAATTTGCCAAACCACGCATACAAGGATTGGACTATTCATTTAGTGGACTTAAAACAAGTTTTCTATATTTTCTTCGAGATCGATTGAAAGAGAATACTAATTTCATTGAGGAAAACAAAGCTGATTTATGCGCTTCTCTTCAAAAGACAATCATTGATATTTTGCTTATTAAACTGATTAGAGCTGCTAAAGAAACAGGTGTTAAAGAAATAACAGTGGCTGGGGGTGTGTCGGCTAACTCAGGTTTGCAGAAGGCTTTAATTGAAACAGGTAAAAGAAGAAAGTGGAAGGTTTACATTCCGAAGTTTGCTTACACCATGGATAATGCAGGCATGATAGCTATGGTAGGACATTATAAATTTCAAAAAGAAGAGTTTGTTAGTCAAGATGTGGTACCTTTTGCTCGCATGAACATCATGGAATAACCCATTTTAAATACAAACAATTAGGCTTAAATAGACCAAATAAAAAATGCTAATCTTATGGTGAGATTAGCATTTTTTGTTGATGTGGGTTTAGACTATCGGGTGGAGTGGATCTTATCAAATCCGAGTCCATATACGCCCATTACGGTGCCCACTGTAATGAAAGCTTCGGGGTCTACATCTTTCACCACATTGAAAACTTCTTGCACCTCACGCTTATTGGCTATCACCATCAGAACTTGCCGTTCATCGCCAGAGTATCCTCCGGTTCCATTCAGTATGGTTAATCCACGATTAGCATCGTAGATGATTGCTTGGCAAAGTTCTTCAGATTTGTTTGAGATGATGAAAAATTGCATGGTTTGCTTATTTCCCGATATGATAAGATCGACGGAGTAAGCAAGTATTGCCATGGTCATTAAACCATACACTACGGTTTCTATCGATGACTGCTGCACTAAAAAGTATGACGATGAAATAATGATGACATCCATGCTCAAGAGTAATCGACCAAGGCTGATATTGTAATACTTATTTATTATTAACGCCACAATATCTATTCCACCGGTGCTACCTCCATTAGTGAAGATGACACCAGCAGAGGATCCAATTAGGATTCCACCAATAATGGTGTTCATCATGACGTCAGACACTACTGGTTCTGGAAACATTCCACTAAATATGCTGAGGTATACTGAAAAAAGCACAACGCAATAGATTGTTTTTACGCCAAAGGATGTGCCAAGTATTCGAGTAGCAAGAAGTATTAGAATAATATTGATGATGAGGGAGCTAATACCTGGATTCCAACCAAAGAGGAAATATAGAATGGTGGCAATACCTGTTAAACCGCCACCAACAACTCCCGAAGGAATTAAAAAGGCTGTCCATCCGAGGGTTCCAATAGCTAGCCCAACGGTAATGATGAGATAGCTTCTTACTTCTTTGAGGATTTTCTTTTTTGCAGGATTCATAAGTTGTAATATTTGTAAAAACATACAAATATACATTTTGATAAGCAGTTCTAAAAGTTTTTTTACGAAATTTAGTCCCATCTAGCCCTCAAGGAGAGGAGGAGTTGAAACATAATCAACACGATACTTCTATGAGACTTTGGGAAAGAAAGTCTAAAATATAAATGTGTTTCACTCCTTCGTAGCTATTTTCAAAAGAGCGTTCACCTGAAACGACAATCTTGAGATAATTATCCTTTATTTTCAGTAGATTTCCAAACTCCCGAGCGATGGGATTATATAAAAAAAGCCACAAGCAATGACACAAATTTGTGTTTTTGCTTGCGGCTTGCAGCCTAAAGCGGCAAAGCTCTACATTAAGAAGCTTAATAAGATACCCGCAGCTACTGCTGAACCAATCACACCTGCCACATTTGGACCCATGGCGTGCATTAATAGATAGTTAGAACGATCGTACTCTAAACCTACGGATTGTGAAACACGAGCTGAATCGGGCACTGCCGACACGCCAGAGTTACCAATCAATGGGTTGATTTTGTTGCCCTCTTTCAAGAATAGGTTCATGAATTTCACAAACAAAACTCCCATGGTGGTAGCAATAACAAATGATAATGCTCCGAGGAAGAAGATGCCTAATGATTTCCATGTAAGGAAAGTGGTAGCTTGTGTTGATGCTCCAACGGTTAATCCGAGAAGGATAGTTACAGTGTCAATTAATGGACCTTTAGCTGTATCTGCCAAACGTTTAGTTACTCCACTTTCTTTAAGTAGGTTACCAAAGAACAGCATACCCAACAATGGAAGACCCGAAGGTACAATGAAAGTGGTGAGCAACATTCCCGACAAAGCAAAGATTAATTTCTCTTTTTTAGAAACTGCTCTTGGTGGACGCATACGAATGAGTCGTTCTTTTTTGGTAGTCAAAAGACGCATGATTGGTGGTTGAATCACCGGAACCAATGCCATGTAAGAGTAGGCTGATATGGCGATGGCACCCATTAAATCTGGTGCAAGTTTCGATGAAATGAAGATAGCTGTAGGTCCATCGGCACCACCGATAATACCAATCGCCCCTGCTTCATTTGGAGAAAAACCCAATGAAAGTGCAATGCAATAGGCCGCAAAGATACCAAACTGAGCAGCTGCACCAATCAAAATCAATTTCGGATTAGAAATCAATGCCGAGAAGTCCGTCATTGCACCAATACCTAAGAAAATGAGTGGGGGATATATCCCTTGCTGAACTCCGAAATAAAGGTAATTGAGCACAGAGCCAGACTCGTACACTCCAATTTTATAACCGGGAGCAAAGGCAATGTTACCCACAATCATACCGAAGCCAATTGGAATAAGAAGCATCGGCTCAAATTCTTTGGCAATCGCTAGGTAGATAAAAATCAGACCTACGCCAATCATAATGAGGTGTCCCATCGTAACATTGGCAAAGGCTGTAAATTGAAGAAACTGGGCAAGGTGCTCAGTTACAAAGTTAAAAAATGAATTATCCATACATAGCCTCCTTATTAGTCAATCGTAAATAATACTTCGCCTTCCATTACGGTGTCGCCTTTGTCTTTAGCTATGCTTGAGATTTTTCCATCTCGGTCAGCTTCAATGTTGTTTTCCATTTTCATGGCTTCGAGTAGCATTACTACATCGCCTGTTTTTACGGTGTCGCCTACACGTTTTTTTACATCTAGAATTGTGCCGGGAAGAGGCGATTTAAAGTCATGAGCACCTCCTGCTGAAGGAGTGGTTGGTGCTGGAGTTGTTACCGCAGCCTGAATAGGTTGTGAGCGAACGAGCTTAGGTGTTTTAGGTGTAGGTTTAATGCGGTCGGTCAATTCAACTTGATAGGTTGTTCCATTCACTTCAATCTCTGCAACATTGTCTTCAACATTTAGGATCTCCGTGTTGTATTCATTGCCGTTTATTTTAAATTGGAATTTCTTTTTCATCTGTTTTTTTATGTTATTGGATGTTAGACCTTAGATATTTGTGCACTAGATTTCGATCCATTATCGGTTCTCTATATCCGATTATTTACGATTTGGTGTTTTACTCATCAATTGTAACTTCGAGTTCCAAGGCGAATATGGTTTCACCGTTTGGTTGATTGTAAGCACCGTTGTTTCATAATCATGAATCTCGTTTTGATACTGATAAATAGTCAGTGCAATTGCGGCGTTGATTTCACCCGAAAGTACTGTAGATTCTTTTTTAGTGTCTGCTGTTTCTGCCTGGGGTTTAGCCACAACAACGCTGCGTGTGAAGATACGACCAACAAAAAGATAGAATATCGACAAGATAGCAAGTACACTAAAAACTACTGTCATTGCTACAAATACCATACCTAATCCGGTAGGGTCGTGCTCTACAAATTTTTCGCCTGAAGAGGCTCTTCTGCTGTGATCGTTGTTTGAAATTGGGGTGGGGTGCTCTGTCAATATCCACTTGTTTGAATCAATTTCGCTACGGGCATAAACTACATCGTTTGGAATGCGCGTAGGAATTTGTAATTCATCGATAATGTCTTTACCATTCCCGTTTACTAAGTATAATGTTTCCCCTTCGCTCAAGTTGAAGTTTAGGTGATAGATGCTCTTCGATGCTTGATCACTACCAAAGAATAGCACAAACCCACGAGGTGCGATTAGCGTAGAGGGTGAATCGGAGGGTATCCAATACTTAGTTAGGTTGTTCTTGTCGTTTGTTAAATAGCATCCTGCAATGTTTACATTGCTGTATGAAGTGTTTACCAGTTCAACCCAAGGACCACGACTTCCGTAGTCGTCCGTATAGTTTGAAGTGTTGTGAATCAGAACCTCATTAAACCTAAAATCGGTAGCCCCTTGGGCACAGACTGTCCCTCCGGAGGCTACCAATAATAGACTCAAGATTCCGATAATCGCAAGATATCTGAATCTCATTTGCATAAGCTGTTATTTTTTTAATGTACGCTTAAAGCCGTAAGCGATAAGTTTAAATCTTACAGCTTACAGCTTGCAGCCTATAAAGGAATGTTTGAGTGTTTTTTTGCTGGCAAAGTATCTTTTTTAGTTGCCAAAGCTTCTAATGCGCGAATGATGCGGAAACGGGTGTTTCTTGGTTCGATGATATCATCGATGAATCCATATTGCGCTGCATTGAAAGGGTTAGCAAACTTGTCTTTGTAATCCTCGATTTTCTCTTGACGAGTAGCTTCTGGATTTTCTGAAGCGGCAATCTCTTTAGCAAAGATAACGTTAGCTGCACCTTCTGGTCCCATTACTGCAATCTCGGCTGTTGGCCAAGCGTAGTTAATATCGCCACGTAGGTGTTTAGGGCTCATTACACAGTATGCACCACCGTAAGCTTTACGCATTACTACTGTTACTTTAGGCACTGTTGCTTCGCCATAGGCAAATAACAATTTAGCACCGTGAGAGATAGCGCCACCGTATTCTTGGGCAGTACCAGGCATGAATCCGGGCACATCAACCAAGGTTACCAATGGAATGTTGAAGCTGTCGCAGAAGCGAACGAAGCGAGCTGCTTTACGTGAAGAGTTGATATCAAGTACTCCAGCCATGTATTTAGGTTGGTTAGCTACGATACCTACTGATTGACCGTTGAAGCGAGCGAAACCAACTACGATGTTTTGAGCGAAGTTTCGGTGTACTTCTAGGAACTCGCCGTTATCAACGATACCGTGAATTACGTCGTTTACATCGTATGGTTTGTTTGGATTGTCAGGAATGATGTTGTTCAATTCTTCATCTAAACGATCGATTGGGTCGTCGCAAGGTTGAAGTGGTGTGTTTTCCATATTGTTTTGAGGAACATAGCTCACAATTTTACGGATAAGGGCGATACCTTCTTGCTCATCTTCAGCGATGAATTGCGAAACACCTGTTTTTGAACCGTGAATGGTAGCACCACCCAATTGTTCGTCGGTTACTTTTTCACCTGTTACTGTTTCTACTACTTTTGGTCCTGTAAGGAACATATATGACTTACCTTTAGTCATCAAGATGAAGTCGGTTAGGGCAGGAGAGTACACTGCACCACCAGCACAAGGACCGAAGATTGCTGAAATTTGAGGAATTACACCTGATGCTAATATGTTGCGTTTGAAGATTTCAGTGTAACCTGAAAGTGCTGTTACGCCTTCTTGAATACGAGCACCACCTGAATCGTTTACTCCAATTACAGGAGCTCCCATTTGCATGGCCATGTCCATGATTTTACAGATTTTTTCTGACATGGTCTGCGACAGTGAACCACCAATTACGGTGAAGTCTTGGGCGTAAACGAACACGATACGACCGTCGATAGTTCCACGACCTGTAACGATACCATCGCCTAAGAATTTTTTATTTTCCATACCGAAGTTAGTACAACGGTGTGTTACGAACATATCAAACTCCTCGAAGCTGTTTTCATCAAGAAGCAAGTCGATACGCTCGCGTGCTGTTAATTTTCCTTTGGCGTGTTGTTTTTCGATACCTTTTTCACCACCACCAAGTTTAGCTTGTTCTCTTAGTTCAATTAGTTTTTGAACTTTCTCCAAATTACTCATTTCTGTAGTATAAATGTTTAAATGTTTACTTTATTTATTCGCAGCAGAACTCGGTTAGTACGCCAAGAGTTGATTTTGGGTGAAGGAAACCAATGTTTAGGTTTTCTGCTCCTTTGCGTGCTTTTTTGTCGATCAATTGAACGCCTTTAGCTTCTGCTTCTGCTAATGCTTCGTCGGTATTTTCTACTGCGAATGCTAGGTGGTGGATACCTGCGCCTTTTTTTTCTACGAATTTACCAATAGGACCTTCTGGGTCGGTTGATTCTAACAACTCGATTTTAGCGTCGCCTACTTTGAAGAAGGCTGTTTTAACTTTTTGGTCTGCCACTTCTTCTACTTTGTAGCATTTCAAGCCTAATACTTCCTCATAGTAAGGAATTGCTTCGTCTAAACTCTTTACAGCGATGCCAATGTGCTCGATATGTGATACTTTCATGATTTATATTTTTTAAAATGAAAATTGTATTGATTTAAACCACAAAAGCACAGCCCTCAAGTAAGGACTGTGCTCGATTATATTAATAGTTGTTTTTCACGAAACGGTAGTGTGATCCATAACGCTCAAATGCAGCCTGTTCCAAGCTGTCGCGGTGGTCGGGGTGAGCAATTGAAGTTAATAGTTTCGCACGTTCTTGTAGTGCTTTTCCGTAAAGATTCACACGACCGTGTTCTGTAACTACCCAGTGCATATTTGAACGAGTGGTTACCACGCCTGAACCTTCTAGTAGGGTGTTGCTAATTTTTGAAATACCTTTAGCCGTAACCGAAGGCATAGCGATAATAGGTTTACCACCTTTAGAATAACCTGCTCCACGGATGAAGTCGACCTGACCACCTACTCCAGAATAGTGTTTAGGACCTATAGAGTCGGCACAAACTTGACCAGTCAAGTCGATAGCTAATGCCGAGTTGATAGCTGTTAGTTTATCGAGTTGACGCATTACGCTAACTGAGTTGGTATAGCCCACATCTTTCATGGCTACCATGGGGTTGTCGTCGATGAAGTCGTATACTTTTTGTGTTCCCATTAGGAATGAAGCTACCATTAGGCCACGGTCGATGTGTTTGCATTTACCGTTTACTACGCCTGCTTCTACTAAAGGAAGGATACCATCGGAGAACATTTCGGTGTGTACACCTAAGTTTTTGTGCCCGCCCAATTGTGCTAACACGGCATTCGGAATACCACCGATACCCATTTGCAAACAAGCACCGTCTTCCACTAGTTCTGCACAGTTTTTACCAATTTGAACTTCCACATCAGAAAGTTCGGCAGAACCGTGTGCATAAAGAGGTGAGTTGTCTTCCACAAATAAATCAATTTCGTTGATGTTAAGCATTGCATCGCCCCATGCACGAGGTACATTAGGGTTCACCGCAGCAATTACACAATCGGCATTTTCAATAGCTGCCAAAGTAGCATCAACCGAAGTACCAAGAGAAACATAACCATGTTTGTCGGGCACTGAACACATGATCAACACCACATTCACTTTTAAATATCCTTCACGGATAAGTTTTTGTGTCTCATTTAAGAATACTGGAATGTAGTCAGCATAGCCCGCTTGTGTTTGCTTACGTAGGTTTGCACCTACAAAGAATTGCTCCGAAACGAAGATGCCTTCAAACTCTGGGTTTGCAAAGTCAACTTGGCTTTCAATGTGAATGTGTTGCACTTTCACGTCGAAGAACTCTTTGTTACGTCCACGCTCTACCATTGGTTTAATAAGCGCATGTGGTGTAACTGCCACACTACTAAGATGAACCCGATCACCGGATTTTATAACCTTCACAGCTTCTTCAGCTGAAACGTATTTAATTTGTTTCATAAAACGATATAATTGAAATTTGATTTTCACTATCAGCGGTAAAGATAAACAATTAAATATCATAGCTTATTTATTCCTCAATTATTTAAACTAATTCTTTGCTGAAAGTCTGCTTTCTTGAAATTAATGTTAATTGAGTTTAGTGAGTTCTCCATCACCTGTTGAAAGGGTAGGTTTTTAAACCACCCTCTAGTTTTACTCTTTGTTGTCAGCCTGCACTGAAACATTATAAATCACTTTTTCTCCTGTGATTTTATACGCTCTGCTTCCTTTTCCATCGTTATATATAAAGCATTCCTCCACCTTAAACCATCTGACAATGTCGCTTGCTTTAGCGGTCTTTATATTTCTTTTGTCAACTTTAAACCTAATTTCTTGGTATATGTTTTGAATGCTTACTTTAAGTTCACTCACCAAGATTTTATTCCCTACTTTAATTCCGGCGCTCTTCAATAGTTCTATGATTTTTTTGTCGTTAGACAGCAACTCATTCATTGCCAGAAGGTCGCGTTTCACCTTATATTTTGCATAGCCCAGTTTTTCCACCTGCTCCACCCCAAGCTTTGTGTAAGCCTCCTCCAACAAGGGCTCTTCGAGTAGTAACTCTTGCTGTCTAAGATAGTTCGAGAGATTGAGGGAACAGAGGAATATATTCTCATTCCCTCGTAGGTGGGCATACTACTTAAAGGACTTCTTAAATGAAGATCTTTTGCTTGGTATCTTTGTGTCCGACTCATTGTGCCACTGCTTGGTTACTTCAAAAGGAAAGTGAGCATATTCAGCTGCTAACCCTTCGGTTGCGTTGCTGCAAACCAATTGGTCGAGCCACAAATGATACAAGTCAACCTGCATCATTTTAGAGTCGAGCTCAAGCTTTGCACTTTCTGTATTCATCGACAGGTAGCGTGATATGCCCACCGACTGCCTGCTGCTTTGCAATGGATCGATGAGTGTTTCTCGGAAGGTTGGTGTTCTCGCGTTAAACTCCTCAATAAACTCCGTTGCTGCTTGTTTTTCTATCTGAAGCGTGTTCTTGTGCTCGATGAAAGTTATCTTCTTAGTGGCATTCGTGTAAATGTGTAGTATTTGATTTTTATACTTCGAATCTCTAATCCGTCCACAAATTTGCGTAATCTCGGTAGCCACATCTAGCTGGGTGTGTTGCAGTTTGGCATTGGTCACAACTATGGTATAACCTTCTGGGTCTAAGATGTCGCAACCCTCAAAACATGCCGAGGTGTAGAAGTTGACTTTCTTCACCGGGTCGTTAACAGAAGCAATAGGATAAGATTCGCCTAATTTCTTTTGGTTTCTACTAATTACTCCCAAAAGAGCTCGATCATCTTTAGAAATGGAACAAGTAATTCTAACGTCGTTGGGGGAGAAATTGGATACTTTGATCATATCAGAAATGAAAGAAACACTATTCACAAAGATGTGTAGATTGATCTCAGGATACAAGCTCTGTATGCTTTTAATGGCATTTTCCAACGTAGCTTCCATTTTTTTGCCAGTAAAGTTTAGACATTCACCTTGGGTTCGTTCCACCTCACGTTGATAATGGGCAGGTCTTTTAGTTCGTCGAATAAATATTCCCTGTCTATTGGGGTAGCGGTCATGTAAGTTACTGTTTTAATTTTTTTTTGCTTCACATAGTAGGTTTATTATGGCTTCTTTGCGAAAGTCATAGCTATTAAAAAGCACATGATATTCATCTACCAAAAGACGCATTTTTTGATACGGATAACAATCTTTTTCTTGCAGTAGCTTCACCATTCGGGGGAGACTGTTGTAGGTCACTATTAGTTTGTGTGGGATTTTTAACATCATGTAATCCAGTATTTCGGAATCACTCACTTCTGCATAAATTCCCAGCGCGTGGTAAGAACCGAGCAGTGGCAAGGTGTGTTCACCTGCTTTGTTTTTCACCAGATTTACGGTAGGCACAGCCACAATATAGTCTATCGAGTTGTAGAGCACAACGGAGGTGCCACCGCATCCAGTCTTTCCCTTGTGCAACAAGCATGGGTGGTTAGGAAATAAATTATTGGCACTAGGTAAGTCTGATAAGTACTCTACTCCTTCGGGTGCTGTAATTTCAATCTCTTCTGGTGTAGGAGAAGAATAAGAATTTGTTTCCATTATCGTAATATTTTAAAATGAATAATTCAAAGTGGTGATACTTTTTTTGGTGTATTTCACCTATTTCCCTTTAAAGAGAGTTGTTTATTTTGTTCTAAAAAAGTATCAATCCCACCTCCCTAAAGGAAGCGGCCTACTTTGAGGGGGTGGGGTGATAATTAAGCTGCTGATTCCTCGATACTTGAGAGCTTGTTATTTGCCGATTCATCTTCTTCAACTGGTGCGCTTCTACCTAAACTGGCGTTGCTACTAACTATGGCTGCTTCTACATCTTTGGCTGATTGACTGTAGGTTTCGGCATCTATTGAGCTCATAATTCGTAAGTAACCGCACACTTGATTGTTTACACACTTCAGTACATCGCTTTTTACGGCGGTGGCTGTAGGCGATAGTTTATCGGCTTCTACTGCTTTAATGTATCCCTCCGAGCAAGTACATATTAAAAAGTCCTCGCAAGTACATTATCTTACGAGGATTTTCATTTGAGTTCTCTTTTTGAGTTTATAGCTCTAGTGTTCCCGGTAGTAGGTCTGCAAGTTTATTGACTTTGTAGCTCGGTATTATTTCTAATACTCTATGGAGCCATTGATATGGATTAACTTCTTGCTTCTTGCAGGTGGCAAAAAAGGAATACATCATCGCTGCACGCTTTGCTCCGTTGTCGGATCCTGCAAAGAGGTAGTTCTTCCTGCCCAAATCAATGGGGCGAATAGCATTTTCTGCCAGATTATTATCAATTTCCAAATTACCATCGTAGAGATAAACGCGTAATGACTCCGCTCTTCCAATGTAATATCCGATTGCTTTAGCAAGCAAAGATTGAGGAAGACATTGTGTGCGAGTCTTCTCTATCCAGTTGGCAAAAACATTAAAAACAGCCAATGATTTTTCTAATCGAAGCTCTTTTCGCTGCGCTGCATTTAAGTTTGCTTCCTTTGCCTCTCGTTCCACAGCATATAGCTTCTGAAATAAGTCCATTGCATAAGCAGCCTCTTTGTCTCCTGCAACTAAAGCCTTCTCAAAGTATCGACGTGCGTGGGCAAGACACCCCATCAATGTAATGCCTTTATTTGTGCGCTGTATTAGATCATAAACCGAGTAACCATCCGTTTGCAAGTAGCCTCTATAAT
>JBKEBD010000009.1:0-57867 GCA_047972995.1 Mangrovibacterium sp.
GGGAATGTATATAACCTACTAAAACAAATAGCTTCAGGGAAGTTTATGATGGTGGGAAAAGGCACCAATTTCAAGTCGATGTCTTATGTAGGTAATATTGTAGCATTAATTAAGTATTTTCTAGAAAAAGATAGCAAAGGTTATGATGTATATAATTATATCGACAAGCCAGATCTTAATATGAATGACCTTGTAAATCAAGTAGAAGTTAGTCTAAGCAAAAAAATACCGTCAACACATCTACCATATTGGATGGGTATGATGGGAGGGTACTGTTTTGATTTTCTAGGTTTGATTACAAGGAAGAAGTTTTCGGTGAGTTCAGTACGAGTGAAGAAATTTTGTGCGACAACGCAATTTGATGCAACTAAGGTTCACTCATCAGGCTTCAAAGCTCCCTATACCTTAGCCGAAGGCTTGCACCACACCCTACACTATGAATTTCTAGATAAAAACAAAGACGGCATAACCTTTGAGAGTGAGTAAAGCTTTAGCTTTGCTGCTTGGCCTTTGGCGCCCCAGGTCAAGCAGTAATGCTGCGCCTAGGGCTATCTTTTTATCAGCAGCTTTAGAAGTTCGTCATTAATATAATAATTTGCAGTGCCGAGTTTTCTCTTAGAAAGAAAGCCGTCATCAGCTAGTTTATTCAGGTAGCTGGCAGCTGTTAGGCGAGAAACACCCAAGTCCTCTATTAGGAACTCAATTTTCGTGTAGGGGTGTTTAAAGAGATTGTTCAGCAAATCTTGACTGTAGAATTTATACTGGTCTCGAAGTTGATGTTTATAATCCTGCATCAGTGTTTTGATGGCCATAATCAGTTCAATAGTTTCTTTTGAAGTTTGGGTTACGCCATTAATTAAAAACAATAACCATTCTTCCCAAAGATTCTCATCTCTTACCTTTTGTAAAAGTAGATAGTAATCTTGCTTGTTTTGAATGATGTAGCTACTTAAATAGAGAATTGGCAAGTTTTGAAGCTTCTGTAGAATTAAATATAGAATATTGATTATTCTTCCTGTTCTGCCATTCCCATCATAGAAAGGGTGGATGCTCTCAAATTGAAAGTGAATAACAGCCATTTTTATCAGCGGGTCGCAATCTTGCATTTCATTATTGTTGATATAGAACTCTAGATTTGACATCAGCTGAATTATATGGTTTGAATCTTGAGGCGGAGTGTAAATTACCTCACCAGTTGCTGCATTTTTTAAGTTCGTGCCTGGAACTTTTCGGAATCCAGCACGGTTTCCCTCTAAAATAGCTTGAATCTCTAAGATGTTTTTATTGAGAAGTATACCATTTTAGCAGTCAAAACAAAACCTCGCTTTAGAGCAGAAATGTAGTTTTGAACTTCTTTGGCTTGTAGTGAGTTGAAGGCATCAAAATCGAGTTCTGATTTATATAGTTCATCGTGTGTGGTAATGATATTTTCAATGGCAGAGCTATCTTTTGCCTCTTGCAAACCAAGCGTATTGATTAGAATGCTTTGATTTGGAATGGTAGATGCTATGCCTTTCAATTCGGCTAATGCAGCATGAGCAGCAGGCAATGCTTTTAATACGGTTTTCGTTTCAAGATCGATAGCCAAAGGTAGCTCTGATAAATTCCAAGCGTGCATGTGTATAGTTTTTTCAAGAATCTATACAAAGATAATTTCTTTTGTATAGAAAAAAGGATTTTCTATACATATGTAGTTTGTTAGGTATAAATTTTGGCGGTTTCTATACAGTAGCCTTTGGCAGCTTTGGCTTTGCCACTTGAACTACGCTGCGTTAGCTTTTAGCTGCATTGCCTTCGGCGTCGTAGGTCTGGCACGAAGTAATGCGCCCTTGTGGCATAGCGTTGGAAGCCCAGCACCTTTAGGTATCGCACTTTAGCCCCACATCTTAAGGTAGTGCTTTAAGCTTTTGGCTTCGCCAATTTAGCTACTTTATCTCAGTTTTTGTTTTGTGCATAGCATAAAAAACGCCTATTTTTGTTTCGTGCGCAGCATAAAAACAGAATTGTGGAGCAAAGTAAGTATTGTTAGATTACCAGCAGCTAATTTCATAATAAGAATTGCTTGAGCGAGAATGTGAGGAATTTAAGCGTAATGTTTTTTTAATATGTCTTTAAGTCTATAATCTAGTATCTGAAAATCTAGGAATCTATAAATAACCCATGAATAAAACCATATTAATAACAGGAGGAGCGGGATTTATCGGCTCATATGTCGCAACGATTGGTTGATGCAGGTGTGGATATTGTTGGACTAGATAATATCAATGACTATTATGATGTGAATCTGAAATATGCACGATTGGCAGAGTTGGGCGTGGGTGCTTCGGGAGAGGATATCTCGCAAGAGGGCAAGAATCGACAGTATCAGTCGATCGCTTTTGGGGCGTCGATAAAATCGCTTCGCCATACGAATTTCACTTTCGTGCGAATGAATTTGGAGGATAAGGCGAGCATTGATGCGCTTTTCAGCCAAGAGCAATTCGAGATTGTCATTAACTTGGCAGCTCAAGCAGGGGTGAGATATAGCATTGAAAACCCTGATGCTTACATTCAGAGTAATGTGGTGGGCTTCTTGAATATCTTGGAGGCTTGTCGCCACAATCATATTCAGCACCTCCTCTATGCTTCGTCGTCATCGGTTTATGGTGCAAATGCCAAGATTCCCTTTTCAGAAACCGACCAAGTGGATCGCCCCGTTAGCCTCTATGCTGCCACCAAGAAAAGCAATGAGCTGATGGCACACACTTATAATCATTTATATGGTTTTCCGACTACAGGTTTGCGTTTCTTCACGGTTTATGGTCCGTGGGGTCGCCCCGACATGGCGCCAATGCTTTTTGCCGATGCTATCAGCAAGGGGGAAGCTTAATAATGGCGAGATGGAGCGAGATTTTACCTGTGTGGGGGATATTTTGGAGGGCATTGTGCGTTTGACAATGGCGGAAACCAACCCAGAAGAACGATATCAGCTCATGAATATCGGCAATGGCAATCTGGTGAATCTATTAGAATTCATTCAGACGATGGAAAATGCGTTAGGCAAGGAAGCGATTAAAAATATGCTGCCCATGCAAGATGGCGATGTGAAGCGGACTTGGGCGGATGTGTCGGCATTGCAAGCAAAGGTGGATTATCAGCCGACAACTCCTTTGAAAGAAGGCATTGCGAAGTTTGTGGAATGGTGGAGGGTTAGGGATTAGTTGGGGGAGCATAAAACAAAAAAATAGGTAAAGGCGCACGAGGGTGCGTCTTTTTTTGTTTTGCACACTTCAACTACGTGGTTACTGAGTACTCAGCGACCATTGCTCCATTTTAGTTGCTTTTTTGTTTGTATTTGCGGAACCAACTACGAGTTTTCATCTTAATTACCCCCCAAAATGCTTCATTGAAAATGCCGCCGCTCATTTTGGAGGTTCCCTCTTGGCGGTCGGTGAAGATGATGGGTACTTCCACTAGATTAAAACCGTGTTTCATGGTCGTGAATTTCATTTCTATTTGGAAGCCGTAGCCACGGAGTTTAATTTGGTCGAGCTGAATAGTTTCGAGCACTTCGCGGCGGAAGCATTTGAATCCTGCGGTGCAGTCCATAATTTTCATGCCTGTGATGATGCGCACATACATCGATGCAAAATAGGACATTAACACCCTGCCGAGTGGCCAGTTAATGACATTGATGCCCTTGATGTAGCGAGAGCCAATAGCCACGTCGGCATCTTCGTGCTCGCAAGCATGGAGTAGCTTTTCAAGGTCATTCGGATTGTGCGAAAAATCGCAATCCATTTCAATAATGAAATCGGCACCGTGATTTAATGCCCAATTGAATCCGGCTAGATATGCTTTGCCTAGTCCCTCTTTGCCCGCACGCTCTAAAATGTGGAGTCGTTTGGGGTATTGGGGCATGAGCTCTTTTACCACATTTGCCGTGCCATCGGGCGAATTGTCATCAATGATGAGCACCTCAAATTGCGAGGGTAATGCCATCACGGTGTGAATCATGCGCTCCACATTTTCAATTTCATTGTAGGTCGGGATGGTAACTAACTTCAGGCTCATGCAATGTACTTAACAGGTTTAGAACAGCGAAAGTACATAAACTCTAGCTACAAAGCACATTTGAGAAGTAAAAAAACAAAAAACTCATGGAATAATACACTTTCAACAAGTAATATTGTACAAGTTTATGGTGAATTATTTCAAAGATTTTATTTTTGTGAACATCTGAAATATCAAAAATAAAATATGAAACGAATACTTACCTTATCATTTCTTTTAATTGGTGCCGTGGCTTTCGCCCAGCGCCCAGAAATCACACTTCAGAAGAACTGGAAGTTTCACCGCGGTGAAGCCATTGGGGCGGAAGCTCCGAGCTTCAACGATGCCATGTGGCAGACGGTGAGCGTGCCTCATGATTGGGCGATTTATGGTCCTTTCGATAAAGAGGTGGATAAGCAAGTGGTGGCAATCAGTCAGAACAACGAGAAGGAAGCCACCGAGAAAACCGGTCGCACAGGATCGCTGCCTCATATTGGCGAGGCGTGGTATCGGGTGAATTTCAATCTGCCCGAACTGGCGGAGGGTGAAACCGTACTTGCTGTTTTCGATGGCGCAATGAGCGACCCTCGGGTGTATGTGAACGGCGAGAAGGCCGGCGAATGGGGCTATGGTTATGCTTATTTCAATTTAGACATTACCCACTTGGTGAAGTCGGGAGCCGACAACCTGTTGGCGGTTCAACTTTCACCCAAAGCCTTGTCTTCACGTTGGTATCCAGGGGCTGGACTGTTCCGCAATGTGCGCATTGTGGTTCAACCCAAAAACCATTTCAAACTGTGGGAAACCTTCATCACCACCCCAATCGTGACCGATGAAGTGGCGAAAGTGAACATCAAAACCAAGGTAGCAGGCAAAGGACTACGATTGGAAACAGTCATCACCGACTTCGATGGAAATGAAGTGGCAATGCAAAGCACTTCAGAGATGTTTGGCGATGAAATGGAGCTAAACATTGCCCTGAGAAATCCGAAATTGTGGAGCTGCGAATCGCCCTATTTATATGCTGCTGTGTGTCGATTGTATGATGCGCAAGGCGAATTGCAAGACCAACAGACTATGCGTTTTGGCGTGCGAACCATCAGTTACACGCCGGCAAATGGTTTTCAGCTCAATGGCGAAACCATCAAGTTTAAAGGCGTTTGTTTGCACCACGATTTGGGTCCGCTTGGGGCAGCGGTGAATGAAGCCGCTTTGCGCCGACAAATTCAAATCATGAAAGACATGGGAGCCAATGCCATCCGCAGTGCGCACAATATGCCTTCGCATGAACAGTTGGAACTGTGCGACGAAATGGGTATGCTTTTCTTGGCTGAAAGTTTCGACGAGTGGAAACGCCCTAAAGTGAAGAACGGATATAACCGTTTCTTCGATGAATACCATGAGCAAGATGTGGTGAATTTGGTGCGAGCTACACGCAATCATCCGTGCATTATGATGTGGAGCAGCGGCAATGAAGTGCCCGACCAATGGGGAAGCGAGGGGGTGAAGCGTGCGAAAGCATTGCAAGATATTTTCCATCGAGAAGACCCAACTCGCCCCGTTACAGTGGGCATGGACCAAGTGAAGGCGGTGATGGAATCGGGCTTCGGTGCCATTATGGATATTCCGGGGCTGAACTATCGCACGCACCTCTATGAGGAGGCCTACAAACGATTCCCTCAAGGATTGTTGCTCGGATCGGAAACGGCATCAACGGTGAGCTCTCGCGGTGTGTATAAATTTCCTGTGGTGAAGGCACACAGCAAGATGTATGCCGACGGACAATGCTCATCGTATGATTTGGAATATTGCAACTGGAGCAATTTGCCCGAAGATGATGCAGTGCTGCAAGACGACAAAGATTGGGTGATTGGCGAGTTTGTGTGGACAGGTTTCGACTACCTCGGTGAACCAACACCCTACGACACCTATTGGCCTTCACGAAGCTCCTATTTCGGCATCTGCGATTTGGCAGGCTTGCCCAAGGATAGATATTATTGGTATAAAAGCCGATGGAACACGCAAGAATCGACCTTGCACCTTCTGCCTCATTGGAATTGGGAAGGTATGGAGGGCGACACCGTGCCGGTGTTCGTCTATACAAGCTATCCGAGTGCCGAGCTTTTCCTCAATGGCAAGAGCTTGGGCGTGCGCACAAAAAACAACAATTCGAAACTCGAACGCTATCGCCTGATGTGGAATGACGTGGTGTATGAGCCCGGAGAATTGAAGGTGGTGGCACTAGATGCTCATGGCAATGCTGCCGAGGAGCAAGTGGTGCGAACAGCAGGCAAACCTTATCAGATCGTGCTCGAAGCCGACAAAACGGTGCTTACTGCCGATGGCAAAGACCTTAGCTTTGTAACTGTTTCGGTGGTGGATAAAGCGGGCAATCCTTGTCCCACGGCTAGCAACCAATTGCAGTTTAGCGTGTCGGGCGCAGGTAGCTATCGTGCTGCTTGTAATGGCGATGCCACCTCGCTCGAAATGTTTCATCAGCCCACCATGAAGCTCTTCAGCGGCAAACTAGTGGTGTTGGTACAAAGCACCGAGAAAACAGGTAACATCAGCCTGCAAGTGAAAGGTAAAGGGCTGAAAACGGGAAAGATGGTATTGAAAGCAGAAGAATAGCGAACTGCTAATCGATAATGTAAATAATTCCCCCAAAACAAACCTCCCCACCCGAACATACGCTCAGGTGGGGAGGTTTTCTGTGAATACACTATTTATTCTTTCACCTCATAACCTAAAGCGTTGATTGTTGCTTTGGCTTTGGCTAGCTCAAGATGGTTGCCGGTAATGCTTACCGTCTTTTCGCCAAGGTTTACTTTTGCGTTGTGCACAAAGTCGAGCTTTTCAAGATTTTGTTCTACGTTCATTTTGCAGTGGTTGCAGGTCATGCCCTCCACTTTAATTGTTGCTGTTTCTATGTTGGTGTCTTTTGTTGAATTTAAGTTTGCCATTTGCTGTTGGCGTTTTTTCTGAATATATCCATTAATGATGAGCAATGAAAGCACCACCGCAGAAGCAATTTGCCACCACGTGAGCGCATCGCCATGCTGATGCCCAGCGTGTTGATTCACCACCTGAAACCATTCGCTAGGTAGCGCATAGTCGATAAGCAAGCCGAAAGCTAACGCACCCACAATAATTGACCCCAGATAGCTAAATAAGCTTCTCTTGCCAAGCACCTTACCAATCATCGTAATGGTAGCAGCATTAGTGGCAGGTCCCGCCATGAGAAACACAAAAGCCGCTCCGGGACTAATGCCTTTCATAATAAGTACTGCAGCCAACGGAATAGAGCCCGTGGCGCAAATATACAGCGGTACCGACACCACCAAAATGAGCAACATCTGCACGAAAGGTGGCAGGTTAAGCAGTTCGAAGAAATTATCAGGAATCAAGGCAGAAATGAGAGCTGCCAATCCTAAGCCAATAAGCAGCCATTGCGAAATGTCTTGAATGAAATCAACAAAACCATATTGAAACACACTTTTAATTTTCTGTATCAAACTTCGTTGAGGAGCCTCTTCGCTTGAAGAACTCGCTGGAGGAGTTTCGTTTTTGGTAATCACACTTGTAATCAGTCCGCCCGTAACTCCTGTAATCAAAGCTGCAACAGGTCGAATAATGGCGAAGGGTAAGCCCAAGAGCGAGAACGTGGCAAGAATAGAATCTACCCCCGTTTGTGGAGTGGAAATTAGAAACGACACCGTGCCGCTCTTCGAAGCTCCATTCTTATAAAGCGCCGTGCTTGTTGGAATAACACCGCATGAGCAAAGCGGCAAAGGAATGCCAAACAACGATGCAAGCACCGATGATTTCAGCGGATTGCCATTGAAATATCGTTCAATCTTTCGCTTCGGAATAAACGCATAGAGCAATCCGGCAAAAAAGAATCCTAGCAGAAGATAAGGAGCCATTTCGGCAAGTATCTTCACAAAGTCTAGAAAGAATTGACTAAGATATGTTGTCATGATAAAGGAAGTTTAGCCCCCTTCAGCTCACCCACAACAGAGTGTTCAAATTGGGGAAATTAATAACGACACAAAATTAGCAAAAGAAAGCACTCAATATCCTTTTCTCTAAAACAAATGAATGAGGCAATGGTTCAAGCGGGTTTAAGCGTTAGGGCAGAGTAACTTTCCAATAAATTTTGTATTTTTGCACTATAAACTCAAGAAACAATATTATGAGCGATAGTAGATATATGGCACGTGGCGTGTCGGCATCGAAAGATGATGTGCACAACGCCATTAAAAACATTGATAAAGGCTTGTTCCCCAAAGCATTCTGCAAGATTATTCCCGATATACTTGGGGGAGACCCCGAATGGTGCAATATCATGCACGCCGACGGTGCAGGCACAAAGTCATCGTTAGCCTATATGTATTGGAAAGAAACAGGCGACCTCTCGGTGTGGAAAGGCATTGCGCAAGATGCGCTAATCATGAATATCGACGACCTTCTTTGTGTGGGCGCGGTAGATAACATCCTGCTTTCTTCAACTATCGGACGAAACAAAAATAAAATCACCGGCGAAGTGATTGCCGCTATCATTAGCGGAACCGATGAACTTTGCAAGGAATTGCAAGAAATGGGTGTGGGTGTGTATCCTACAGGTGGCGAAACTGCCGATGTGGGTGATGTGGTGCGCACCATCATTGTCGATTCTACCGTAACTTGTCGCATGAAGCGCAGCGATGTGATTGATGCCAGCAACATTCAAGCGGGCGATGTGATTGTAGGGCTATCATCGAGCGGACAAGCAAGCTATGAAAAATCATATAATGGTGGCATGGGTAGCAATGGCTTGACTTCGGCTCGCCATGATGTGTTTGCTAACTACTTAGCAGCAAAATATCCAGAAAGCTTCGATGGCGAAGTGCCTGCCGACTTGATTTATTCGGGCAGCAAAAAGCTAACCGATGCCGTGGAAGGTGTGGAGCTAAATGCTGGCGAGTTGGTGCTTTCGCCCACTAGAACCTATGCACCGGTGATTAAAAAGATTTTAGATGCTCACCGCTCGGAAATTCACGGCATGGTGCATTGTTCGGGAGGTGCGCAAACCAAGGTGCTTCACTTTGTTGATGGAGTGCACGTAATAAAAGATAACCTATTCGATTGTCCTCCGCTTTTCAAATTGATTCAAGCGGAATCGGGCACCGATTGGGCAGAAATGTATAAGGTGTTCAACATGGGGCACCGCATGGAAATTTATGTGAAGCCTGAATTGGCAGAAGAAATCATAGCCATTTCAAAATCATTTGATATTGATGCTCAAGTGGTGGGACGAGTAGAAGCCCACGAAGGCAAGAAGCTGACTATCGAGTCGGAATATGGAAAGTTTGAGTATTAGTATGCTTAGATTTTTCGAACAACACTTGATTGGCGATTAAAAACGTACGTATATTTGTACGATATTTAAAACAAGGAGATATGTTAGTAGCCAATATTTCAGATTTCAGAAAGGACATAAATCCTATCTCGACAAGGTGGTTCAAGGTTTGAAACCGTCATTATCAATCGAGAAAAGAATGATAATGTGGTGGTTATTTCCTTGGAAGAATACAACTTGCTGATGGCAACAAAGCATGAGCGATCTTCACGAGTTAATGAGTAACCTATCGGTGTGTGGACGATGAAATTCAGATTGCGAAGTCTCGATATCATTATGAATAAGTAAAAAACAAGAGGTCATAGAAATATTATTTAGAACCAAAGATGAAGCCAACAGAAGTCAGCAAGCGTATTTTCTTTCGCTCACTCCCGTGGAAAGGTTCTATCATTTCCTCGCCATGAGGCAAAAAAGTCAACGCCTTTTCCCCAACAAGAAAAGGAAAACGATAATTTTGTTTTAAGATTACCACGCCAGCGAGGAGATTTCAATGGCGATAATAAATAGACAGCGAAGTGAGCAATCACTTCACAAAGAATAGAATTTAATAGATACCTTATATGGCAGATTATGGATTATTGAGCAAAGCAGAAGCTATTCAGCATCGTTTTGATGAGGTGGGGCAGCAGATTACCGACCCCGCTACGATGGCTGATATGAAGCGTTATGTGAAGCTTAATCAAGAGTACCGCCAGCTAGAGAGCTTGGTTGGTGCGTTTAATGAATACCGTCAGTTGATTGACAATATCAAGTCGGGCGAGCAAATGCTTGCCGAAGAAAGCGACCCAGATATTCGTGAAATGGCGAAAGAGGAAATTGAGCAGAGTAAAGAAGCTCTTCCACTGAAAGAACAAGAAATTAAAATGCTACTAGTGCCTGCCGATCCCGAGGATGCGAAGAACGCCGTGTTGGAGATTCGTGCAGGAACAGGTGGTGACGAAGCTAGTTTGTTTGCTGGCGACCTATTCAAGATGTACAGCAAATTCTGTGAAAAGAGAGGCTGGCGCATGGAAGTAACTAACATTAGCGAAGGAACTTCTGGTGGATATAAAGAGATTGTGGCAAACGTAACAGGAGAAGGAGTTTATGGTATCTTGAAGTATGAGTCGGGCGTGCACCGTGTGCAGCGTGTGCCTCAAA
Source organism: Mangrovibacterium sp. (assembly GCA_047972995.1). Classification (GTDB taxonomy): domain Bacteria; phylum Bacteroidota; class Bacteroidia; order Bacteroidales; family Prolixibacteraceae; genus JBKEDC01. The sequence continues at coordinate 10,574 of JBKEBD010000009.1, forward strand.
CCGAAACTCAAGGACGTGTGCATACTTCAGCAGCATCGGTGGCAGTGCTTCCAGAAGCAGATGAGTTTGATATTGAATTGCGAAATGAAGATATTCGTCGCGATGAATTCTGTTCATCGGGTCCCGGAGGACAGTCGGTGAACACCACCTATTCGGCAATCCGATTGACACACATCCCTACGGGCATTGTGGTGCAATGTCAAGACCAAAAGTCGAAGTTGAAAAACCTAGACAAGGCGATGGCAGAACTTCGCACACGTATCTACAACATGGAGCACCAAAAATATCTCGATGAAATTGCATCGAAACGTAAGACTATGGTGTCAACAGGCGACCGTTCGGCAAAGATTCGTACTTACAACTGGCCTCAAGGACGTGTAACAGATCACCGTATCAACCTTACCATGTACAATTTGCAAGCTGTTATTGGAGGTGAAATCGATGAAGTGATTGAAAAACTGCAAATCGAAGAAAACGCAGAGCGTTTGAAAGAATCAGAAATTTAATGGAATCAGAAAAGAGATGTGGCGCAATGGTGAAGCATCTCTTTTTTATGCTTTGGATATGATGCAAGAAAAATACACCTACACCGCCGAAATAAAACCCGTGCCCGAAAAGGGAGGAGCCTATGTGGAGTTTCCGCACAATATTAAAGAAGTTTTCGGCAAAGGGAGATTGAAAGTTCGTGCCTATTTCGATGGGGTGGAATATGAAGGCAGCGTGGTGAACATGGGCATGAAGAATCCCGATGGCAGCGTGTGCTATATCATTGGTGTGCGGAAAGACATTCAAAAACAAATAGGCAAACAACCCGGCGACACCATCCAAGTAGAGATTATTCCTGTCTAATATCTAACAATCCAATAATCTAATATATAGTTAATCAAAATATGAACAGTCAAGAATTATTCGAACAAATTCGAGCTAAACGCAGCTTCTTGTGCGTGGGTTTAGATACCGATATTAAAAAAATTCCTCAACACCTTTTGCAAGAGGAAGACCCTATCTTCGCTTTCAACAAAGCAATTATAGACGCTACACAAGACCTTTGTGTGGCATACAAACCAAACTTGGCTTTCTATGAAAGCCTAGGTGTGCAAGGTTGGGTGTCGCTTGACAAAACGGTGAAATACATCCGCGAGAATTATCCCGAGCAGTTCATCATCGCCGATGCGAAGCGTGGCGATATTGGCAATACTTCGGCAATGTATGCCCGTGCTTTCTTTGAAAACATGGATTTCGACTCGGTAACTGTAGCTCCATATATGGGTGAAGACTCGGTGAAGCCTTTCATGACTTACGAAAATAAGTGGGTCATCTTGTTGGCACTGACTTCAAACAAAGGAGCATTTGATTTCCAATTCAAGAAAGAGGCCGAAACAGGCGATCAGCTTTTTGAAACGGTGTTGAAAACATCGCAAACATGGGGAACAGAAGATAACTTGATGTATGTGGTGGGAGCAACAAAAGCCGAGAACTTAGAAGGTATCCGCGAGATTGTGCCTAATCATTTCTTGCTTGTTCCCGGTGTGGGTGCGCAAGGTGGAAGCCTCGAAGAGGTGGCAAAATATGGCATGAACGACCAATGTGGATTGCTTGTCAACTCATCGCGTGGCATCATCTATGCTTCAACTGAGGAGGACTTCGCCGAGGTGGCTCGCCAAGAAGCCATGAATGTGCAAGTAGATATGGAAGAGCTTTTGCTTGATGCTGATTTGCTTTAAGCTAAATGGGGGATAACTGATTTCTCCCTATGGGCATTATGACGACAAATAGCTCAAACCGCAAAAACAAAAAGTCGCAAAGAGTTTTATTTCTTTGCGACTTTTTGTTTTTAGTGGAAACTACAACTCATAAATCTTTGTTGCCTTATGGCGATAAGTCAACTCGATATTATAGTGCTCTTTCAACTTTTCAAAAGCATACATGGCCACTTCGGGGCTGTTGTTTTCTGCCGATAGGTGACTGAGTAGCACTGTGTGCAATTGCTCGCCTGCATGGTTTTCTACCAATTCTACCGCTTGCTCATTCGAAAGGTGACCTTTGTGTGATTGCACGCGTTCCTTTAGGTGCATTGGGTACGGACCATTCCAAAGCATCTCGGTGTTGTAGTTCGATTCTAAGAATACAAACTCACATTGCGAGAACTCACGTTGCGTATTTTCGTCGGCAATGCCAAGATCGGTAATAACACCAATGTGACAACCTTCGTGCACCACACGAAATGAGCACCCATCGGCAGCATCGTGTTGTTTTGCGAAGGCGTGTATTTCGAAGTTTCCAACATGAAAGACACTATCGGCTTCAAACCACTTGGCAGCAAATGGGCGAATAGATTTGCGTGTGGCATTGAACGTAGCTTTGGTTGTGTACACCGGAACGTTGAGCTGCTTACTAAGCACTCTAGCTCCTCGGGCGTGATCGCTGTGTTCATGACTGATAATAATAGCTTTGATGATGCTCGGATTGATGCCTGCTTCGTGCATACGCACTTGCAACTGACGAGAACTCAATCCCGCATCAATCACGATAGCCTCACTGTCGGTGCCAATATAATAGCAATTGCCATTGCTGCCCGAGGCTATGGCGCATACATTAAGTTTGCCCATGACCAGCCTCCAAGAATTGAGCTAATAAGTCGCTCGTTGTGATATTATCGCTTGTAACAATATAGCGCGCGTTGAGGTAGAACGGGCGGCGTTTTACCAACATTTCATGCACTAATTCCGTAAGCTCTTCTTTGCTCTTTCCTTCCACTAGCGGACGTTCGTTGCCAGCCTTTGCCAAGCGTTCCACGAGCACCTCAGGACTAATATCAAGAAAGATACATGCTCCGGTGTGATTCATGATGTCAATATTGTTGAAGAAGCAAGGCACGCCGCCACCTGTGGCAATTACCACATTTTCATATTCTGAGACCTCCTTTAGGCAGTCGTGTTCTTTTTTGCGGAAATCATCTTCGCCAGATTCATCAAATATCTGCGAAATGGTTTTGAAGTATTTGGCTTCAATGAATTTATCTAGATCGATAAAGTTCAATCCGAGCACTTCAGCAAGCTCTCTACCTAAGGTGGTTTTTCCGCTTCCCATATATCCAACTAAGTATATCCTCATTGTTTAATCGAATAATGACGTTTGACCTGATTGGTCACCCCTAGGGCGTTCTATTTCAAACGGAACGTCGTTGTTAATTTCTGGCGAGCTTTGCTCGTCAAGATTATGGTCATTTTCTTCTGTTTCTTCTTCTGGAGTCGTTTCGCTTACTGCGGAAATTTCATAGGTTGACAATCGTTTACCTCGCGCTTTATATGATTTCACTCCGATAAATTCGGCGGCATCAATTTCTTCTGCAGGGCGATTTTCATTTTTCCCGCCAAAGGTAATTTCAAAGCGAGGGTTATCGGCCCAGCTCATGCAAATTACCTTGCTGTCTTCGTTATCTCCAATGAAGCTTACTCGTTTCCCAAGCGTTTCATCTACTTCAAATCGTTTGATGTAGTAGTAGTTTTGGTCGGCATCGAAGAATACAACGGTTAATATTTTACCAATTTCTTGTTTTGTCAATTGATCTACATCGGTTTCGAAGTGATTGCTAAGGTCGAAGTTATAGAGCTGGAAGTCGCCATTATTGTAGAATGCAATAATGTTATCTTCGCCTTGAAATTCTCCAATAAATTGACCTCTGCCGTCAGAATTTAGTCGCAGGATGTCTTTGTCGAACCAAATTTTTCGCCCACCCAATGTAGAAACTCCTTTTTCTTTTAATGCTATGCGGTAAATATCCACTTTCGAAAGAATATTTCCCATACTAGCACGACCCTTAATGGCAAGTTCGCTGAAATCGAGGTCGAAAAACATTCGTTTCATGCGAGTTTGTGGCTTCAAGGTTATTTTCAGCACTTCGGCTTCACCATTGGGGTTGGCACTGAAGTAATGTACTTTTGAGCCTTTTTCTCCCTTGGTGAGGTTGTATTCTTTGTCGCGTGTAACACCTGTTACTGCAAAGCGTTTCATATAGTAAAATCCTTGTTTTCCGTTGCGATACACCACATTATAAATGGTTCGCTTGTCGTTACGTTTAAACACGGCAACGTATAGAATGTTCTTCCCGATGAAGGCCTTGTCGGTCACTCGTGTAACGAAATAAGTACCGTCTTTGCGGAAAACAATGATGTCGTCAATGTCGGAACAGTCGCAAATGTATTCTGCTTTTTTCAATCCGGTACCCATGAAGCCTTCTTCATAGTCAACATAAAGTTTAGCATTGCTTACTACCACTTTGGCAGCTTCAATGTTTTCGAAGCTTCGAAGTTCGGTTTTGCGCTCTTTCCCTTTGCCATATTTCTTCTTAATGTTCTCATAGTAGTTAATGGTGAAAGGAATGATATGATCAATGTTGTGATTGATTTCTGTTATTTCCTCTAGAATACCTTTGATAATATTGTCGGCTTTATCGGAATTGAATTTCAAGATGCGAGCCATCTTAATTTCCATTAGCTTTAAAATATCGTCGCGCAAAACCTCACGAATAAATTTAGGCTTCCAAGGTTCTAGTCGTTTGTCGATGTGTGCCACCGCAGTATCCATGTCGGGGGCTTGTTCAAATTCTTTGTCTTTGTAAATGCGCTCTTCAATGAATATTTTCTCTAGCGAGGCATAATGCAATTGATTCTCTAGTTCGCCACGGCGAATTTCAAGTTCCATTCGGAGTAGGTCGACAGTTTGATCGGTATTTCGACGTAGAATGTCGCTCACACCCATGAATGCAGGCTTATCGTTGTCGATAACGCAAGAGTTGGGTGAAATAGAGAGTTCGCAATCGGTGAAGGCGTAAAGCGCATCAATAGTTTTGTCGGATGATACGCCAGCAGCAAGATGCACCAGAATTTCTACCTTGTCGGAGGTATTGTCGTCGATGTGTTTAATCTTGATTTTACCTTTTTCATTGGCTTTAATGATAGACTCGATTAAGCTGCTAGTGGTTCTACCGAAAGGAACTTCGGTGATAACTAAAGTCTTGCTGTCTTGTTTTTCAATCTTAGCACGCACTTTTATTGCACCTCCACGTATCCCATCGTTATAGCGCGATACGTCGGCAGATCCCCCTGTTGGGAAATCCGGATAGATGGTAAATTCTTTGCCTTTTAGGTGGGCAATGGATGCGTCGATGAGTTCAATAAAGTTGTGCGGTAATATTTTTGAAGCCAATCCTACGGCAATACCTTCTACTCCCTGAGCAAGAAGCAAAGGGAATTTTACGGGTAGAGTAATGGGTTCGTTGTTTCGTCCATCGTAAGAAAGCTTCCACTCGGTGGTTTTGGGATTGAACACCACATCGAGAGCAAATTTTGTAAGTCGAGCTTCAATATATCGAGGGGCAGCGGCACCGTCGCCAGTGAGCAAGTTACCCCAGTTTCCTTGCGTATCGACTAAGAGGTCTTTTTGTCCCAATTGCACGAGGGCATCGCCAATAGAGGCATCGCCGTGGGGGTGAAACATCATGGTTTGCCCAATAATGTTTGCCACCTTAGTATATCGGCCATCATCCATGGAACGCATGGCGTGAAGAATGCGGCGCTGAACAGGTTTCAGCCCATCGTTCACATAAGGCACTGCACGTTCTAAGATTACATAAGAAGCGTAATCTAGAAACCAAGTTTCATACATACCCGATAGGTAGGTAATCTTTTCTTCTTGTTCCAATTTTGGAGTTTCGTTTTGAAATTCTTCTGTCATGATTCTTAGTTAGTGGCTTTCAATTGTTCGTCGTCGTCTTGCTCTACGTAGAGGTTATCAATAATGAACTCTTGACGTTGAGGTGTGTTTTTTCCCATGTAGAATGTTAGCATATCTGCCACCGATTCGTGTTTTTTCATGTTCACGGGCTCTAGTCTGATGTCTTCGCCAATGAAGTTTTTGAACTCATCGGGAGAAATTTCGCCCAGACCTTTGAATCGGGTGATTTCTGCTGTCTTACCACATTCTTTAATGGCATCAACTCGCTCTTCATCGGAATAGCAATAGAAGGTTTTTTTCTTATTGCGCACTCGGAAAAGCGGAGTTTGCAGAATGTAGAGGTGTCCACGCTTGATAAGGTCGGGGAAAAACTGCAAGAAGAAAGTGATGAGCAGTAAACGAATGTGCATACCATCAACATCGGCATCGGTAGCGATAATAACTTTGTTGTATCGCAAATCGTCGATGCTTTCTTCAATATTTAGCGCTGCTTGAAGCAGGTTGAATTCTTCATTTTCGTAAACCACCTTTTTGGTTAGCCCGTAAGAATTGAGTGGCTTTCCTCGCAAACTGAACACGGCTTGAGTGTTTACATTGCGCGATTTAGTAATCGAACCACTGGCAGAATCTCCCTCGGTGATGAATATGCTCGATAGCCCTTCCTCGTCTTTTGTTGAGTTGTAGTGCAAACGACAGTCGCGCAGCTTTTTGTTATGCAGGCTCACTTTTTTTGCTCGTTGGCGAGCTAGCTTTTTAATGCCCGACATGGCTTTGCGCTCGCGTTCTGAATCTTGAATGCGCTGCAACATGGCTTCGGCTATTTCTGGATTTTTATGCAGAAAGTTGTCGAGCTCTTTAGTCAGGAAGTCGATTACGTGGGTGCGCACGGTTGGTCCATTAGGACCGATATCTCGTGAGCCTAGTTTGGTTTTGGTTTGCGATTCAAACACGGGTTCTTCCACGCGAATGGCCACGGCAGCCACAATAGCTTGGCGCACATCGGCAGGGTCGAAATCTTTTTTATAGAAATCGCGAGCTACTTTCACGATGGCTTCGCGGAAAGCTAATAGGTGCGTTCCTCCTTGGGTGGTGTGCTGTCCGTTTACGAAGGAATAATAATCTTCGCCATATTGACGCCCGTGTGTAATTGCCACTTCAATATCTTCGCCATCGAGGTGAATGATAGGATATAGTGGGTCGCCATCGAGGTTGTCTTCCAGTAAGTCTCTCAGTCCATGACGACTTTTGAACTTTTCGCCATTGCAAGTAATGAGCAAACCACGGTTTAAGAAAGTGTAATTCTTCATCATGGTTTCTACATAGTCGCTGCGGTAATGATAGCTCTTGAAGATGTCTAAATCGGGAACGAAAGAAACTTCCGTGCCATTGGCTTCATTGCTACTGCACACGTCTTTCTCTTCCACCACATTGCCCTGTGAGAAATGAATTTCTTTCATTTCGCCATCGCGAAAAGAGCGCACAATGAAGTTTGAAGAAAGGGCGTTTACAGCCTTTGTACCCACGCCATTTAGGCCTACTGATTTTTGGAATGTTTTAGAGTCGTATTTGGCGCCAGTGTTCATTTTCGAAACCACGTCTTTTACTTTCCCCAAGGGGATACCACGACCGAAATCGCGCACAGTTACTAGTTCGTCGGTTACTGTGACATCTATTTTAGTGCCAATTCCCTCTTTCCTTCCCATAGAAAACTCATCGATGGAGTTGTCAATGATTTCTTTGAGCAACACATAAATTCCATCGTCGGCAGATTTTCCATCTCCCAGTTTACCAATGTACATTCCCGGGCGTAGGCGAATGTGTTCTTGCCAATCGAGAGTTTTAATCGAATCTTCACTGTAGTTTGTAGTCATATTTCTTAACGCGAAAAAAGTTCCTCACAAAAGTACGCAAAAATGTGCATATTTTCAATTGCTTTTTTTGTTCAAATTACGACCTATCGTCGGGATTACCTATTGCGATTTTGATGAATAATAATCTGGCGATTATTAACCTGAGTTCTGGATAAGATTTTGCCACAGGATTTATTTCAAAAACAGAACAACCTGAGGCAAAATCTTATCCAGAACTCAGGTTATTAGCGAGTTTCTTTGGCATTTGAAAAAAAATCATATTGTCGCTCTCGCTAGCTAATTTTTTCATTTCAGAAACCACCTGTGAGAGCAGAAATCCTTAACCACCTGTGAGAGCAGAAATCCTTCAACTCTGATTTGGTAATGGTATGGTTTAAGCAGAAGTCCTTTAATTTTACTTTCTGTATGTGTTGATTTAAGACGAAAGATTATGGTTCTATATTTCGCAAAATACAATTTCAGCAAAAAAACAATAAATCGAAGTTGGTAATGGGTTTGTTTCAGCTCAAACGCATCAATTTTGCATTGGTATTTGTTTTAGTTGTTACAAAATCAATTTTTCAGCTCGTTTTTGTGGCTATTCTGTATAAATTCTTTTGGTGAAATGCCATAAAAAGTCTTGAAACTTTTGGAAAAATAGGAAGGGCTAGAGTATCCTAATTTGTATGCAATTTCGCTGATAGGAATCTTTTTCGACCGCAATATTTCAGCAGCGTATTTCATGCGAATATTTTTTACGTAATCGCTAGCTGATAGATTGGTGATTTCTTTCAGTTTTCGATAAAGATGTACTCGGCTCATGCCCATTTCATGAGCAATAGTATCTACATTAAGATTGGAATCGGATAGATTTTCATTAATATAATTATCAATCTTTTGAAGTAATAAATCGTCTTGTGAATTTAGGTTCAAAATGCTGTAGTCAACCTGTCCGGCAGAATGAGTTAGTGCATTTTGATAGACGCGGCGACGGTTTTCGAGTAAGTTTTCGATTGATTTTTTTAGTGTATCGCTGTTGAAAGGTTTTGTGAGATATAGGTCTGCACCATGCAAAATGCCTTTCTCTCGGTATTCTTCATGATCGGATGCTGATAGTAATATTACCGGAATATGACTTGTTTTTATATCTTTCTTTAGGCGAGAGCAAAGTTCAAATCCATTTAGTTTAGGCATCATGGCATCGCAAATTACTAAGCTTGGTTTGGCTTGATAAAGATCATCGAGAGCTTCAATTGGGTCGGAATGAGAGAATACTTGGTATTCGCGTTGGAGTTCGAATTTTAGGTAGTTTGTAATCTCTTTGTCATCGTCGATAACCATGATACTATTTTGCTTATTAACTTTATTCTTATCGTTGTTTTGTTTGCTTGTATTTTCACCGAAAGGTAATTTTTGAATTGGGAGTTTCATGGGTTTAGTTGCTATGCTTTCTTTTCCAAAATGGGTGTTTCCAAGTGGCAAGTCGATAGCAAATGTAACCCCACTGTGGTTTTCGGCATTTTTGGCTTTAATGCTTCCTTGGTGCATATTGATGAGTGAACGTGCAAGGTCTAACCCAATGCCTGTGCCTGAAATTTTCTGGCTACTGTCGGTTTGGTAAAAGCGATTAAATATTTTTTCGAGTTCGTTTTCAGGAATACAATCTCCAGAATTGAAGATGTCGATGTGTAATTTCTTATCGCTATAAATAGTAATGTCGATATTTCCTTTTTCGGGAGTGTGTTTAACAGCGTTTGAAAGAACGTTGAATATAACCTTTTCAAAATTTTCTACGTCAATCCATGCTTTAATTTCTTTATTATTACAATGAATTGTAAAGTTGATATCTTTAGTTTGTAGCGTGGTGGCGTAAGATGCGCTTAGTTCTGTTAGTAATTCATAGATATTGCATTCGTGATATTGTAGTTTCAATTGTCCGATTTCTAGTTTTCGAATATCAAGTATTTGATTAGTTAGGCGAAGTATTCGGTGTGCATTACTGTGCATTGTTTGGTAAAGACGCGTATGGTTACTGTTCTTTTGTTGTTGAATTAATTTGAAGAGCGGATCGAGAATAAGACTTAGAGGAGTCTTGATTTCGTGAGCAACATTGATGAAAAACTGCATTTTTCTTTCGTTACTTCGTTCTACCTCTTGGCGCATTACGCGTTCTTTTTGGGAATAGAATAAGGCTAAGATTATCCCAATAGATATTAGTAGCCAAAGGATTTTGGCAGGGATTGTTTTGTACCATGGCGGTAAAATTATGACTGTGAGATTCCGTTCTGCAGACTCGTAGTCTTTGTAATATGCTTTTACGCGAAAGGTATATAATCCATGATTTAAATTAGTGTAGGTGGCAGTGTTGGCATTATTGGAATGTCGAATCCAGTCAGAATCGAATCCATCGAGTTTATACTGGTAGCTTATTTTTTCTTGATTGGCGATGGCATCGGAAGCAAAGTTGATAGAGAAAGTACTATGAGCTTCTTTAAAACGAATAGTGTCGGCAAAAACTATCGATTTTTGATTGTTTTCATCGGAAATAGTATTGTTTAATAGTTTGATATTTGTGAGTATAACCTTATTTATTTGTGGTTGATATTCCAAATATGCTGAACTGATTTGGCTAACTCCATTAATGCTTCCAAAATAGATTGAACTATCGGCAGCACATAGAATAGCATTTTTGTAGAACTCGTTTGCTTGCAGCCCATCTTTTTGAAAGAAAGAGGAAAATTGAGTTTCATTTTGAGGAAGATAGCTTACACCATTGTGAGTGCTTGCCCATAGTGTGTTCTGGGGGTCGGATGAGATAGAGCAAATAACATGACTACCTAATCCGTGTTCGGTATTGTAGTTTTTTTTGGTAGAAATGTTGGTGATACCAAGGTAAGTTCCAGCCCAGATATTTCCGTCAGGTGCTTCGTGTATGGTGTAGACTAGATTGCTTGGTAATAGGCTATTGTTTTCTGTATAGCTTGTGATTTCCTCGTTTTGTGGAGAAATGGCAAATAGCCCATCGTAACTAGCTAGCCAAATAAGCCCGTTAGAATCTACTAAAATGTCATTGATGTATAATGGTATTTTATCGTTGGCTTCTTGCGATGGAAGAAGGTTTTGGCTGAACTCTTGAGAGGATATGTTGAATTTGCACACTCGATTGCCTAATGTGCCTAGTAAAAGTGAGTTGCCTAGTTTTTTTATGGACGTTATTTTTTCAACAGTAAAATCGTTGCCATTATATTTGATTGCAGTGCCGTTGTTGATGTCGAATTTGATTAGTCCATCGAGGTAGCTTCCAATCCATAGTTGATTGTTGTCGGCATATAGACTGAGGATGTTATTTCCGCCAATCTTCTCGAGAGAAATGTGTTGTTTTTTGTTATTTATTTTGTCGATGAGGTAAAGACCGTCTCCATCGGTTCCAAAGCAAACGAGGCTGTCGGTTTCTGCAATGGCGGTTACACAGCTAGAGCCGATGTTAAGATCGGGATTGGTAGAGTTGAAGCCGTAGTTGGTGATGATGCTAGTTGATTCATCAAGAAGGAAAAGTCCTTTTTGGAAAATTCCAAGCCAAATATTGCCGGCACGATCTTCTAAAATATAATGAATTTTACTTTTGTTGAAATCGAAGTTCACACTCTGGTAGTTGAGTTTATCAAGGCGAAGTTCTTTTTCATCAACCACAAATAGCCCATTCCCATCGGTACCAACCCATATTCTATTTCGAGAATCAACAAACACCGTTTTGCAAGCTACCTTGTTGCCTTGCTTTATTGGGGATGCTTCTTTTGTTGCCTTATTGATTTTAAAAACTCCTCCAGATAAACTTGTGCAATAAACAGCATCATTGAGCTCGGCAATAGATGAAATGTCGAAGTTTATGAGAGAAGGAATACTTGTTAATTCTAGTGTTTTAGGATTGTAACAATAAATACCACGTTCAACCGTTCCGATCCAGATGTTATCATCATTATCTACGAATAATGTTTTGATGTTTTTAGTTTTGATCTTATTATTGATGTTATCTAGTAGTTTGATTCTCTCTGTTTTGTTGTCATACTGCAAGAGTCCATAGCTAGATGATGCTATCCATATTGTGCCGTCGGTTGACTGTTTAATGTCGCTAATGTATGGAGCTGTTGATAGGTTGAGCTTATGGTCGAATAGTAGAGTTTCAAAGTAATTGCCCTGAGGATTGTATCGCTGTATTGTGTTTATTGTTCCTATCCATAATTCGCCAGATTTATTGGTGAGAATTGAGGTGATGAAGTTGGCATCGAGCTGGTATTTCTCCTCAGATCTTGAATAGTTTTTGAATGTGTTACCATCAAATCGGTTAAGTCCATCTTCGGTGGCTATCCATAAAAAACCCGTTTGGTCTTGACAAATGCCATTGATAAGGCTATTTGATAAGCCATATTGGCTATCGAACAGTTTTTGCGTGTCGCCAAAAACACTGGTTGTGCTTAGAATAATTAAGAATAAAGTTACAAGTAGTGCGTTAAACTTTTTTAGCATTTTTGAGTAAAATATTAAGTTGATGTAACGAGAGTGCATGTATTTTGAAACAAAAATACAAGAAATGTTACAATAAAGCAATCTTTAGAACGATAATTTATGCAAGCTGCCTATTAATGGCTTTACTTTTACATCATGTTAATTTAATAAACAAGAGAGATGGTTAGACTTTTAATTTTAGGGTTTGTAATGTTGTTTTCGTGCGATGCATTTTGCTCGAATATATCGAAATTATGGCTTGCTAGTGAGGCTGTAGCTTCAGAGAATGTAAGTGTAGTTCCTCAGCTTACCTATGTGTCGAACGAAATTGATGCCATCGTGTCGGAAGAATTGTTACATGGTTTAGAAGCTTTAGGTATATCAACAAAGCAAACAAGAAAGCTAGCTAAAGCGAATTTGATACTTGATTATGTAAACTCAAAATCACTAAACTTTTCATCTACAACAGGCAAGTTGGGAACAGAAGGCTATGTTATAAAGAACACAGGGGAGCAAATCATTATTTCAGGAAATACATCAACAGCTATATTATATGGTGTGTTTAAATATTTGGAACTACTGCAAACAACAAACATTGCCGATGCTGGCTTTGAGCTTGTAGAGGTGCCAACCTATAAGAATCGCATTTTAAACCATTGGGATAATCTAGATGCCACCGTGGAACGTGGCTATGCTGGTCGCTCGCTTTGGAAATGGGATGAACTGCCCGCAATGCTTAGTCCTAGATATGTGGAATATGCCCGAGCCAATGCTTCGGTGGGTATTAATGGCACCGTGCTTAATAATGTGAATGCCCATCCTAAGATATTAACTTCGGAATACTTGCACAAAGTGAAAGCTTTGGCTGATGTGTTTCGTCCCTATGGTATTAAAGTGTATTTGTCGGTGAACTTTGCATCGCCCCAAGTGATTGGAGGACTGGAAACAGCCAGTCCAGAAAATGCACAAGTGATGGCTTGGTGGCAAGCAAAAACCGATGAAATCTATGGTTTGATTCCTGATTTCGGTGGCTTCTTGGTGAAAGCCAATTCAGAGGGACAGCCCGGACCAATGGACTTCGATTGCACGCATGCCGATGGTGCTAATATGTTGGCCAAAGCCCTCAAAAAGTATAATGGTTTGGTAATGTGGCGTGCTTTTGTGTATAATCCACAAGGCAACGACCGCTCGAAACAAGCCTATGATGAGTTTATGCCTTTAGATGGGCAGTTTGATGATAATGTCCTAATCCAGATTAAAAACGGACCAGTTGACTTTCAACCTCGCGAGCCATTCAGCCCGCTTTTTGGTGCAATGCAACACACGCACATGATGCCCGAATTGCAACTCACCCAAGAATATTTAGGCTTTTCCACTCACTTAGTTTATTTACCAACGCTATTTCGCGAATTTTTGCAAGCTGACACCTATGCTCGTGGTGAGCAAGGTGCAACGGTGGTGAATCAAACAGCCAACCATGCCCAATCGGCAATTGCAGGTGTAGCTAATATCGGGGAAGATGCCAATTGGTGTGGATACACCTTTGCACAGTCAAATTGGTATGCTTTTGGGCGGATGGCTTGGAATCCGAATCAGGATATTCGTGAAATTGCTAGCGATTGGACAAAGCTCACACTCACATCGGATGCGAAAGCGGTGGAGAACATCTCAACCCTAATGATGCAATCGCGAGAAGCAACGGTGAACTACATGACACCGCTTGGCTTGCATCACATCATGGGGTGGGATCATCATCACGGACCAGAACCATGGTGCTACATTGAAGGAGCTCGCCCTGATTGGCTGCCTACTTACTATCATAAAGCCGATTCTTTGGGCATCGGTTTCAACCGAAGCTGCACAGGAAGCAACGCTACGGCACAGTATAATAGCCCGCTTCAAGAAATGTATGACTCTCCAGAGCTTTGTCCGCTGCCTTATCTGTTGTGGTTTCATCATTTGTCGTGGAATTACACTCTGAATAATGGCAACACGCTGTGGCAGCAGATGTGCTATCAGTATCAGTCGGGCGTGGACAAGGTGCGTGAGTTTAATGAGATTTGGAAAAGCTGTGAGCAAAATATTAATGATGCACAACTTTACGCCGAGGTATCAGCTAAGTTAGCGAAGCATTTGGAAGAAGCTATTTGGTGGCACGATGCCTGTTTGCTGTATTTCCAAACGTTCTCTAATCAACCATTCCCCAAGGGAGTGGAAAAGCCTGCGAGCCGATTGGAAGATTTGAAAAGGATAAGATTTGATTTGAAACACCATAATTAGAAAGCCCCCTCTAGCTCCCCCAAAGGGGGAGGAACAAACAAACGGAGCGACTGCTAAATGAATGTAAGTATGAAATACAATTATATAATGAAAATTATCAATAATAACTCGGTGTCTTTAACTCCTCCTCCTGGGGAGGTTGAGAGGGGCTTATGGGTATATATTGTAGCCTTGTTGTTGCTCCTATCTGCTTGTGGAGTTTCAGAAACAGCGCGAACGATTGATTCCGTGATAGATGCCAACTATATTTCCTTCGATGCGGCTTCGTCGTGTTTTGCTCTCGCAAAGCAAGGTGAGAACACGGTGATTTATCTTGACGAATCGGAGTTTTCGGGTGTGGCAAAAGTGGCTCAATGGTTTGCCAATGATGTGCAAAAAGTGTCGGGTGCCGATGTTCAACTGACCAGCTCATTGGAGTCTAAAACGAATATTATTGTTGGAACTTTGGGGCAAAATGAACTCATCAATAGGCTTGTGAAAGAGGGAAAACTCGATGTTTCTGCCATTGCAGGGCAATGGGAGGCATCTCTCATTCAAGTGATTGACAATCCAACATCAAGCACCGATAGAGCTTTGGTGATTGTGGGAAGCGATAAGCGAGGCACCATGTTTGCCATGCTTGATATTAGCCGAAAAATTGGCGTTTCGCCTTGGTATTGGTGGGCAGATGTGCCTGTGCAAAAGCACGAGGAGTTGCATTTGGCAGCAAATAAAATTGTATCGCCTAGTCCGAAAGTGAAATATCGTGGCATCTTCCTAAATGATGAAGAACCGGCTTTGGGTCGTTGGGCTGTGGAAAACTATGGCGGCTTCAATTCAGATATGTATGCATATGTATTCGAATTGCTTCTTCGCCAAAAAGCCAACTTCCTATGGCCAGCCATGTGGTGGTCGAGCTTCTATGAAGATGATGCACAGAGTGCTGTACTTGCCGATGAATTAGGAATTGTTATCAGCACCTCTCACCACGAGCCAATGATGCGCCCACATGCCGATTGGAAAAAATCGCCACGGGGAGCCTGGAACTACACGAGCAGCCAAGCCGAGCTTGACGCATTTTGGCGTGAAGGAATTGAGCGCATGGGCAGCAAAGAGAGTATCATCACTCTAGCCATGCGTGGTGATGGCGATGAAGCCATGGAAGAGGGAGCCAATGTGGAATTGTTGGAGAAAATTGTGGAGAATCAACGAAAAATCATTGCAGAAGCAACTGGCAAACCTGCTTCGGAAACCCCACAAGTGTGGGCATTATATAAGGAAGTGCAAGAATACTACGACAGAGGAATGACTGTTCCCGATGATGTTACACTCTTGCTTTGCGATGACAATTGGGGCAATGTGCGCTATTTGCCTGCTCTCAATGCAGCTCCTCGCCAAGGAGGATATGGCATGTATTATCATTTCGACTTTGTGGGCGGTCCGCGCAGCTACAAATGGATTAATGTGAGCCAAATTCCACGCATATGGGAACAAATGTATCTCACTTACACCTATGGGGTGGATAGAATTTGGCTAGTGAATGTGGGCGACTTGAAGCCAATGGAGCTTCCGATTTCGTTTTTCCTTGATCTCGCATGGAATCCCGAAGCTATTACAGCCGACAATCTAGCTGACTATACTCCGCTTTGGGCAAACCAACAATTTGGTGAAGCTCATGCCGAAGAGATTGCCGATATTTTAGATTTATACACGCAATACAACCGACTAAGAACACCTGAAATGCTCGATGCGAGCGTCTTTAACATGAATAATCGCAAGGAGTTTGAGCAAGTTATAACGGCATACAATCAATTATTGACACGTGCAGAAAGTGTGGCAACGCAATTGAGCAATGAAGCACAAGATGCTTATTTTCAGTTGGTACTTTTTCCTTTGAAAGCGATGGCAAACCTTTATAATATGTATTATGCCCAAGCAAAGAATCACGAATTGGCAGCGCAAGGAAACATACTAGCCAATAAATATGCTGCTTCGGTGGATAGCTGTTTTGAGGCTGATGCTCAACTCACGGTGCAATATCACCGCATGAACAATGGCAAATGGAATCACATGATGGCACAGCCGCACATCGGATACACAAGTTGGAATCAGCCCGAAAAGAACATCAAACCAAGCACGATAACTCTCACCGTCGATGAGGCTTCGGCAGAAAAGGTTTTAACTCCTGCGGAACTTGAAGAAAGCAAAGAGCTAGTGAGCCTAGAGGCAATCCATTTTTCAGATTCATATGCTCGTGGCGTGGAATGGAAGGTAGTGAAACGATTGGGACGAACATCAGGAGCAATGATTGCTGTGCCATATAGCTACACGAGCGAGAGCTTTGAAAACTATTTGAGCTATGATTTTACCTTGCATCAAGAACCCCAAAATGTGGAGGTGGATGTGCATTTGTACTTCTCGCCGACATTGAATTTTAAGGGAGGGAACGGATTGAAATTCGGTGTTTCACTTGATAATGGTGAAGTGGTAGAAGTGAATCTTCATGAAGGATGCAAAGCCTTCGATTGGACTTATCCTGATTGGTGGAACAATGCCGTTTCCAATTCGGTGATAAAGAAAACCGTTCGATTGAACCTGAAAGGCACCGGCAATCACTCTATCAGATATTGGATGAAAGACCCTGCCATTGTGTTGCAAAAAATAGAAATAGAGCGTTGAATTATTAATTAACAATTGCGAATTGGCTTCGCTACTTCGCAATAACAAATAACGAATGATGAAATTTAGAAAAATGATATGGTTGGTTTTCGGAAGCTTTTTGTTTTTGAAAGCTTGCACTTCACCCAAGCAAGAAGCTAAAACCATGAAAGAGGCGTATGCTTCGAAATTCTACATTGGCACCGCATTGAATGTTGACCAACTGATGGGGCTTGATGAAAAAAGTGTGGAAGTGGTGAAAGCTAACTACAATTCAGTGGTGGCAGAAAACTGCATGAAGAGCGAAGAGATTCGCCCTGTTGAAGGCGAGTTTTTTTTTGATGAAGCCGACAAGTTTGTGCAGTTTGGCGAAGACAATCAGATGTTCATTGTGGGACATACCTTGATTTGGCATTCGCAAGCTCCTGCATGGTTTTTCACCGATAGTGAAGGCAATGAGGTGAGCCGTGAAGTGCTGATTGAGCGTATGCGTAATCACATCCACACGGTGGTGGGTAGATATAAAGGACGAGTGCACGGTTGGGATGTGGTGAATGAGGCTATTGAAGATGATGGTTCATTCCGCCAAAGTAAATTTTATCAGATTGTGGGCGAAGATTATTTGAAACTAGCCTTCCAATTTGCACACGAAGCCGACCCTGATGCTCAATTGTATTACAACGATTACTCGATGGACAAAGCCGGCAAGCGTGAAGGAGTAGTGAAGCTTGTGAAATCGCTAAAAGAAGCAGGCTTGCGCATTGATGCTGTGGGAATGCAAGGACACGTAGGTTTGAAATATCCTAACATCAACGAGTTTGAGAAAAGTTTGGTTGCCTATGCCGATTTAGGGGTGAAAGTCATGATTACCGAATTCGACATCACCGTTTTGCCTTTGCCTTGGGAACAAGAAGGGGCAGAAATTAGTATTAATTTCGACTATACCGATGAGATGGATCCTTACAAAAACGGATTATCAGAGGTTGTGGCAAAGCAACAAGCCGATCGATATATCGAATTTTTCACGCTGTTCAATAAATATAGCGATAAAATCAGTCGGGTAACCTTGTGGGGTGTAACCGATCACCAAACATGGAAGAACGATTGGCCAATCAAAGGAAGAACAGACTATGCTTTGCTTTTCGATCGTAATTGTCAAGCAAAACCTTTTGTGCAAAGCCTAATCGATTTGGCAAAATAAGAATGAAATAAACTCAATGCTTTTTCTCTTCCCTTTTGAGGAGTGAGAGGTGGATAAAATAAAATTATATGACAAAGAAAAGATACTTAGTTTCGCACTTATACACAGCCGATCCATCGGTGCATGTGTTCAACGGAAAACTGTACATCTATCCTTCGCATGATGTGGAAACCGACATTGAAGAAAATGACAATGGCGACCACTTCAATATGCGCGATTACCATGTATTCTCGCTAGAGGATGTTGATGGCGAAGTAACCGACCATGGTCGGGTGCTTGATGTGGATGACGCACCCTGGGCTGATCGCCAAATGTGGGACAATGATGTGGCACACAAAAATGGTAAATACTATATGTATTTCCCTGCCAAAGACAAAACGGATATTTTCCGCATCGGTGTTGCTATTAGCGATAAGCCTGAAGGTCCGTTTGTGGCACAAGAGCACCCCATGATTGGTAGCTATAGCATCGACCCTTGTGTGTTTGAAGAGGGCGACAGCCACTACATGTATTTCGGAGGTTTGTGGGGCGGGCAGCTACAACGCTACCGCAACAACAAAGCACAAGAATGTGGTGTAGAGCCTCAAGACTATGAGCCTGCTTTGTGTGCTCGTGTGGCGAGGCTTTCAGGCGATATGCTTGGTTTTGCTGAAGAACCTCGTGATTTAGTTATCCTTGATGAAGATGGCGAGTCATTGAAAGCTGGCGACCACGATCGTCGCTTCTTTGAAGCATCATGGATGCATAAGCACAACGGTCAATACTATTTCTCCTATTCTACAGGAAATACACACCGCTTGTGCTATGCCATTGGCGATACGCCATATGGACCATTCACCTATCAAGGGGTGATACTAACACCAGTGGAGGGTTGGACTACACACCATTCCATCATTGAATACAAAGGAAAATCTTACCTATTTCATCATGATAGTGTGCCATCGGGAGGCAGAACTTGGTTGCGCAGCTTGAAAGTGTGTGTATTAAGCTATGACGAAAGCGGTCGCATCATCACGATTGAAGGAAAAGATAAATAACCAATTAATTTATATAACTAAACTATTATCGTATGACAGAGAATTATAAACTGATGAAAGGGTTTTTTGCGACTCTTCTTCTATGTTTACTTATTCCGATAGCTGGTTTTGCGCAAGAAGCTAGTGTAAAGGGTAAGGTTGTTGACAAAAGAGGGGCTTCGATCCCTGGGGTCAGCATTGTGGTCGTTGGAACAACAAATGGAACGCTCACCAATATAGATGGTGAATTCCAAATTAAAGTTCCTACAAATAGTGTATTGCGATTTAGCTTTGTAGGCTATAGGCCATACGAAGTAACGGTAACTGAATCGAAAACTATGAATGTGACGTTGCATGAAGATGCCGAAAATCTCGATGAACTAGTCGTTGTAGGTTATGGTCAGATGAAGCGTTCCGACCTCACTGGCTCTGTGGTTTCCGTGGCAAGCGATGCCATTGAGAAATCGGTACCCACATCGGTTGATCAAGTATTGCAGGGACGTGCAGCAGGGGTACAAGTGCAACAAAACAGTGGTGCGCCAGGTGCTAGCTCATCAATCCGTATTCGTGGTATCAACTCATTGAATGCCTCAAACGAGCCCATCTTTGTGATTGATGGAGTAGTTATTGATGGTTCTTCGGGTTCGGAAACCTCAAACCCTCTTTCAACAATCAACCCTTCTGACATCGTATCGATGGACGTGTTGAAAGATGCCTCGGCAACAGCTATCTATGGTTCTCGTGCAGGTAACGGGGTAATCATCATCACCACTAAGAAAGGACAAAAGGGTGATGCTCGTGTGAGCTATGATGGTTATGTGGGTTGGCAGCAAATGCCAAACAAAATTGAACTGTTGAACTTGCAACAATATGCTACGTTGAAGAACATTAAAGCTGATATGGGACTTCTAGAAGCCGATGACACTTTCGTGCGTCCAGATCTTTTGGGTGAAGGTACCGACTGGCAAGATGAAATGTTCACGAATGCGTTGATGCAAAGTCACAACATCTCGATTTCTGGAGGTAGTGAAAAGTCAACCTATGCACTTGGTTTGGGTTATCTCGACCAAGAAGGTATTGCCATTGGTTCAGGTTTCGATCGTTTCAACCTTAGAGGTTCTTTCGATTCTCAAGTGAAAGAAAATATTAAAGCAGGGGTAAGCTTCAACTTTAGTAATCCAAAGCAAAACACTACTGTTTCTGATGATGCACTTATCATCACTGCATTGAAACAAACGCCAAACGTGGCGGTGCGCAATGCAGAAGGTGAATTTGATGGCCCAGATACCGATGAATATGTACAAAACAACCCTGTTGGTTTAGCTCTGATGAGAGAAAACCGTAGTGAAACAGCAAGCATTCGCGCGAATACTTATCTTGAAGCTACAATCACAAAAGGCTTAACTTTCAAAACGGAATATGGTATGGATTATGGCATGACCAATGCTTATACTTTCAGTCCATCATATACCTTCGGAGCTTTGTCAAATGAAGTGCGTGAGGGTTCAAGAACAAAATCATACAGCAAGTTCTGGAACTGGAGAAATGTGTTGACTTACAACCGCGAGTTTGGCATTCATGCCTTGAATTTGATGTTGGGTCAAGAAGTGCAACGCTCTTATTGGGAAAACCTTTATGGCTACCGTTCGGGTTACCTTTCAAATGGTGCAACCGACCTTAACCTTGGAGATGCTACAACAGCGAAAAACTCGAATAGCAGCAGCGAAAGCAGCTTGAGCTCATTCTTCGGTAGAGCGTTCTATTCATACAATGACAAATACCTATTGACAGCCACTCTTCGTTATGATGGTTCGTCGAAATTCCACCCAGACAACCGTTGGGGGTGGTTCCCATCAGCTGCATTAGCTTGGAAAGTTTCAAATGAAGATTTCATGCAAAATGCAACTGCAGTTAGCAATTTGAAATTCCGTTTGGGATGGGGTGCTGTAGGTAACCAAAATGTGTCGAACAATGCCTTTGTGTCAACTTATGCATCTTCAGCCACTATTTGGGGAACAGGTTTATTGGCATCAAACACTGCAAATCCTGATTTGCAATGGGAAACAACTTATTCGACTAACGTGGGTATCGACTTAGGTTTATTTGATAGTAGAATTGAACTTATTGCCGATTTCTATCATAAAGAGACAGAAAACCTATTGCTTCAATTACCATTGCCATCTTATGTTGGAACAAACGGACAAGGATCGACTTCTGCTCCTTGGGTAAATGTGGGAGCACTTCAAAACAAAGGGGTGGAACTTACGCTGAACACGGTGAACATTGACAAAGGCGATTTCCTTTGGAAATCGAATGTGGTGTTCTCATTGAACCGCAACAAAGTGTTGAGCTTGGATACAGAGTCAAGTTTGATTAACAAAACAATTCAACAAGGTTCAGAAACAACCGTGGTTACTCGCACCGCTGTGGGCAAATCTATTGGTCAGTTCTACGGCTATAAAGTTATCGGACGTTTCGAATCGGCTACTGATTTCTACTACAAAGATGCTAATGGCAATGTGCAACCTGTAGCCCTTCCTGATGGAATGGAAACCGGCGAAAACAGTGTGTGGATTGGCGACTATAAATTCCAAGATGTGAACTCGGATGGCGTGATTGATGAAGATGACCGTGCTTTCATTGGCGACCCTAACCCCGATTTTACTTTCGGTATTGGCAACTCATTCTCGTATAAAGGTTGGGATTTGAACATCTTCTTGACTGGTTCGGTGGGCAACGAAATTATCAACTACCAGCGTCGTTGGTTAGACAACCCTCGTGAGAACCACAACCTTCGTGTGGAAGCGCTTAACTATGCTCAGCTTGGATTGATTGATGCCAATGGACCAAATGATTTTCGCAATGTGCAAATCATCGGTGGCGATGAGTACTCACCACGTTTGGCAACTTCTTCAGCTTCTTCAGCTTCAAACTATCGCTTTAGCGACCGCTTTGTGGAAGATGGTTCATACCTCCGAATTCAAAACGTTTCATTGGGCTACAACTTCCCAGTTCAATGGATTTCAAGAATCGGATTACAAAACTTGAAACTATATATGAACCTTCAAAACCTATATACTTTCACGAAATACTCTGGCTATGATCCTGAAGTGGGTTCGTTGAACCAAGATGCTTTGATGACAGGTATCGACAACGGTCGTTATCCTTCACCTCGTATTTATACTTTCGGTGTTAATCTAACTTTCTAAAAAGCTAAATGATGAAGAAAAATATTTTAAATAAAATCTTGGGACTTACCATGGCTTCAGCCTTGTTGGTAAGTTGTGAGGGCTTCTTGGATATAACCCCTAATGACCAAATTACGGGCGACAACTTCTATCAAACAGAAGAAGATTTCCAAGCAGCTACCGGACCGCTCTATAATAAGGTATGGTTCGACTTCAACGATAAATTCTATTATGCACTTGGTGATGGTCGTGCAGGAAACCTCTATGCACCATACTCTGACTATGTGTATCCGTTTGCTGACTTGCTCGAAACAGGTTTGACAGGACCTCTAGTTTCAGCTTGGCAATCGTTCTACAACGTGATTCAACAATCGAACAATGTGATTATTGGTATCAGCGGCAGTAGCGTTGATGAAGACACTAAAAATGAATATATCGCAGAAGCTCGCTTTATGCGTGGGGTGGCCTATTGGTATATTGCTTCACTTTGGGGAGATGCTATCATCACAACTGATCCTTCGGTGTTGGTGAGTAATCCAATTGTGCCTAAAAACAATTTTGAAGATGTGTTTGAATTTGCTATCCGCGATATGGAGTTTGCAGCTAAATATTTGCCTGAAACTAGCGCTGCTGCTGGTCGATTGAACAAATATAGTGCCTATGCCATGCTTTCACGCTTATACTTAGCTTATTCGGGTGTGAGCGAAAATCCAAACAGTGGAACTAGAGATGAAGAATACTTGGAGTTGGCTAAAAAAGCAGCTTTGATGGTCATTGAAAATGGTCCTTTCAAGTTGTTGCCAAACTATGAGAACCTATTCGACATTGATTATAACAACAACGTGGAATCAATCTTTGCTTTGCAATGGGTGCCCAATGGCGACTATGGTGTGACCAATACGCAACAAGCCTATTTTGCTGCGGGTTCTGAAATCACTGGTGATGATGCTGCTTGGGGATATTGGACTCGTGCTACCTATGACGCGCTAACTGAGTATGAAACAGCAGATGTTCGTCGCAAAGAAACTTGGATGACTGCTGGTGATACCTATGCAGATATCAACAAAGCAAATGGTGGTTATACTCACTTGTCGGATATCACAGAACCTACTTATTGCAACGTGAAAAAAGGCGTGGTGGGTTCAACTAAAGATAATTCGAAAATTACACGTATGAACTCGGCATTGAACACCTATATGATGCGTTTAGCAGAAGTGTATTGGAACTATGCTGAAGCTGTGTTGGGTAACAATGCTTCGTCAACAGATGCTGAAGCGTTGGTGTTGGTGAATGAATTGCGCGCTCGTGCTGGATTGACTGATTTGACAAGCCTTGATTATAAAACTATCCGTCAGGAAAGACGTGTGGAGTTCTGTATGGAAGGTTTATATTGGTATGACTTAGTAAGTCGTGCTTATTACAAACAACAAGAAGTGGTGAATTATGTAATAGCTCAGGATAGAGGTACTATCAAACCATTCATATATGATGGTGCAACCAACACATTGAGCGATGACGAAAGTCGTGACGCTAGCACTCGTGCTATCGGCACAGTAGATCCTACTATCTTTTTACTTCCTATTCCAGAATCGGAATTGGTGCAAAACCCACTGTTGAAGGCGGATCCGGTTGCTTATGAGTTCACCGAAGAGCGTATAACTGATTTGTTTTAATTGTAAAAAACTACAAAAATGAAGATACTAAATAAATTAAGCTTGTATTTGTGCATGGCAGCACTGTTGGCTACTAGCTTTGTTTCGTGTAATGAAGAAGATAGCTATTCTGGTGCAATCGAAATTACGAATGTATATTTAGAAGATGCTAGTGCCGATGTGACTGATCGATTGGTAGAGTTTGCTCGCTTAGGGCAAATTCTCCGCCTAGAAGGATCGGGTTTCACCGACGTGCGCAAAGTATATATCAATGGATATGACACTTATTTCAATCCTGTAATGGCAACAGATGGTTCGATGATTGTGAGAGTTTCTTACGATACTCCAACAGTTGAAGCAAGTGAGGATGTGAGAAATACTATTAAATTGGTGAATGATGGAAGTAGCTTGACTTACGATTTCAATATTCGTTCGGCTGCGCCTAGCATCACACGTATTTCAAATACCATGCCTGTGGTGGGTGAAGCAATCACCGTGTATGGTACTGGTTTGACTGAAATCGAGTCGGTAACTTTCCCTGGCGATGTGCTGGTAACTGAAGGAATCGTGTCGGATGAAGATGGCGAGTTTTTTACCCTTACCATGCCTGAAGGCGTGTCGGCTGCTGGTGGTTCAATCTTGGCAATTGGTTCAAATGGAGGTGCTTATTCATCAGCCTATTTCAACTGCAAAGAGGGAGTAATTCTCGATTTCGATGGCACAGGTTCGCAAGGATTCTGGAGCTGGAGCGAAACAGGCAGTATGCTCAATGCCGATGATTTAGGCTCGGCTAGTTTGGGTGAGGGTAATGTGTCGCAAGGCAACTATGTGGCTCACCACCCTGAACGATTGGGTGAATTTGCTGCTGCTAAAAACCGAAACACCGAAGTGTGGACGGCTGGAAATGATGTGGATGATTGGAGAGGTCAGCTCACAACAGCTATCCCTGCAACAACAGCAGCAAGCCAAGTGGCATTCCAATTCGATATGTATGTGGAAGGTATTTGGACAAGCACTGGGTTCTTGAAAATCGCATTAATCAACAACTTTAATGGTGGCGAATGGACAAACCAATGCTACAACTATGTGCCTTGGATTGAAAACGGCGAAGTGGTGGACTATGAAAATGCAGGATGGGTAACTGTAACGATTCCTTTCAGCAAGTTCTATGCGTTTACTGCCGAAACTGCCACTTTCGAAGATGTGCTAGCAGCTCGTGAATCGGCTTCTTATAAAAATTTCGGTATGTATTTTGAAAACTCCGACTTCACCCTTGATAAAGTGACCGGATTGAGCACCGATGAAGCTACAGAGTTGACATCTTCAGCTACAAGTGTGAAAGTTTACACCGACAATTGGCGTGTGGTACCTTTGGCGAAACCTGCATATTCGGATTTTCCAACAGAGTAAAAATGCTAGCTATTGGATTGTTAGCTGTTGGATTGATGGACTATCCAATAATCTGACAGCTAACAACTCAACAGGCAATAAAAAAAGAAACATATGAAAACAAAAATATTTTTAAGTTCGATTATTGCTTCAACGATGCTTTTTGCATCGTGTGAGGACAACCTGATGGATTGGTCGGTTGATGATAATGTGCCAGGTATCGCTGCCGATGAAATTCCGTTGGAATTGGCGGAGAAAATTCTTAGATATGATGCACTAAAAACCTATTCTGATATGCGCTTGGGTGTGGGTATTTCAGCATCGCTCTATGGAGAAATTGAAGAATATACCCAGCTAGCCAATGAGAACTTCGACGATGTTACGATTGGCTATGCCATGAAGCACGCAGCCATGATGAAAAGCGATGGCACGATTAACTTCGCCACGGTGGATGAATTCTTGGCAGCAACTAAAGCGGCAGGTTTGACTTTGTATGGACACACTTTGGTGTGGCATCAAAACCAAAACGCAGGCTACCTTAATGGTTTGATTGCTTCTACCTATGAAATCGACGAAAGTGGCGATAGCAATGTACTAGATACTTCAGGACTAAAAGATGGAACGCTCACAGGATGGACTAAAAACAGTGCTGGTGCGGGTATCACCGTGGAAGAAAGCAAAGGCATGACGGGTGGACAAGCATTGCAGCTGGTTTCAACTGCTAGCTCGGCAAACTACTGGGATTTGGAATTATTTACTCCAAGCATCACGGTTGACCCTACAGCTACCTATGAAGTTTCTTTCTACATCAAATCGGATGTGGCAGGTAAAGGTCGTCTTGCATTTGATGGTTTAGCCAATAGTTATCCATGGGTCAATTGGGATGATTCGGGTACTGCTGAAGCATTTACTACTGATGCCACTTGGAAACATATTTCTTTCACCGTAGGAGCTGAGGGTACGTTGGCCCTTGCCGAAGGTAGCAGTGCTTTTCAAATTAAGATTGACCTTGGTCCCCTACCTAGTGTAACTTACCTCATTGATGTGGCAACATTTTCGGTGAAAGATGTGAATGCCTCGGAAGCTAACAACCTCATCAGTAATGGTGATTTTGAGGGTGGTGAGTTAACAGGATGGAGCGGATGGGGAAATAGCTCAACACGAGGCGTTTCTGCCGAAGGAGAAGGTTTCAATTCTTCTTATGCGATGGTGTTGACTAACCCAACAGCAGCAAGCAATTACAATGCACAGCAAGTATATACCTTCAGCGAAGCACTAGAAAAGGATGTGGAATATACCTGTACCTTCATGGCGAAAGCTGATGTGGCAGCGGCATTGCAAGTAGAATTGCAAAATGCTGACTATAGTGCAAATTATTATGGTGGTCTTAGTGTAGGAACTACTTGGGGAAAAATCACAATCCCAATGACTCCGACAACAGATGATAGAACGAAATTCATCTTCGACTTTGGTGAAACTGCTTGTACACTCTATATTGATGATATTGTGTTGACTAAAGCTGGTGAAGAAGGCGGTGGTGGTGCCGTAGTGGAAGTGCCTAAAACCGATGAGGAAAAAACTGAAATCATTTCAGCAGCCATGGAAGATTGGATTAAAGGAATGATGGCACACTATGCGCCCGATGTACACGCTTGGGATGTGGTGAATGAGCCAATGCAAGAAAGCGGAGCTGTGCGTGATGGTGTAACAGGTGTGGTTGAGGCTGACATGGCAAGCGATGAGTTCTATTGGCAAAAATACATGGGCAAAGATTATGCGGTGAAGGCATTCAACTGGGCTCGTGAATATAGTGATGCCAATGGTAATACTGATACAAAAATGTTCGTTAACGACTACAACTTGGAAACTAACATGACTAAGCTTGATGGCTTGATTGACTATGTGAAATACATTGATGCGCAAGGTGCACATGTAGATGGTATCGGCACGCAAATGCACATTTCATACAACACAAGCAAAGAATCGATTGCAACTATGTTTGAAAAACTGGCGGCCTCAGGTAAGCTCATTAAAGTGTCGGAACTCGACGTTCGACTAGGAACAGCTTCGCCTACTGCCGAGCAGTTGCAAGAACAAATGTTGATGTATCAATATGTGTTTGATATGTACAAAGAAAAGATTCCAGAAGCGCAGCAATATGGAATCACTATTTGGGGTATTTCTGACAATGAAAACGAACACGAATATTGGTTGCCAGAAGAATCTCCAAACTTGTGGACAGCAAGCTATGCCCGCAAAGCAGCCTATAAAGGTGTTGCCGACGGCTTAGCAGGTAGAGATGTGAGTGAGGACTTTTCAGGTGAATTGCAATACTAGTAGATAAATAAAACAGCTTTCTTCCTGTTGGGGAGAAAGTTCGTTTTGTGTATACAATCAGACACAGTTACTTTGGTACTTGTGAGCTTAAAAACAAACAAATGAAAGACAATCAAAAATTAAGTGTCGTGGAGAAAATCGGCTACAGCTTGGGCGACTTAGCTGCCAACCTGATTTTTCAAACCCTAATGACATTCTTGGCTTTCTTCTATACCGATGTATTCAAGATTCCAAACGCAGCGGCTTCTTCTATCATCTTTGTGGGTGGTATGATTGGTGCATGCTTCAATCCTATCATGGGAATTATTGCCGACCGAACCAATACCAAGTGGGGAAAATATCGCCCTTGGCTTTTGTGGACTGCCATTCCTTTTGGGGTGATGGCAATCTTGGCGTTTAGCACGCCCAACTTCAGCCTCAATGGGAAAATCGCCTATGGTTTCATTACCTACATTCTTTTGGTGATCATCTATTCGGCAAATAACTTGCCCTATTCAGCCCTCAGTGGAGTAATTACAGGAAATATGGCAGAGCGCAACAGCTTGTCGTCTTACCGTTTTGTGGCGGTAACTATTGCGCAGTTCATCATTCAAGCCTTGCTGCTCCCCATGGTGCTTGTGTTTGGCGATGGAGACAAAGCCGTGGGATTTGAAAAAACTATGCTGATATTTTCCATCACGGGAACTATTTTCTTCATCATAGCCTTCCTCACCACTAAAGAGCGCATTGTGCCTAAGCCCGAACAAAAATCGAGTGTGAAAGAAGATCTGCGCGACCTCACTAAGAATAAGCCTTGGATTGCCATGCTCATTCTGACCGTGTTCGTGTTCATCTCTTTGTCGATTAAAGGCGGTACCTATGTGTATTACTTCGAAAACTTCTTGGACAAAGCTGCCTTGAGTCAATTCATGGATATAATCGGTTTCAACGCCTTCATCCAAAACACTGGCTTGGTGTGGCCCGATGATGTGCCGACTTCTGCATTCAGCTTGTTCAGCACAGGAGGTATCATTTTCACCATGATTGGTATTGGTTTCTCGAAATCATTGGCAGATAAATATGGCAAACGCAATGTGTTTGGTGTGGCTCTTTTCTGTGCCACATTGTTCTTGCTCGTGTTTGCATTCTTCTCGCCACAGTCGATTGTGTTAGTGTTTGGTGCGCAAATGTGTCATGGTTTTTTTTATGGCATTACCACTCCACTACTTTGGGCGATGATTGCCGATGTGGCAGACTACTCGGAGTGGAAAAATAACCGCCGTGCCACAGCCATTATTTTCTCAGCCATGGTGTTCGGTCTGAAAGCCGGTCTTTCTATCGGTGGAGCTTTGGTGGCAGGTATATTGGGTGCCTATGGCTACAACGAAGCTTTGGCGGTGCAATCAGCAGAAACTATCGGAGGAATCAAAATGTTGGTGAGTGTGTTCCCAAGCATTATGTTCTTAGTGGCAATTGCGTGTTTGTTCTTCTATGATATCGACAAGAAAATGGAAGTGCAAATTGAAGCAGATTTAAAAGCAAAGCACAATGAATAATAGAGTAATAGCAATGATACTTATGGTATCGAGTCTGTGTTCTTGTTCTTCTGCAACAAAAAAAGATAAGCTGCCCCAAGGGGTGGCTTATTTTCAATATGTGGAATACCTAGGTAACGATAAGTTTTACGTGGAGAATCCGCTGACCGAAAATCAATACTATAATCCCGTATTGCAAGGATGCTATTCCGACCCCTCGGTGTGCCAAAAAGGAACTTACTTCTATTTGGTTTCGTCCACTTTTTCGTTCTTTCCAGCCATGCCTATTTTCCGCAGCACCGACATGGTGAACTGGGAGCAAATTGGCAATGTGCTTGACCGTGAGGAGCAATTCCAAAACTTCGATAAGCGAGTTTCGCAAGGAATTTATGCGCCAGCTCTCACCTATAATGAATTTGATGATACATTTTATTTGGTTACCACTTTCGTGGGCGGAGGTGGCAATTTCATGGTGAAAGCGAAAGACCCAGCCGGACCATGGAGTAACCCCATCTGGCTGCCCGAAGTGCAAGGCATCGACCCTTCCATATTTATCGACCATGATGGAACGGCTTACATCTGCAATAATCAAGACCCTGAGGGAGGAAGCCTATACCAAGGACACAAGGCTATTTGGTTGCAAAAGATAGACCTTGAAACAGGTAAAACCGAAGGAGAACGCCAAATGATTCGCAATGGGGGAAACAAGCTAGTGGAAAAACCTGTGTGGATAGAAGGACCTCATGTCTATCATATTGGCAGTTATTACTATTTGTTGGCTTCCGAAGGAGGCACTTCAAGCGACCATGCGGTGTGCTTTTATCGAGGCAACGAGGTGTGGGGTCCTTATGAGGCTTGTCCGCACAATCCAGTGCTGACTCAGCGCAAGCTCAACCCCAAACGAAAGAATCCGGTGTCGAATGCGGGACACGCCGACATTGTTCAAATGAGCGATGGCTCTTGGCGAGCTGTTTTTCTGGCTTGTCGTCCCTACACTGAAAACAATGATTTCAACCTAGGTAGAGAAACGTTCATGCTCCCTTTCGAATGGCGCGAGAACTGGCCTTATTTTATGGGGTCAGCCGATGAAATTCAACTGATAGGCGAAGGAACGGCGTTGAAGTCGGAAACGAAGAATGGCAATTTCAAATGGATAGAAACATTCGAGGAAAAGAAATTCCCCTTGTCATGGATGTTTCTACGAACTCCCCAAACACAATGGTGGTCGTTTCCCGAAGAGCGATCGGGTGTGATGCTAACGGCTCAGCCCACTAACTTACGAGAACAAAAGCTTTCGGCTTTCATCGGTACAAGACAACAGCATCATGATTTTACATTTGAAACTAAGGTGCAATTTGACCCCTGTTCAGCAAGCGACTTTGCAGGTATAACTTTGTTTCAGAATAAAGCATTTCATATTACCTTTGGCATGACCCAATGCGAGGGTAAACCATGTGCTGTTGTTTGTCAAGCTGAAGAAAGGGGCGATGTGAAACGAGGGGTGTATGATGCAGAAATTAACGCCGAAATCACGAAACAAGGGCTTGCTAAAGTAGAATTGAAAGCTTCGACTGATGCGGTGGTGCTTCGTGTGGTGTGTGAAAGGACGCAGTTTAGTTTCTATGTGAATGATGAATTACTACTAAGCGGAGTAGATGCGAAGTATTTAAGTGTTGAACAAGCAGGTGGTTTTGTCGGCACTATGCTTGCCTTATATGTGAGTAGTGCAGAATAACTGTGGTTTAACATCCAACAATCTATTATCTAACGTCTAATATTTAAAAAAGATGAAACGAATATTATTACTACTGATTGCCGCAATGGTATGTGCCTATGCAGAGGCACAAATCAAGCTACCAGAATTGATTTCCGATGGCATGGTGCTGCAACAAAATGTACCCCTGAAAATTTGGGGATGGGCATCACCCAACGAGCATGTGACGATGATTTTCCAAGGGAAGAGCTATACTGCCACCACTTCCGAAGAAGGAAAATGGTTGATTAATCTTCCTCCACAAACGGCAGGCGGTGCTTTCCAAATGAATTTCAAAGGTAAAAATGAAATCTCGGTGAAAGATATCCTCATTGGCGAAGTGTGGTTGTGTTCGGGACAATCGAATATGGAATTACCCATTCGTCGGGTGCTCGATTTATATGCCGCAGAGATAGCTCAAGTTGATAATTCGCAAATTCGTGAGTTTAGAGTGCCTAAGACCTACGACTTCAAAACGCAAAAAGAAAACACCCAAGGGGCAAAATGGTATCATGCCTCTCTCGAACACATCATGGAGTTTTCGGCTGTGGGCTATTTCTTTGCCGAAGAAATACAAGCGAAATATCATATTCCTGTTGGATTGATTAATTCGGCTTTGGGTGGTTCGCCTGTGGAATCGTGGATGAATGAGGAGTATCTGAAACCTTATGAGGAGGCTTATCGTGAGCTGCAAAAGGTGAAAGATGATGCTTTTGTGCAGTCGGTAAAAGATGCCGAGGCGAAAACCTCCTATGATTGGCACGTGGATATGAATAATTCAGATGAAGGACTAAATAAATGGTCAGCGAAAAAAATCAAAGAGAAAGATTGGAAAGAAATTGCACTGCCTCGCAAATGGTATGGCACCGAGCTAGAGCAAGTGAATGGTGCGGTGTGGATGCGCAAAACGGTGAAGATTCCACCATCAATGATTGGCAAAGAGGGAATGATTGAATTGGGTTGCATCGTTGATGCCGATTCGGTGTTTATTAATGGTGAATTTGTGGGTTGGACATCTTATCAGTATCCCCCACGTAAATATCAAATTCCTGCCCATCTTTTGGTAAAGGGAGAAAATACCATCGCCATCAAGATTCTTTCGCAACGTGGTGTAGGCAGCGTAGTGCCAGAAAAGAATTACTGGATTGCAGTGGGTGATGAAAAAGTGAGCCTAGAGGGTACCTGGAAATACAAAGTGGGCAGCAAAATGGCAGCATTGCCAGGCGATACATTCTTCCAATGGAAGCCTGCAGGATTGCACAATGCTATGATTAGTCCACTCACAAACTATGCTATTAAAGGAGCTTTGTGGTATCAAGGAGAATCGAATGTTGGTACGAAAGACTACGCAAACAGATTGTCGGACATGGTGGCAAACTGGCGTGCCGAGTGGGGACAAGGCGATTTCCCTTTTGTGATTATTCAGGTGGCAAACTTCCAAAAGGCTTTTGAGCACCCCACCGAAAGTGGATGGGCTGAGTTGCGCCAAGCGCAATATGATGCCTACAAGCGCAACCGCAACATGGGCTTGTCTGTACTCACCGACATCGGCGAGTGGAACGATATTCATCCGCTTAACAAAAAAACTGTGGGCGAACGCACCGCTTTGGCTGCCGAGCATTTGGCATATGGTGCCACCGATGAATATTCGGGTCCGGAGCTGAGCCAAGTGGAAATTGCAGGTGAACAAGTGGTGTTGAGCTTTTCGCACGTGGGTGCAGGCTTAGAATTTAAAGGTGAAAGCCTTCAAGGTTTTGCCATTGCAGGTGCCGACAAGCAATTTAAGTGGGCTGAGGCTCGTGTTGAAGGTAATCTGGTGATTCTTTCGAGCAAAGAGGTGAAAAATCCACTCTTTGTGCGCTATGCTTGGGCTGACAACCCCGACAAAGCAAATTTGTATAATAAAAATGGATTGCCTGCCATTCCATTTAGAACGGATAAATAGAAAATATGATGAATCGATCAAAAATAATAATGGGTTGGATTGCCCTTGTGGCTCTGTTGAGCTTTAGTTGCTCGCAGCAAGCGGAAGAGCCGACAAGGGAGCGAATCAGCCTAAATGAGCATTGGAAATTTTACCGCTATCCCACCTTGGCTGAGGCTGACGGTTTAATCTATGATGTGCGCCCCGAAGTGGAGGACTTCAAAGATGACAAGCTCGCCGATAGCAAGCCCACCGAAGCCGAGTTTGTGGTGACTGATGGATTGGTGCTCAAACCATGGATTCTTCCTTCGGGAAATGAGTTTATCAAAGATGCAAGCAAGCATCACCAACGCCCAAAGGGAAACCCTGGGGGCGACTTTCCCTTTGTGCAGGCTGATTTCAACGATGCTGATTGGCAGTCGGTGGAATTGCCTCACGACTGGTCGATTTCGGCAGACTTCTACACGGGTTGGGAGGTGCCGATTGGTGGCGGAATGGGTAGATTGCCCTCGCATGGTGTGGCTTGGTATCGCCGAAATGTGGAGCTTTCGCCTGCCGATGAAGGCCAATCGATTTATTTAGATGTTGATGGTGCCATGGCATATGCCATGGTGTGGCTCAATGGCTCGCTTGTTGGCGGTTGGCCCTATGGTTACAATTCTTTTCGACTCGATTTAACTCCCTATGTGAACTACAACGGTGCAAACCAACTAGCCATTCGCCTAGACAACCCTCCTGCATCATCTCGGTGGTATGCCGGAGGTGGCATCTATCGGAATGTGTGGCTAGTGAAAACCAACGCTGTGCAAGTGGCACATTGGGGCACCTGCATTTCAAGCACCGAGGTGTCGAAGGAATCGGCTGCAGTGCATCTGGATTTGTGTGTGGAAAATAAATCGGAGCAAGCCGTGGAACTGTATACCAACACACGCATTCATGAACTGACAGCCGATGGCGTGAGTCAATCGGTTTCAGCGGAATTAAAAACCGAGAAACAAATGCTGGCAGCTCATGCAAAATTAGATTTGGAAGCATCAACGGTGCTGAATTATCCAAAGCTTTGGAGCACTCACTCGCCAAATAGGCACGTGGCAATCACACACGTTTTTGCCGATGGCAAATTGGTGGACTCCTATGAAACCAAGTTTGGTATTCGCTCGTTGGAGTTTTCACCCACCGATGGTTTGTTGGTGAATGGTGAATCGGTGCGTATTCAAGGAGTCAATCAACACCATGATTTAGGAGCTTTAGGAGCTGCATTCAACACCAGAGCTGCCGAACGACAATTGGAAATTCTGAAAGAGTTGGGCTGCAATGCCATTCGCTTGGCACACAATCCGCCTGCTCCCGAACTGTTGGCACTCACCGACAGCATGGGATTTTTGGTCATCAATGAAGTGTTCGACTCGTGGGAGCGCAAGAAAACGCCGCTAGATTTCCACCTCATTTTCCCCGATTGGCATGAGCAAGATTTACGTTCGCTCATCCGACGAGATCGGAATCACCCCTCAGTCATTGCGTGGAGCTTTGGCAATGAAGTGGGCGAGCAATACACCGAAAAGGCAGGAGCGGCCTTGGCAGCAAAGCTACTGGCTATGGTGCATGAGGAAGACCCTACTCGTCCAGGCACGGCATCGATGAATTTCGCCAAACCGTATATGCCATTTTCACAAGAAATGGATTTAATCAGTTTGAACTATCAAGGCGAGGGCATCAGAAATGCCGGAGCATATCAGGGATTGAAGGGCATCAACACCGAGCCGCTTTATCCAGCTTTTCATGAGAAATATCCGAGCAAGCAGATTGTGAGTAGCGAGTCGGCATCGGCATTGAGTACGCGTGGCACTTATGTGTTCCCTGTCTATGATGGTGTGAGCGCCCCTGTGCGTGATGGCTTGGGTGGCGATTCTAAAAATCAATGGGTGAGTGCCTATGAGCAGCACACCGCCGATTTTGGTTCTTCGGCCGACAAGGTGTTTCGGGCGCAAGATGAAAACCCCTATGTGGCGGGCGAGTTTGTGTGGTCGGGCTTCGACTATTTGGGCGAACCAACACCATATTACCTTGCCAGGAGTTCCTATTGCGGCATAATCGACTTGGCAGGATTCCCGAAGGATAGATACTACCTGTATCAGTCACGTTGGCGATCCAATTTGCCGATGATTCATATTCTTCCGCATTGGAATTGGGAGGGCAGAGAAGGTGAAATCACCCCTGTGCACGTGTTCACTTCTGGAAATGAAGCCGAATTGTTTGTCAATGGCAAGTCGCAAGGCCGAAAGAAAAAAGGAGAATTTGAATATCGACTTCGTTGGGATGAGGTGTGCTATGAGCCTGGGGAATTGAAAGTAGTAGCCTATAAAAATGACTCTTTGTGGGCTGAGGCATCGGTGAAAACAACCGGCAAACCAGCCCAATTGCATGCCACAGCCGACAGGCATCATATTTCCGACAACGGCAAGGACTTAGCTTTCATCACGGTGCGAGTGCTCGATGAAAATGGCGAGTTCATTCGCAATGCCGACAATCTTTTGCGTTTCAGCCTAGAGGGCGGGGGCGAAATTGTGGCAACCGACAATGGCGACCCATCAGACCTGATTGGTTTCCCCTCGAAAGAAAGAAAAGCCTTTAGCGGCATGGCTTTGTGTGTGGTGAAAGGCAACAAGCAAGCGGGTGAAATCAAGTTGAAAGTAGAATCGGAAGGATTGACAAGCAGCGAGCTGGGCATTCAATTGCATTGATAGTCACTCCAACAAAACCAAAGAAGGATATTTCAATGATTGAAATATCCTTCTTTTTTATCTTGTGAGATTAATTTACACTAGCTTGTTTGTTTCGGTGTCGGGGAATACGAGCCATGGTTTAAAACCTTTGGCTTCTTCAAAATCCATGGAGGCGTAAGAGATGATAATGACCACATCGCCCACGGCGGCTTTTCGAGCTGCGGGACCATTAAGGCATATCATGCCCGAACCTCGTTCGCCACGAATGATGTAGGTTTCTAAACGTTCGCTGTTATTTACATTCACCACCTGAACCTTCTCATTTTCGATAAGGTTAGCAGCGTCCATTAAGTCTTCGTCGATTGTAATGCTTCCTACGTATTGCAGGTTGGCTTCTTTGACTGTGACTTTGTGAATTTTAGATTTACAAACTTCAATATTCATTTTAGTATAGTATTGTGCCGCAAAAATACACCATATCAATTTATAAAACCAAATGGTGTTGGAATAAAATGTGTTTTTTGTAGAAATTACAAGATTATTGATTTTAGGTTAACGAAGCTCGACTTTCTTACTTTAGCAACACATTGTCGATTAAGCGCACCTTACCGCAATATACCGCCACGCAAAGTGCAATGCCTGTGGCAGCGTTCCAGTCGGTTAACGATTGTAGGCTGTCGGCATCGGCAATCTCTACGTATTCTACATCAAGACAGTCGATAGCGTTGATTTTCGAGCTAACAGCATCTTTCAATTCTGCAATGCTTTT
This sequence comes from Mangrovibacterium sp., assembly GCA_047972995.1. Taxonomy (GTDB): domain Bacteria; phylum Bacteroidota; class Bacteroidia; order Bacteroidales; family Prolixibacteraceae; genus JBKEDC01. Next base: position 47,046 of record JBKEBD010000009.1, read on the forward strand.
GCTGTTGTTTTGCAATTTAGCCCATGCTAGGGTTTGGTAGATAGCTGTGGCTTTTTCTTTTTCTTGTGCGCTTAGTAGCTGATTGCGTGAGCTCATGGCTAGTCCGCTTTCTTCTCTGATGATGGGGCACGAAATTACTTCAACAGGTAGGTTCAACAATTTTGTCATGTGCTTAATGATGGCAAATTGCTGAAAATCTTTTTGCCCGAAGAATGCCTTGTGAGGTTTCACCATTAGGAATAGTTTGCTTACCACTTGCCCTACACCGTTGAAGTGTCCGGGGCGAAAGGCGCCTTCCATTACCGTGGCAAGACTTCCGAAGTCGAATACGCGCTCATCGGCTTCCGGATACATGGTTTCTACCTCGGGTGCAAACACCAAGTTGCAAGCCGTACTTTCCAACAGTTTTACATCGGCGCCTAAGGTACGTGGATATTTTTCCAAGTCGCTAGTGTCGTTGAACTGTGTGGGGTTTACAAAAATGCTCATTACGATGAAGTCGCAGCTTTTTTGTGCTTCTTTTACTAGCGAAAGGTGTCCGTTGTGCAGTGCACCCATGGTGGGTACAAACCCGATAGTCTTTCCGCTTTCCTTTTGGTTGTTGATTATCTGATGGAGAAGATCTAGCTCTTTAATAACTTGCATGGTTCATTTTTTTAAGGCTGCAAAGTAAAGTAAAATATAGATATGAGATAGTGTTTAAAAGGCTGAAATTTATGGAAAAGGCAGCTTAGGGCGCGGTATATAAGGATAGTAATCAAAAAAATATTAACTTTGTAGCGGAATTTTCTGCATTACTTATAATATTTAAGATGGAAAAGAAAAAAATATTATTCATCTCCCAAGAAATTACACCTTATTTACCAGAATCTGAAATGTCGGTTAAAGCGCGCAATTTGCCGCAAGCCATTCAGGAGCGTGGGCGCGAAATTCGCACCTTCATGCCTAGATATGGCTGCGTGAACGAGCGTAGAAATCAGCTACATGAAGTGATACGGTTATCAGGTATGAACCTAGTTATTAACGACACAGACCATCCGCTAATCATTAAAGTAGCTTCTATTCAGGCTGCACGTATGCAGGTTTATTTTATCGATAGCGAAGATTATTTTAAGCGTAAAGCTGTATTGCATGATGCCGATGGATTAGAATTTGCTGATAATGACGAGCGTGCGAGCTTTTTTGCCCGTGGAGTGCTCGAAACGGTAGTGAAATTACGTTGGGCTCCAGATATCATTCACTGTCATGGTTGGATGAGCTCGTTGGTGCCACTATATATTAAAAAGAATTATGGCGAAGACCCTTTGTTTGTGAATTCAAAAGTGGTTTACACGCCTTATGCCGAAGAGTTTACGTCGAACTTGAGTGCTCAAGCAGCCAATAGTGTGCTTATTTCAGGAGTTGAGGGTGCCGATGTGGCATCGCTAGAGGGTGCGCCAAGATATGAGGCAATGACAAAGCTCGGAGTGCAATATGCCGATGCGGTAATCAAAGGTAGCGAGAAATTGCATCCTGAGGTGGAAGCTTATATTGCAGAAGCTAATAAATTGACTTTAGATTATCATCCAGAAGAAACTTACGTGGAAGCTTACGATGAGTTCTACAATAAAGTGTTTGAATTGTAATCGGTTTTAACCGATACAAAAAGAGGGTGCCCAAACGGGCACCCTCTTTTTGTATGGATCGTTTTATTCCATACGGAGTCTAACCCACACGGGGCAGTGGTCTGAATGTACGGCATCGGGGAGTATGCCGGCATCGGCAATTTTAGCAGCCAATGGGGCGGTTACCATGTTGTAGTCGATGCGCCAACCTTTGTTTCGAGCGCGCGAGCCTGCCCGATAACTCCACCAAGAGTAATGATGAGGATCGGGATTGATTTCTCGGAAGCTATCAATAAAACCAGAATCGACAAATTGCTGAAACCACTCGCGTTCTTCGGGTAAGAAGCCAGAAGTGCCTTGTTGCTTGTCGGGATTATGTATGTCGATCCATAAACGACAGATGTTATAATCGCCACACACCACTAAATTGGGTATTGATTTGCGCAATTCTTGAAGATATTCGGTAAAATCGTTCAAGAAATCCATTTTATAATCTTGGCGAGGTCCTCCTGTTGTGCCCGATGGAAAATAAACTGAAATGACGGAAAAGCCTTCAAAGTCGGCCCGAATAACACGTCCTTCCACATCGTATTTAGAATTATTCATGCCATAGGTTATTGCCTGTGGTTTTTCTTTGCTGAGAATAGCTACGCCGCTATATCCTTTCTTTTCGGCCGAAAAGCTGTGGAAGTGGAAGCCGGCAGCTTGAAAATCTTCTTCACTCATTTGTCCGGGCTGTGCTTTGGTTTCTTGCAAGCAAAGCACAGCGGGCGATATGTTGTTCAACCAAGCTAAAAAGTCCTTTTTTAGGGCTGCACGTATGCCGTTCACGTTATAGGAAATGATTTGTGTCATATTTTTGTGTACTTTTGGATTGGAATTCAAAGATAATCAAAATACTGGCGTAGCAATTTTGCACTTAGCACTCAAAAATAAAAAATGAATAAAGGTATCGTAATTAAGTCGACAGGTAGTTGGTATCAGGTGAAGGATGAATCGGGGGCAATCGTTCCGTGCAAGATAAAAGGAAATTTTCGCATGAAAGGCATCCGCACAACCAACCCAATAGCAGTGGGCGACCGGGTGGAGTATATCTTGAAAAAGGATGAAAACGAAGAAGTTGGGCTGATTAGCAAAATTGAAACACGCAAGAACTACATTATTCGCAAATCGACCAACCTTTCCAAGCAAGCGCACATTATTGCTGCCAACATCGACTGTGCCTTTTTGGTGATAACGCGCTCTCAACCTACCACCTCGTTGGCGTTTATCGATCGTTTTTTAGCTTCTGCCGAGGCTTACCGTATTCCTTGCACTTTGGTGTTCAACAAACTTGATTTATACAATGCCGAGGCTTTGGAAGAGTTAGAATCGGTAATCAGTATTTATGAATCGATTGACTACCGCTGCCTGAAAACTTCCACAAAAACTGGTGAGGGAATTGATGAGCTCAAAGAGATGATGAAAAATAGCATTAGTGTTTTCTCGGGGCACTCGGGTGTGGGTAAATCTACTTTGGTGAATCACATTGAACCCGGGTTGACATTGAAAACGAATGATATTTCGGCTTACCATGAAACAGGGCAGCACACGACCACTTTCTCCGAAATGTTTGATTTGAGTTTTGGAGGTTATATTATCGACACCCCCGGAATTAAAGGTTTCGGCGTGCTTGAGATGGATAAATATGAAGTAAGTCATTATTTTCCCGAAATTTTTAAGGTGTCGAGCGAATGTCAGTTCAACAATTGCACTCACACACATGAACCTAACTGTGCCGTGAAGCAAGCGGTGTATGAAGGTGAAATTGCGGAAAGTCGCTACTATACTTATCTTTCTTTGGTGGAAGATGAAGATGAGAAGTACAGAAGTTAGGGGGTAGTTGTTAGGGGTGTAAGTTTTCTTTAGTAGCTCACTTGCACGCTTATTCCCAATTTTTCAATGCGACGAGCTAGCTCGTTGAGTTCTTCGCACGTTGCTTTCACTAGGTTTTCAGCAGGTGTGTCGCGCGAAATGCTATATAGCATCACTTGCGCAGGCTTAATGCGTGCAATTGCATCAACGAGTGCATTCATTTCCTCATCGGTGGTGTTGTCGAATGCTTCGCCATTTACTTCGCCCTTCAAAAGCATAGTCTGTACAATTGCTTTGCCTTCAAATTTAGCTAAATGTTCAATGGTATCTTCAATAGAGTAGCTCGCTTGGGGAATATCCATAATACGCACGGTGCGTTCAATGGCAGAATCTAGTTTCAGAATATTATCTTCAATCTTTAAGAGCGCTTGAAATACCTCGGGTTTGCTAATGCGTGTGGCATTAGAAAGCACTGCAATCTTGCTTTGGGGCACGAGGGTGTTGCGTAACTCGATGGTGTCGTCGATAATGCTTGCAAATTCGGGGTGTAGTGTAGGTTCGCCATTCCCAGCGAAGGTGATTACATCGGGCAGATGCTTATCGGCAATCATTTGATGAAGCTGTGCCTCTAGCTTTTCTTTCACTTCGGCACGAGTGGGTAGCTTGCCTTTTTCGCCTTCTTTGGCATTCCATCCGCATTCGCAATACACGCAGTTGAACGAACAGAGTTTACGATTGGTTGGCAATAGGTTGATGCCTAGCGAGGTGCCAAGTCGGCGACTTTGGATTGGTCCGAAAATAATGTGGTCGAAAAGAAATGTAGCCATAATTTGCAGTTTTTAATCGGAATAACAAGCAACCGACTGTTTGGTTGACAAAGGTAGTGAACTAAAGTAATTGACGAAGCTTACTTGCTGTGTTTAATCGAAAATTATGATAGTCAACACCTGAAATAAGCCAAAGGCTTACGGGAGTGTCTAACTGTAGTTTTATATCTTCTAGGTGAAGCAATTGGGTTAGCTCGGTGCAGAAAATCTTTACGGCGTCTTTTAGGCAGAACTGATCGTCGGCATTTTGCATGGCGAGTATCCACTCCAAATAAAAAGAATTGCTTTGTCTATTGGGCATCAATTGCAGCCATGGTGGTGTGTTAATCTGGTCTTTTTGCGTAAGCAGATATGCCCAATGTGCTGAGGTGTTGGGAAAGGCAGGGATGAGCACCCCAGAATGAAACTCCATTTGAGCCAACTCCTGAATTTGATTGCCCATTTCGATCATGCGCACCAGTTTTTGTGCTAGAATTTCTAGTGCCATACCTTTGGTAGCTTTGCCTTGCTCGTTAATGGTGTAATGTGCAGCTAGCTTCATGTTCTTCGCGATTGGGGAATTCGGTGTTTTTTAACATGCTCAACTATTTCGATGGCTTCGTTAGCTGGCTCGATATGGAGTCGGTAGCTATTGAATCGGGTGCTAGTTTTAATGCCTCTTCTGCTTTAATAATAGAATCACGCACTATTTTAGCATCTTTTCCTGTGATGGAAGCAATGGAGTCAATGCGTTGTTGAAGCTCTATTTTGGCAATCGAGTCGCTCACGGCTTTGGCGGCTTGACGCTCTAGCTTGGTGATAGAATCGGTTACCGTTTTAGGGTCTTCGCCTGTAACGTCTATAATTGAATCGACAAGGTGTTTAACACGAGCATCGAATATAGAGTCTGCCACAAACTTAATGCGAGCAGCTTTGGCTTCAGCAATAGAATCGACCACAAAATCGTAATCTCGGTCAGTAGCTTCGGCAATAGAATCGATAAACTGACGGTGAATAGCTTTGGCAATGGAGTCGGCTTCGTGTTTTCGAATAGCTTCGGTAATGGAGTCGGCACGTTTTTGTTCTTCACTTTCCAAAGCATGGCTCAATGAATCTTGATAGACTTGTTTGGTAAGATCGTTGTTTATGCGTTCGATTACAGCTTCGTAAATCTTGTCGTAGTCGTTAAGTTGCGAAGAATAATATAGCAGCGAAACGGCGAGTGTGGAGTCGCTAATGTTGTATTTCTGCAATATGCCGGCATATAGGCTGTCGGAAAGTATATTCCGATTGTTTGTAATAACGCTCGTTTTGTGGTGAGTGATATTTTTATCGAAATGCGTTTGAGCGATAGCCTCGGCATAATGAATGTCATAAAGGATATTCTCCATCACTTTAGCCGATGGGAGGTTCTTGGGTTTTTCAATCTTGCTATTGTTGCAAGCTATGAAGCCTAATGAAATGATGGCTAAAAGGATGGGAGTGAATATTCTCATGAGTTATTTTTAAAGCTTTCGGGCACGTAAACGCACGGGTTGTTTGTTGTAATTAATTACAGGGGACAAATTTACCAAAAATTTCGGCTAATTTGGGAAAGAAGCATGGGCGACCATTCTCTACCTTGGTGGTAGTTGAGGTAACGATGCCTTTCACCATGAGTTTACCATCGGATTTCCGACGGATTTCTTGGTGAAAAATATAACGCAATTTTCCTACAAGCTCAACGTTCAGCCCACAAACGAACCGATCGCCACTTTTTAATGGTGATTTATATTCGATTTCCACTTTGGCAACAATAGCATCAATGCCTTCTTCATGCATTTGAGCAAAACTAATGCCTATTTCTTCTAGCCACTCGTGTCGAGCGTGCTCAAGATAGTTTTGATAGACTGAGTTGTTCACAATGCCTTGAAGGTCGCATTCGTAGTCGCGCACTTTAAGTTCGAGCTCTGATATATAGGACATTTGAGTTTTGAATTAGAAGTTTAAGAGTTGGCTTTGCACTCCGATTAAAAATAACTTATTTGTTCGCCTGTAAGGTCGCTTAGCAAGTTGTTTGCCAATCGGCTAGCACCAATGCGGAACAATTTAGGATTCATCCATTCGTCGCCCAAAATAGTTTGCACGATGGTGAGGAATAAAATGGCATCTTCAGTGGTTGAAATACCGCCAGCGGGTTTAAACCCTATCTTTTTGCCCGTTTGTACATAGTGGTCTTTAATTGCCAAACACATGACAATGGCTGCCTGTGGTGTAGCTGCGGGGGTAGTTTTTCCTGTTGAAGTTTTGATGAAATCGGCACCACCACGGATGGCTAGTTTCGATGCTTTGTAAATCAAATCTTCTTCATGCAGCGTGCCCGATTCTAAAATTACTTTTAAGTGAGCCGGTGCGATAGATTCTTTAATCAATTCAATTTCATCAAGACAATCTTCGAGGTTGTCATCAAGGAAATTAGAAAGTGCTAGCACAATGTCTATTTCGTCGGCTCCGTTTTCAGTGGCTAGCACCGATTCCATGGTTTTGATGCTAAGGAAAGTTTGGCTAGCCGGAAAACCACTGGCCACGGCTGCAATGTTTACCCCATCAACGTTTAAGGTTGATTTTACGGTAGCCACCATGTTCGGATGTATACAAATGGCAGCCACATGAGGGTATTGTGGATAGTCGTGGGCAAAATCATTCACTCGTTGTGTGAATTGTGCTACCGAGGTTTTAGTGTCGGTGTGATTCAAGGTAGTGAGATCGATGCAAGAAAAGGCTAGTTTTTGCATTTCTGCCGTGTTGTTTTTTGAAGCTGCAAGTTTAATTTGCTCGAGTTTTTCAGAAATGTTTATCATGGTGTGATGATTAAATTTTAATATTGAACGGCACAAAGATGCTAAAAAGCAAGTTATGGTTTTAGTTTTAGGGGAATAAAGATAATAATTTTATAAATCAGCATACGTTTACAAAAAATAATACAAATACCCGTTGGCGGAATTAAATAGCAACCTAAGTTATGGATAAGATTTTGCCTCAGGTTGTTCTGTTTTTGAGTAGAAAAGGCGGAATTTGTACTAAAAACAGAGCATAAGGCTCTTAAGTGCAGCTATTTTTGAAATAAATCCAGTGGTGAAAGCTTATCCAGAACTCAGGTTAGCAGCATTTCAACTCAAAATATACGAATCCTATTTTTGTATTTGGTTCATTTTTGTTTGAAAAAAGACTTGGCGACATAGACTTTGGTCTTTTTTTGCACAAAAAATGGACATGGTCGCTTAATCTAGCTTTTTTTTGTTGAAAAAAGACTTGGTCTTATGGTTTGACTTGTACTTTTGTTGTAAAAAAGACCAGGTCGGATGGTCTGACTTGTATTTTTGTTGTAAAAAGTAGCGGGCGTTACAGGCTACTTGCATTTTTTTTTTACTAACTAAATTGTAATCTTCTGTGGGAGTGTATTTTGTGAAAAAGTGCAAGCTATGTTAAGAAAAAGTGGAGCAGATGTATAGCGCCATACAACCAGACGGCACCCCGAAGCGAACCCTCGCCATGAGGTGAGCAATAGTTCTTACCCACACACTTAGACTTTGAAAAGTGTAGAATGTTTTTCTAAAGCCTGAAAATCAAATCTAGTTTCGCCATAGTCGATATCTATTAACCTGAGTTTCGGATAAGATTTTGCCTCAGGTTGTTAAGGCTTCAGTAGAAATTTTGACATTAAAAGCCTATTGAACAAGTTAAATATATTCTAATTTAATTCCGCCAACGGGTTGTAATTACAATATAGCAATTGCTTGTGCACTTGCGGTTAGGCTTACTTCGTTAATTTAGGATTGTTTTGGTGTCGATTGGCATCTCGAATCGTTTTCTTCTCGATATTATTCTGAAATGCCTCGTTGAGGTCAACTCCCGTTTGATTTGCCAAGCAGATGATTACCCAAAGCACATCGGCCATTTCATCGGCCAAATTGGCACCTAGGTCTTCTTTCTTAAAGGATTGGTCTCCATAGGTTCGCGCCATAATACGAGCTAATTCGCCCACTTCTTCCGTGAGAATGGTCATGTTGGTGAGTTCGCTAAAATAGCGCACGCCAATCGATTTTATCCATTGATCTACAAGCTGTTGAGTTTCAGAAATAGTAAGATCTTTCATTAGAAATCTCGATTTTTGCTGTCCATAATAATAGTAACTGGTCCATCGTTAATGATCTGTACTTGCATATCGGCACCAAATTCGCCCGTGGGCACATCTTTGCCGATCTCTACAGAAAGTTTTTCCACAAATTGTTCATAGAGCGGAATCGCCACTTCGGGTCGGGCGGCACGAATGTATGATGGTCTATTCCCCTTTTTTGTTGAGGCATGCAGCGTGAATTGGCTCACCACAAGAGCTTCGCCGCTAATGTCGAGCAAGGAAAGATTCATAAGTCCTTCGGCATCAGAAAAAATGCGCAGGTTGCTCACCTTCTTGCACAGCCAGTCGATATCCTCGTTGGTGTCGGCATCTTCCACGCCCACCAAGATGAGCAGCCCTTGCTGAATGCTCGACTTCATTTCGCCTGCAATGTCCACCGAAGCCGATGAAACCCGTTGAATTACTAATCGCATGATGATATTTTTTTGGTAAAGATAACGCTCTTGTTGAAATAAGAGCGGGTTTGAGCTTCAGTTTGGGCTCTGATATGGTAGTATATGACAATAGTGTTGGCAAATCAGGACAGATAATTTATGATGGACCAATTGAAAGAAATTAAAAAAGCACATGCGCCCGACGCAAGTGGTTACGCCTACGAAAATGATGTGCACTACTCGCACTGTCGTGACGGGGATGGCGTTTCTACGCGATGCTGAAATTTGAACTGGAGCAACATGTCAGGCTGTGGCTACGATATTCACGCACGCAAATGTTGGGAGTTGAGACCATCGGCATCCAATATAATGAGATAGCAGGCAAGCACCACGACGAGGTGAAGTGTCAGATGCAGATGGAGTTTTGAGCTGCAAGCTATAGGTTATCCAAAGGACTTTTGATTTTCATTTTTGCCACATCACTAATATGAGTGTAAATTTCAGTAGTCTTTACGGAGTTATGCCCAAGAAGTTGCTGTATATACCGAATATCCGTACCGCTTTCCAATAAATGGGTAGCAAAACTGTGTCTTAAAACATGTGGAGTTACCTTTTTGCTTATTTCTGCTCTTATGGCTGCTGTTTTTACAATCGTTTGCACGCTTTTCTCCGAATACATACCACCATTTTGCCCCTCAAAAAGATATTCTTTTGGATGATATGTTTTGAAGTAATCTCTTAAATCTTCTAGCAATATGGGAGATAGTATGACCATTCTATCTTTGTTTCCTTTCGAATTGCGAATATGCACCAACATCTGCTCTGAATTGATATCCGACAATTTCAAATGTAGTAATTCACTTAAACGCAATCCGCATCCATAAAGCAACTTAATAATGCATGAATGTTTTGCATTAGGTGTGAAGATAAGCATTTTTTTCACTTCTGACATCGTGAGATATTGGGGTAAGGAATGTTGTTTTCGTGAGGGATACAAATGCTTTATCAGCAAATCTTTCTTCAAGACTGAGGAGTAAAATTTTTCAATTGATGCCACAATCATGCGTTGATATGAGCTGCCAATTTTATCTTTTTCGATTCTCCAAAATACATATTTTTCGATTTCGTCTTCGCCTAATTGGTTAGGGCTATCAAATTTTCTTGAGGCAAGTTGCAGGAAAGGTCTTACAGCACTGCAATAGTTCTTGATCGAGTTGACGCTATATCTCTGTAGCTTTAGTTTTCGTTCGAAGTCTTCAATCAAATTCTCAATATCCATGCCTGTGATGTTTTAGAATACAAAGATAAAAAACATTCGTATATACAAAAAAAAGAAACGATATTTCCCATTGTAAATTCATGTGTTTCATAGGGAACGACGTGATTAATCAAAATAGGTTTACGCATGTTTTAAATTTCATATTTACGAAAGTTGTATATTGTTGGCGTAAATAAGACGTTGGCGGTAATATAAAATGAACCGAATGAAAATATTGATAATAACAGGAATAATAGCTTTAATTATGATTTCAATTTGGTACGCAAAAAAGAAAGGCGTAACAGCAGAATTTAAACCCGAAACAATAAAAATTGAAACTGAAAAAGATAGTCCAATTGATTTTGGTTACAAAACTGTTTGGATTGCTGTAAAAACTGACAACAAACAACGAGTTGCCGACATATTAAAACTTAAAAATATTCAGCCATCAAACTGGAAAAGCGGAATTGAAACTGCCTATAATAACGGAGTTTTTATTACACCCCAAATTGGACAATGGACTTTGGCTGTTGGAATGAAATTAGTAAATGACGGAAACCTTGAAAACATCAACCAACTTGAAAAAACTTTAAATAAATTGAGTTCTGAATTTGGAGAAGCTCAATCTTTTGGAACTCTCCGAGTAGTTGAATATCATCATTGGATGAAATCTGTAGATGGAGAAACAAAGAGAATTTATTCTTACATTGGAGAAAGTGGCGAAAACATTAAAGTTTATGGAGATTTGA
>JBKEBD010000030.1:0-31403 GCA_047972995.1 Mangrovibacterium sp.
CTGTGCAATATAGTTTAAGCTTAACCTTAATAGGCACGCTATATGTCAAGCCCTGCTCTAGACATTCATCAACAGAGTAACGAGCTGGATCAACTTCATAATCAATATACTCAAGGACGAAGTTATTCCTATTATCTGTAATAGGGAAGTTTTCAACAAACACCATATGCAATCCCTCTAGCTTTCTTTCATCAGGAGTAGTAGCCAATTGAAAGAAATCACGGAACGATATCAATTGGATCTCCAAAAAGTCGGGATAATCAAAAACCGTTTTGGTTGATGAAAAACTAACCCTCTTATTTTCAATATTAAACGACATGTATGAACAAGTTAATTGAACACGAAATACCTAATACGCAAAAAGGCTTAGAACCCCCAACGAGGGTTCTAAACCATCAAGACCTTTTGCAAGGCCAGTAAATTATTTTACTTCAACTTCAGCTCCTGCTTCAGTTAATTGAGTTTTCAAAGCTTCAGCTTCATCTTTAGAAACTTTCTCTTTGATTGTTTTAGGAGCACCATCTACGATGTCTTTAGCCTCTTTAAGACCTAAACCAGTCAATTCTTTTACTAGTTTTACAACACCAAGTTTAGAACCTCCTGCTGATTTCAAGATTACATCGAACTCTGTTTGCTCAGCTGGAGCTGCTGCTTCAGCTGGAGCTGCTGCTACTGCTACTGCTGCAGCTGCTGGCTCAATACCATACTCTGATTTTAATACTTCAGCTAGTTCGTTTACTTCTTTTACAGTTAAGTTTACTAACTGTTCTGCTAGTGCTTTTACGTCTGCCATTTCTTTAATTTTTATGCGAAATTTTGATAATAATAATTACTTTTTTGATAAAGTCTCAAGAACTCCATGAATTGTGTTGCCACCCGATTGCAATTGACCCAATACAGTTTTGATAGGTGATTGTAGCAATCCAATAACATCTCCAATAAGTTCGTTCTTCGACTTGATATGTGTCAATACATCTAGCTGATTAGCTCCAACATAAATTGACTCTTCAACATAAGCTCCTTTAAGTACAGGTTTTCCCTTTCCTTTTTCTTTAGCAAATGCTTTAATCAATTTTGCAGGCTCATTACCAACCTCACAAAGCATGATCGATGTATTCCCTTTTAATACTTCGTAAAGCTCCTCAGCATTCTTTTCTGAGTTTTCAATCGCTTTACGTACCATCGTGTTCTTAGCAACAACCAATTTTATGTTTTTTTGATAACATAGGCGTCTAAGAGCAGTCGTATTTTCAGCATCTAAGTCTGCAACATCAGCCAAATAAAAATGGCTGTAAGAATTGATTTCTTGAGTCAGACTATCTATGATAGCTTCTTTTTCAGATCTTTTCATTTTTCAATTCTATTTTAATTAATCAACAGACTTTGGATCGATTTGAACACCAGGACTCATTGTGCTTGACAATGAAATACTTTTTACATAAGTACCTTTTGCAGCCGTTGGTTTCAATTTCATAATCGTACTTATAAATTCACGAGCATTTTCAACAATTTGCTCTGGTCCAAAAGAAACCTTACCAATTGAGGTATGCACAATACCGAATTTATCAACTTTGAAATCAATCTTTCCTGACTTAACTTCTGTAACAGCTTTCGCTACGTCCATAGTTACAGTTCCACTTTTAGGGTTTGGCATCAAACCACGAGGACCCAATACGCGTCCTAGAGGTCCAATCTTACCCATGATTGGTGGTTGTGTAATCATAACGTCGAAATCAGTCCATCCACCTTTGATTTTGTTAATCAAATCATCAAGGCCAACATAATCTGCTCCTGCTTCTCTTGCTTCTGCTTCCTTATCTGGAGTAACAAGTGCAACAACGCGCACTTCTTTACCTGTTCCATGCGGAAGTGAAACAACACCGCGCACCATTTGATTTGCTTTTCTTGGATCAACTCCTAGTCGAACATCAATGTCAACTGAAGCATCAAATTTTGTAAAAGTAATTTCTTTTACCAAATTAGCAGCCTCCGACAAAGAATACTTCTTACCTAGCTCGATTTTCTCCAATGCAAGCTTTTTGTTTTTAGTCAACTTTCCCATTTCTGTAATTGTTTTTAGATTTAGTTACTTTCTGGGAAATCACCATCTACAGTAATACCCATACTTCTGGCAGTACCAGCAACCATTCTCATTGCCGCTTCCGCAGTAAATGCGTTCATATCGGCAATCTTAGAATCTGCAATTGCTCTTACCTGATCCCATGTAATCTTTGCCACTTTCTTAACGTGTGGTTCTGCTGAACCAGATTTAAGTTTTGTAGCCTCTAACAACTGTACAGCAACAGGAGGTTGTTTAATAATAAAATCAAACGATTTGTCTGCATACACAGTAATGATAACGGGGAGCACTTTACCAGCTAGATCTTGCGTTCTACCGTTAAACTGCTTGCAAAATTGCATAATGTTTACCCCTTTGGCACCTAATGCTGGTCCTACTGGTGGTGAAGGGTTTGCTGCACCCCCCTTAATTTGTAATTTAATTAATCCAGCAACTTCTTTAGCCATAACTTAAAAAATTTAATTTTACTCCTTTTCTACTTGCATATAGCTAAGTTCCAATGGAGCTTTACGTCCAAAAATTTTAACCATCACTTTTAACTTCTTCTTCTCCTCATTGATCTCCTCAATGATTCCTGTCGAACCGCTAAAAGGACCGTCAGTAACTTTCACAGTCTCATTCACAACAAAAGGAATACTAACCTCTGCCAACTCGTCAGCCTTTTCATCAACCCTTCCTAAAAAGCGATTAATTTCAGACTTTCTCATCGGCACCGGATCGCCACCTTTGGTGTCACCTAAGAATCCAATCACATTGGTTGTGTTCGTAAGTATGTGTGGAATCTCACCAACTAGAGCAGCCTCAATCAAAATATATCCTGGAAGAAAATTACGCTCTTTTGCTATTTTCTTACCATTCCTTATTTGAAAAACCTTTTCTGTAGGAATAAGTACCTGTGCTACATACTCCTGAAGTCCAGCACTACTAATTTCACTCTCGATAAGCTCTTTTGTCTTCTTTTCTTTCCCTCCGATGACCTTCAAGACATACCATCGCGTAACTTGTTCGCTCATTCTGATACCTCAATTGTATTAATAAAATAAATTGTACACTTGCTTCATGATGTACTCGAAAGATATATCCATCATGAAAACTACTAGTGCTATAATAAAGGAAGCAACCATCACAATAACTGCACTACTTTGCAACTCTTTCCAAGTCGGCCAACTCACCTTGTGGACTAACTCATTATATGCCTCTTGAAAATATTCTCCTGGTTTCATTTGTTTATCTATTATGATTAGAGATGAAGCAGGAATTGAACCCACAATGCTCCCATACGAGTTTCATCTAAAAAGGTCCCGAGCCAAGTTCGACTCGGGACATCTTATCTTTATTTCTTAGAAATATTATGCAAGGATTTCAGTTACCTGACCAGCACCTACTGTACGTCCACCTTCGCGGATAGCGAAACGAAGACCAATGTTCAATGCTACTGGGTAAATCAACTCAACGTTGATTGTTACGTTATCGCCTGGCATTACCATTTCACGTCCTTCTTCCAAAGTAATCTCACCTGTTACGTCAAGCGTACGCAAGTAGAATTGTGGACGATATTTGTTGTGGAATGGTGTGTGACGACCACCTTCTTCTTTTTTCAATACGTAAACCTCAGCTTTGAATTTTGTGTGAGGTGTAATTGAACCTGGTTTCGCCAAAATCATACCACGTTTGATATCTTTTTTGTCAACACCGCGAAGCAATAAACCTACGTTATCACCTGCTTGTCCATCATCCAAAATCTTACGGAACATTTCAACCCCAGTACATACAGTTTTTCTTCCTTCTGCACCTAAACCAATGATTTGCATTTCATCACCAGTGTGGATTTTACCTGTTTCGATACGACCTGTTGCTACTGTTCCACGTCCTGTAATTGAGAAAACGTCTTCAACTGGCATCAAGAATGGTTTATCGATATCACGTGGAGGAAGTGGAATCCATGTATCACATGCATCCATCAATTCCATAACTTTATCTTCCCATTGTGCTTCACCGTTCAATGCACCAAGTGCAGAACCCATGATTACTGGAGTCTCATCACCGTCGAAGTTGTAGAAAGAAAGCAATTCACGCACTTCCATTTCAACTAGCTCAAGCATTTCTTGATCATCAACAGCATCAACTTTGTTCAAGAAAACAACCAAACGAGGAACGTTTACCTGACGAGCAAGCAAGATGTGCTCACGAGTTTGAGGCATAGGACCATCAGTTGCAGCACAAACAAGGATAGCACCGTCCATTTGGGCAGCACCAGTTACCATATTTTTCACGTAATCCGCGTGACCTGGACAGTCAACGTGTGCATAGTGACTAGTAGCTGTTTGGTACTCAACGTGTGCAGTGTTAATAGTAATACCGCGTTCTTTTTCCTCTGGAGCAGAGTCAATAGATGCGAAGTCTTTTTTCTCAGAAAGACCTTTTGCTGCCAATACAGTTGTAATTGCTGCAGTAAGAGTAGTCTTACCGTGGTCAACGTGACCAATCGTACCGATGTTTACGTGATCTTTATCACGGACAAATTGTGCTTTTGCCATAATCAAAAATTTTTTAAGTATTTATATATTTCTAAATTGAGCCGAAGATGAGAATTGAACTCACGACCTCAGCCTTACCAAGGATGCGCTCTACCCCTGAGCTACCCCGGCAAACCACAGAATAAAGCCTTTTCAAAATTTACTTTATTCAAACTTAGTCTTTTTCATTGCTAAAACCTAGCAACTTGTTCAAACGATTTCATTTTTTCTTTGTGGGCAGAGCAGGATTCGAACCTACGAAGACGAAAGTCAGCGGAGTTACAGTCCGCCCCAGTTGGCCACTTTGGTATCTGCCCGAAAAGTTTGAACTTTTCTAAACCTTTTAATCTTTAAAAGAACTGAGCCGAATGACAGATTCGAACTGTCGACCCCGAGATTACAAATCACGTGCTCTGGCCAACTGAGCTAATTCGGCGAACAATTGCGCACTCATTCAGTATTTTACCCTCCGACTCCAAATGAAGCTAGTGGGCTTTTCTACTGTTTGAGTGCGCAAATGTATTAATTTTTTTTCTTCGCACAAAAAAGTGCAGACTTTTTTCGAATTATTTTGCTTGAGCTTTTTCCTTTAGCTTCTTCAACTGGCGTCGCAAAGCCTCTACGGTCAAATCGATTGCCTCCTCAAAACTATCCGCGTGTTTTTTTGCAAATAAATAATCTGAATGGGGTATTGATAATTTTATTTCTACTACTTTGTTGTCCGCCACTTCTGGTTTATCTACTTTAAAGACAACCTCTGCTGAAATAATACCTTCAAAGAAAGTGCCTAATTTAGTTACTTTTTTTGTTGCAAAGTCAACCAATTTTTGGTCGGCTGCAAAACGAATCGCATTAACGCTAACTTTCATAATGTAAGTCCTCCATCTTTATCACCCTCGCGGGTGGGCTTGTTTATATAATTTTTGCAACCGCTCTGTTGTGGTGTGGGTATACACCTGAGTGGCCGCAAGACTACTATGTCCCAACAATGCTTTAACATCATTCAAATCGGCCCCGTTATTCATCATATGCGTAGCATAACTATGACGAAGTACGTGTGGACTTCTTTGTTCTAATGTTGTTACCAAAGATAAGTATTTATTTACAATATTGTACACCATTTTTCGATAAGATTTTTTCCCTGTCACACTTAACAGAAAAAACGAAGCGGCAGAACTAAACTCCTGCTCCCTCATCATCAAATACTTATCAATAGCCTGATTTAAAATTGGAGGATATGGAATTACGCGCATTTTTTTCCCTTTTCCCATTACTCGGATCAGATTCTCAGCCTGACGGATGTCTCCATCCTTCAAACCTACAATTTCCGACACGCGCATCCCTACATCATAGAGCATCGAAATAACCATAAAATCACGCACTCCCTCAAAGTCATTCGGAAAATATCCATCAACCAACAAATGGTTCATGGCATCTACATCGACAAATCGGGGCAAACTCTTTTTAAGTTTGGGCAAGGGAATATTATCGGTAGGTGCTTGTGCTATAACTTTACATTGTCGCATATAGCGATAAAAAGACTTCAACGAACTCACCTTTCGGTGAACCGATCGTGGTTCATAATCATTCGACATTAAATAAACCACCCACGAACGCACTTGATTGCGTGTAGCAGCTACCAAAACAAAACCCTCGATCGATTCAAGCATAAATTGCTCAAATTGATCGAGGTCTTTCTCGTAGGCCAATATTGTATGATCTGAACTATGACGTTCAAATCGCAAATATTTAAAAAATGATTCCTTATGCGTCATTATAATTTCGAATAAAACGCCAAACAGAGAATCTCGCCCTTGTTAGTCGTCTTGACGTTGCATTTGCTCAACGTAAACAGCTTTTTGGATTTGTTTTCTTCTAACTACAGAAGGTTTTACAAACTCTTGGCGTGAACGCAAATCTTTAACAACACCAGTTTTTTCAAATTTTCTTTTGAATCTCTTAAGAGCTCTCTCGATGTTTTCGCCCTCTTTTACAGGAATAACGATCATTTTCTATGTATTTTTAATTATTTCTATTTAGAATCGAGCGACAAAAGTAGGAAATACATTCCACTTAGCAAACCGTTATTGAAAATATTTCAATGTTTTTTTATTCATCGCTCTACTTTTCTTTCTATTTCATCTTATGGTAAAGAATTTATTTCAACTGAAATCTACACCAATTTTTTAATCAAGGTTTCTTTATCTCCGTAGATATAATTAATAATTGGCACTTCAATCATGGTGTAAGCTCCGGGTTGTTGCTTCATTGCTGCTCGTGCCGATGCCACCAAAACTTGCGCAGTAAGAGCTGGGTTGTTGATTTTCATGTTGAAATCAAGCAATTGATTTTGCGTAACTCCCGACACGCCTTTGCGAATCATGCTCACGCCATGGCCCATATCTTTCAAATCATCTACACAATCAACCTGCGTTACATGGGTTTCGTCATGCACAAAATAACCATCGGCTTTAATTGCGGCGGCAACTTCATCAAATTTAAATCCGTCTTCTAATTCAATGTACACCATACGGCGATGTATGCTTGTACCCAAAGGAATGGTCATCGACAATGCTGCTTTCACACCTGCAATAGCTTTCACTGCCACGGTATGCCCCATACTCATGCCGAGACCAAAATTAGTGTATGTCAAGCCCTTTGGAGCCATAAATTCAAACATCGAGCGAATCATTGAATCTGTTCCGGGATCCCAACCTGCAGAAATAATAGAAACGGCTTGATGTTCTTTTGCTGCTCCATCTAAACTTTAACGCAAAGCCACAATGCCACCATGTATATCATAACTATCAACCGTATTTACACCCAATGCCAAACACTCCTTCGCGTAGGATTCTACACTTCGTGTTGGGGTACACAATATAGCCACATCAAGATCAGCCAAATCTTTCACCGCTGCCACTACTTGATATCCACTCAATTCAGCCGGATTGTTATTTGGATTTCGTCGCACAATTCCTGCTACTTCAAAATCTGGCGAGCTTTGCAAAGCATCCAACACATACTTCCCAATATTACCATAGCCCACAATGGCTGCTCTTATCTTTTTCATTCTTACATTTTTTAAGCAGAATATTTCTTTTTCAAGCGCAAGATACATTTTTTGTGCAAATACGAGCTTTTTTTGCTGCTGTTCACTTGTGCAAATTAAATGCAATGCTTCTACTTCGTGGTCGCTGAGCGCTTCTACTTCACTCAGCGACCACCAAGTAGAAGTACCCGGCGACCGATACACGAAGCTGCTAAGATTTATTATTTAAGCAAACCAAATACGAATAAGAGAACTGAGCGTTTGGGATTTCGGCTCAGGAAATATTTTGGGTCTGATCCCACATTTCCTTACCTAACCATAGTAAGCCTTAACAGATTATTCGGGAGGTGGTTGCGACCTACAGATTTTTATTTTCTTGAATGGGTGTGTTTTAATTTCAGTGTGGAGTATATCTTTTGGGCTTGTTTTGTTGGGCGACTATGCCGCCTCAACTCTACACCTTCTCCCAAAGCATGGAGTGTTTTAGAGGTGACTAACTTCTGCATTGACATACGTATCACAATTTCAGCCCAAGTCATCCTATTACCAAAAAAGATAGCGGAGCAATTTTTAAGAAGAAAAAGTCTGATAAAGCACAAAGAAAGGAAAAAGAAAAGCTAAATGTAACACCCGCTACTTTCTACAACAAAAATAGACTTCGTCACACCGCCTGAATACTTTTTTTTCAAACGTAAATTGAACGCATGGAATATCGGAACATTATTTTGAGCACCCTACCCCATGGGTCTTTACCCTCCCACTCCGGGGAAGTAGGGGAGAAAAAAAGGAGAAGCCTCATTCGAAGCTTCTCCTCTTATTAAGGTATCTACGATACTAGATTAAGCTTTACCAGCAGAACCCAATACGTTTTCGTTTTTGTGCATATAAAGTTTTTTCAACTCTTCGCGAGCTGGTCCAAGATATTTACGTGGATCGAATTCACCCGGATTGTTGATAAACGCTTTACGTACAGCTGCAGTCATTGCCAAACGACCGTCAGAGTCGATGTTGATTTTACATACTGCCGATTTTGCAGCTTGACGCAATTGATCTTCTGGAATACCGATTGCAGCTTCAATTTTACCACCGTTAGCATTGATTTCTTCCACATATTGCATAGGTACAGAAGAAGAGCCATGAAGTACGATTGGGAAACCCGGAATACGTTTTTCAATTTCTGCCAAAATATCGAATGCCAATGGAGGAGGAACCAACACGCCTTCTGCATTCTTAGTACATTGCGATGGTTTGAATTTGTGCGCACCATGTGAAGTACCGATAGAGATTGCCAATGAATCTACACCTGTTCTGCTCACAAAGTCTTCCACTTCTTCTGGACGAGTGTATGTAGAGTGTTCAGCCACTACATCATCTTCCACACCAGCCAATACACCCAATTCGCCTTCCACAGTTACACCGTGAGCGTGAGCATATTCAACTACTTTTTTAGTCAACGCCACGTTTTCTTCATATGAGTGGTGAGAACCATCAATCATTACTGAAGAGAAACCGTTGTCGATACAGTCTTTACACAATTCGAAAGTATCGCCATGGTCAAGGTGCAAAGTAATTGGAATTTCATAGCCCAATTCTTTAGCATATTCCACCGCACCACGAGCCATGTTGCGCAAGATATTAGCGTTAGCATATTTTCTAGCACCAGCGGAAACTTGCAAGATTACAGGAGATTTTGTTTCAACACAAGCTTGAATAATTGCTTGCATTTGCTCCATGTTGTTGAAGTTGTAGGCAGGGATAGCATATCCACCAGCAACAGCACCTTTAAACATTTCGATTGTGTTGACTAGCCCTAGTTCTTTGTAATTTGTAGCCATTTTACTAAAATTTAAATTATAATATAAACGTTTTTTCTATTCTTGAATTCCCACTCGCCTCTATCCAGGTTGAGTTACATATCTTCACAACCACAAAAACGAAGAGCCATGCAGGTTGGTTCAAAATTTCGACAACAATATTAGCCATTAATAACTTTTAACCCACCGTTAAGTTCAATCCCTTCAATACATCTTAAAGCAAGCTTAACATTCCAAAACCTAAGAGAAACAAAGACTTGAGTGTGCAATCGATAGCACAATTTCGAAACACAAAAGGGAGAAGCTTTCGTTTCTTTTCTCTCATATTGAGTAAGCACGTAAAGCTTTTTAAAGAGCTGAAATGTAGAAAATTTCTTAAATAAACATTCAAAATGCAAGAGTTTCCAACACTACTTGCTTATTTTGCACTACATTTGCGTTTTATTTGTATCAATTCGATACAATACCACTCCACATCTTTTATCCTAAATCAAAAATAAGACTCGATTTGAACTTCATTTTCAAACATCTTATTTCTGTAAAACATGCAAGATATGACAAAGAAAAAGCACAAAAGAGTACAGTTTACAAGTAAATTTGGTGTTATTGCTGCCGCCACAGGCTCAGCAGTGGGACTAGGCAACATTTGGAAATTCCCTTACATTACAGGGCAACACGGAGGAGCTGCATTTCTGGTGGTATATCTTTGCTTCATTGTGACCATTGGTTCGTCGGTCATGCTTGCCGAGTTTTTCATCGGACGAAAATCGCGAAAAAATGCCTTTGGTGCTTTCAAGAAACTAGCTCCCAAATCGGCTTGGAAATATAGCGGGATACTCGGAATTATTGCCTCCATGCTCATCATTTCTTTCTATACAGTAGTGTCTGGGTGGGCCATTGAATATACCTTTCTCGCTCTAAAAAACAGTTTTGTTGATCAAAATACAGAACAACTGGCGAGCCTATTCACCAATTTCACCCAATCGCCCTTCACCCCCTTGCTCTATCAATTCATTTTCCTATGTGCTACCGCTGGCATTCTGTTTGCTGGGGTGAAAAACGGTATTGAAAAAGGCTCTAAATTCATGATGCCACTCTTGGTACTCATCATTATTATACTCGACATCAAGTCGCTTTCACTACCCGGAGCATCGAGAGGCTTGGAGTTTTTGTTTAAGCCCGACTTCTCAAAACTCACCTCCGAAGCCATACTTGCAGCCCTTGGTCACGCCTTCTTTTCACTCAGTTTAGGTGCAGGGTCGCTCATTACCTATGGTTCATACATAAACAATGAAAACAATTTAGTGCGCACAACTTGCCAAATTACATTGGCCGACACGCTCATTGCAATACTTGCTGGTGTGGCTATTCTTCCTGCAGTATTTGCCTTTGGTATCAATCCTTGCGAAGGTCCTGGTTTAGTGTTCATTACCCTACCCAACATCTTCACCCAAATGAGCGGAGGCTATTTCTTTGCTATTTTGTTTTTCCTTCTGCTCACACTTGCAGCACTCACCTCTTCTATCTCTATTTTAGAGGTTATTGTAGTGTATTTTTCCGAAGAATTAAAAATGAAGCGTCGGGCTGCTATCATTGTTGCCACGTGCATGATTATGCTTGCCGGCACAATCTGCTCGTTATCATTGGGTGCTTACCACGAATTAAACATTGGCGGCATGAACATCTTCGATGGTGCAGATTGGCTAGCTAGCAACATTTTATTGCCATTAAGCGGATTGCTTATTTCACTTTTCATTGGTTGGAAACTCCCCAAACAAAGCATTTACGATGAACTTCGCAAAGGCAGTCGAGTTACCATGAATTTCGTTAACGTATTCGTGTTCATCGTTCGTTATATTGCCCCTATTGGCATTATTCTTGTTTTTCTGAACGGATTGGGTATATTCTCTTAAAACAAATTCGAGGTCTAAAAGTGGGTTAAAGCAAACTCGTTGGCGGAATCAAAAATCAAAATTACAATTTCAATACAAAACATGAAATTCTTGTCAAATTACACCAACATTACAATATTTCATGTGAAAAATGACAGCAAGTGCAATTAAATTGATTACATTTGCTAGAAATAAAAGCTTTATGACACACAAAAGACACAGAAGAGCTCAGTTCTCGAGTAAATTTGGCGTAATTGCAGCTGCAGCGGGTTCTGCGGTAGGACTAGGAAACATTTGGAAATTCCCTTATATCACCGGACAATATGGAGGAGGAGCATTCTTAGTAGTCTATTTAATCTTCATCCTACTAATAGGGATGCCCATCATGCTATCGGAATTGCTCATCGGGCGAAGAGCTCGTAAAAACCCTTTTGGTGCATTTAAAAAGCTAGCCCCAAGCAGTGGATGGAAATACGTAGGTTTGCTCGGTATTATGGCAGCCTTGCTCACGCTCTCTTTTTATGCTGTCATTGCTGGATGGAGTATGGAGTATATCGTCTTATCTGTATCTAATGCCTTTAGCGGACAGAGCCCCGAGCAACTTCAAAATATGTTTTCTAACTTTATTGGCTCGCCCCTCGAACCTTTGGCCTACCAAGTGCCATTCATGATATTCTCTGGATTTATTTTGCTATCGGGTATTAAGAATGGTATTGAAAAGAGCGCAAAAATCATGATGCCACTTTTGGCTATTATCATCATTTTGCTCGACATTCGCGCACTCACCCTACCCGGTGCTAGTGCTGGCTTAGATTTCTTGTTTAAACCCGACTTTTCAAAACTTACTGGCGATGGCATACTTGCAGCTTTGGGTCATGCTTTCTTTTCACTAAGTCTCGGATTTGGTATCCTTATTACCTATGGTTCATACATTGACAATCACAACAACCTTGCAGATACCACTGTGGAAGTGAGTATAGCCGACACTGTTATTGCCTTACTTGCTGGAGTTGCTATTCTACCCGCAGTTTTTGCCTTTGGCATCGACCCTTCTCAAGGGCCCGGACTCGTGTTTATTACGCTTCCTAATGTGTTTGCTCAAATGCCCGGAGGTATGTTCTTTGCCATCTTGTTTTTCTTACTCCTAACACTTGCGGCACTCACCTCTTCGGTATCGCTACTTGAAGTGGTGGTAGCTTATTTCACCGAAGAGCTCAAGATACAACGCAAAACAGCCATCATACTAGCCACTACTATCATCTCTTTATTAGGTATGCTTTGCTCGCTATCGATGGGCGTGTTAAAAGAGTACACCGTTGGAGGACTTAACTTTTTCGATGCACTCGATTGGCTAGCATCAAACACGCTATTGCCTATTGGCGGAATGTTCATATCGCTTTTTGTAGGGTGGAAACTTGGACAAGACACTGTACGCGACGAGCTAAACAAAGGTGGAAAATTTCCACATTGGCTTTTGAAAATATTCATATTCTTATGCCGATATATCGCTCCTGTTGCTATCCTCTTTGTTTTCCTCAACGGCATTGGCATTCTTAATTTCTAAATTGCCATCAACTAGTGGAAGATTTCTAAGTTTAAATTAAGATACTGAAGTTACTCCATAATATATAGTATCTTGCGGAATGAAATTTTTTCACCGCATATTCCGCTCATTTTCGCTTTCCGCGAACGAACAAGCTAGCAGCCTTTTACTGCTAGCTTGTTTTGCTGTGGTCATTATCGTGAACCTGCATTGGCAGCATCATGCGAAAAACATCCCATCGATAGAAGCTTCCGAAAAATTCTTGCGCTTAGTGTACGAGCGTGACTCCATAGCGCAAGCCCAAAAGAAAAGCCTCTACCTGTTCGACCCAAACACCGCTGACTCTACCATATTAGCCAAACTTGATTTGCCCTACTACATTAAACGCAACATTATTAACTATCGAGCAAAAGGTGGAGTCTATCGTTCAAAAAACGATGTACGCAAGATATATGGCATGACCGACTCTATATTTGAATGTCTTTCTCCTTACCTTTCAGTAGCGCAAACTGAAACGAGCGCCCCAAAGTCGAACAAGCCAAAGCCAAATCCAAAGGCTACTACATTATTTAATTTCAATCCGAACACCATCGCTGCCCAACACCTCGATAGTTTAGCACTCCCCGCATTCATCAAGCAAAATCTGCTAAAATACAGAGAGCACGGCGGTTCATTTATGGTGAAAAGCGATTTCAAAAAGCTTTATGGTATAACACCTGAAATCTATCAGAGCATCGAAGCTTACCTTACACTCCCTTCAACTCTTGCGTATGACACACCACAAGCAAGCGACAGCATTCCCCTCGCATTTATTGAATTGAACAGTACTACTGCCGAAGAGTTGCAAAAGCTTCACGGCATTGGCCCCAAACTAGCAGAACGAATTTTAAAGTATCGCGACTTGCTCGGTGGATACGCTCAAACCGAGCAACTCTATTTCGTGTATGGTATGCCCCAAGAAACCGTTCTTCAGAATTTAGCCTACGTTTCTTGCGATAAAACAAAGATTTCAAAAATTAAACTCAACTTTGTGTCCTATTCTGAGTTAGCCAGGCATCCGCTCATTTCTTCTGAGCAAGCGAAGAAAATCATCAAGCTGCGTGCTAAAAAAGGAAGTTTCACGAACGAAAAAAATCTAAATGAAAGTATTTTTAGCAATAACGAGTACAAATTAATACAATATTACCTCAAATATTAACCCTTTTATTTATTTAGTATCTCAAAAAGCTTAACCAAATCTTCCCTAAACTTAATTCAACGTAAAATCGCCCATTTTTCGCCATATTTCAGATCTTTCGCTACATTCTCCGAATATTTTCAGAAAAATACGCACTTCCACTTTCAGCCTTACAGTCAACTACTTAACCAAGTTTCTTTAACATTAAGCTTAGGTTCAGGCACTAGAGCAGAAAGGTAACAAAGCTTTAAAGTATGCTACACAGCATAGTTTTAAAAAGGCCGTATGTTTGCAATGTGATTAACAATCAAAAAAAGAAATGATTATGAAAACAATGAAAACAATTTTAGCAGTAGTTGCCTTTGTAGCATCGGCACACATTGCATTCGCTGGAAACGGAGGTCAATCTTTCGTAAGCATGGTTCCTATATCAGGAAAAAAAGTTGCAGTATCAGTACAAACTAAGGGACACGACGTTTATCGTTTGAAATTGAGAAGTGAGTCGGGACAAATCCTTCACGAGTCGAAAACCGACAAATCAGGAAACTACCAAAAGATTTTCGATTTGGCTAAATTGGAAGATGGTAACTATTCTATCTCAATCAACAATACTAGTTCAAAAGCAGAACGTCAATTCGCAATTAAAGATGGTAGTGTTATTGTAGGCAAACACTCGTATGAGTCTGCTCCTGTGTTCTCTTACCGCGACAATGTACTTCGTGTGGCTTACTTGAACTACGAAGATCACCCCGTATCTATCACCGTTTACAACGAAGATAACGCCGTGGTTTATTCAAAAGAAATCAACAAAGATTTTGCTGTAAATGAAGGCATCAATTTTGCAAAAGTACAAAGAGGCGACTATCAAGTAGTGCTTGGAAGTGCTAACGAAAACTATAGCTATCGTGTTAAAAAATAACACACGTAGCTGTACGTTTTCAAAGAATCTAAAGTTGAACACTTCATTATTGCACAGACATGAATAAGAATAAGCAAAGTTTTCCCAAAGCAGGCTGTCCTGAATTTCAGGACAGCCTTTTTTTTGCTCCTTTTTCGGCACAAAAAAAGAGCATTACCATATCGCAATGCTCTATTCTATAAAATCAAATTAATCTGAAGTTAGTTTTTGGTTATCCAACCGGCAATCCAGTCGCCCACTTCCGAAGTGCCATAAGCTTTGCCTTCAGCAATATCAACTGTTACTACACCTTCATTCATCGAGGCTGCCACGGCTTGGCGAATAATGGCGCCTTCTGCCTTCAAGTCGAAAGCATATTCAAACATCATGGCTGCCGATAAGATGGTAGCTATCGGGTTGGCAATGTTCTTGCCTGCCGCTTGCGGATAGGAACCATGAATGGGCTCGAACACCGAAGTGTGAATGCCCACTGATGCCGATGGCAACAAGCCCAGCGAACCTGTAATTACCGATGCTTCATCGGTGAGAATATCGCCAAACATATTTTCAGTCACCATTACATCGAAGTTCTTAGGCCACTGAATGATTTGCATTGCGGCATTATCCACAAACATATATTCGGTTTTGATGTCGGGGTAGTTTGGTTCCATTTCTTGCGCTACCTCTCGCCAAAGGCGTGAAGTTTCGAGCACATTGGCTTTATCTACTACCGTAAGTTTTTTATCTCGCTTGCCAGCGAAATCATACGCCAACTTCAAAATTCGCTCCACTTCTTCGCGTGAATACACGCAATTGTCGAAAGCCGTGTTGCCACCATCTTTGCGCCCTTTCTCACCGAAATAAATACCACCTGTTAGCTCGCGAATACACATAAAGTTTGCCCCTTCCACTAAATCTCTTCGCAAAGGCGACTTGTGCAAAAGCGACTCGAAAGTTTCTACCGGACGAATGTTAGCATACAAGCCTAAGTCCTTACGCATTTTGAGCAGCCCTTGCTCTGGGCGAACAGTAGCTTTGGGGTTGTTGTCGAATCGAGGATCGCCAATAGCTCCGAAAAGCACGGCATCGGCATTCATGCAGACCTCGTGGGTAGATGTAGGGTAAGGATCGCCCACAGCATCGATAGCCACAGCTCCCGTAAGTGCGTGCTCGTATTCCAATTCATGATTAAACTTTGATGCCACCGCTTTCACGGCTTTCATCGCTTGATCCACAATTTCAGGACCTATGCCGTCGCCGGCTAATACTGCTAATTTTAATTTCATATCGTTTATTCTATAATATTCAACATTCGTACCGTGGCTTTAATGGCAGCAACGGTTTGGTCGGGGTCGAGTGCGCGAGTTTTAAACTCACGGTTCAGCATCCACGTGATACTTGTTTCCACCAGGGCATCGGTTTGCCCTCCGGGCGGAATGCTCACCGAATAATCGATGAGTTCGGGGAAGGGTTTGCCTAGTCGATCGTAAATACTTTCTACGGCATTAACAAAAGCATCATACTGCCCCTCGCCCGACGAAGATGCTTCAAAAACTTCACCATTAATATTAATACTCACCGTGGCCATCGGCTTAATACCTTTGGCGTGAGTGAGTGCGTAGTTCTCAATCCACATTTTGGTTTCCACTCCTTCTTGCAGCACATCCGCCACAATGAAAGGGAGGTCGTCCACCGTTACAGATTCCTTTCGGTCGGCAAGCTCAATCACACGCTCGGTAACCTGCTTTAGCTGATCGGCGGTTAGCTCTACGCCAATGTCTGCCAAATTGGCTTTAATGTTGGCTTTCCCCGAAGTTTTGCCTAGAGCGTAACTTCGAGTTCGTCCGAAACGTTCGGGCAAAAGCGCATTGAAGTAGAGGTTGTTTTTATTGTCGCCATCGGCGTGCACGCCACTGCATTGGGTGAATACAAACTCGCCAATAATTGGTTTGTTGCTCGGCACTCTGATGCCTGAAAAACTCTCCACAATGCGCGATACCCTTGTGAGCATTCGCTCATTCACTGAGGTTTCCACATGGGTAAGGTCGTTCACCAAGCCAATGACACTCGAAAGGGGGGCATTGCCTGCACGCTCGCCCAGTCCGTTCACGGTGGTATGAATGCAGCGGACGCCTGCTTTGAGTGCTTGAAAGACATTCGCCACAGCCAAATCATAGTCGTTATGGGGGTGAAAGTCGAAGTGCAATTCAGGATAAGCATCTACCACTTCTTTGCAGAATGAATATGTATCGTCGGGGTTCAGCACGCCGAGCGTGTCGGGGAGCATGAATCGCTGAATGGGCAGCGCGCGCAAGCCCTCTAATAGGAAATGCACATAGTTTTTCGAATTTCGCATACCATTCGACCAATCCTCCAAATACACATTCACGATTAAACCGGCTGCCACTGCCGCTTCCACCGCTTGTTTCACATCGGCAAGATGTTCTTCGGGCGTTTTGCGCAGTTGGTGGGTAACGTGGTTAAGCGAACCTTTCGAAAGCAAGTTCAGCACTTTACCGCCTGCACGCTTCACCCAATCAATCGAGGTGCCTTTATCCACAAATCCCAAGACCTCCACCCGGTCGGCATAGCCTCTTTCGGCAGCCCAAGCAATAATCGACTTTGCTGCATCAAACTCGCCATCGGAAACCCGAGCCGAAGCCACCTCTATGAAGTCCACGCGCACATCGTCGAGCAAGACCTTAGCCACGCTGAGTTTTTCGCTCGCTGCGAAGGACACTCCCGAAGTTTGCTCCCCATCGCGGAGCGTGGTGTCCATGATTTGTAGTTTGTTCCTCATTTTATTCAAACGCTTCTATCTCCGCTTTCATATCCACCAGATAGTCGATATCATCGAGTCCGTTTTGAAGGCAATGTTTTTTATAGTCGTTGATTTCAAATGGTTCTTGTTCGCCTGTGGCTGCAATAGTGAAAGTTTGCGCTTCCAAATCGACTACAAACTGCGCTTGTGCATCGGCTTCAATGGCGGCGAAGATTTTCGCTAGGAAATCTGGGCTCACCACCACAGGAAGTAGTCCGTTGTTTAGGGCGTTGCCTTTGAAGATGTCGGCAAAGAAGCTCGACACGACCACGCGGAAACCATAGTCGTAAATCGACCATGCAGCGTGTTCGCGACTTGAGCCGCTACCGAAGTTCTTTGCTCCGATGAGGATATTGCCGCTGTATTTAGCATCATTCAAAGGGAAGTTTGCCACAGGGTTACCTGCTTTGTCATATCGCCAATCGCGGAAAAGATTATCGCCAAACCCTTTGCGCTCTACCGCTTTGAGGAAGCGTGCAGGGATAATTTGGTCGGTATCAACATTTTCTATCGGAAGTGGTACTGCCGATGAAGTTATGGTTGTAAATTTATCGTATGCCATTTTATAGATTCTTGGATTGTTAGCTATTAGATGTTAGACTTCTTGGGTCGGTGATTACGCCTGTAATGGCGGCTGCGGCTGCGGTGAGCGGACTAGCCAACATGGTGCGTGCACCGGGACCTTGTCGCCCCTCGAAGTTGCGGTTTGACGTGGAAACAGAATACTTGCCGGCGGGGATTTTATCCTCATTCATGGCTAAGCAAGCCGAACAACCGGGCTGACGCAGTTTCATGCCTGCTTCTTCATAGATTTTGTCTAATCCTTCGGCAATGATTTGTCGAGCCACACCTTTCGAGCCGGGCACGAGCCACACCACCACATCTTTCGCCTTTTGCTTGCCTTTCACGGCTTCGGCAAATTGGCGGAAATCTTCTATCCTACCATTGGTGCAACTGCCCACAAACACATAGTCTACTTTCTTGCCCGACATCGCTTCGCCTACTTTGTATTCCATATATTCTAGCGACTTCAAATAAGTAGCCTTGTCGGTTCCCTCTAAGCCTTCGCCCGATGGAATCGCATCGACCACCGCCACGCCCATTCCGGGGTTCGTGCCATAGGTAATCATGGGTTGAATGTCGGCAGCGTCAAATGTCAGTTCGGTGTCGAAGCTTGCGCCTTCATCGGTTTTCAATGTCTTCCAGTAAGCAAGCTTTTCTTCCCACTCCGCACCCTTAGGCGCGTTGGGGGTTTGCTTCACATAATTGAACGTTGTTTCATCGGGAGCCACCATGCCGCCACGTGCGCCACACTCAATGCTCATGTTGCAGAGTGTCATGCGGCCTTCCATGGTAAGTGCTTTCACGGCAGAACCGGCATATTCGATGAAGTGCCCCGTGCCACCGCTAGTTGAAATCTTTGCTATAATATATAGTGCCATATCTTTAGCGGTTACTCCTGCTCCTAATTCGCCATTCACGGTGATGCGCATGGTTTTTGGTTTGGGCTGCATGATGCACTGACTGGCAAACACCATTTCAATTTCACTGGTTCCGATGCCGAAGGCAATTGAGCCGAAGGCTCCGTGGGTTGACGTGTGCGAGTCGCCACACACGATGGTCATGCCCGGTTGGGTCAAGCCTAGTTCTGGTCCGATAATATGCACCACTCCGTGGGTTTCGGTGCCCAAACCGTGGTGCATGATGCCATGTTCGGCACAGTTTGCTTGAAGCGTTTCCAACTGATTGCGTGAAAGTTCTTCCACAACTGTAAGATGTTGATTCTCGGTTGGCACGTTGTGGTCGGGGGTTGCTGTGGTTTGGTCGGGGCGAAATACTTTCAGCCCACGATTTTTCAATCCTAAGAATGCCACCGGGCTAGTCACTTCATGGATGTAATGACGGTCGATATACAACACATTCGGTCCGCCTTGCACCTGTTTCACCACATGGGCATCGTATATTTTGTCGAAAAGAGTTTTCATGTTTTTATTTTTTTGGGGTATTATTAGCTTGTTAGATGTTGGATTGTTAGACTCTAAGGCTCCAAAATCTAGCAATCTAAAGATCTAATATCTAAATTCACATCTTATTCACCGCATCCAAAAACGCTTCCACTGAGGCGGTAATGATGTCGGTGTGGGCTGAAAAGCCGTAGTACTTCTTGCCGTCATGGTCGAGTTCCATATGCACCTTTCCGGTGTCGTTGCTGCCGTGGGTGATGGCTTGAATGAGGAACTCCGACACAGTTACCTTGCGGCTAATAATCTTTTTCACCGCATTGATGGCAGCATCCACCGGACCGTTTCCTGTGGCGGTAGCATCGAACGTTTCGCCGGCAATGTTTATTTGCACCGAGGCCAAAGGCTTCAACGATTTGCCCGACATCACTTGCAAGTGGGTGAGCGTGAAGCGGCGTTCTATTTTCTCCACTCCTTCAAGCAATGCCACTACATCATCATCGCTGAAATCTTTTTTCTTGTCTGCCAAGTCGAGGAACTTCGGATAGGCTGCATCAAGTTGCTCTTTTGTCAACTCATAGCCCAACACCTCTAGACGGTGTTTCAGGGCGGCACGACCGCTGCGAGCCGTCAGCACAATAGCCGATTCATTAATACCCACATCGGCAGGGTCGATAATCTCATAAGTTTCACGCTCTTTCAACACCCCATCTTGGTGAATACCCGAGGAGTGTGCAAAGGCATTTCGCCCCACAATGGCTTTGTTGGGCTGCACGGGCATGTTCATCATATTCGACACCATGCGGCTTGTCTTATAAATCTGCTGCGTGTTGATGCCTGTTTCAATGCCTAGTTCCTTATAACGCGACTTCAAGGTCATCACCACTTCTTCTAGTGAAGTGTTGCCGGCTCGCTCGCCGATACCATTAATGGTTACTTCGGCTTGGCGTGCGCCATTAATGATGCCTGCTACCGTGTTGGCAGTTGCCATGCCGAGGTCGTTGTGGCAGTGGGTGGAAATAATTGCTTTATCTACATTGCTCACGTGATCCATCAGGTATTTGATTTTCGCACCAAACTCATGCGGCATGGTGTAGCCTGTAGTATCGGGAATGTTAATCACCGTGGCACCTGCCTTGATGACAGCTTCCACCACGCGTGCTAAATACACATTATCGGTTCGCCCAGCATCTTCGGCATAAAACTCCACATCTTCCACATATCGCTTGGCGTATTTCACCGCACGCACTGCACGTTCCACGATTTCATCTTCGTTGGAATTGAGTTTATACTTTATATGGTATGGCGAGGTGCCAATTCCGGTGTGAATCCGTCCACGTTTGGCATATTTCAGTGCCTCGACAGCGGCATCAATATCCTTTTCCACGGCACGAGTCAGTGCGCAAATGGTGGGCCAAGTTACAGCCTTCGATATTTCCACCACCGAATTGAAATCACCCGGACTGGACACCGGAAACCCTGCCTCAATGACATCCACGCCCAATGCTTCTAGCGCACGTGCCACTTCGATTTTCTCAATCGTGTTCAATTGGCAACCGGGCACTTGTTCGCCATCGCGCAAGGTGGTGTCGAAGATGTATAATTTATCACTCATAAAACTATCCTTTTATATTTTGTTTGTTTTCTAAATGCAATGCTTCGATTTCGTGGTTACTGAGCGCAGTCGAAGTACTCAATAACCGTACTTCAACTTCGTCTGTTTGCCTCATTTTATACATACAAAAAACCATTCTCAATAGGAGAATGGTTTAAATGCATATTTATCAGTTTAGCATAACACATACCATTCTCACCTCTACTCCCGAATCAGGAGCAGAATAATCAGGTTTGAAATAAATGTGTTAGTCAAAATCATCATCTTTTGCATATCTATAGTGCAAATATGACGATTTAATTTCAAAGCGAAAATTTTTCATCTCATTTTTTGTTAAAATCAGCATTTCTAGTTACAAAAACTGTCACTTTGCACTGTTTGTTGCAAAATTCATAACGATTATTCTTTTCTACTCCCCACAGCTAGCAAAAAAAAGAAAGTCACACTCGAAATGAGAATGACTTTCGCCTATTTATCTTGTTTTGATGCACACTTCACTTCGTGCGCCTATTGAAATACCATGTTTATACATGTTCGACCGCCTTTCTTGCAGTCCTCCGAAAAATTGGTTGATTATCTCTTCACAATCAACTGCCCCACGCTGCAAAAGCACTGTTTTCCATAGCTGGCATAAAAAAAATCATACTGATTAGCCCCCCATTGCTCAAAAAGGACTCCCCAAAAAAACTATACTGCCTCCTTTAGCTCCTGAACCACTGCCACTACTGCTCTATTCTGACGTATGCTAACCGTTTGATTTGCGTGGTCAACAATCGACTGAACAGTTCTTGAAATCACTTCAAATTCACCACTTTTATGCTCCTGCATAGATTGCTGATAGGGGAAAAGTTCGTTGTTGATGATTTGCAGAACTTGTCTTTTAACTGTCGACGCATTGTCCATCGTTTTGCGTTCGCCTATCGCCACAGTATAATCCGAGCGCTTTTCCATGCAATCTGCTTGCCCCACTTTTAGCTCATCAAACACAGTACCTAGGAAGAGAACCGATCTCAGTAGTTCCTGCATTTCATCCGTTTCAAAGTCCTCAATTAACGAGGCAATTTGCGAATTCTTTTTGGCGTAGCTAGCCGACAGCAGATGCGAGTAGTATCGGTCGAAAACACTCTTCAACTTCACGGCTGCTGCCGAAGAGGAGTTCGCTTGCAAAGCAGTCGATGTCAACAGCGCATCAATTTTTTTCATACTCAACATCCGAACTTCGTCGGCTGCTTTCATTTGCGAGCGAATCAACTCGCGATTAATCGCGGTGGTCAATTGCTTACCTTTTGCCAATAACTTATCGACAATCAATTTGTAGTCGGGATATTCCGACAAATCTTTGTTGGCAACATAATTGTCAACCTGGAGGACAAAGTCACTTGCTTCGTCAACTCTCACCGAATTTGATAACTTCCTCATTTAATAAAAGGTTTTAAATTATTTTTATAAGCATCGCTTTTTTAGGATACTCTGTTAAAAAACATTACAAACAGAGCTATAAATGTGTAATTTTGTTATTTTTTGTCATGTTGTTGTAAAAAAATACACTCCTATTCCTTCCTTCATCCCTTTTGTCACAACTTTGTGCGACAAGATGACACAAACACCTTTCCTCGCCTACCTCGCCTCTGGTCAGAAAGATACCTTGCACAACTGTGCAAGCTCAACTTTTGCAAATGTCACCTCGTGCACAACTGTGCAAGGCATAATTTGCCCATTTTTCACCTCGTGCGCAATTGTTCACGCCCTAAAAGTTTGCTTTTTGCAGCTTTTCAAAAAGCTGCAAGGGTAGACAGTCAGCTCCTACTAGCAAAGTCAAATACTTTTACGGGCTTCTTGCAATACAATATAGTATAGTATATCTTTGTGTTTATCTCTGCAAGCGAAATGCCCATGCAGCAAGAATAGTTTTATTTCTGATTTAAAATTGACGCACAAAGCATATGGCTAAGAAACAAATATTTAAATACTTGGGAAACATATGACCTCTTACTTTCACGCTGAACTCTTGCTCCCTGCCGGGAGCGTCGATTCCTTTCGTGCCGCCATTCGTGGGGGTGCCAATGCCGTTTATCTCGGATTGAAACAATTCAACGCCCGTGTGCGAGCTAGCAATTTTGGCGACGACCAACTGGCGGCTATCATGCAAGAAGCTCACAGCCATGGGGTGAAGGTTTATGTTACCCTGAACACCGTGATTAAAAATGCCGAGCTGCCACAACTGCTCAACTTCCTCGCCACACTCGATGCCAACAAAGTAGCTGCTATCATCATTCAAGATTGGGGCGTTTATTGGCTGGCGAAGAAGCATTTTCCCAACTTGGTGCTACACGCTAGCACCCAAATGGCAAACCACAATTCCATTGGGGTGAACCATGCCGCAAGCCTAGGTTTTGCACGTTGCGTGGTGGCACGAGAACTTACCATGCCCGAGCTGGAAAGCATAGCTCAAAGTGCCACTTGCGAATTGGAAGTTTTTGTGCATGGTGCACTGTGCTATTCCTTTTCGGGAATGTGTTTTTTCAGTAGCTTCATCGGCGGACGAGGGGCAAATCGTGGCTTGTGCAGTCAAGCCTGCCGCATGGTTTATAAAAACAACGGGCAGAAAATACTGCCTTTCAACCTGAAAGACAATCAGCAATTACAGCACATTCAGAAAATGCAGCGTTTAGGCATTCATTCGCTGAAGATTGAAGGGCGCATGAAATCGGCAGAATATGTGCATCGCGTGGCACGAGCCTATCGGATGGTGCTCGACGGTGGAAGCATGAAAGAAGCCGAAAGACTATTAGAACACGACTTTGCCCGAGTAAAAACAAGTTATTTCCTAGGCAATGATTTGAGTGCTGCTATTGCCAATGATTCAAACACAGGCATCTATCTTGGCAGGGTGCTAACAAGCAGTGCCAAAGAAATCTGCTTTGAAAGTGGCGAAAGTTTACAAGCTAACGATCGACTTCGCATTCAAAAACGCAAGAGCAAAAACACCTTCAATGTGAAGGTGGAAAATCTATTGCAGCAAGGCAACGAAGTGCGCATTAGTAATAACAGCAAAGAAACAATAAGCCATGGCGACCAAGTGTTTTGGATTGGACGAAAGAAAGAGAGTTTCCCTTCTCGATTGATGAAGGTGCAGCCCATAGTGCGCAAGCTGAAGCCCCAACAGCAAACACAGATTTTAAATTCATTAAAATCGAAACAACAAGCAAAACCTGAAACCCACCTCCGAATCGACAATTTGCAGTGGTTAGAGTTTGTGCGCCCTGAAGAGCTCAGTAGCCTAGTGCTTTCGCTGAGCAAAAGAGAGTGGCAATCTTTCGACTTCAACCGCAAGTTCATACAAAAATACATCGACAAAATTGCGTTAGAATTACCAAAGTTTATTGCCGAAAATAGTTTGAGCGATTGGGAAAGCATCATCGACACTGCCCATCAAATGGGTGTTCGGCATTTTGTGGTGAGTCATCTTTCGCAAAAAATGCTCATTCCTGCCAATTGCCAAATCACGAGCAACGAGCAAGTGTATGTATTCAACGATGCCGCAGCTCAGTTCATAAGCAACGAGGTTGATCATTTCAGCTACCCTATAGAAAACGATTGGCAAAACCTTTCTACCCTAACGCACAACGAAGGGATTTTCTACATCCACACCATGCCTGAGCTTTTCTACTCGCGAATGCCTATACAAATAAAAGAAGCTGACTTTAGCGATGGTTTTGAACGGACGTTTCACACCTGCGTTAAAGATGGCATGACGATTGTAACCCCCAGCCAAGCGGTGAATTTCATGCAGCATAGGCATAAACTTGAAGGTGCGGGCATTCGCCGATTCATGATCGACTTGAAACACCAGACTCCTAATCCGAAATTGCTGAAACAATTGTTCATCAACTTTAAAAAGGGCTGCGCATTATCACAAACAAGTGGATTTAATTTCGGGAAGGAAATGAGCTAAACTTCCACACTCAAAAGGAATAAAAATCAAGAGGTGAAAAGACCGTGATTAACACGCGTTCTTTTCACCTCTTAGGTTTCATGTGTTTATAATTCAGCAATAAGCCTACAGCATAGCTGATTTATTTCGCTTCGTTCAGTTTTTCTAGCACCTGCTCGCTGATGCTTTTCATGCCATCAACCGAAGGGTGACCAGCTTGTTTGTTTACATCTTGAAGCTGAATGTTGGGAACATTATAATGCGCACAAATTTCTACCATCGAACTTGTTACCTCTTCACTCAACTCACTATTGGTGATATTGTAAATCTTAGCTCGCGGATATTTTTTTTGCAGTCCGTGAAGCAAATAAGCAAAGGCGGGGCGGAAGGTATAGAGTTCTTCATCATTCCAATCCTCATATTTAAATTCCCCAATGGGAGCTTTTGCCCAAGAATCGTTTGTTCCCCCGAAAACCAGAATAACATCGGGCTTGCCTAGCTTTGTTAATCGAGTGATAAACGAACGATCAGAATAATCTTCTGCTCGATAGCCCGTGTTACACACCGTTGAACCAGAAAACGAGTTGTTCACCTCCAATTTATAACCTTTTTGTGTTACGATGGGATACCACCACATCTCCCAAGCTTGAGTAACATTGTTTCTAGGCACACTGTTTGGCTCGCCATACCACACAAAATTAGTGTCAGGCTGCACATAGCCACCAAAAGTAGAATACGAATCGCCAAGAATTGACACATTAGTTTTACACGCTGAAAGCCCTAACACGGCTAGAAGCACGAGTAAAAAAGATTTCTTCATTATTTATCGGTTTTAAGAATTTCACTACAAATGGCACGCAAAAAAACAACTCGCGCCCCTTTGCCCAAAGGTACAAAAGATTTTAACAAAAGCGACATTGCGTCCAAAATCGGAAACAATACGGATTTTCAGTTTGGGCAAAAAAAGCAATTACTCCTGGCCAAGATTAGCAAAAACTATTTAACTCGTTCTACTTCCGGCAATATATAAGAGCCATTTAAAACTGATTCTTCAGGTAAATAAACTCGCATTAGGAAATTCCATCCATCAGTTATATCTAGTCTGTTTTTTGCATCTTTCGGAGTGTTTTCCTTACTTCCAAAATACACTGTAAGTGTTCCGTCAGGGTTTAATTTTGCATTGCTCGCATTCAGATAATTATTTTCATCTTTCATATAACCATCTTTACCGTACACCGTAAGAGACCAAAATCCTTTTGATTTATACTCAGGAATACGGTATGTAGCTTTATAAACTCCGTCCCCTGATAGATTTCCTCCATTATAGTTGATATATGTAGCATCTCTTTCGGGAAATAGCCCCCATGCTCCGGCAGCGGCTAAATAGCGTGTTTTTTCGTTCACTTCTCCACGTTTTCCTTGCCAGTCAGAAGGGTATTTATCGTATTTACCAAATTCTTTATTGTATTCTGCAGTTAGTTTTTTAAGTGATTCCATATCCCAATCGAAACTTACAGGCTCAGCACTATTAGTCTTAATGATAAACTGATCTTGGAGTTTGTTAATCATGGCTATTTCTTCTTTATCATTGGCATCATAAATCTGAATTCTAATAGCTACTCCTACGTATCGCGTATCTTCCGGTAATTTATAAGTTCCTGATGTGTATATAACTACCGGAATATAGTGATCATTGTCTATTAATTGAACTGAGGCGTATCTACCGTCGGGCATTTCGGGAAAAACAACAGTAGCTCCCCCTTTTGTATCTACTACGGCCATAGAGTAAAGTACATCCTTGTTCATTCGGATTACATTTTGATGATCGAGTGGAGGTAAATCTCTATAACAAAATAATTTATTTACTCCATTTGTTTGTTTTTGAACGAGGTTGAATTCGCGGTCAGTTTCTGCACGAATATAAGTTTCGGGCGTAACAATTTTATTTTTTGTAGTTCCATCAGCAATGCTTTCAGAAGTAGTTTTTCCGGGGTTTTGCTTGCAGGAAATAAACGTTATCGCAAATATCAAGATTAGATAGGATACTATATTTTTCATTTTATTTCAATTTTAAAAGTTATTGGATGATTAGTTTACCATTGTTTTCTTTCAGATAAACCATTATATTTTCTTAGTATTAGTTTATCCTACCACTTCAATTTTTACATTATCTTTTTCAAGATTTTGCAGATAGGTAATACATTCCTGAGGGTCGATGGGCATATACAAACGGATAACCATTGTCCAATTATCGGGAGTATCAATATTATTTGGCTTACCGGGGCTATTGAACCTAAATGTTATTGAGCCATCTGCATTTCTTTCGGCATTGCGATCTCTAAGTGCATAATTATCTGTCGCAATCCATCCTTTATCATCATAAACCGTAACCGACATAAAGCCTCCTTTGTCATAATCTAGGTTTGGCTTAGGCAAAGTAATTTGCGATGACACAGTACTTTTCTTCGCTTCTCCTTCGGGTAGAATCTTAGGCCAATACAAAGCATCTTCTTTAGGCAATCCAGCCCATCCACCGGCAGAGGCAATTGTAAATATTTCAGGGTCGACGTCTTTCGGCATACCAAAAGCAAACCATGAATTTACTTTTTTTGATTGCATAAGCAAACTAAGTTTAACTACATCTTGCGACTCTCTGTCGAAGCCTTTAGACACATATGGATTCGAAGCTTTTGCATCAATTACCATCGCATTCTGGTGTTTGTATGCATCTGCATATCCTTCAGGAGTTTCGGGCAATACTTCTGTACGACAATTTAGCCAAACGTGAGTTCCCATTGTCAGGTCTTTTGTGGTAAAGGTACGTTCCTGCCCCGGATACAACACATCAATGGTATATTGGTTCTCATCAATAACCTGCATCACGGCATATTTGTTCCACTTCGGATTTTTAATCGTAGCTCCGTCTGTCAAATCAACAACAGCATGGCTGTACAGACAATCCTGATTTTCACGGATAACGACTTGGTTTTCCACCGTAGAATACTCTTTGGAGTGCCTAAACTTGTTAATTCCATACTTAGCAAAATGATTTTCAAAATATCGGTCTGTTTCGGCTATGGTAAAATTCTTTTCGTTTACCTTTATTTTTCCTTCCTGATTGTACTCGTAGGCATAATCCGGTTTTGCCTCATTTTTGTCTTTGGCTTTTGAATTGCACCCTACCATCAATGAGGTTAGTGCAACTAATAGAATTAATTTACTTTTCATGATATTTTTTAATTAGAATATGAATATTTTACATTATGATTTTTTTCAATATTTAAAGATGTCAGAAGCTATTTCTTTGGTTAAAAGGCTGCTTGCTATGGTGTTCATTGCGATTCTACATAAAATTAAGCAATTGCATACCTTCAACAGCTAATTGATCTATATTAGGAGAAGTTGCCCCACTTTTCTAAGTCCTAGCTTGAAGATAGTTGGTGAAAATATGCTTACAACTAGTAGTAACATTCACCGCAATAAGCTTTTCATTTTCACAATTTTATTTTTTTTATTAATTTAATTCCTTATTACTTACTCCATATAGGGAATTACGGAATGTATGCTTAAATCTACAATTTTGTAGATTTAAAACAAAAATAAGATTATTTTAATTAATCATATCGCCTAAACTTTAGTATAAATATATTTTTATTACGGTACATACTTGCAAGTTAGTCACATAAGCCCTAACATACATCTTTCATACTTCCCATTTCTTCGAAGAATATCTGCTTACTTATCTTTCTAACTAGCAGTAACAAAAAAAAAGCATTTCCTTAGAAATGCTTTATTTTAATAGACCGGAAGCTATTGCTACGCCTTATATTCTTTCGACTTATTTAATATATTCAATGTGAGTCTTTTCAATCTCTCCGTTAAACATAAACGGTGCATTGTCATAATAATCATGTGAAACCGGAGAGCCTAAATCCCGACCTAGATCAAAGCAATCATTACATGTAAAATTAAAGACTACTGTAGATGGTACTTGCTCTTCGGCAACAATTTCTCCATTCACTTTGAGCGTTACATCCATTGCAGACATAGGTCCTCCTTGCATTTTAGACACAACCTCCAAGTTAACCTTTCCGGAAGGTAGTTTTGTTTTTGATTTTATGTTGGTTCGACTTATCTCAAACATATTATACTCATAACAAAGATAACCATCTTTCACATAGCAAGATAAACCACCAGAGAAACCACCTAATGAATATAAAACACCTTCTGCTTTCTTCGGAACGTCAATTTCCATACTTACTTTAGTACTGCGCGTACCCAATTTTGGAGCAGCATGCTCAGGCATACGTTCTATTCTACCAATAAAGTTCCATTCTGTGTATGGTGTTTTTGGAGCATCTTCAGGATGTAAAAATGCAGCCCAAAAACCGCCACCAATAGGTAAATTTTTATATTTAGCAGATTCCGTTAGGAACATACTTTTCATTTCCGCCAATTTCTTCGGATTCGATTTAGCTAAATTGTTAGCTTGACTCCAATCCTCGTCAATGTTGTACAATTCCCATGTATCATTTTCAGGATTCCAATCTGCAGCTCCCTCCGGAAGTCCCGGAACCCAAGGTTTTCTAGGTCCAAATGCAGATGCAAACCAACCGTCATAATAGAGTCCGCGACTGCCGAGTATATCGAAGAACTGTATCTTACGTCTGCCTTCAGCTTTAGAATCTGCAAAACTATATGCCATACTGACCCCTTCTATAGGATCTTGAGCGAACCCATTTACAATTTTTGGAGCTTGAATACCTACCACATCGTAAATAGTTGGTACGATATCTATTACATGGTGAAACTGTGGTCGTGATGTACCATCATGTTTGATGCCTTTTGGCCAAGACACTGCCATGGGTTGACGAGTTCCTCCAAAATGTGCAGCAATCAATTTTGTTGATTTATAAGGCGTTGAACCTGCCCATGCCCAACCTGCAGTATACATATTGGCTGTTTTGGGCGAACCTAAAACATCCAACCCTCCTAATTTATTCAAGGCATCAATATGCTGTTTTGTGGTTGAAGGAATACTTTGTTCTGCTAACAGCTCACTTATACTTCCGTTTTGTCCTTCAGCAGAAGATCCATTATCTCCCCAAATATAGAAGATGAGGGTATTATCTAATCGACCTTCGTTTTTTATTTCATCAAGAAGTAAACCTACGTTGTAGTCGGTATGCTCGGCAAATCCGGCAAACACTTCCATCAATCTACATTGAAAAGCTTTTTCCGATTCCGGAATTTCATCCCAGCCTTTCATCGTTTTATCTCGCTCTGTAAGTATGGTATTTTCAGGAATCCAACCCAATTCTTTTTGCTTTTTGAAGGCTGTTTTGCGATATTCATCCCATCCGGCATCAAATTTACCTTTATACTTATCTGCCCACTCCTTAGCAACTTGGTGGGGACCATGAACTGCTCCCGGTGCCCAATACATAAAGAAAGGCTTATCCGGTGTAAACGCTTGTTGCTCGCGCAACCATTTTATAGCATCTTCGGTAAGATCTTCCGTAAGGTGATAGTATTTGTGCCCTTGTGTTGTTTTAGGGTGCTCTACTATAGTAGTGTTACGAATCATACGCGGGCTATATTCTGATGATTCTGCCGCTAGAAAGCCGTAAAAATATTCAAAACCGTAACCCGTAGGCCAATAGTCAAACGGTCCTTTTGAAGTAGTTTGTTCCAAAGGAGTATTATGCCATTTCCCAAAAGCGGCTGTTGAATAACCATAGTCTTTCAGTACCTCAGCAACGGTGGCAGCAGTTTTCGGAATCTTTCCGCTAAAACCATCCCAATCATTGGCAACATCAGATATTATCCCATTCCCTACTGATGTGTGGTTTCTACCGGTTAATAAGGCTGCTCGAGTGGGAGAACACATCGCTGTGGAATGAAACCTATTATACGAAATCCCCATATTGGCAACTCTACTTAAGTTCGGAGTGTTTATTGCACCTCCATAGGTAGAAGGCGTTGCAGGTCCGGCATCGTCAATAAGTATGATTAAAATGTTCGGAGCATCTTTCGGAAGATGATTCGGCTCTACTCTTTTTTTATACGTAGAGGTCTGCATGGTCAAGCCGGCAGTACTTGC
>JBKEBD010000019.1:0-57934 GCA_047972995.1 Mangrovibacterium sp.
AAGATTGAGCCTAGTTTTAATAAAATGTAGGTGCTGTATGAAAAAGAATCGTCCTCCACCAGAGTAATGATAAATTATAAACGGCAATGTAGGTGCAAGTGGCAATCGAGAAAGCAAATGCGGTTGTGAAGGCTCGCAAGGGGTAGTTTAGTTATAAAATAGGAATGAAGGCAACAGCCACTAATCTTGCGACTAGTGGCTGTTTTTCTGTTTACAAATACAGCACATTGGGCGTATGCGATACGCCCTTATACACTTTGCTCAAACTCCGTTTCAAACAGCATTTCATACATAAACAAATCTTTCTTA
The DNA here is from genome assembly GCA_047972995.1 of Mangrovibacterium sp. Classification (GTDB taxonomy): domain Bacteria; phylum Bacteroidota; class Bacteroidia; order Bacteroidales; family Prolixibacteraceae; genus JBKEDC01. Next base: position 310 of record JBKEBD010000019.1, read on the forward strand.
CTCATTTGTGGTGCTTGCGATGTATGAGATAGTGCATTGAAATGCTCGGTCTGGAAACCTTGCAATTTGCTGTACACTTCGCCGATGGTATCGTACACAGCTAGCGATTGATTGCGGACGGCTTCGGGTGCCGATGCAGCGGTGCGTATATCCGTATTGAATGCAAGGGTAATCTTGATTACTGCTTTGCAGGCTTGCAAATGGTCGTGCAGACTGCTTGCAGTTGGGATGCGGATATCAATCAAAGCACAGGGATAGGCTACGGATGGTTCTTTTTCGGATAGTTGACCGATGTTTAGTTCAATCCAGCGCAGGGCTTTAATCTGCTCTAGCTGTGTGATGATGGGTTGGTAGATCGTTTTCATAGTATAAAATTTGAACGCAAAGACGCTAAGGGAACACAAAAGCTTCGCGTTTGGTGTTATTTATTCAAGATGGATTTAATTTCATCAATAAGTATTCTCCTAAGTTCATTGTTCAGTGTTTCACTTCGATAAATGAAAGGTCTTGCAATCATCTGAAATGATTTTTTGCCATATACGTATGCCTTACCTCCGAAGTTGTGAACTGCTGCATAAGGTTTGTCGTTTGATATGCGCACACCTGTTGCTGTTTTGGTGTATGTTGTGGCATTACGTAGTTCGCCTGTTTCTCCTGGAAGTATCTTGGCGGTTTCTCGGAGCTTGTTCTTTTTGCCTGTTTGTCCGGAATGTCCGTGCCATGGTGAGTTAGGGTCTCGACGTTTCACATCTGCCCACTTTGTTAGTTGCTTGTCGGTTGCTCCCTCTTTGTTGAAAGAATCCTTGTAGAACTCCACAGCTTCCACACCGATGATGTCCTTTGCATCGTCTTCCATAAAGTCTTTTATTTCCTGTATTTTTTGTGGAAACTTCTCTTTTAGTTCGTCTATTGTCATGGTTTATTGACTTGTATTGTAAAAAAGTTGTACATTTGCAATTACAGAGGGACAGGGTAATGCCTCCCACTGTGCCGGAAAGCTACTCTTTTATAAGGGTAGCTTTCCCATTTCTAGGACAATCACTTCACCGTCCACAATTGATATAATTTTCTTGAACTTATAATCAGAGACACCTACAAATGCACGAATACCATCAAGCACACGTTCTTTTGAGTATAGTTCTTTCTTTGGGAAGTATATGACAACATCTTTAGCGTCCTTGCTTGCTGCATGAGCTAGATTCCGCTTTATTGCGTTCTTCCCCTCTCCCAATATCGAACCAATATCAAACAGATTATCGTCGAGTGTGCCGTCTGGTATCTTCACGCCCTCAAGCGTTGAGCGTTCATCGCCGAGTATTACTTTATATCCATCGCCGAATAGAATGTCTCTGGCTTCTTTCTCATATTTGCCTGTTTGCTTATTGAAGTTGTGATGCTCGTGTGTGGCTTTAAGTCCGCCATCGGCATTAAGCTGCACATCCTCATAGTCTGCATCCTTCAAAAGCTTTTGATATTTTTGTCGTCTTTTCTCTAGTCGGATTGCTTCCTGTTCAATCAGCTTGAGCAGTTCTTCGTCGTCCACATCCTTGTAGTAGTTCGTCTGCTCATGGTCGATGAGCTTCCCCGAAGTACCCGGATTGTTTCTAAATGGCAAAGGTATTTCGGTCGGACTATCATCGCCATCAGGAACTGCTGTTACTTCTTTGCGTGTTGGTTTAACCGAACATTTACAATTCCAACCATTAGGAGGTAAGTTTATTTTCCACCACTTATGGCGAATTGGCAATATCGTACCCACATAATCAAAGTGCTCTAAACGTTGATAATGCGCTGTACTTTCTACATATTCCAAGTTTGGATATAGTCGTTCATTCTCCAAATACTTACGAAAGTTAGCAGCCGAACGAGCCGAGCGCACAGCGGTGTTATATTCCGTTTGTAGCCACACTTGATTATAGTTCTTCGACACTTTTAGCGCATCCTTTCGGAACTCTCGGAATGAACGGAGGTTGCCCTTGTCGTCAGTCAGCAAATCAACCATCGTCTTAGTTTGGTCGTGCGACTTGAAAGCTGCCCAAACTGCAGTATTGTCTCGAAGCTCCGAAATATATGCCTCATTCTTTTTCAGAAAGTCGGCATCTTCGTCAATGGCAATATCAATTGCGTGTTGGAAGCTCTTGTTTGAGATGTCGAACAGTTTGTTGTTGAATATCTCCTGTTGCTCCGGTTCGTTGTAAATCTCTCGGAGAGCTTCCTCAATCAAATTACGAGCATCTAACTTTAGTTCGCTAACAGCTAGTGAACGGCGCAAATGTCGGTTTATCCATCGTTGTGTTGTTGATAGAGCTTTGACAGTCGGTCTAGCCCCTGCGTTGTTCACAGGGGCATTATCAAAAAAATTAAAATCCTTTCGTTTTGGTTTGATGTCCCCTTTAGCTTCGGGTTCTTCCTTTAGCTTTGGCTCTTCTTTCTTTTTGTGTTTTGGCTTTGGGATGCCTGTTGTCTCGTAGAAGTAATCATCATCTATGGCAATGCCCTCTTTTTTCAACTTCAAACCTGTGTCTACACGTTTCTCCATTGATAGGTTTTCACCAGCTTCAGGGAATGAGAATTTGCCACCTGCAACATTATAGAAGATACGGCTAACACTAATGGAGATAATTACTTTCGCTATGCTTACTATAATTATGAAGGGGTTGTGGTTAAAAGGTATGCCTTAGATAAACAATCTTTTATATCTATCGTTCCGACATCGGCTGCAACTCTTCGAGTATCATATCCGTCAAGTTGCGATGTGCAACTCGAAAAAGGTAATAAAGCAACAGCGTGGTCGCCTTCAGAAGCAGACAGACAAAAAGAAGCTAATGAATATGCAGATGAAAAGGATACTGAGCTCGCATCATCGCTAACCATTACAGCAAATAAAATAAGTCTTGCTTCGCAAACAATAGAACTTACCGGTAATGTATTAGCAGATGCAATCGAAATAGGAGGTGATTTAAAAGTAGGCAGCCGAGACAGTGCAGCAGCTTTAGAGGTGAGTAAATCAGGTGCATTTTATGCGAAAGGAAGTGATGGGAGTAATTCAGAACTACTAGAGATAGATAGCACGAACAGAAGTATAAAGATAGTATCTCCTTATTCATTATCATACGAAGCAAATACTTTTTCGAAATCAACAATAGATATATCAGCATCGGTTGGAGGGGTAAGAACTTCTAATGCTGATGGAGCTGCACTCATGTCGGCAAATGGATTATTTGCTAATAAAGCTGGCCAGAGTATGTTTGCTGCGTCTTCTGGTGGTGCTTCAAAAGCATCAATTGTCGGTTTAGGAAATGGTTCATATGGCTATCGGGAAGATCATGCATATCTTTATGTGAATGAATTTATTGCTGGAATTTATGGCAGGGCAAATAATGCAATAAAAACAGGTGATACAGATGTAGCAGGCAATAGTTTAGTTGGAGTTCCTGCATATGGAGGGTATTTCGATATGCTCAGAACACAAGTGCTTGTATAAAGGAGCATTCTTTTACTGCGACCCTCCATACTATAACTCAGATTGCGGTCATTACGATGGTTACACTGTAGAAGACTTTGATATGCTTCTGAAGGAGTTGTCAAGGCTAGATGGTAAGTTCTTATTGAGTAGTTATCCAAGCGAGCTACTTAGCAAGTACACATCAGATAATGATTGGGTAACTCATAGTGTGGAGCAGTCAGTATCAGTAGCAAACTCAACAAGCAAACCGGGTAAGAAAAAGATAGAAGTGTTAACTGCAAATTATGATTTAACCAATCCAACTGAGAGTCTCACACTATTCTAGTCGAATTGGCGTACGTTTCATTTTTCCAAAACGTACATTTGATTTTGGCGGTTGTAATAAGTCATTAAAAATGAGGAAGAAGAATGGAAGTGTCTTATTTTAAGTTAATATAAATAGTGCGCGTTAACTGTTTTTGTCATTTGTAGATAGCAAAAAACACCTCATATTGCATACATTTGCTTCCAAGTGTAGAAAATGAAAATGGAAAATCTTAGAGAAATACATGAATTATTTGTCGAGGGACATGAGTCGAAATTGCATCGTAGTTTAATGAGTGCAATCGATTGGAATCATCGATTTATCTGTATTAAAGGCTTCCGTGGAGTTGGGAAAACTGATTTTTTGGCAGAGCTAGTTACTAAGAATTTTAAAGGCGACAGTGTTTGTTTGTATGTTGACTTAAATAATTTCTACTTTACAAAGCGGAAGATTTATAATTTCGCTGATGACTTTTATAAAAAAGGGGGGAAAGTGTTGGTTCTTGACCAAATACACAAATACCCTGATTGGATTGATGAGTTGGTTCGCTGTTATTATGATTTTCCAGAATTGAGAATTATATTTTCGGCATCGCCAGTTCTGCGAGTTTGGGAAGCAGATGAACGATTGAAGGACATTGTGGCTATATATCGTTTGAAAGGGCTGTCGTTTCGAGAATTTTTAAACTATAAAACGGGAAAAGAATTTAGAAGCTACACTTTTCAAGAGTTGATTAGTAATCACGAAAAAATAGCTAAGGAAATAACAAGCCAAGTGATGCCATTAGCTTTCTTCGATCAGTATTTAATAAACGGATTTTATCCGTATTCAATAGATCTGCAATTAAACGATTGTAGTAGATTGTTGAAGCATATAAACTTGGCATTGGAAATTGATATTATATCATTAAATCAAATAGAACTGAAGTATCTGCCGAAATTACGAAAGTTGCTTCGGTTGATTTGTAGTCAAGCTCCTTTTACACCAAACATTAGTAAATTAAGTTTGGAAATAGAAACATCTCGTGCCACTGTAATTAATTATTTGAAGTATCTGAAAAATGCACAACTGATTAATTTACTTTATGCGGGTGGAGATGAGGATACACAGAAAAAACCAGAATGTGTGTATGTAAATAACACGAACATACTGTATGCTGTGTCGCCCGATAATTTTGGAATTGAAACTGTTCGGAAAACATTTTTCTGTAATCAAGTGTCTTCAACAAATCGAGTGAGTTCATCTCCTAAAGGAGATTTTTTAGTCGATGGAATTTATGATTTTACGATTGGAGGGAAATACCATGAAGCACAAAGTTTAGATACTTATGCTGCAGTGGGCAGAATTGATGTAGGAACAGAGAATAAAATTCCATTGTGGTTGTTTGGATTTTTATACTAGAAATAGACAAATAAGTTAAAACAAATAGGTTAAATTAAATCTGATAAAAATGGCAAAAGAAAAAAAATTCATTACATGTGACGGCAACTACGCAGCTGCGTATATGAGTTATATGTTTAGTGAAGTTGCTTGTATTTATCCAATTACTCCGTCATCAACTATGGCAGAGTATGTAGATGAATGGGCAGCAAATGGACAAAAAAACCTTTTTGGTCGTCCTGTACGTTTGGCTGAAATGCAATCGGAAGCTGGTGCAGCAGGTGCTGTGCACGGTTCTTTGCAAGCAGGTGCCTTAACATCAACTTATACAGCCTCACAAGGTTTGTTGTTGATGATTCCTAATATGTATAAAATTGCGGGTGAGTTATTGCCTACGGTTTTCCACGTTTCTGCTCGTGCATTAGCAGGTGCTGCATTGTCAATCTTCGGCGATCACTCTGATGTGTATTCAGCTCGTCAAACTGGTTTCGCTATGTTGGCTGCCGGTTCTGTACAAGAAGAAATGGACTTGGCGGGTGTGGCTCACTTGGCTACATTGAAATCTCGTGTACCTTTCCTTTCATTCTTCGATGGATTCCGTACTTCACACGAAATTCAAAAAATCGAAGCTATCAGCATGGAAGAAATGCGTCCATTGGTTGATATGTCTTTGATTGAAGATTTCCGAAATCGTGCGTTGAACCCAGAGCACCCCGTGACTCGTGGTACTGCACAAAACCCTGATATCTTCTTCCAAACAAAAGAGGTGTCAAACAAATTCTACGATGAAGTTCCTGCAATTGTAGATGACTATATGCAGAAAATCACTGCAATCACTGGTCGTGCATATCACCCATTTACTTATTATGGTGCTGCCGATGCTGAAAATATCATCATCGCTATGGGTTCAGTAACAGAAACAATCAAAGAAACTATTGATTTCTTGGCTACTCAAGGAAAAAAAGTTGGTTTGATGTCAGTTCACTTGTATCGCCCATTCAGTGCTAAATACTTCATGGATGCGCTTCCTAAATCAGTGAAACGTATTAGTGTTTTAGATAGAACTAAAGAGCCGGGAGCAAATGGTGAGCCTCTATATCTAGATGTTTGCGAATTGTTCAAAGGCGATGCTAGTGCTCCTCTTATCATTGGCGGTCGTTATGGTTTAGGTTCTAAAGATACTACACCTTCACAAATCCTTTCTGTGTACGAAAACTTGGCTATGAACGAGCCTAAGAATGGCTTCACATTGGGTATTGTGGATGATGTAACATTCAAATCATTGCCATTGAAAGCTGAGGTTAAAGTTTCTCCAGCTGATATCTACGAAGCTAAATTCTATGGTTTAGGTTCTGACGGTACTGTAGGTGCAAACAAGAACTCAATTAAAATCATCGGTGGTTCAACTGATAAATCTTGCCAAGGTTACTTCGAATATGACTCTAAGAAATCAGGTGGTTTCACTTGTTCTCACTTGCGTTTTGGCGATAGCCCTATTCGTTCAACTTATTTGGTAACAACTCCTGACTTTGTAGCTTGTCACGTACCAGCTTACATTCACCTTTACGATGTATTGAAAGGTTTGAAAAAAGGAGGTTCTTTCTTGTTGAACTCAATTTGGGATGAAGAAGAAACTAAAAAACGTTTGCCTAATAAAATGAAACGTTACCTTGCTGAAAATGATATTAAATTCTATATCATCAACGGTACTCAATTAGGTAAAGATCTTGGTTTGGGCACTCGCACCAACACCATCATGCAATCGGCATTCTTCAAAATTACAGGCGTAATTCCTTACGTACAAGCTGTAGAAGAAATGAAAAAAGCGATTGTAAAATCATACGGTAAAAAAGGAGAGAAAATCGTGAACATGAACTACGCAGCAGTTGATGCTGGTGGTCAAAATATTCATGAAATCGCTGTTCCAGCAGAATGGAAAACCATTACTGTGGAAGATGAAGTGATTGATCCAAAACGTCCAGAGTATATCAGCAAATTTGTTGATGTAATCAATGCACAAGAAGGTAACACTCTTCCTGTATCTAAATTCTTAGGTTACGAAGATGGTACATTCGAACAAGGAACATCAGCATACGAAAAACGTGGTGTTGCCGTAAGTGTTCCTGAATGGTTCTCTGAAAACTGTATTCAATGTAACCAATGTGCTTATGTGTGTCCTCACGCAGCAATTCGTCCTTTCCTTCTTGATGAGAAAGAATTGGCAGCAGCTCCAGCAGGCACCGTAACTATAGATGCAGCTCCTAAAAAGCAATTCGAAGGTTTACAATTCCGCATTCAAGTAGATACATTAGACTGTACAGGTTGTGGTAACTGTGTTGATGTTTGTCCTGCAAAAACTAAAGCTTTGGGTATGGCTTCTTTAGATAGCCAAGAAGCAGAAGTTGCACGTTGGGATTATTTGCACGAAAATGTAAGCTACAAAGAGATTCAAGATAAATTCAAAAACGTGAAAAACTCACAGTTTGCTCAACCATTATTCGAGTTCTCAGGAGCTTGTGCAGGTTGTGGTGAAACTCCATATGTGAAGTTAATCACTCAATTGTATGGTGAGCGCATGATGATTGCCAATGCTACAGGTTGTTCTTCAATCTATGGTGGTTCAGCTCCTGCTACTCCATATACAACTAACAAACAATCGGGTTGTGGTCCAGCTTGGGCGAACTCATTGTTTGAAGATAACGCTGAATACGGTTTCGGTATGTCAGAAGGTGTGGCAGCACAACGCGACCGCATTGAAGCTATCATGAAATCAGCTCTTGAAGCAGGTGTTGATGCACCAGTTGCAGAAGCATTCAACGCTTGGTTAGAAGCAAAAATGGATGGTGATAAAACGGTTACTGCTTCAGCGAAAGTGGTAGAAGTTCTTACTGGAAATTCAGCAGCTTACGCAGTAGAAATCCTTAGCTTGAAACAATACCTAGTGAAAAAATCAGTTTGGGTATTTGGTGGCGACGGATGGGCATACGATATTGGTTATGGTGGTCTAGACCATGTGTTGGCATCTGGTCAAGATGTGAATGTGTTGGTAATGGATACTGAGGTTTACTCAAACACTGGTGGTCAAGCATCGAAATCTACTCCAGTAGGTGCAATTGCTAAATTTGCCGCTTCAGGTAAGAAGATCCGCAAAAAAGACCTTGGTATGATGGCTATGTCTTATGGCTATGTGTACGTAGCACAAGTGTCGATGGGTGCTAACCAATCGCAATACTTGAAAGCGTTGCGTGAAGCAGAAGCTTATCCTGGACCATCATTGATTATTGCTTACTCTCCATGTATCAACCACGGTTTGAGAAACGGTATGGGTAAATCGCAAAACCAAGCGAAAGAAGCTGTGGAAGTAGGTTACTGGCACTTGTTCCGTTACAACCCATTGTTGGAAGAAGAAGGTAAAAACCCATTCCAATTAGATTCAAAAGAACCAGATTGGAGCAAATTCCAAGACTTCATTTTGAGTGAGGTTCGTTACTCTTCATTAGCGAAAGCTTATCCTGAAGAAGCGAAAGAATTGTTTGCTCAATCAGAGAAAAACGCCCAATGGCGTTTGAATGGTTACAAGCGAATGGCTACTATGGATTATTCTCAAGAATAGAGTAAAGTACCATAACAATAAAATAGGGCTACAACTCGAAAGGGTTGTAGCTCTTTTGTGTTCTAGAAATTGGTTCTATATTTGTGACGGATTGTGTTGAAAATTGCCGATGAATTTAAGCACTATCTTGAAGAAAACTGTAAACAAGGTTATTGCATGAAACAAAGAGAAATGTTAGTAAAGGTGGGGATAGTAAGCTGTGCATTATTAGCCACTGCTTGTAGTTTAAATTCGAAAAGAACTCAAATGAATCAGAATATTGAATATTTATCGATGAAAAAGGATAGTACTGTAGATACTTATTTTGGAAAGGAAGTTGCAGACCCTTATCGCTGGTTGGAAGATGATAATAGCGAAGAAACAAAGCAGTGGGTAGACGCCCAAAATGCGATTACGTTTGATTATTTAAATCAGATTCCTTTCCGCAATGCAATAAAAGATAGACTAACCGAGGTGTGGGACTATGCCTCTGTTTCGGCTCCTTTCAAAAAAAATAAGTATTGGCTCGAATATCGAAACGATGGAAAGCAAAATCAGAGTGTGCTTTATTATAGAACATCGATTGATGATGATGCCCAAATATTGCTTGATCCCAACACGCTTTCTGAAGATGGAACGGTTGCCTTGAGCGATTATGACATTTCAAAAGATGGAAAATATTTTGCTTATACTATTTCTAGATCAGGTTCTGATTGGCGCGAAATTTTTGTAATGAATATTGAGTCGAAAGAGCTTCTGACCGACCACATTGAGTGGGCAAAGTTCACCACTGTTACATGGCTTGGCAATGGATTTTACTACACACGCTATCCGAAACCTGCTGACGGTGATGCTTTAAAGGGTGAAAATAGAGATTCTCAGATTTTTTATCACCAGATTGGTACTTCTCAGGATAAAGATGTGCTTGTGTATGAAGATAAATCTAACCCGACATGGGGTTACTCTATTGATGTGAGTGCAGATGAAAAATATGGCATCATTTATACCGTAGAGTCTACTTCGGGCAATCGATTGAGCGTATTCAAACCTAATGACAAGAAGATAGAGCCACAAGAGTTTGTGTCGGACTTTAATCAGAATTGGAACGTAGTAAAGGTAATCAACGATAAGCTTTTAGTGCTTACAAACTGGAAAGCCCCCAAGTATCAGTTGTTAGAGCTTGATGCTAAAAAGCCAGATTTGGCGAATGCTAAGGTATTGATACCGGAGGTAGCAGAAACCTTGGAAGGAGTTAGATACACTGGTGGAAAGCTTTTTTGTTTTTATTTGAAAGATGCCAAGTCATTGGTTAAAGTATATAATTTAGGGGGCGAATTTGAGCGCAATGTAGAACCGAGCATTGGCTCGGTGAGTGGCTTTGATGGCGATGATGATGCTAGTTTTACATTCTATACGCTTACTTCTTTCACCACGCCATCAGATATATATAAGTATGATATTGCAACAGGGGAATCAGTGCTTTATGAGCAATCAGCAATTCAGTTTGATGGTTCGCAATATGAAACTAAGCAGATTTTCTATCCCAGCAAAGATGGCACTCAAGTGCCTATGTTCATTACGCATAAGAAAGGAATAACACTCGATGGAAGCAATCCTACGCTGCTATATGGCTATGGTGGTTTCAACATTTCAATTACTCCAAGCTTTAGTGTAACTCGTATTCCATGGCTTGAAAATGGAGGGGTAGTAGCCATTGCCAATATTAGAGGTGGTGGAGAATATGGCGAAAGTTGGCACAAGTCAGGTACTAAATTGCAAAAGCAGAATGTGTTTGATGATTTTATTGCTGCAGCCGAATATCTTCAAAAGGAGAACTACACCTCGCCAGCCAAAACGGCTATTATGGGTGGTTCAAATGGAGGGTTGCTTGTGGGAGCTTGCTTAACTCAACGCCCAGATTTATTTGCGGTGGCATTGCCAAACGTGGGAGTGCTTGATATGCTGAGATACCAGCACTTTACTATTGGCAGATATTGGGCAACCGATTATGGCACGAGCGAAGACTCTGAGGAAATGTTCGATTACCTTTATGCATATTCTCCTTTGCATAATGTGAAAGAGGGACAGAAATATCCAGCTACTTTGGTTACTACTGCCGATCATGATGACCGCGTGGTGCCAGCTCACTCTTTTAAATTTATTGCAACTTTGCAAGAAAAAGCCAATCACGACAATCCGTTGCTGATTATGATTTCAAAAGATGCTGGTCATGGTGCTGGAAAACCGAAATCGAAGATAATAGAAGAATATGCAGTTTTTTGGGCTTTCACCTTACTTAATATGGATGAAGATTACAAATAACTTTCAATCAAAAAGGAAATGTATCATTTAGAGTACATTTCCTTTTTGATTATTAGAAGTTGAGCCATTTTATTTTCAGTTCTTTTTAGGCAGATATATACACAAAGTGTATATTAGCCCTAAAATAAAAATTCAAATCATATGTTTCAAAATTTATCCGATTTAGAAAAAGCTATTAAGAACAGTGGCGAGCGAAAAACTTTAGCTCTAGCAGTTTCTCATGATGAACATTCCTTAGGGGCTATTGCTAGAGCTTATCGACAAGGATTAATCACGCCTATTTTTGTGGGCGATGAGCAAAAAACTCGTCAGTTTATCGAGGAGTTAGGTCTGGATTTCGGTAGTGACGTTGAGTTTGTTGATGAATTGGACGAAACTGAAGCAGTGAGAATTGCAGTTACTTTGGTAAGTAGTGGGAAAGCGCATTTTTTGATGAAGGGAAAAGTGGCTACTCCTTATCTGCTAAAGGGAGTGCTTAATAAAGAATGGGGATTGCGTACGGGTAAATTACTTTCGCACTTAGCCTACTTTGAAGTGGAAAACTACCACAAGTTGATTGGGGTTACTGATGTGGCGATGAACATTGCACCCAATTTGCAAGATAAAATTCAGATTGTGAACAACTCGGTGAGCTATCTCAATAAGCTGGGTGTTTCAGAACCGAAAGTTGCTATTCTTGGGGCTATTGAAATGGTGAATGAAAATATGCAAGCTACGCTAGATGCAGCATTGCTTTCTAAAATGCAGGAGCGCGACCAGATTAAAAATTGTATCATTGATGGACCTTTGGCGTTTGACAATGCTGTGAGCATGGATAGTGCTAAGCATAAAAACATAAACAGTAAAGTGGCTGGCGATACCGATATTTTGGTAATGCCCGACATTGAGGTGGGTAATGTGCTTTATAAGTCGCTCGTATTTTTTGCCAAAGCACGTGTAGCATCCGTAATTTTAGGTGCATCGGCACCTATTGTGCTTACTTCAAGAAGCGATAGTGAAGATACAAAATATTATAGCATTTTATTTGCAGCCTTAGGATAAACCGTTTAAACTCAGAATATATGTATAAAATCTTGGCAATTAATCCGGGGTCGACATCAACAAAAATTGCAGTTTTTGAAGACCAACAATCTATTTTTCTTAAAAACATCAAGCATTCCAATGAAGAGCTAGCACCGTTTAACTCTATTGTTGAGCAATATCAGTTTCGAAGAGATGTTATTCTTTCTGAATTGCAAGAAGCAGGGGTTGAAATGGAAACTATTTCAGCTGTAATTGGTCGTGGAGGTTTGGTAAAACCTATTGAATCGGGCATTTACGAAGTGAATGAGGCTTTGAAAGCCGATTTAAGAATTGGTGTGCAAGGTGAACACGCCAGTAATTTGGGAGGATTGATTGCCGATGATATTGCACGGAGTTTAAACAATGGCTGTAAGGCTTATATTGCCGATCCTGTGGTGGTAGATGAAATGGAAGATGTAGCGCGCATTAGTGGTTTGCCAGAAATGCCTCGACGTTCAATCTTCCATGCCTTAAACCAAAAAGCTGTTGCTCGACTATTTGCCAAAACAAACGGAAAGAAATATGAAGAACTTCAGTTGATTGTGGCGCACATGGGAGGTGGAATTTCAGTAGGCACACACAGCAATGGACGTGTGGTTGATGTGAATGAAGCAATTACAGGCTATGGTCCTTTTTCTCCTGAACGCTCGGGCACATTGCCCGTTGGTGATGTACTTGAGGTTTGCTTTAGTGGTAAGTTCACCAAAGAAGAAATGAAGAAAAAGATAGTGGGTAATGGTGGTTTTGTAGCGCATTTGGGCACTAACCAAGCATTAGAGGTTGTACAGCGTGCAAACTCTGGCGATGCATATGCAAAATTAGTTATGGATGCCATGTGTTACCAAGTAGCGAAAGAAATTGGAGCTGCAGCCACTGTATTAAAAGGTAAGGTTGATGGCATTATACTAACAGGAGGTATTGCTTACAATGAAGCGATGGTTGATTATATTCGCAACCGCGTTGGATTTATAGCTCCAGTAACTGTTTATCCGGGGGAAGATGAAATGGAAGCCTTAACACGCATTACACTTTCAGCTCTTAAAGGCGAAGTAGAGTGTAAGGTGTATCAATAATTTCAGAAAATGACGAATTAGAAAGCGAGTACTTCATGGGAGGTGCTCGCTTTTTTAGTTTGTCTTATTGTCTAGCTTGTATTTTTGTTTGAAAAAAGAGTTCGTCGCATGGTCTGACTTGTACTTTTGTTGGAAAAAGTATCGGGAGTTATACTGTGTTTGTGTTTTTTGAGAATTGGTGGTGATTGTCTCTCGAATATGTGATAGTTCTTGGTGCAATTGTTTAATAACCAGCATAGTGTGAAAAAAAATACAACAGGGAGTAGTAGGGGAGTGAACATTCAATTTGTCATTTCAAACGAACAATATGATAGTTGAAACCCCTGTAATTAATCATTGATAAAGAAAATCGATGATCTTTTTGTAATATTTTTGCAATATTTTTCATGCCGCACAACATGATTTTGTATTTTTGCAAAGTAAAGATTACAAAAAAGCGATTTAAGAAACTAAAAATTGAACAACCAAATCGATATTCAGTATGGAAACAAATGGTTTTAAAGGTACTAAGTGGACAGAAGGCATTGACCTTCGCGATTTCGTATCATCAAACGTTACAACTTACACAGGCGACGACTCATTCTTGTGTGGACCAACAGAAAACACCCGCGAGTTGTGGGAAGTGTGCAAACTAAAGCTTAAAGAAGAACGTGAAAAAAACGGACTTCTTGATGTAGACACCGAAAGAGTGTCGGACATGACTTCTTTCCCCGCTGGATACATTGCCAAAGTGAAAGAATCAATTGTGGGTTTACAAACTGATGCCCCTTTAAAACGTGCAATGAAACCATTTGGTGGCTACAAAGTGGTGGCTAAAGCCTTAACAGAACATGGCTATAAACCATCAGAAAAAGTGGCTGAAACATTCACCAAATATGCAAAAACACACAACGACGGTGTTTTTGATACTTACACAGACGAAATTCGTAAGTTCCGTTCATTAGGATTCCTTACTGGTCTGCCCGATAATTATGCTCGTGGTCGTATCATTGGCGATTACCGTCGTGTTGCACTTTACGGTATTAACTACCTCATTGAACAAAAGAAAAACGATTTAGCCGGAATTTATGGTCCAATGGATGACGCTACTATTCGATTGCGAGAAGAAGTAGCAGAGCAAATTAAAGCGCTATATGAAATGATTGAAATGGGTAAAATCTATGGATTTGACCTCTCTCAACCAGCTAAAAATGCGCAAGAAGCTGTGCAATGGACATACATGGGTTACCTAGCAGCTGTTAAAGAACAAGATGGAGCAGCTATGTCTCTAGGTTCAGTGTCGTCTTTCCTTGATATCTATATTACACGCGATTTAAATAGAGGTATTATTACAGAGTTGCAAGCTCAAGAATATATCGACCAATTTGTGATGAAGTTGCGCCTAGTGCGTCACTTGCGCATGAGTGCTTATGATGAAATTTTTGCGGGCGACCCAACTTGGGTTACAGAATCAATAGGTGGAATGTTGGTTGATGGACGAAGCAAAGTAACTAAAACAGCGTTCCGTTTCTTGAACACGCTTTACAACCTTGGACCATCGCCAGAGCCTAACATCACTATTCTTTGGGCACAAGAATTGCCTGAAAACTTCAAACGTTACTGTGCTAAAGTTTCGATTGACACTTCGTCTATTCAATATGAAAATGACGACCTTATGCGCACAAACAACTGTACCGATGATTATGGTATTGCTTGTTGTGTGTCATTCCAAGATTTAGGTAGACACATTCAGTTCTTCGGAGCTCGCTGTAACTTAGCTAAAACATTGCTTTTGGCAATCAATGCCGGTAAATGTGAAAATACAGGTACTGAGGTTATTAGCGGAATACCCGCATTAAAAGGCGATGTGCTAGACTTTGATGAAGTAATGGAAAACTTCAAAAAGACCATGAAAGAAATGGCTCGTGTTTACAATGAATCGATGAATATCATTCATTTCATGCACGACAAATATTATTATGAAAAAGCACAAATGGCTTTGATTGATACCAATCCTAAAATTAACTTGGCTTATGGTATTGCAGGTCTTTCAATTGTTGCCGATTCATTGTCGGCCATTAAATATGCAAATGTAAAACCTATTCGCAATGAAGATGGTTTGACCGTTGATTTTGAAATTGAAGGAAACTTCCCCAAATATGGTAACGATGATGACCGTGTTGACCAATTGGCTAAAAATGTAGTTTCTCGATTCAGCAATGAATTGAAAGCATTGCCAGTTTACAAAGATGCAAACCCAACATTGTCGGTACTTACCATTACATCGAACGTAGTTTATGGCAAGAAAACAGGAGCCACTCCTGATGGACGTAAAAAAGGCGTTGCCTTTGCTCCCGGAGCAAACCCAATGCACGGACGCGATACTCACGGAGCTATTGCATCGTTGAACTCAGTGGCTAAAATTGACTACAAAGATTCGCAAGATGGTATCTCTAACACATTCTCAATGGTTCCTAACTCGTTGGGTAAAGAAAAAGGAGAGCGTATTACGAACTTAGTAGCTATTCTTGATGGCTATTTCGCTCAAAATGCGCAACACCTTAATGTGAATGTGCTCGATAGAACGTTGCTTCAAGATGCTATGGAGCGTCCAGAGGAATATCCTCAATTGACTATCCGTGTATCGGGCTATGCTGTAAACTTCACGCGTTTGTCTCGTGAGCAACAAATGGAAGTGATTACACGTTCATTCCACGATTCTATGTAATACATAATCAACGGTTAATGCTTGGTCGAGTAGATTTGAGCATTAACCGTTGACTATTATAAATTCACACACACGATCAATCAGTGGCTACGCATTACCTAAAAATTCATTCCATCGAGTCTTTCGGGGCACATGATGGACCCGGCATTCGCATGGTTGTATTCCTTCAAGGATGTAATTTGAAATGCTTATATTGTCAAAATGCCGATACAATCACCCAAAAAGGTGGGGAAGAAGTGGCTATAGAAGAAATTGTTCGCAGGGCAAAAAATATGCGTACATACTTCAAAAATGGTGGAGGAGTTACGGTGTCGGGGGGAGAACCCTGTTTGCAAAGTGCTGTTGTTATCGAACTATTTAAGCTTCTTCATGCTGAGGGAATACACACCAATGTTGACACCAATGCTACGGTAAAAACTGCAGATGCACAAAAACTTATTACTGAATATGCCGACTTGGTAATGTTTGATATTAAGCATACCTCGGCAAGTGGTTTCAAAGAACTAACCCATGTTTCAGGATTAGATGCTGCCATCGAAATGATTAGCCTGAGAAACAAAATTCAAAAGCCTTTCTGGTTGCGCTATGTAATGGTTCCAACTTACAACAATCAGACAGAAAACATTAATTGGATTATTGAGCAATTTTCGGGCATGGAATATTTAGAGCGTTTAGAGCTTATTCCTTTTCACCAACTAGGAGGACACAAATGGAAGTTGCTAGGAGAGGAGTATAAACTAGTCAACTTACGCACCAACACCGAAGAAGAATTAGCGGAAGCTGAACTTTTGCTCAAACCACATTTTAAAAGTGTAGTTAGAAAATAGATGCTATGGCAAACGATGAAAAGGATCAACCTTTAACCTGTTTGCGGTGTGATTCTACCTTCAACAAATCGCAATTAAAGAAAGATTGTAGCAACTGTTTTGTGTGTCTATCTTGTGAAGCTTACGTTTGTGCAAACTGTGGGCGTTCTATTATTGTTAAGCAGATTTCAAGACCAACGGAGGGTATCTCTTCAAAAAAATGATTCATTGTTTTTTAGATATCTTTCGATTCTGTATTTTTACGCTCAACATTTTTTTTAATCCCCATTTATGCAATTTATTCACAAGTGGCTGTTTCAAATCTTATTAGATGCACAGCTCAGCTCGGCTTGGTCAGCCACCATTAGCTTAATCATTTCTCTCCTGATTCTAGCTTTAATTCTAAAACTCATTCATTGGATTGTAATACGCGTTTTAAATGCCACTGTAGTTCAATTGTTTAAGAGAACAAAAACCGAGTGGGATGATTTTCTTTTTCGACGCGGTGTGCTAAAAGCCTTGGCGCATTTTCCTGTTGCTTTGGTGTTGACATACTCTTACAATTTTTCGGGAATTGAATTTGTAGGCTCCATACTATACAAAGTGTCGCAGTTGTACTATATTTCTCTCTTTGCTCTAGCAGTATCGCGCACAGCCGAAGCCAGCAATGATATGTATCAAACTACGAGCTATGCCAAAAATCGTTCCATTACGGGCTATATTCAGTTAGCTCAAATTTTCATTTTCTTTATTGCTATCATTCTCTCTATCAGTGTGCTAAGTGAGAGAGATATATCGGGTATTCTTGCCGGATTAAGTGCCATGGCAGCAGTGTTGATGTTGGTATTTAAAGATTCTATACTTGGGTTAGTGGCATCTATTCAGCTTTCAGCAAATAAAATGCTAAAGCCCGGCGATTGGATTTCAATGCCTAGCCATGGTGCCGATGGAACAGTAATCGACATTTCTCTTAACACCGTGAAGGTGCAGAATTGGGATAAAACGATTACCACAATTCCAACTTATGCCTTAATATCGAGTTCGTTCAGTAACTGGGTGGGCATGGAAGAATCGGGAGGGAGACGAATTAAACGCTCAATTAATATCGACATGACTAGCGTGAAGTTTTGCGAGCCCGAGTTGCTAGATAAACTTCGTCATTTTCATTTGCTAAAAGATTATTTGCTACAAAAAGAACAGGATATTGCCAATTATAATACGAAATTGAATTTAGAGAAAAACGATGTATATAACGGCCGAAGACAAACTAATTTAGGAATATTTCGACATTATTTAGAAGCATATTTGCAACAAAATCCACATATTCATGATAGTATGACCTTTTTAGTTCGCCATTTGCAGCCTACAGAAAAAGGAATTCCATTAGAAATTTATGTGTTCAGCAATGACCAAAGATGGGGTAATTATGAAGTTATTCAGGCAGATATATTCGACCACGTGCTAGCCATACTTCCAGAATTTGACTTACGAGTATTTCAAAATCCGTCAGCTTACGATTTTAGAAGTATTCAATCCTAAATACATACGTTTTAAAGATATTTTTCATTTTATCACTTTTTAATAATTATCTTGGGTAGAAATATAGTGGATAATTATAAATAGTTTGTAATTTAGCCCCCTGAAAATAAAAAACGAACATAGATGAAAATCGCAGAAAAGAAAAGAGAAATCCCTCATCTAGATGAACTAGATAAGAAGATTTTAAATATGATTATGAAAAATGCACGTACTCCTTTCCTAGAAGTGGCTAGAGAGTGTGGCGTTTCTGGTGCTGCAATTCACCAACGTGTAGCTCGTTTGACTAATTTAGGTGTTATATCTGGAAGTCAATTTATTGTTGATCCGGAAGTATTAGGATTTGACACTTGTGCCTACATGGGAATTTACTTAGAAAAAGCACAAAATTTGAAAGCTGTTGCTCAAGCATTGCAAAGTATTCCAGAAGTAGTAGAATGTCATTACACAACAGGGCAGTGGGCAATTTTTGTTAAAATAAGAACAAAAACAAATAAAGATTTGAAGCGTCTAATTGACCAAGATTTGCAAATTGAGGGTATCTCTCGAACCGAAACTCTCATTTCATTAGAAGAAGGATTTGTACGTCAGGTACCTGTAGATTTGTAGTAGAATAATTCAAAATAAGATGAAAGAGCTATCCTTTTGGTAGCTCTTTTTTTTGTAACTTGCGCAATAAATAAACAACCACCCCATGGAAAGACCTCTCATATTAATCAGCAACGACGATGGAGTTCGTGCTAAAGGAATTAATGAATTAGCAAAGGCTTTAAAAGAATTTGGAGATATTGTTGTTATAGCTCCCGACTCGACCATGTCTGGAATGTCGAGTGCATTAACAAGCGAAAAACCTTTGCGTGCAAGCTTATTGCAAGACGAAGAATCTTTTCGCATTTATGCTTGCAATGGCACACCAGCAGACTGTGTAAAATTAGCATTTAATGGGCTACTCAATAAAACCCCAGACTATGTAATTTCAGGAATCAATCATGGAGCAAACACCTCTGTTAGCGTTATTTACAGCGGAACGGTAGGAGCTGCTTTGGAAGGTTGTATTCATGGAGTTCCGTCGATTGCACTTTCATTGTGTAGTCATGATGCCGATGCTAATTTCTCGTTAATGTTGCCTTGGGTGAAGCGAATTTTCATTCAAGTACTGCAAAATGGACTACCAAAATATACTTGTTTGAATGTGAATTTTCCTGATGGAAATATTGAGGGTTTAGAAGTTTGCAGACAAGCAGAAGGCAAATGGGAGAACGAAATGGAACAACGAATCAACCCAAGGGGGAAACCGTATTTTTGGCTAACAGGGCAGTTTAATAATTTAGAGGTAAGCTCTAAAGACACTGATTTGTTTGCAATTGAAAAGCAACGAGCAAGTGTAGTTCCGATTAAAGTAGATATGACAGACTACGACTTTTTCAATAATCTACGAAGCTGGGATTTCTAGATGGCAACAATAAACAAAAGAGATAAATTGACCTTAGGATTAGCCATCGGATTGCTACTCCCTTTATTCATACTGATAATGATATTTGTTGCCTCGGGAACAGATGTGAGCTTAGCTGATTACCTGAAAACTATGTGGCGAGTGAATGCGCTCTCACTAATGTTGTCGTTTAGTGTACTTCCTAATCTGATTTTCTTCGGTATTTTCAATAAGCTAAAGTACGACTTAGCCATGCGTGGAGTAATGATGGCAACGGTTATCTATGCCTTATTGATGCTGTTGATAAAACTAATTTAGCGACTTTTGGCGTTGAAGTAGGGTGTCTAAGTAATACTTTCCTTGCTGTGTGTATTTAGTTTGGAGTGATTTTTTAATCCAGATTAAAGATTCATCCATGTTTCCAAGCATTTCACTAGCTAAGGCTAGATTAAATTGGGCTCTACTTCGTGTTGACGCTTTTTTGCTTTTCTCAAAGTTCAACCAATAGGCGTATAAGTCAGTCCACTCTTGCTGATTGGTTTTTTGTATTGCTTTTTTTCCGTCGGAATCATCGGGGTCTAAAGTAAAGAATATTCTATTTTCACGCTTCCATTGCGGAGATATTTTTGCATCTAAATCAAGAGCAGACTGAATGCCAGTTTGAATAAGGCAATCTGTAATTGGAGGTAGTTTAAGGAAGATATCTTGAGTTGAAGTTCCGCCTTGTTGCCAAGAAATAGTGTCGGAAACCACAACTTGATGACCTGTTCCTTTATCCGTAGGGGTGTATATACTAACCACGATATTATATGCCGAGCGAATAGACGCTACAGCATATTCATCGTCGTAGGTCGTGTAATCAGTAAAAATTTTATTATAATATCGGTCTAAAGAAAGCACAGCATCTGTATTGTAATCACGACATAATCTTTTAATCTCTTCTGCTGATAATGGGTTAGGTATTTCGTAGTATTTATTCTCATGAGCATAGAAGCGACCTTCTGGAATCACCACATCATAAGCACCCGATTCGTAAAGCAATTGCCCCAAAGCTTTCAATGTTGTATCTGTGGCTAAACTATCTAAGACAACAACACTAGTATTAAACTTGTGGTCGAAGAAATATTGTTGTGTTTTTTGTTTGTCGTAAGCATTGAAATCGGCAGTGGTAGCTCGGTCTATGAGTGTGAAGCTTCCAACTTCGCTAGAAATTTTATGACTCGATGGGATAGCGGTTTCAATTGTGATATTTCGAAAGGAGCTAGTGCAAGCACTTAATGTAGTAGAGGTGATTGCAAATAAAATAAGTAGTCGGTTCATATCTCAAAATTCTAGCGATGATAATATTAAGTTAGTTTTCAGCAATCACATCATGTGATATGTATTCTATTATCCTGAGGCAAAATCTATTCCAAAGCAAATATTACAATGAAAAATTAGCCTAAATTCAGGTTATCAGCCTCAAAGATATTAATTAAAACTTGAATCAAGCAGAATTCAAGTCATAAATGTAACATTGTTTTTAAATAATATTTCTTCCATTTTTTGAATTGGAGTTTGGAAATTAAATCGTTTTCTAATATGTTCTTAAATTCAAGTCTACTTTAAGAGGCTTTAATAAAGCTGTGAATTCTTTAATCAAACGCCTGCCTTTTCGAGAAGCAAGCAAAGAGCGAAAATACAACTTCCTAAACGGACATTTATTAATGGAATCTAAGGGGTGTCTAGGAAGATGCATCCTCTTATTAGCCTGAGTTTCCCATTAGAAATAAAATCCCCAAAGTGTAAACTTAGGTTTGCATCAGAAAAACGGCTAGCGATTAATTTTGACAATTCTTATCGAGAATAGAATCATAAAAAAAGCAGATAGACTTTCGCCTATCTGCTTTTATTTGATAATTTGAGAATCAAATTATTTTTTGATCAACTTCTTAGCTTCAGAAATCTCCATGAATGTAGATCCTCCGCCAATACCGAAGCTACCACCAATGTAAACAACTTTGTCGTCTTCTTTAACAACACCAGTTGATGTCAATCCTTTCAATGCGTTAGAAACCATTGTAGAACGAGTTTCATCTGGAGTGAATACATCAGCGTAAACACCGTAAGAAAGAGACAATTGGCGAGCAGTAGTTGCATCATAACATTGAGCATATACTTTTTTCTCACCACGGAATGCTGCTAAGTAACGAGCTGTTTTACCAGTTTTAGTGTTAGTTACGATAGCTTTTACATCTTCTAATTGTTTTGATGCTTGGTAAGCAGCTTCTGCTAAGAAAGCAGCAGGCTCACCATCAACAGCAGGAACAGCAATGCTGTTTTTAGCTTCTTTAGTTTTTTCAACTTCCAAAGCAATTTTGTTCATGATTTTTACAGCTTCAATTGGATATGCACCGTAAGTAGTTTCACCAGAAAGCATGATTGCATCAGTGTTAGAGTAGATTGCGTTTGCAATATCACTAACTTCCGCACGAGTAGGACGAGGATTGTCAATCATAGTGTGCAACATTTGAGTTGCTACGATAACTGGTTTTTTACGGATTACACATCTTTCAATTAGGTGACGTTGGTAACCTGGAATTTTTTCAGCTGGAACTTCAATACCCAAATCACCACGAGCAACCATTACACCGTAAGCGTGGTCAAGAATTTCGTCAACTCTTTCTACACCTTCTAAGTTTTCGATTTTAGCGATAATTTTGATAGGACTGTTGTATTTGTCCAAAATCTTTTGAACATCGATCACGTCTTGAGCATTACGAACGAATGAGTGAGCGATAAAGTCAACTCCAGCTTCTGCTGCAAATTCGATAAATTTGTGGTCTTTTTCAGAGATAGAAGGCAAGTTTACAGTGAAACCTGGAGTGTTGATACTCTTGTTCTTTTTGATTTTACCTTCATTTTCTACTTGACAAAGGACATAGTCGTTGTGTTTTTCAACTACAGTAAATTCAGTTTCACCGTCATCAACCAATACTTTAGTTCCTACAGGAATTTCAGTGTGAAATTTGTCGTAAGAAATACCGAAAGTTTTACGTCCTTCAGCAGATACGCGGTTTAAAATGCCTGATAATTCAACTAAGTCACCAACTGCAACAGGGATGCCTGTTTCTGCGTCGGCATCATTCAAACGAGTTCTAATTTCTGGACCTTTAGTATCAACTAAGATAGCTAGTTTGTCAGAAACTTTGCGCACGCTCTCGATAAGAGGCATTGCTGATTCTGGTGTCATGTGAGCTGTGTTCAGGCGAACCACGTTCATTCCTTGTTCGTAAAGCGATTTAAGGAAATCAGGTTCACATCTGATATCCGAAATTGTTGCTACAATTTTTGTGTTTTTCATCTCGAAAGGTATATAAAAAATATGTATTATAGTATTCAGCAAATATATGTAGATTCTGTAAAGAAAAGCATATACTTGCTAAAATTGATTTTAGAATTTGATTATTTATTAACCTGTGTTTTCTCGTTAAAGAAAGCTTTCGATAGCTAAGCGATAAGAGTCTAGTCCAAAACCCATGATACTCCCTTTGCAGGCAGGTCCAATTAACGATTCATGGCGAAATGATTCTCGTGTTAGTATGTTAGAAATATGCACCTCTACACATGGAGTAGTGACCCCCGAAATAGCATCTCGAAGTGCCACAGATGTGTGGGTATAAGCCCCAGCATTTATAATAATTCCATCATAGGAGAATCCTACTTCATGAATTTTATTGATGAGTTCACCCTCTATATTAGATTGGTAGTAACTTAAGGTTATAGCTGGAAATCGAGTCTGTAAATTTTGATAATAATCATCGAAATTTTGGTCACCATATATACTTCGCTCTCTCTTGCCCAAAAGATTCAAATTTGGACCATTAATTACTAATAATTGCATAAAAATATGAATTTAAAATGACTTTTGAAGTGTTTGTCCATTTGGTTGAACCAATATACAGTGTTTTTTGTTTAATTCGACATATATACAACGAAAAAATCATATCATAAAGCTAATATAATATGAACTGGACAACTGCAAAACAAAAATTTGAGGAATACTTAAAGCTTGAAAGGGCATTGTCCCCTAATTCAATATCGGCATACATCAGCGATTTGACTAAGTTTATTCATTTCATGACTACCGAATATGAAAATGATAAAGTAGAAAAAGTGACTCAAGACCATGTGCGTCATTTTGCAGAGTACCTCAATAAGGAAGGGGTGAGCATTCGAACTCAGGCTCGAACGGTGTCGGGTATTAAGTCATTTTTTAATTACTTGAAAATGGATGACGTCATGATGACTGACCCTACGAGCGACGTTAATGTAGGAAATATTGAGAAAAATGTTCCTGAGGTGCTTACTGTTAATGAAATCGACAGTATTATTGCGGCTGTTGACCTAAAGAAAACAGAAGGCGATCGAAATATAGCCATGATTGAAACACTGTATAGTTGTGGATTGCGTGTGTCGGAATTGATTAATCTGAAAATAACAGACTTATTTTTCAATCAAGGGTTTATTGAGATTGTAGGTAAGGGAGATAAGAAGCGTTTAGTTCCTATCAGCGATGAGTGTAAAGATAAAATACAAAAATACATAAACCACTCGCGAAAAGATTTGAAAATTAAGCCCGAATGCCAAAATTATCTGTTCTTAAATAGGCGAGGAGGCACATTGAGTAGAGTGATGATTTTCACTATTGTCAAGGATTTGGCAGCCAAGGTGGGTATTACAAAGAAAGTGAGTCCGCACACGTTCCGACATTCTTTTGCAACACATTTAATTGCCGGAGGTGCCGATTTGAGAGTTGTGCAAGATATGCTAGGGCATGAATCAATCTTAACTACTGAAATCTATTTACAGATAGACCCTCAGCAACTAAAAGAGACTGTGAATCTATATCATCCCCAATCTTAGGGGAGAATAAAAATAAAATAAATAAGCCCAAAGAATTCAATTTCTTTGGGCTTATTTATTTTAGTCTGATATTACTTTTATCAAACGACATTTAATTGGATAGTGATCTGATAGCTCAACCTTCTTATTTGTTTCAAAATTGAAGGAATTGAAGGTAGAATCATAGAAGATATAATCAATTCGAAACGATGGCAATTTGCCATTATATGTACTTCCAAGTCCGCTTCCTGCTTTTGTAAAGGCATCTGATAAATCGTCCCCAACCACGGTGTGATAGGTGTAAGAAACTGGAGTGTCATTAAAGTCGCCACACACAATTACAGGATATGGACTTTCATCAATAGATTGACGAAGTATATTAGCCTGTTCAGCTCTTTTCTCAAAGCCTTTTCTGATTTTTGTAGTGTAAAGCTTGGCATCTTTAATTAGTGCCTCACGATTCTCGATGTTTAAAGAATCTAACAACGAAATATCATTGCTTGAAAACGAATAACTTTGCAAATGGCAATTATATATGCGTAGAGTATCGTCGTGTATCACAATGTCGGCATATATGAAGTTGTTGCCTGTGCCTTCAAATTTTTGTTTCTGACTATTTATAATTGGATAATTAGACATGATAACTTGCCCTCCTTTGGTTATCCCATATTTAGGTAAATTACTGCCTTTGAATTCCGTCTCCCATTCTTCGTAAGTGCGACCTGCATAACTAGCTTCTTGTAGGCAAACAATGTCGTTATTCTCGTTTTCTAGGTAGTTCACCACTGTTTGCACACGTTCTTTTACCGATTTTGCTGAAGCTCCAAAGAAACTTTGAACATTATAACTCACAATGTCTAATCCGGGTTCTTCCGTTTCTTGTTGGCTGAACTGAAAGTAGTTGTTCGTGTGCGAATAGCCCAAAAATATAACAGCTAACGGAATTAAGGAATATGCTGGTTTTAGAAATAGCCAAAGCAGTATAAATACGATATTTGCAAATAAGAAATAAGGGTATGCAAGTCCGAAAAAGGCGGGTTGCCAAAGTGTGGAAGGACTTATGTAAACTGACACATAGGCCAATAACAGACATAAAACGGCAATTATATTCAGTGTTAAAAGCACTCTTGAGAGAAAAATTTTCACGGGTTATCTAGATTAGATATTATTGTGACAAAGATAATAAAAAGCTTGGATGGTTAAGGTTAGTTTTTTAACTCTGTTTTAATCATTCGATTTTTGCCAAAAACATCTTGCCTTATTTCGGTGTTGACAAAGCCTTTGTTTTTAAGCATCTCTGCGGTTTCCAAAGCATATGCTTCGTTAATTTCAAAGTAAAGTTTTCCACCTAATTTTAGATGTTTTAACGAAAAATCAGCAATAGCATCATAAAAAATCAGAGCTTCATCATCTTCCACAAATAAAGCCAAATGTGGTTCATGCTTCAAGACATTCTCATTCATAGCAGCCTTTTCAGAATGAAGCACGTAAGGAGGATTGCTCACCATGATATCGAATTTTGATGCGGGATCAAATGATTGAGCATGAAGCATATCAGCAAGATGAAAATCAACAGAAACCCGATTTTCTTTGGCATTTATTTGGGCTAGTTCCAATGCTTCTGCAGAAATGTCGCACGCCGACACCTTGGGACTATTTAACCAATGGGCTAAGCCAATAGCAATGCAACCAGAACCCGTGCAAGCATCAAAAACCGTTACATTGGGATGTAATTTAAAGTCGTCAATAATCCATTGCACCAATTCTTCAGTTTCGGGACGAGGGATTAATACATTTTCATTTACCTTAAAATGCAAATCGCAAAATTCAACATTGCCCAGTATATATTGAATCGGGCGATGAGCTTTTAATTCCGCAACGATGCTAAAAATCTTTTTCTTTTCGGTTTCAGATAGTTGTTCTTGTTGGTTAATCACCATGTCGGTGAGGGAATAGCTTTTAAGGTGATAAAATATCATTCGAATGAAGCCCTGAATTTCTTCAGGTTCATAATATGATGATAACTCTTTGCGTATAATTGCTAGGCTTTGCTGCATATTTTGTATTTTTGACAAAGTTAAGAATTTATATGGTGAATACAGACGAAAAATATATACATCGATGCATTGAATTAGCAAAACTTGGGGCAGGAAGTGTAGCTCCAAATCCCATGGTGGGGGCTGTAGTGGTGCGCGATAATCAAATTATAGGCGAGGGATACCATCGAGTATATGGTGAGCCTCATGCCGAGGTAAATGCAATTACTTCGGTGAAAAACAAAGAATGGCTAAAAGAATCAACTATTTATGTGAGTTTAGAGCCGTGTGCCCACTATGGAAAAACACCTCCTTGTGCTGAATTAATCATAGCAAGCGGCATTCCTCGTGTGGTTGTTGGATCTGGTGACCCTTTTGCTGAAGTTGCAGGAAAGGGAATAGAGATGCTTCGAGCAAAAGGAATTGAAGTTAAAGTTGGCGTGTTAAAAGAAGATTGCAACGAATTAAACAAAACCTTTTTTACTTATCACCAAAAAAAACGCCCATTTATTTATCTGAAATGGGCACAAACAATAGATGGTTATATCGATCTTGATCGAAGTAAGCCAGAGCTGGGGCAACCCACATGGATAAGCAATGAGTATGCTCGAATTTTAGTGCATAAACAACGAACAGAAGTTGATGCATTGCTTATAGGAACAAATACCGCTTTTAAAGATAATCCGTCATTAACCGTTCGCGATTGGGAGGGAAAGCAGCCCCTCCGCATGGTAATCGATCGCAATAATAGATTGCCAGAGCACCTGCATTTAAAAGATGGAGAGTGCCAAACAATTATTTTCACAGCAGAAAATGTGCCAGATTCTTCGCTAATTAAATATGTGCAATTAGATTTTAATAGCGACATTATTCCTCAGCTAATGGCTTGGATGTATGAAAATAAAGTGCAATCGGTAGTAGTGGAAGGAGGCAATTTATTGCTTCATTCGTTCATTGCTGCAAACCTATGGGATGAAGCGCATGTTTATATTGGGAATACGTGGTTTGGCTCTGGAGTAAAAGCTCCAGATTTTAATGCCTTTCCACAGTACACAGCGCAAATTCAAGATACCTCATTAAAGGTGTTTAAAAACTAACAGAAAAATCATGAACATATTAGAAATACATTCTGGTGTAGATCTGTTTTGGCTCATTAATCTATTTTACTCCATTTTAATTGTAGGATTAGTGGTTCTAATCATTTTTGAAAAACGAGCACCACTAAAAACTATAAGTTGGATAATGGTTGTGTTGCTTGTGCCTATTGTTGGGGGGCTGTTCTATGTGTTCTTTGGACAGCTCTATCGCAAGAGAAAAATGTTCTCTCGAAAAGGACTTAAAGGATTGGAGAAAATTAGACAACTCACAGTAGATCAGCTTAAGCTTATTAAGGAGTCTGATTCGGATGAAATTAACGAGCTTTTTGAAGATAAACACCTCGTGCAATTACTCCTGTCTAATTCGCTTTCTTTGGCAACTGCAGATAATAAACTTCAAGTGCTACGTAATGGTGAAAATAAATTTAAAGAGCTATTCGCGGCTATTAGATTGGCAAAGAAACACATTCATTTAGAATACTATATCATAGAAGATGATATGGTTGGAAATCAATTGCGCGAATTGTTGATTGAAAAGGCTCGTGAAGGGGTAGAAGTACGCCTGATTTACGACGATGTTGGCTGTTGGTCATTGCCTCAAAGCTACCTTGATTCTTTGTCCGAATCGGGAGTGCAAATTTATTGCTTTATGCGAGTTCGTTTACCTCAATTTACATCGAAAGCAAACTATCGTAATCACCGAAAAATTGTGGTAATTGATGGAGAGGTAGCTTTTGTGGGAGGGATAAATATTGCCGATCGATATATTCATGGAACTCCAGAACTTGGGGAATGGAGAGATACACACCTCAAAATTGAGGGTGGTGCGGTTACCATGCTTCAAGTGCAATTCATGGCCGATTGGTATTTTGTGTCGAAAGAGATGCTTTCGGTAAATAATTATTTTAAGCCGTTAACTAATGTGTTAACTGGGAAAACCGTTCAAATACTTGCGGGAGGTCCAGATTCAGATTGGGATACCATAAATCAGTTCTATTTCGCAGCCATATCAACAGCAAGGCATCATATCTATATATCTACACCATATTTAATCCCTACTGCTGAAATTTCGGCAGCACTGAAAATTGCAGCCTTAGCTAAGGTTGATGTTCGAATTTTACTACCCGAAGTTGGTGATGGTATAATACCCAAATGGAGTACCTTCTCGTATATTGATGAATTATTGGAAGCAGGCGTTAAAATCTACTTATATCAACCCGGATTTGTGCATAGTAAGCTCATTATGGTCGATGGTAGATTTGCATCGGTTGGAAGTGCAAACTTTGACTTTAGAAGCTTGGAAACCAATTTTGAGGTCAATGCCGTAATTTATGATGAAGAGACTACAGCAGAACTAGAAACCAATTTTTACGATGACATATCGAAAAGTAGGGAGTTAAAGCTAGATGAGTGGGAAAATCGCCCGAGGTCGTATAAGATAAAAGAATCGTTATCACGTATTTTTAGCCCTTTGTTGTAGTTTCCTGTTCTTTGGGAAAATTATATTCAAAACAATGCGGTTTAAAGTTTCGATAGTTTAAAATAGAATTACGCTGTAAGTAAGCAAAAACGCCCATCAATGCGATGCCAAATAAAGCAACGGCAATACTTACATATAATTGAGTGTTGTTATCTAGCTGAAAAAAACTCCACGATTGAATAGTGTTGTAATATTCCATTGATAACAATACAATGAGGTTATTCAGTGCATGCCCAATAATGCAAGCAAGTAGGTTGTTGGTAATAATCATTAGCCACCCGAGTAAACAACCTAGGCAAAATGTGGCTGAAAATTGCCATGGGTTCAAGTGGAATAGTCCAAACAACAATCCAGAGAAAAAAATGGCAACGACTTTAGGGTAGTTTCTCATTAGCCCGTGCATGATTACCCCTCTAAATATCGACTCTTCCACAATTGGAGCTATTATAGCAACTCGAACAAGCACTCCCCAGAAACCATATTTATTTTCAAAGATGTTATCAAACAATTCCCAAAACCAAGAAGGAGGAGTAATTAGCTTGTCCACTTCCATATTAATAGGCATGATGTATATTTGCTGAGCAAGTAAAATTAAAGTCAGTGGTATGAAAATTAAAATATTGAATCTCTTCATGGGAAACAACTCATGTAGAGAAGCTTTTGAACGTTTATAGGCATATATTAGTATAAAGACAATCGAGCCAATATTAAGAATAACGCGCTTAATGGGGTGCGAAATGTAGCTAGTGCCATGAAAGAAGTCCCACAACGCTAAAGGAAAATCAATTATTGTTTGAATGAAAATATAAAGCACCACAAGGTGTGCAGCACTCAAAATAGTGGGATAGGGTCTATTGTATTTCTTGCTCATAAAATGATTTTACCATATTTTAAGACTACAAAACTATAAAAAGATGGATTTAAACTAGGCATCTTTAATACTTTTTGTATTTTTGCACCCGAAAGTTCGGAAAAAGCGAAGAATTTGCCGATGAATTTGTGTGAACAAGTATTTTTTGCGGATGCTAGTGAGAAATATTTGAAATTTATTACGCAACTATTTGATTTATTCAAAGAAAAGTCGTTATTTTGCGAACTGTTTGAAAAACGTATGATTCTGTAATAACAAAAAAAGACAATGGCTAAAATTTGTCAAATAACTGGAAAAAAGGCGATGGTTGGGAATAATGTTTCTCACTCACATAGAAAGACTAAGCGTCGTTTTAACCCAAACTTGTTCACGAAGAAATTTTATCTTCCTGAAGAAGATCGTTGGGTGACGTTAACTGTTTCTGCTCATGGTTTGCGTACAATCAATAAAAACGGATTGGCTGCAGCTATTAAAGTGGCAAAAGCAAAAGGTTATATTAATTTAATCTAATAATCTACCGAAATGGCTAAAAAAGGAAATAGAGTACAGGTTATCTTAGAATGTACTGAGCAAAAGGAAACAAATGTTTCTGGAACTTCTCGTTACATTACTACGAAAAACCGTAAGAATACTACAGAGCGTTTGGAATTGAAAAAATACAATCCAAACTTGAAAAAAGTAACCCTTCATAGAGAAATTAAATAATTTGAATTATGGCTAAGAAAGCAGTAGCATCTTTACAAAAAGGAGCTGGTAAAGGTTACGCAAAAGTAATCAAAATGACCAAGTCTGATAAAACTGGTGCATACACATTCCAAGAAGGTATTGTGCCAAACGAAATGGTAAATGATTATTTCAAAAAATAATTAATCATTTTAATATAGAAAAAAGCCTCCTAAATAGCTAGGAGGCTTTTTTTATATTGAAATTTTTATGTGAATGTATTAATTGACATCGTGCCGTCGATTTTTTTTAATATATTAGACCTCTGAAAAACACAACTCTTATGGGACTATTTGACTTTTTCTCAAAATCTAATAAAGAAGAGCTCGATAAAGGGCTATCGAAAACGAAAGAAAATGTATTCCAAAAACTAAGTCGTGCAGTAGCTGGTAAAACTAATGTTGACGATGAGGTTTTGGATGATTTAGAAGAAGTGCTTATCACTTCCGATGTGGGGGTTGATACCACATTGAAAATTATTGAGCGTATTGAAGCACGCGTGAAACGCGATAAATATGTAAGTACATCTGAGCTCAATAATATTTTACGCGAAGAAATAGCTGAGCTCTTGGCTGAGAATAATAGTACTGATGTGTCTGATTTTGAGTTTCCCGCCAGTAAAGATCCTTATGTTATTATGGTGGTGGGTATTAATGGTGTAGGCAAGACTACCACAATAGGTAAACTAGCTTACAACTTTAAACAAGCAGGAAAGAAAGTGGTGCTAGGTGCTGCCGATACTTTCCGTGCTGCAGCAATTGACCAACTTGATGTTTGGGCAAAACGAGTGGATGTACCTATTGTGAAACAAAACATGGGGTCGGATCCGGCATCGGTAGCTTATGATGCACTGAGTTCAGCAAAAGCTCAAGGTGCAGATGTTGTAATCATTGACACTGCAGGTAGATTGCACAATAAGGTGAACCTCATGAATGAGCTTTCAAAAATTAAGAAAGTTATGCAAAAAGTAATTCCAGATGCTCCTCACGAGGTGCTTTTGGTGCTTGATGGTTCAACTGGGCAGAATGCTTTTGAGCAAGCAAAACAATTCACATTGGCTACCGAAGTAACAGCTTTGGCGCTTACTAAGCTTGATGGAACAGCAAAAGGAGGTGTGGTTATTGGCATTAGCGACCAATTTAAAATTCCAGTGAAATACATAGGTATTGGAGAAAAGATTAGCGATTTGCAAATCTTCAATCGAACAGAGTTTGTTGACTCATTGTTCTCGTAATCCAATTCCCCTAGAATAAAAAATTAGAGACGTACACTTTGTGCGTCTCGTTTTGTGTATAGTATATGAACAAATCGAAAATAAATATCATTACCTTAGGTTGTTCTAAAAACCTAGTTGATTCGGAAATGCTGCTCAAACAGTTAGAACTTAATAACTATGAAGTAGTGCATGATTCCACCGATGATGATGCTAATATTGTCATCTTAAACACTTGCGGTTTTATTGCCGATGCAAAAGAAGAATCGATCAATACGATTTTAAACTTCGTTGATGCGCGAAAAAATGGCGAGCTCGACAAGTTGCTTGTTATGGGCTGCCTTTCGGGAAGATATAAAGAGGAGATGCAGGCTGAAATGCCAGAAGTAGATAAATTCTATGGAAAGTTCGATTTCAAAGCCATATTGAATGATTTAAATGCCGAGTTGTATGATGAAAAATTTTATCATCGCATAAAAACTACACCAAATCACTTTGCATACCTAAAAATTAGCGAGGGATGTAATCGTAAATGTTCGTTCTGTGCCATTCCTCAATTTACAGGGAAACACGTATCGCGAACAATGGAAAGTTTAATTGCAGAAGCTGAGCGTTTAGCGCAAAGTGGTGTAAAAGAACTTTTGGTTATCGCTCAGGATTTGTCGTATTACGGTATTGATCTTTATGGAGAAAGCAAGTTGGCTGAATTGGTGGAAAATTTGGCCAAGGTAAAAGGTATCGAATGGATTCGCCTACACTATACACATCCATCAAAATTCCCAATAGATTTATTGCGTGTGATTCGCGAAAATGATAATGTGGCAAACTATTTAGATATTCCATTGCAACACGCTACAACCAATATGCTCAAGACTATGCATCGTGGAATTAATAGAGAGCAAACTATTGAATTGATTGAAGCTATTCGAAAAGAGGTGCCAAACATTGCACTTCGAACAACATACTTAGTTGGACATCCAGGGGAAACCGAAGAGGATTATTTAGAACTGAAGAAGTTTATTCAGGAATATCCGATGGAGCGTATGGGAGTTTTTGCATACTCAAACGAAGATGATACTTATGCCGCAAAGCATTATGAAGATAATATTCCTCAAGATGTGAAAGATGCTCGGGCAGAAGAACTAATGGAAATTCAGCAAGAAATATCAGCTAAATTTAATTACAGTTTGATTGGTAAAAAGTTACGTGTGCTTGTAGATTCTGAAGATGAAGATTATTTTATGGCAAGAACAGAATATGATTCACCAGAGGTAGATTGCGAAGTATTCCTTGAAAAGGATGAACGTATAAAAGTTGGCGAATTCTATGAAGTAGATATTGTTGACGCCATTGATTTCGACTTGTTCGCTGAACTAGCATAAGTTTGCCGCGATTGAGCTAAACAAAAAATCCCCCAATGTTTTTTTTACATTGGGGGATTTTTGTATGTCTTATGAGTCTTTATTTTATCATCAGCTGCTTTTGAATGAAATCAATTGTAGCTTGTTCAACTTCGGGCTGAGTTTTCGAATCTTTGCCGTAAGCAATAATATGCACTCCTGCGTCAAACGCTTGTTTTTCTTTGTGTGACTCATCGGTTTGAATTTCATCAAACATTTTTAGAGCTGCACTTACATTTACCACAGGGTCTTGATGTTCTTCGTCTTTGTAGTAATATCCTAAGAATGTAGGGCATTTTACTTTACTAAAAGTAGCTTTATTCATGCAAGCATCAATCAGCTGCTGAAGATAAACTGTGGCTTCCAAACGATAGAAGCAATTCCAATATAAGCATTCATCATCTGATGGATCGGGATTTACTGTTCTGTATTTTCCACCGTAAATTAATCGAGCAATCTGTAAGCCCCAAGGTTTAGAAAGCATCGATGCTCCAAAATTATTTATTTCCACATTAGGCGAGTATAGTATAAGTCCATCAACTAAATTAGGAAAATCGGCAGCCAATTTTAAAGCTAAAGTACCACCTGTAGAAGTACCCATGATAATTACTTTTTGACCTAATTTATGCGCCATTACCAAAGCTTCTTTTGCCGAATCGTAGAGCAGATCTGGAGTCATATTCAGCAAAGGTTCATCGGTTTCAATGCCATGCGATGCTAGTCGAGGCATATATAGATTCATGTCAAAATAGTTTGCCACATTTTCATGAGTGGGCATTCCCTCCATTCTCGAAGCCGAAAAACCGTGCAAATACAGCAGACACCAAGAAGTAAGTCGATGTGTGCTATCAGCCCAAGAAATTTTAGCTTCGTTGTTTGCTTTTACATTCATGCCGTTATCATGTCCGCAAACGAATGATTCAATGCCCTGATCTCTTCGATTTAAATGGGGAAGCTCATCGGTAAGCTTTGGCTTTGGGGGGCAAGGACCACACAAATAAAGAATGATAAATCCAAACAACAATGCAGGGGCTAAAAATTGTTTTCTCATGAATTATGCTTATTTTTAATAACTTTGCGTGTTGGGTTTAATACTTAACAGGTTGTATTTAGAGAACAAATTTACTAAAATTCCATAAATAGATAGTTGAAATATGAAATACTTTTTTATTGCAGGTGAAGCTTCGGGAGATTTGCATGCGTCAAATTTGATTAAAAATTTATATCGATATGATGCTGACGCACAGATGCAAGGACTAGGAGGAGAGCTAATGGAGGCTTCTGGCATGGAACTTCTCCGACATTATAGAGAAATGGCATTCATGGGATTTATTCCTGTGCTCATGAATCTGGACAAAGTGAAAAGTAATTTCAACCTATGCAAGCGAAGTATTAAAGACTTTATGCCCGATGTGTTAATTCTGATTGACTACCCAAGCTTCAATTTAAAAATGGCAGAATATGCCAAGTCGTTAGATATAAAAGTATATTATTACATTTCACCTAAAGTGTGGGTATGGAAAAAAGGGAGAATTAAACAGATGAAGCGTCTAATTGACGAGATGTTTACTATTTTTCCTTTCGAAACCGATTTCTTTGCAACGCATGGCATGGCTGTTAATTATGTGGGAAACCCGATTATGGATGCTGTTTTAGAGAAAAAGACTACCCAAAGTTTGAGTGAGTTTAAGCAGTACAACCAGCTTAATGAAAAGCCAATTCTGGCATTGGTGCCAGGAAGCAGATTGCAGGAAATAAAATCGTTATTACCCCAAATGCTAGAGGCTATAAGTAATATCGATTCTCATCAAGTGGTGGTTACCACAGCACCAAATATAGATGATGAAATTTATAGCAGCTTAATTAAAGATTACAATGTAACTCTAGTGCATCAGCAAACCTATGAAACCTTGCAGATGGCAGATGTGGCAGCCGTAGCTTCGGGAACGGTTACTTTGGAAACAGCTATTTTAGGCTGTCCTCAAGTGGTGTGTTATCGCATGGGTGGTGGTATGCCTTTATATTACATTGGGAAATGGTTTGTGGGAATTACCTACGTGTCGCTTGTAAATATTATTTTAAATAAAATGGCGGTGCCCGAACTTTTGCAACACTTTTGCTCAAGTAAGAACATTTGTCGAGAGCTCAATCAAATTATCTCCAACAAAGCACATCGAGAGCAAATACAAAACGACTATCACCAATTAGCAGAAATACTTGGAGGCGGAGGTGCTTCAGCGAAAGCAGCACAACTAATGGTTCAAAAACTTCAATAAAAATCTGATCAATAGATTACTACTATACTTCCATCCATGAAAAAGATTTATTTTTTAGTGGCATTGCTTTGCTATTCATATATTTCTTATGCACAATATTTTACGACAGGTGCAGATCCTGCTTCCATCAAGTGGAAACAAATTGATGAGGAGAACTTTCAGGTAATATATCCTTCCGATTACGAAGCGCAAGCTAAGCGATTTGCTGCCATGCTTGAACAAGTGTATCAGCTAGGATACCAAAGTTTAGGAACAGCTCCGCGTAAAATTTCAGTTGTTCTTCACAGTAGAACTGCAGATTCTAATGGAATGGTGGCAACGGCTCCTAGCAGAATGGAAATTTATCCGACTCCGCATCAGGAAATGTATGCGCAAGAGTGGCTTAGTCAATTGGCAATTCATGAATATCGTCATGTGGTTCAAACCGATAAGATACAGCAAGAACTTCCCAAAATACTTCGAATAATACTTGGAGAGCACGCAACAGCATTAACCATTGGGGCTTATATTCCATACTGGTTTCTGGAAGGAGATGCTGTGCTTACAGAAACGGCATTGACGGAGACTGGTAGGGGGCGGAATCCATCTTTTCTCAAGGAAAACAAGGCATTATTGCTTGAGCAAGGGCAAATGAGCTATGATAAAATTTCGATGGGTTCTTATAAGGACTATATTCCAAACAGATATGCTTTTGGTTGGTGGTTTGTTGGAGGCATTCGTAAAGAATACGGAGTTGATGTTTGGGAAAATGTTTTACACCGAGTGGCAAGAAAACCGTTTTCATTATCCCCCGTAAATAAAAGTTTAAAGGAAAGTACAGGGCATAAAAAGGAAGCGTTGTATGTGTCGCTCTGGGAACAATATCAGAAAGATTGGCAAGCTGAAGTAGATGGTTTAACACTGACTAATTACGAGAAAATACCGGTCAATAAACTTAAATCATATACCGATTATTTATACACAGATCATCTTTTTGATGGTAGCATTGTTGCGCTTCGGAAAAGCAGAGGAGATATATCTAGAATTGTACGCTTGTCGAACAACCGTGAGGAAATTATAGATACTCCGGGAAGTGTTGTTTCTGGTTCATTTTCTTCGGAAGGGAAATGGTTAATTTGGAATGAGTCGCGTCCTGATATTCGTTGGACTCATGCGAATCATACGCGCACGATTGTTTACAATGTAGAAACTCAGGAAAAGAAGGTGTTTAAATCGGAGGATAACCTTTCGAGTCCAGCCATAAATCAGAGTAAGACTAAATTCCTTGCTGTAAGTGCTAGTCAGCAGGGAGAATATGGAATTCAGATTTTCAGTTTCAACGATGGACATTTGCTAAAAACCATTGAAATTCCAGATAATGATTATATCATTTCGCCAGCTTGGGGAGATAACGATGATAAGATTTATTTCGTTGGACTAGGAATGGAAGGAAAATATCTTGGAGCTGTGGATTTGCTTAGTGGTGAAATAAGTCACCTAATAAACACCGTGCACTATGATATTCGAAACTTATCGTATTACCAAAATCAACTAATTTACACTTCAGCTCAAACCGGAATAGACAACATATTTTCTTATAACTTGCAAACGAATCAAACTACTCAACTCACCGAAAGTAAATTTGGGGCTGACTATGCTCAATTAACATCAAAGCATTTGGATTATACAGATTATACATCGGAGGGATATAAATTGGTGCGTTCATCTATTTCAGATTTGAAGCATGAAACACATGAGGTGCAATGTATAAATGTATCAAATGATTTGGCAAATAAATTGGCAAGTCAAGAGCAGGGTAAAATCGATTTTGCATTGCTCGATACCGCAAATATCGAAACTAAACCATATCGCAAATTACCTCACGTCCTAAATATTCACAGCTGGGCTCCAATTGCTATTGATATACAAAACTATGACATAGCATTGCCGGGAGTTTCTTTTCAATCACAAAATAAACTCGGGACAGCACTCACAGACCTTGGTTGCTTGTATAATCTTAATGAAGATAAAGGAAAATTCTACTTAAACTATCAGTATATTGGGTGGTTTCCTAGCCTAAAATTAGGCATGAGTTATGGAGGAAGAAATCAAACGTATTTAGATGGCGACTTTAATTCAGAGTCTTTCTATCAGTATGTTAGTGAGCAGTGGAATGAATTGAAGTTGTCGGCTTCGGTGAGTCTGCCGTTTAAGTTTAGCTCAGGAAAATATACACAATTTATTCAGCCTAGCATTGGTTATATTTTGACAAAAACATATGCAAAAGAAGGACTAAATTCACTGTACCTAATAGATTATAATGTGCTAGACTATCAGTTGTATATTTCAAATTTCTTACGCAGATCGGAGTTAGATTTGCAAACCAGATGGGGGCAAATACTACAGGTTAATTATGCAAATAGTTTACATAATCTAAATGATTTGGGACAACAGTTTTCGGTATTGACAAATCTGTATTTCCCTGGTGTTACTAGTCATGATGGGTTTAAAATTTATGGCGGATACCAATGGAGAGATGAGCAGCGCCTAAGTGGATTCAACGATTTTGTTAAGATGGCTAGAGGATATGCCAGTTACAACAATAAAAATATGGGTACGGTTAGTTTGAATTACCTATTTCCGATTTGCTATCCTGATTGGAGTTTTGGGAAGCTCTTCTATTTTCAACGTATTAAGGCTAATTTATTTTACGATCACACTGCTCTAAATGTGGAATCTATAGCTGAAAGTTTTCCTACGCAGTATATCAAAACAACAGAGCGGCTTAATTCTTATGGAATAGAAATGTATGCTGATGGTTATTTTCTTCGACTGCCAGCACCTGTTACATTTGGCATTCGAACTATGTATTTGCCAAATGTTAAGTCTGTTGCAGCTGAATTTATACTCTCAATCGATGTGTATGGGATCTGATGCAGGTTATTCTTTTTTCAAGGTGATAAGCGTTATTTCGGGAGTCATTTCAATACGTCCGGGGAATCCCACACACCCTAAGCCTCTATTAACATAGAGCTTTTGTTCGCCACTGCTGTACAATCCATTCCATAAATGTTCTATGAAATACATCGGACTAAAAGCTATTCCTGATATTTTAATTCCTAGTTGGCCCGCATGGGTATGACCGGAGAGAGTTAAAGGAATGGTGGTGTTTTTTGTAACCTCGACTTCCCAATGAGCAGGATCGTGAGTGAGTAGTATTTTAAATGATTGTTCGGGAATGTTGCGGGTTGCTTTTTCTAAATCAGCATATTGAGGAAAGGGAGCATATCCCCAATTTTGGACACCAATAATGTAAAGACAAGTATCGTTAACTTGAAGTTTTACATTTGCATTGTCAAGCATGATAAAGTCAGCATCAGTAATATGCTTCGTTACTTGCTCGAAGTTTTTCATCTTTTCTGCAGGGCTATCCCAATTAGAATAATCGCCATAGTCGTGGTTGCCATAAATGGCATATTTACCATACTTAGCATCCATTTCTTTAAGCGCAAGCTCTTTGCCTATAATCTCTTCCGAAAAGTTATTTACCATATCTCCCGTAAATAAGATAATATCGGGCTTTAGTTCATTCATTTTTCGAGCACACTTCCTTAAAGTAGCATCGTTTTTAAACGAACCTAAATGAAAATCGGATATATGCATCAGTGTTAATCCATCAAGTTGTTTAGGCAGGCTTTTGAACGAAATATTTAGGTGCTCAATGGTTATACTTCGTTTACTGATGAATATACCGTATCCCACGCTAAGCATTAAACCAATGGATAATATCATTGAAGCTGACAATATGGTTTTTGCGGTGTGTCTCTTTTTAAAGAGCGCCCAAAAAAAAGATATGCCAAATCCTAGCGACAAAAGTGCTTTGGGGAGAAGATTTAGAAAAGTATAAGCAATGACAAAATAGAATAAGTCGTAATTGTGTGATTCTCGAACGGCAGATGGGCGACCAAGTGTGTAAATCCATACGCTTATATAAGCTAAACTAAAGGCCAAATATATTAGAGAGAATATCTCTGACTTGGTTTTCTTCAAGCATCCTCGAATTGCAAAGTAGGCGAATATTTCAATTAGAATAATTACGGCACTAAATATGTATGGCATATTGCCAGTTAACCCTCTCATGGACTCTAAATATTAAAATGGTTGAACTGCTAATTTAATCGTTTATTTTATTTCAAGCACCATAACTCGAGAGATAAAATAGGAGAGAGGTACTAATGTAATATTTTACATTTCAATACAAATATGTAACAAAACAAGATTACAAAACACATGATTTACAAAAGTAAATCCCCCAAAATAAGTTTAACCTGATGATGCATATACATATCTACCTTTCTTGATTCAATACATATGTATTGTGCATTATTGTAATGGTATGGTAAATATTTAAATAAGTAGAGTACATTATATCAGATAAATAACTGTATTTGATGAAATGATTTTCATTGTTGTACGTTTGTATAGTATTAATATAGGATAGAACACCTATGCTATATGTACTATTTGTATAATAATCATACATTTATACACGTTTGATAATGTGATTAAAATATTTATATCAACCAATTAGTGTGAATATCAATTAATTCCAGTCATTAGTGTAAAGTTACCTATTTGCTATTATTTTACATTTGTATTTTTCCGTATGATTTTTTTGATTTAGATTTGTAGCGTTCAAATTTTACAACTATGAATTCTAGAATAAGATTGATTTTAAGCTACAAGGGTATATCAGCTACTGAATTTGCCAATGCCATTGGCGTACAGCCATCTAATGTTAGTCATGTATTAAATGGTAGAAATAACCCAAGCCAGCCATTTTTAGAGAAGATTCTGGTGTTTTATCCTGAAATAAATGCCCGGTGGCTGCTTTTAGGTGAGGGGAGTATGCTCGATTCATCTACTCCTATACAAACTAGTAATCAACCTAAAGCAGCACAGCAAGAGCTATTTCAACCAGAAGAAGAACTAGTGGACAATGTAATAGTGGAAGATATGATTTACAAATGTAAATCAGTGGGAAATATGCCAGAAACAGAACCTATGGCGGAAAGAAATGTAAAAAACAATCGTGAACGAAAAATTGAACGCATCATTACATTCTATACAGATCAAACATTCGAGGAATATTATCCAAAAAATTAAGTAAAAGATTATCTTTGCACACAAACAAAGATAAAATATGAAGAAGACCATCAGAGAACTCATTTTAGTCGAGAATACTCAGTTAAATCATGACAACTTCAGATTGGTGTTAGAATCTGATAGAAGTTTGCCTAGCATTAAATCGGGGCAATTTGTCAATGTAGAGGTGAAAAAATCTACAGAAACATTTTTAAGAAGACCATTCTCAATTCTAGATGTAGATTATGAACATAATCGAATTACATTACTAGTGAAAATTTTGGGAAGAGCATCAAAAGTGCTAACTACATACCAAGTTGGAGAAAAAATTAGTGTGGTATTCCCATTGGGCAATGGCTTCTCGCTACCGAAACCGATGGATAAAATTTTGCTCATTGGTGGAGGAAGTGGAGTAGCACCTATGCTCAATCTCGCCAAGAACTGCGGCTTAACCCAAGAGCAAGTACACCTGTTGCTGGGAGCTCGAACAAGTGCAGATCATATCGACTCTTCAGACTATGCACAATATGGTACTATCTACCAAACATCAGAGGATGGAAGCCTAGGGGAGAAAGGTTATGTTACAAACCATAGCATATTCACGCAACATCTTGTTTCATACGATAAAATATACACCTGTGGTCCTGATATCATGATGCGAGCAATTGCAGCAGAGGCAAAAGCTAAAAATATATTCTGCGAAGCTTCGCTAGAAAACATGATGGCTTGTGGTTTTGGAGTATGTTTATGCTGTGTGGAAAAAACCAAGAAAGGAAATCAATGCGTTTGTTCTGAAGGTCCTGTATTTAACGTAAATGAATTAGAATGGTAGATTTATCGGTAAAAATAAAAGATTTAGAGTTTAAGAATCCTGTGCTCACAGCTTCGGGTACTTGCGGATTTGGAGAAGAAATAGCAGACTTTGTCGCTTTAGAAGACATAGGCGGAATCATAATGAAGGGTACAACCTTGAATCCCCGAGAAGGGAATAACTATCCGCGCATGGCGGAAACTTCATCGGGCATGCTTAATGCTGTTGGACTTCAGAATAAGGGGGTGGATAACTTCATTAAAAACATTTACCCCAATATCAAAGATATCGATTCAAATTTCATTGTTAATGTCAATGGTTCATCAATAGAAGAATATGTTGAGCTTACCGAACGAATTAATGAATTAGATCGAATTCCAGCAATCGAACTCAATATCAGTTGTCCCAATGTAAAAGAAGGGGGAATGGCATTTGGTGTGAATTGCCAATCGGCAGCTACCGTAGTGAAAGCCGTTCGAAAAGCTTACAGCAAGCCTTTAATTGTAAAGTTGTCTCCAAATGTTACAAATATTGCAGAAATAGCTCAAGCAGTGGAAGCAGAAGGTGCAGACTCGGTATCATTGGTTAACACCT
The DNA here is from genome assembly GCA_047972995.1 of Mangrovibacterium sp. Classification (GTDB taxonomy): domain Bacteria; phylum Bacteroidota; class Bacteroidia; order Bacteroidales; family Prolixibacteraceae; genus JBKEDC01. The sequence goes on from JBKEBD010000019.1 coordinate 42,499, forward strand.
TCTTAGGAATGGCGATTGATGTTAATAAACGTCGCCCAAAGCTATCAACAATTACAGGTGGACTTTCAGGACCAGCTATAAAGCCAATTGCACTGCGTATGGTTTGGCAAGTTGCACAAGCGGTAAATATTCCTGTTATTGGTTTAGGGGGGATAGCCACAGCAGAAGATGCTTTGGAGTTTCTACTAGCAGGAGCAACGGCTATTCAGGTCGGGACTTCAATTTTCTTAGATCCACAAAATCCTACTAAGATTACATCTGGTATTCAAGAATACTTAGAAAAGAACAACTACTCATCAGTAACTGAAATTATTGGAGCTTTGGAGGTGTAAAACCTCTGGAAATTCGGAGGATAACAATGCAAAAAAAGGTTTTTATATCCATTCTGATATTTATTTTGGTTATCATAAATTTTCAGTCGAAGAAGAAAATAAATAAGCCTACATATAGAATCGAGCAGCAAGGACTAAATGACCGGATTACTAATGAATTGTCAGACCTAGAAAGTACGGCTTATTTAGAACGAGAAGTTAACAGTTTTCTAAATCAATGGAACTTAAAGGGGGCATCTGTTGCCATTGTTAAGGATGAAAAGCTAGTTTATGCTCATGGATTTGGTATTGCAGATATCGAAGAAAATGAAGTACAGCCAGGACATCTTTTTCGTGTGGCAAGCATATCGAAGTTAATTACAGCAATTGGGATTATGCACCTTGTAGAAAGCGGAAAACTCGATTTAGATGATAAGGTATTTGGTCCTCAGGCCATTCTAGACAATCCTGTTTTTGATCAGGTTAGAGATAATCGAATTTATAAAATAACCATTCGAGAATTATTGGCTCATTCGGCAGGTTGGACTCAGCGTTATGGAGATCCAGCGTTCCTTCCATTGAAGATAGCCGAACTCACGGGTGATGAAACGCCCGTTACAATGTATAGCTATTACAAATACATTGCAAGTAGGCGATTATCTTTTACTCCAGGGGGAAGCTATGCTTATTCAAATATGGGGTATATGTTTCTAACCGATGTGATTGAGAAATTATCGGGACAAACTTACGAGGAATATATCCGTAATGAAATTTTGATACCCAATGATATATTTGATATGCACATTGGATCTTCTTTTCAAGCACAAAAGCGTTTTAATGAAGTAAATTATTGGGTGCATGAAGAAAATGATACCATCCCGTGTTTTGATGGTTCAGGACTTCCAGTATCTAAGGCTAATGGCGGAAATTCCATTGAGCTGTTGGGGGCTGCAGGTGGTTGGATTTGTTCGTCTGTTGAGCTTGCTCGATTAATAACACTGATTGATGGTCAAGACCAAGTGCCAGATATTTTATCGCCTGAAAGTATCCGTGAGATGACTAATAATATCACAACTCGAGGACCATTAGGATGGCGATCTGTGTATGCCAACGGTTCTTGGGTACGTACAGGAAGCATGGCAGGAACTGTTGCTAAGATCAAACGCATGGAGAATGGATGCACTTGGATTTTTATATCAAACACGAGTAATTGGAAAGGAAATAAACTAGAACGAAATATTGATTTCCTCATGACTAAAGTTATTCACCGAACAAAAGCCTGGTCTAAGCAAGATTTATTTAATTATTTCGGCGCCGACGACAAAGAAGATGAAGTTTTAAAATCACAGACAATGACCCTAGGTCATATAAATGGATATATATATTATTTATCATAATACAAATTATGAGGTTTACATTGTAATCCATTTAGACATCTTTAGTAAGCTATATTATGTATTGTGGTTAAAAAAGCAGACAAAGAAAAATCGATAAAAGAAATTCACAATACTTTTTTTCAAGTAAAAATATAATATGCCTTTAAATATACCTGACAAGTTACCTGCAATTGAAGCATTGCAAAAAGAAAATATCTTTGTGATTGACGAATCAAGAGCAAGCAGTCAAGATATTCGTCCGCTTAAAATTGCTATTCTAAATTTGATGCCTCTAAAGATCTCTACAGAAACCGATTTCTTGAGAGTTCTATCGAATACACCGTTGCAGATTACCATCGACTTTTTAAAAATAAAGAATCACACACACAATAACACATCAGCCGACCATATGTTGGCATTCTACAAAACTTTCGATGAAATAAAAGGTGACAAATACGATGGTTTAATTATCACTGGAGCTCCTGTTGAACACCTTAATTATGAGGATGTGTTGTATTGGGATGAATTAAAAGAAATCATGGATTGGTCTATTACCAATGTGACCTCTTCCCTATTTGTTTGTTGGGCATCGCAGGCCGCATTGCATCACTTTTATGGAATTCCAAAGTATCTGCTCGAACAGAAGAAGTTTGGTATCTACAATTGTGCAATAAAGGATAATAGAATCCCTATTTTCCGTGGGTTTGATGATTTTTATCAAGTACCTCACTCTCGACACACAGAAGTAAGAAAGGAAGATATTGAAGCGAATGAGAATCTAGAAGTTATTTCTGAATCGGAAATTGCAGGAGTGAATTTGGTTATGAGCAAAGATGGTCGTCAGTTTTTTGCTTCGGGTCATTCGGAATATGCTCGACGAACTTTAGATGCCGAATATAAACGAGATTTGGAGAAGGGTTTAGATATTCAGATGCCTGAGAACTATTATCCAAATAACGACTCGTCTAAGAAACCTATTTTAAGTTGGCGATCTGGAGCTAACCTGTTATTTACTAATTGGCTGAACTACTATGTTTATCAGAAAACGCCATTCAACATTGGTGACATTAAGTAACTAGTAAAATAAACAAAAAAATAAAAGCTGATCAAAGCTGATCATTGAAATCAGCCTTTGTCTTTTAGTTTGAAATTTTGGGAGTTACCCCTCCTCTATTCTTGTCGATTATTAAGCCAGTCGCCATGATTATGCTGGAGCTTAAAATAACAATAAGCAAGGCGCCACTACCAGGGAAATCGGTTGTTTGGAAGTTCGCAGGAATTGCATAAAACAGCAAGATGGATATGAGCCCTCTTGGTGCAAGAAAAATTTGAGGCATCATATCTTTTCGATCGAACATTGTAAAGCTTAATAAGCGAATCAGATACATTACCACTATAAATGCTCCACTCACTATCCAAACTGTAGGTTCAGATAAGGTATCGAGTGATAAGCTAATACCAAAGACTACAAAGAAGAAGGTTCGTACTAAGAATGATGTTTCAATGGTAATCATGTTGAAATTGTCAAACACATTATCGATAGCATCATCTTTTAACCAAGTTCGAAATTTACCGAAAGTAATTAGTTTGTAGTTGCTTAGTAGTAGTCCAAATACTAAGATGATGAGTAGAGATGATAAATGGAACATTTTAGCTACGGCATACATAAGCACCAATACCGATAAAAACAAGAAGAATTTGGCTTGTCCTTTTATGTTCTGAATGATTAGCAGTAATCCATAGCTAAGTACTACGGCTAATATCATGGTGAGCATGATGTTTGTTCCTAGGCTGAGTGCCATGTCGCTCACACTATCTAGTTCGTAGTTATCGATGAGGAAATAGAATAACATGATTCCGAGTATATCGGAGAATGTACTTTCATATATCATAAACTCTCGTTTATATTTACTCAAGTTGCCCACACTAGGTATGATAATGGCAGAGCTCATAATGGAGAATGGAATGGCGTGAATTAGAGCAGGTAAAAATCCGATGTTTTGAATGAATAGCTGAATAATCCAAGTTATCAGCATAGATGTTGCTCCTAATGATACCAATGCAATGAGAAAAGACTTCCAAATGAGAGGCCATTTATCTTTGCTTAGCTTTAAATCGAGGGCAGCTTCTAGCACTATCATGATTAACCCAACGATACCGAGTATTTCTAGTGTGGCGAAATATTCTGGTTCTATGCCAAACTGATTAAGTAGCATACGTATGCCCATACCTAGTAGGATGAGCATTAAAACGCTTGGGATATTGGTTTTTTTAGCTAATAGGTTGAATATAAATGATACGATTATGACAATGCATAATGAGATGACAAATATGTACGGACTCATAAATTGATGGAATAATTATTATCTACGGCAAAATAAAAAAAATCCGTTGCTTTTACAACGGATCTTAAAACATATTTGTAGAAAAAAAGTTTGATTATTTTCTTTCCGACACAATTTTTTGTGTGTCAAGAGCAATCATCAACTCTTCATCGGTAGGTACTACTAGTACATCAACTTTTGAAGAATCAGTACTGATTTTGCCTTCTGTTCCATAGGCTGCCTTGTTTCTTGAAATATCTAACTCCATGCCTAAATATTCCATATCCTTACAAACTCCCTCGCGAACATACTCAGCAAACTCTCCGATACCACCAGTAAATAATACGATATCTGCGCCACCCATAGCAGCGATGTAAGAACCAATGTATTTTTTGATTTTGTAGCAGTAAACGTCGATAGCTTGAATAGCTCTTTCGTCGCCATCGAGAGCAGCTTGACGGATTTCGCGCATATCAGAAGAAATACCTGTTAGTCCGAGCATTCCAGAGTGTTTATTCAACAAAGTGTCTAATGATTTTTTACCGATTTGCTCTTTTTCCATGATGAAAGTGGCTGCACCTACATCAAGATCGCCAGAGCGAGTACCCATGATTAGTCCTTCTAATGGTGTGAATCCCATGGTAGTATCAACCGATTTACCATTTTTCACAGCGGCTATTGATGCCCCATTACCGAGGTGGCAGCAAATAACTTTTGAATTTTCGTAGTCTTTTCCAGCCATTTCACAAGCACGACGAGAAACATAGCGGTGGCTAGTTCCGTGGAAGCCATAACGACGGATACCGTATTTTTCATACAATGATTTGGGGATACCGTACATATAAGCTTTAGGCTCCATTGTTTGGTGGAAAGCTGTATCGAACACTCCTACTTGAGGAACTCCTGGGATTAACTCCTCAATTGCTTCAATACCTTTAATGTTGGGTGGGTTGTGCAAAGGAGCTAAGCTAGTACATTGTACTAATGCATCGATAACTTCGTTGGTAATGAATTCTGATGAGCTAAAGAATTCGCCACCATGTACTACACGGTGACCAACGGCGTCGATCTCATCGAACGACTTGATACAGCCATATTTATCGCTACTCAATACGCCAAGAATGTACTCAATACCTGATTTGTGGTCTAGAATCTCACCTTCGAAAAGAATGGACTGACCATCTTCGGTTTTATGTTTTAGGAACGAACCTTTCATTCCAATCTTTTCAATACCACCTTTAGCTACTACGTGCTGGTCGGTCATGTTGAAGAGTTGATATTTTATAGAACTACTTCCGCAGTTTAATACTAAAATTTTCATCTTAATTTTCGTCTATTGGTTTAATGGCAACGCCATTTTCATCATAAGTATAAAATCCTTTGCCTGCGCATACTCCCAATTGTTTAGCGCGAACTAAACGTTTGATGTATGGTGATGGCTTGTATTTTACATCTCCAAACTCATTGTATAGGTTGTCCATCCAACGAATGACTTTATCTAATCCCATTTGGTCTGCCATTTCGAAAGGACTAATGCGCATACCGAAACCAATGTGCATACTTTCGTCGATATTTTTGATTGTACCAACACCTTCCATTAGCATTTCACAGGCTTCGTTTAGTGCCATAACAAACATACGCACTACAATTAGTCCTGCAGACTCTGCCACTGGAATTGGCTTGCGGTTAATCATGTTTACGAATGTGCAAACTCGCTCATAGGTTAAATCTGATGTGTGCAATCCTTTCACTACTTCTACCATTTTGGCATCGCGAGATGATGTTAAGTAATGTAAGCTCACGCATCTGTCTTTGTATTCTAGGTCTGACGATAACTCTGTGATTACAATTGTAGTCGAGTTTGTAGCTATGATACATTCAGAAGAAACTACAGCTTCTATTTTACGGAATATTTCTTTGCGTTGTTCTAGTTTACCTCCACGGTCGACCGCACGAATTGCTTCAATAACGAAGTCGCAACCTTTTAATTTAGCGTAATCAGTTGTTCCTTCTATACGCGACAAGATAGCGCGTTTTTCTCCGGCAGTGATTCCCCACCCTGCGATTCTTTCGTCGAGTACTTTTTCAATTCCAGCAAACGATTCTTTAATGCGTTCTTCTGAAACTTCGATGAATACAACTTCAATTCCGTAGGTGCTTGCTACGCGGGCAATGCTTTGCCCAACAGAACCACAACCTACGACACCAATTTTAGAAAAAAGGCTTTGTGATTTTCCTTTTTTGACTAAGCCAAAGTCTTCAATGGCTTCTATTATTTCTTTTGACATATTAATGTATTGATTTATTCACTTTTTGCTGCTTGATTAGCTGTGATAGCTACCAAATTTACGATGTCGGTTACCGAGCAACCACGAGATAAGTCGTTAATTGGAGCTGCCATACCTTGTAGGATTGGTCCGATAGCTTCGGCTCCAGCCAAACGTTGTACTAATTTATAGCCAATGTTTGCTGCTTCTAGTCCGGGGAATACCAAGATGTTGGCATGACCTGCAACTTCGCTTTCTGGGGCTTTTAGTTTAGCTACTTCAGGGATGATTGCTGCATCTAGTTGAAGTTCTCCATCAACTTTTAACGCAGGATCCATTTCGCGTGTAATGCGTGTAGCGCTCGACATTTTGTCTACCAATGGGTGCGATGCTGATCCTTTTGTTGAGAAGCTTAGCATAGCTACTCGAGGGTCCATTCCTACGATAGCTTTAGCTGTTTTGGCTGTAGTTACCGCAATTTCAGCTAGTTGCTGGTCGTTTGGATCTGGCATTACAGCACAGTCGGCAAACATTAGAATACCTTCATGACCAAAATGAGGATCGTTTACGAACATCAAGAAAGCACCTGATACTACGCTCACACCTGGTAATGTTTTTACAAATTGGAAGGCTGGACGAAGTACATCGCCAGTGGCATTGATTGCACCAGCTACTTCCCCATCGGCATCGCCACATTTAATCATTAAAGGAGCGAAAACTAATGGGTCGTTAAGCATTCCTAAAGCGGCATCCATTGTTAAGCCTTTGCTTTTGCGAATCTCACACATTTTTTCGGCATAAGCCTCACGTCTTTCGTCGGTGGCTGGGTCTACAATGACAGCACCTTTAATATTTACACCAATCTCTTCAGCTACTTGGTTAATTTCACCTGGGTTACCCAATAAGATTACACGAGCGACAGCATCTTTTAAGATGATTTCAGTAGCTCTAAGTGTGCGAGGTTCAGCTCCCTCAGGTAGCACGATACGCTTTTGCGCTTCCTGTGCGTTTTTGATAATTTGTTCTAGTAACTTCATTTGTTATTATCTTAGTATTGTTATGTCTTTTAACCCGTTTTTATTAAAGTACAAAAAGCACTAGCATTCCAACGGTCTTTTCGTTGGATTATTATGCTCTGCATTTCGAGCCGCAAAGTACGCATAATTAAGCTAATTATAAACTACAACCGCATATTTTCACTGAAATATAGAAAGAGAAACGGCTTTTTACTAAGCTTTTTCACTTAGTTCTAGCCAGCGCAACTCTTTTTCATCTAATTCGTTTTTTAGTTTGCCATAGCGCTCGGATTTTTCTAAGAGCTCTTGTGGAGATAATTCTCCCGAGTTCATTTGTGTTTCGATGTTTTCTTTTTCTTCCTCTAGTGTTGGTAAATCTTTCTCGAGTTGTTCGAACTCTCGCTTTTCGTTGAAGGTGAGTTTAGCTGAATTCTTTTTTTGTGGTCTCTCAATCGACACTTTAGGTTTATCTTGGGCTGCTTCTTGTTTTTTGAGTTCTTCTTGCTCGTCTGCCCAATTACGGTAGATGGAGTAGCTTCCGGGGAAATCTTTTATTTGCCCTTCCCCATCGAAAACAAAGAGGTGATCTACAATTTTATCCATGAAATATCGGTCGTGGGAAACCACTAGCACACAGCCTTCGAAGGCAGAAAGGTAGTCTTCCAACACGTTTAATGTCATGATATCTAAGTCGTTTGTAGGCTCATCGAGGATTAAAAAATTGGGATTCTGCATCAAGATGGTACATAGATATAATCGACGTTTTTCTCCACCGCTAAGTTTTTCTATTAGTCCGTATTGTGTTTCGGGTGGAAATAAGAATCGGGTGAGTAACTGACTGGCAGTCATGCGTGATCCGTCGGCAAATGTTACTACTTCGGCTATTTCTTTCACCACTTCTATTAGGGTGTCGTTGGGTGAAAAGTCAATGCCTGCTTGTTGATAATAGCCAACCTTGATGGTTTGTCCCCATTCGATTGTGCCGGTATCGGCTGCAATTTGGTTGGTGATGGTGTTCAAGAAGGTTGACTTTCCGGTTCCGTTTTTACCTACGATGCCTACTTTTTCAAATTTTTGGAATTTATAGGTGAAATTATCTATGAGTTTGAGGTTGTTATATGACTTCGACACTCCGTCTAATTCGAGGATTTTACTTCCAATGCGTGCCGATGAAATGCTTAATTCGAGTTTCTCTTCACGTACTCTAAATCCTGCTTTTTGTTTTAAATCTTGAAACTGATCGACACGGTATTTTGCTTTGTGACTCCGAGCTTTAGGCATTCTGCGCATCCATTCTAACTCTGTGCGATAAAGGTTTTGTGCCTTTTCGGTGCTTGCTTGAAGTTGGGCAATGCGTTCTTCTCGTTTTTCGAGGTAATAGCTGTAGTTTCCTTTGTAGGAATAGACTTGATTATCGTCTATTTCGATGATTTCATTGCACACTCGGTCGAGAAAATAACGGTCGTGTGTAATCATGAATAAGGTGCACTTCGATTTCGATAGGTATTGTTCGAGCCATTCAATCATTTCTAAATCGAGGTGGTTGGTTGGTTCGTCGAGCATTAACAAGTCGGGTTCGTTTACTAAAACATTGGCAAGTGCTACTCTTTTTTGCTGACCTCCAGATAGTTCTCCCACTTTTTGATTGAAATTTTCAATTTTGAGTTGTGAAAGAATTTGTTTCACGCGAACTTCGAAATCCCATGCTTGATGTTCTTCCATAAGTACGGTTAGTCGTTCGATTTCTGATTGGTTGTTTTGTTTTATGGCTTCTTCAAATTCGCGTACTACGGTTAGGGCCGGACTATCGGAAAGCAATGCTTGCTCAAGTACGGTGATGTTGGGATTCAGATCTGGGGTTTGACGTAAGTACCCTATTTTTACGCCATTACTTACGGTTAATTGTCCACTTTCTACGGTTTCATTGCCTGCTAGAATCTCCATTAAGGTGGTTTTTCCCATTCCATTTTTTGCAATTAGAGCTATCTTTTGGTCTTGAAATATGGTAAAGGATATATCTTTAAATAGGTAATTCTCGGCAAAGCGTTTCGATAGTTGTTCGGCTTGTAGATATGGGAATTGACTCATGTTTTTGCTGTTGTTTTGATAAGTAGGTAGCAAAGATACGCAATAAGCTGAGTTTTGAATAAACTTGAGCTGCTCAACTGTCTTATTTTTTACTTGTAAAAGGTATTGGGCGGTACTGGTTGGTTGTAATTTGGGATGTAGTGTTCTGAAAAAGTGTTACAACAAGAAAGGGCAGCACAAGATTATTTGCACTACCCTTTGCTATGGTTTTTATCGAATGTTTAATCGAGCAACTCTGAAAGTTTATTTACTAAAGCTTCACCACGAAGGTTTTTAGCTACGATAACACCGTTTTGGTCGATAAGTACGGTGTGAGGAATGCCATTCACGCAGTATAATGCCGACACATCGCCTTTCCAACCTTTTAGTTCTGATGCGTGGTTCCAAATCAAACCGTCGTCTTTAATGGCTTGTTCCCATTTTTCGCGGTTGTTATCTAATGATATACCTAAGATTTCTAATCCTTTATCGTGATATGCTTCGTAGGCTTTAAGTACATTAGGGTTTTCTCTTCTACAAGGTCCGCACCAGCTAGCCCAGAAGTCAACGAGCAATAGTTTTCCACGGAAAGAAGATAGTGTAATGGGGTTACCATCGATGCCCGCGATGGTGAAATCGGGTGCTTCTTTACCTACGGATACTTTCTCTAGCTCTACACATTTTTTCTGCATAGCTATATAGAAACCATTGGTTTTTAGGTTGTCGCCAAGTACTTCGAGCGTGGTTTTCAGCTCGTCATAGTCGGCATTTTGGGTTTCTTTATAAGCAATGTATGCTGCAACGGGTTTAGTGTTGTTGGTTTTAATGAATTCATTTTTAGCAACAACCAACTCGTCTTGAATGGTACGATAGGCATCTGCTGCTGCTTTAACTTCTTCTTCGTTGCGGTCTTCTGCGCGAGCTAACTCGTTGTAGGCATTGCTACTTTCGGTTAGTTTTTGACTGAATGGTTCTACCACATTGAGGAAACTCTTGTAATCGGCATAGGCTGGACTTTCGGTTTCTACGTTCACCTTGGCGAGTGTTTTATATTCGCCGGTAACTGTGAATTTGTTGTTGTCGACAAATAGATACAATCCGTTTCTGCTTTGTGGTTGCATTACACAAATTGATTGTTCGCCGATAAAATTATGTTCCCACACCATGTGGTTTGTTTCGAATTGAAGGGTGTCGATTGCGTTGTATTTGCCTTCTTCGGCTAGGAACACTACTAATTCTTGACCTTCGCTACCTTCTAAGGTAAGGTCGAGTTGGAATTTCTTTTGCGAGCAAGACATGGTCATAACTGCAAGAATTCCTAAGATAAAAATTCTTCTCATTTGCATATAAATTGTTTTTAACCTCTACACCGTTTGTTTGTGGTGCAGCTCATTCAAATTGTGCTAAAAAAAAGCTTAACCTATTGGATTAACCAAATGTGTTAAGCTTTTTTGTGTTATTCCCACTCGATTGTTGCTGGTGGTTTTGAGCTAATATCGTAAACTACGCGGTTGATACCTCGTACTTTATTGATGATGTCATTTGAAACTTTCGCTAAGAACTCGTAAGGTAAGTGTACCCAGTCGGCTGTCATGCCGTCGGTGCTCATTACTGCTCGTAGGGCTACTACGTTTTCGTAGGTGCGCTCATCGCCCATTACGCCTACTGATTGTACGGGAAGTAGCATTACGCCTGCTTGCCACACATCGTTGTATAGTCCAGCATCTTTAAGTCCTTGAATAAAGATGTGGTCGGCTTCTTGAAGGATGCGTACTTTCTCGGGTGTTACATCGCTCAAGATGCGGATGCCTAAGCCGGGTCCAGGGAAAGGATGACGACCGAGTAGTTCATCGTTTAGTCCAAGTTCACGACCTACGCGGCGCACTTCGTCTTTAAATAGAAGATTTAGTGGTTCAACTACTTTAAGGTTCATTTTCTCGGGTAAACCGCCTACGTTGTGGTGTGATTTGATGGTTGCTGAAGGACCATTCACCGAAACCGACTCAATGATGTCGGGGTATATTGTGCCTTGTCCTAACCACTTAACACCGTCTAATTTTTGGGCTTCTTCGTCGAATACTTCGATGAAATCGCGACCTATGATTTTGCGTTTTTGCTCTGGGTCGGTAATACCTGCAAGGTCATTCCAGAATTTCTCTTTCGCATTTACACCGATGACATTTAAACCGAGGTGTTTGTATGAATCAAGTACGCCTTCAAACTCGTTTTTACGCAACAAACCATTGTCAACGAAGATACAAGTAAGGTTTTTACCAATGGCTTTGTGCAGCAGCACGCCTGCCACGGTAGAGTCGACACCTCCAGATAGACCGAGTACAACTTTGTCATCGCCTAGTTTGGTTTGGAGTTCGGACACGGTGGTTTCGATGAACGATGCAGGAGTCCAATCTTGCGAACAGCCACAGATGTTTACCGCGAAGTTTTTAAGTAAAGTTGTGCCTTCTGTTGAATGGTACACTTCGGGGTGGAATTGAATCGCCCATGTGTTTTCATCTTCAATTTTGTAGGCTGCATTTACCACATCGTGGGTTGATGCAATTACACTATAGTTGGCGGGTAGTGTTTCGATGGTGTCGCCGTGCGACATCCACACTTGTGAACCTTGTGTCATTCCACTGAGCAAGGCATCGTTGGTGTTGATGGTAGATAGGTTGGCACGACCGTATTCACGACTGCTTGATGGTTTTACTTCGCCTCCGAAGAAGTGCGCCAGGTATTGTGCACCGTAGCACACACCAAGTAAAGGCAGTTTTCCTTTAATTGCTGATAAATCGGGGTGTGGTGCTTTTTCATCGCGCACCGACGATGGGCTACCGCTCAAGATTACACCTTTCACCGACTCATCAATTGCGGGAGGGTTGTTGAACGGATGAATTTCACAGTAAATGTTTAATTCACGAACTCTACGTCCTATTAGCTGCGTATATTGCGAGCCAAAATCGAGAATAAGAATTTTTTCTTGCATTCAATTAAAATTTATTTTGCGACAAATATAAGGCTATTTTCTAGCTTGAAGAAAAATAATGAGAAATATCAGAATTAGATACCTATCACCTCAATCTCCCCTTTCTCGTTTGTACATATAATATGGGTAGATGTGTTTACAAACAAACCATTTTCTACTACTCCGGGGATGCTGTTTATTTGTTGGGTGAGCTTCTCGGGGGTTTCAATGCGGTGGAACTTGCAATCCACAATGTGGTTGCCGTTGTCGGTAGTAAATAGTGCATTGTCTTTCATGCGGAAAGAGCAGGTACAACCCAATTGGGCTAACTGACGCTTGGTTACGTCTTTGGCGAAAGGGGTAACTTCCACAGGTAAAGCGAAGCTACCGAGGTATTCTGATTTCTTACTGTGGTCGGCAATTACAACATAGGTTTCACACAGTGAAGCTACAATTTTCTCGCGAAGCAATGCGCCACCTCCTCCTTTTATGAGTTGCATATTTTCGTCGAATTCATCGGCACCATCAATACCCACATCGATGCGTGTTACTTGGTTGATGTCGATTAATGGAATGTTTTGTTCTTTGGCGAGCTTCTCGGTGGCTTCGGAAGTGGGTACGGCTTGAATGTGTAGTCCTTGACGAACCATTTCGCCTACTTTCATGATGGTGTAGTAGGCTGTAGAACCTGTTCCGAGTCCTACAATCATGCCGTCTTTAATGTATTCGCAAGCTTTCTCGCCTACTAGTTGTTTGTGATTCATTTGTTTTTGGATTATTGGATTTTTAGATGTTGGATGTTGGGTTGTTTCAACCCTGCAATTAATAACTAATCACTAATAATTGCCTTCCCATATCTCCCAAGCTCGTTCGGCTTGTAAACGAAGCATATCGCCCCCATTTTTGATGATAGATCCGCGTTCTTTTCCTTGTTTTAAAAAGGTGGTTAATTCGGGATTGTATATCAAATCGTATAGATAATATTCCGAAGTAAGGCGTTTGTATGGAATATTCGGACATTCGCTAATATTTGGAAAGGTACCAACAGGTGTAGCGTTCACTATCAGCTTGTGGCTTGTCATGACTTCTGGTGTTAATTGCTCGTAGCTTATAATGCCTTTCGAGGGGTTGGCATTTCGACTTACAATGGTAACTTCTAGTCCTAATTTCTGTAAGATAAAAACAACGGCTTGTGCCGCTCCCCCTGTGCCTAAAACTAAGGCTTTCTGATGTTGAGTTTGAAGCAAAGGTTTCAACGACATCTCAAAACCAAAGGCATCACTATTGTAACCCTTCAGCTTTACGCCCTCGGTAGTTCTAGTCACCTTAATGACGTTTACGGCACCAATTTGTGCTGCCTCTTCGTCAATTTCATCTAAATACACCATGACATCTTTTTTGTAAGGTATGGTGCAGTTTAGTCCTTGAATTGTGGGGTTGTTCGTCAAGAGCGTTGGAAACTCGGATATGGCGTCTAACTCGAAGTTTTGATACACACAGTCGCTGATATTCTCATTGGAGAACTTTTGGGTGAAATAGCCCTTAGAAAAGGAATGTCCTAAACGGTATCCAATAAGTCCGTATGTTTTCATGGTTTTTGTTTTTTTAGTGCAAAGTTGGAGGTGCGAAGTGTAACTCATTCGTAATTAAGAACTTTTCTTCGCCACCCCTTCAATTATAAAAATTAAGGAGAAGCCTATGGCTGCCATGAGTAGTGCTATGAGCAGATTGGGGGCGGCATGTTGCATTGGCATGATGTTTTGCTCAAGGAGTGGTTTTACTTCTCCATGGCGGTCGATGTAGGTTTCCACCACCTCTTTCCAAGGCCATAGCTTGTTGAGCGAGCCAATCATAAAACCAGCAAGAAGTGCAATGGTTAGCTCGTAGTATTTATTCAGCAACCACGAGAGAGCGTTAGAGAAGCTAATGAGCCCCACACCAGCACCTAGGGCGAAAGTAGCAACGACAGCTATCTTCATTTCCGATAAAGATTGAATGATAAACTTATACATCCCCAATAGGAGCAAGATAAAGCTACCCGATATGCCCGGTAAAATCATGGCGCAAATGGCAATGGCTCCCGATAGGAAGATGAACCAATAATGTGTGTTTGGCTGGGCAGGTGTAATGTGTGTGATGAGGTAAGCGATGCTCACCCCCATCAGCAAACTGATGAGTTTGGCAGCGTTCCACTGGGTAATTTCTTTGGCAATGTAGATTGCTGATGCCACCACCAAACCAAAGAAAAACGACCAAACCAATATGGCGTGATTCTCCAGCAGGTAAGTCATGAGCTTTGCCAGGGTGAGCAAACTAAACACAATGCCGATGCCCAAGGCTAAGAGAAAGTTTCCATTAACGGCAGCCCAAAAGGTTTTAAACTGACCTTGCAGGAGTAGTTTAAGGCTCTGACCGTTAATCGATTTTATGGACTGGAGCAACTCGGTGTAAATGCCCGAAATGAAAGCTATGGTGCCTCCAGAAACCCCGGGCACCACGTCGGCAGCCCCCATGGCAACGCCTTTAAGGCTAATTAGTCCGTAATCTTTAAGTGTTCGCTTCATGTGTTTTTTTGATATGATTGCCAAAGATAGCGATTAAATAGGACGTGTAAAACAGACCATAGAAAATAAAATAAGTATGCCGAGTCATTAACGTCGGTAAACGAAGTACTGAAGAGCTTAAAAGGAGGATATTGTGAAAATATTCCCCCATAAAATGCAAGAGTTGGTTTTTTTGGCGTGGTGAAAGCTTAGTTTTTGCATTTCATTGTGGTTTTATTTGTTGTGAACTTATTGTTTAATTCATGAGTGATAGTTTTTTCTGAAATATACGAACTTTCCACATTTTTTCTAATTTTAATCGTATCCCTCCGAGCAAGTACATCTTTACCATCTTCATTAAGCCTCCTTACTTTGCGGTCATTAAACAAATAGAACTCCGCCAACAGGAATGGATGCACAAGCATTACAAGGCATGGCAGAGAAGAGGTATGAATCATACTCAATATTGCCGAGAGAATCACATCGTCCTTCGTCAATTTCGCTATTGGATTAACAAATTCGAAGCAGAGCAAGAGGAACACTCAGTACAAGAAGACGCTTCTAGAG
>JBKEBD010000028.1:0-68230 GCA_047972995.1 Mangrovibacterium sp.
CGGAGGAAATGCCATTGAAGCTCCTTTTGTATTCAAGAAAGGGAAATATTATTATCTGTTTGCATCCATTGATTACTGTTGCAAGGGTGTGCACAGCTCCTATAAAATGATTGTCGGGCGATCTAAAAAACTCGATGGTAAATTTATCGATGCAATGGGAGTAGATATGGCAACCCGTGGTGGCACCCTAGTTCTCGAAGGTAATGCCGATTGGCATGGAGTGGGGCATAACGCCGTAGCTACTTTCAACGGCAAAGACTACTTAGTATTTCATGGCTATGATGCCCACGATGAAGGTCGTCCGAAATTAATTATAAAAGAAATTTCTTGGAATAAAGATGGCTGGCCGACGGTTGAGCTGTAAGTCGAAAAAAATAAAAGCTGCCACACAGCTGCAAGAGGAAGCCCAAAGCAGGAAGAAAAATCTTCTGAGCTTTGGGCTTTTGTTTTTTGCTAATGAGGTGGCTCTTGCTCTGAAAGAGCTTTGGCATTAACATACCCAAGGATAAATTCTGGGGCTATTACGTAGGGTGTTCAGTTGTTGGTTCTCAAAATCAACCTAAAAAGGGTGTATTTTAATGCCTACATGTCAACCCTTATCAGGTTTGGTGTAATGTACAAAAAAACATTCAAAAATTGGAACATCATTCAGAACACTCTACCCGATACGGATATGAAACAATCGGATAGGAGGAACAGAATTAATTCCTTTTCCGTCAATTTTTCAATTGCCCGAAGAAATCATAGAGCACTTGCAGCGATTCGGGAGTTTGCGGTACGCTGTGCCCCGTGCCATAATCAATGAGTGTTGAGGTGGGCACGCCCAATGAATCGAGCTTATGCTTGAAGTGCGCAATTTGGCGCTGATAATAAGCTTCATCGGTGCTGTTGTAGAAGAAAAGCACAGGAGCTGTAAGAGAATCGTCGGCTAAGTATTCGGCGCCCATTTGTTCCCAACGCTTGCGGTTGTCGCTCAGCTCACCCCACACCCAAGGGCAACGAAGCTCTAGTTGTTTGTCGCCATCGTCGGAAACATCATATATGATAGTGTAATTAAACACCCCAGAGCCTAAGGCTGCGGCTTGCACCTCATCGTTTACATCAAGAAAAAAGCCATCTTCAAATTCGTGCACCTGTTTTCTGCCCACAGCCAATGAGCCTGCGGTAGAACCACGCGAAAACCCATAAATGCCAATTGCACCCGATAATCCGAGGTGTACGCCTTCGGCACGGAGTGTGCGCACCGCCGATTTTACTTTGCGCACCGCATCTGGATTACATTGGAATGATTTGTAGGCATCATTGGGAGAATCGGCAGTTTTGCCTTTGCCCCACAAGCAATATTTGGGGTGGTCGGCAATTGCCCACGCCATGCCACGTGCAGGCGCACCCTCTAAAAAAGAATCGTTGAAGCCTGCCAAAGTATAGGATTGCTTTAGTCGTTGGTGTTTGTTGGCATTGGTGAGCTGCTGCGTTTCCTTGTCGAATGTGGCAGAACTATTGCTATAAGAGAATGAAAGCAACATTGGCACTTCATGCTTAGGCTTTTCGGGGTAAATAATATCCATGTAAAGCGAATCTCCCACGGTATATTCACTAGGACAATTGTAAACCGTAGGATCATCTACATAATAAGGCACGTCGCGTTTCAATCGGTAGCCTTCGAATAGCACATAGGAGCGGTAGTGTGAGCAATCGGTTAATCCTGCGAAATTTGAAGCTGCAATAGAATCATTAATGGCTATAATTTCAGCATTAATGTGCGGAGATGTTGTTTGTGGATGTTGTTTGTAGTCCATTTCAACCACTCGATAGCCTTGAGCTAAGAGCCAAGCCACGTTTTTAGAATTGCTGATTGTGCTTATGTTTTCGCTGATCAAATTGCTCAAATAAACCACAGTCATTACTTTCCCCTCGGCATCGAGCAATGGATGTTCGCTTGTTGATATGTTGCAAGCAATAAGCTCTTCATTGAATGTGCTTTTCCAATAAGCATCGGGAGTATTAGTGCAAGAGCACAATAAAAGCGTCCAAGCTAGAAGAGGGAGAAGAATACGAGTCATCGTTTAGCAATTTAAAATAAAGGCAAAGATAGTGATTTTTGCTATAAATAGGGGGTAGCTTGCTCATGTCATGCTACCCCCTAAAGTTTAATTTCTAAAGACTGTTTAAGTACAGCTCTAAGTTGGTGTATCCACTTTTGCTTAGAGCCTTGCCGTCGGCAGCATCGTTGGAATTTAGTTTGTGCTTCTGTTCCCAAACATCGGGCATACCGTCACCATCGGTGTCGATGGGGGCTTGTTGCGTGCCTTCAAGATTTGCCCAGCCACCAGCTTCTTCGGCTTTATCGATAATTCCATTGCCCACAATGGCTGATTTGCCTTCTATTTCGGCTATTACCTTAGTGTCGAAAGCATCGCGCATGGGTTTGCTAGCGCCAACTTCATTTAATACAATACGGTAAGCTTTTTTTGCCGAAACGTGTTTGGTGTGCACGGTGGGGCAAGCTTGGTCTAAAATGTTGTTTTCGACGTTGCAACCTTCATCAAATTCTACGCCGTATTGCAGGTTGTTTTTGTTTACTAATTTGTTTCCATCAATCACGTTGTCAGCCACATGCCATGCCGAACTGAAATGATAGCCTTTGGCATTATCAACTTTCACGATTCTGTTTGCCACAACTTCTTTAGTAGCAGGACCCGGCTTGTAGTAGTTGCCAATGAGATTTATGCTTCGAGGTTTTCCATCGCAAGTGCGATATTGATAGTTGAAAATAACATTGTTGCTGAAATCGCTGTTAATGGTGCTTTCAATGTGGTTGCCACCAATGCTTGGATTGCGTGCCACGGCCGATGAAAAGCAGTTGAAAAGATAGGAGCAATTTTTACCACCGAGCGAGGCACCAAATCCGTGTGCCCCTTTTTCGTGCACCGAGTGGTGGAGTGGGCGAGCAATGAGCGTGTGCTGCACCGTTACATTCTCGGTGCCGTGCCAAGTGTTGAGCGCTTCATCGCAAGTGTAGCTAATAGAACAATGGTCGATGATAATATTTTTGCTGTCTCTCACCTCAATGCCGTCAATTTCGCTGCCAATCAAGCCCGAAGCAATGCCGGGGCGAACACGCAGATAGCGCACCACCACATCATGCGCATTGGTGATATGCAGCGGAAAGTTTTTCAGACAAATACCACCATTGGGAGCCGTTTGTCCAGCAATAGTAATGTAAGGATTACTGATGGTGAGCATGGATTCCAGCTCGATAGTACCCGCCACATTGAACACCACCGTGCGTGCACCAGTTGCCTCAATAGCTTCGCGCAAACTGCCTGCGCCTTGGTCGTTGAGGTTGGTTACGTGGTAAACAGTACCGCCGCGACCGCCTTTAGTGGTTGCACCATGTCCCATGGCTCCGGGGAATGCCAATTGTTGCGCTTGAGTTGCAGCGCTGCACATCATTAAAAAGAGTATGCCTAATGTTTTAAGTTGCTTCATCTATTTGTAATTTATTGGATTTCAGACTTTGAAGAAAACGCTTCTCATGGGGAGTGTTGCTAAACGCAGTTGAACGGATTAAAACAGAGGTGAACCCTTTAATGTGAAGATATTTAGAAAATCGAAAGTATCCAAATTCGTTGCTTATTCGGGTAAAAATAAGACAATAATAAGCGCAGCCTCTATTTTGTTTTGTTTTTTTTAAAGTTTGCTATTAATTATTAACTTGAGTTTTTAATCGGCAGCCACTGCAACCGATTAAATAATTGCGTTTAGTTCCCTCATTACAATCTATAACCGAAACGAAGAGAAGAACCCTTATTCGCAACCATCGAAGAGCAAAATTTAAATGGGTGAAGGAAGGAAAATTTGGAGCGTGCATTTGTGCAGAAAATGAAGGCGCAAATATGTTTGATGATAAGTTTGATATGAATGTACAATATAAAATAAACAGAAGACCTAGAAAGATTTTAAACTTTGAGACGCCTAAAGATTTATTCTTTAAATTTGTCGGATAAACAAAAACGGGCGTTTGGTTCTAGAATCTACGATTTGCAATGAGAGAAATCTTTTTTTGTTTGATCAAACAGAAGTCACTACTTTTGTGTTTAAATATAAAAGCAACTAAATTTTTAAAAATTAAAAGTATTATCTATGAAGAGACTTTTTTTAATCCTATTGGTAGGATTGACGGCAAACGCAGCTTTCGCTCAAAATGACACGATTGTGGTATCTAACGGAGACCGAATTGTTGGTGAATTGAAATCACTTTCTCGTAAGGTAGCTGTGTTCGACACTGACTATGCCGATTCTGAATTTAATGTAGATTGGGATGAGGTAACAGGACTTGCTACTTCTACTCAGGTGATTGTTCACACAAGTGATAATGAACGCTACGTAGGAACGATAAATTATAGTCCTGAGTTAAAACAAGTACTTATGGTTACGGACAGTGGTGTATTCACGTTAAAGACTGATGATATTGTAGCTATCGAGACCTTTAACAATAAGTTTCTTGACCGTTTGACAGTGTCGATTGCTGCCGGCTATTCTTTTGCTAAAGCTAATTCTGTGCAGCAATTTTCATCATCGGCCTCAGCTGTTTATACCGGTGATAAATGGCGATTTTCAGCAGCATATAATGGTTTGATAGCTTCCCAAGAAGATGTGGATACTTCTCGTCGCAACTCGGGAAATTTAAAAGCAAACCGTGATATAGGAGGTAAAGCTTATACCTTCATCGGCTTAGAACTGTTAGAAAGCACAGAGCAAAGTTTAGATCTTCGAGCTACTACTTCAATGGGTCTTGGTATGTATTTTATTCGTAAGAATGGATTGCTTTTTCAGGGTGGAGTAGGTTTAGCTTATACCAATGAGAATTACAGTGGGCCTGCTAATGATAGGGCTAATGATATGGAAGGTTTGGTTTCCATCAACTTTGATGCCTATGATATTGGCGATTTCTCTATCTCAGCAGGAACAACAATGTATCCTTCATTTACAACTCAAGGACGTGTTCGTTTAAACTCTGATGTGGCATTGAAATGGGATTTACCATATGAATTGTATGTGAAAGCCAGTTTTAGACACAACTTTGATTCAAAGCCTCAAACATCGGGTGTTGATAAGGGAGATTATGTATTCCAAACAAGCATTGGCTGGGACTGGAATGACTAACTAATAAAGTTTAATCGCTTAGGATTTAATAAAAGAGCTGTATTTCTATGAAATACAGCCCTTTTATTAATTTGCTTGATGGAATTAAATCACCGCTTTAATTCTATCGTCAAATGCCGATAATGCAGCTTTGGCACCTTCGCCCATGGCAATGATAATTTGTTTGTAGGGCACTTCCGATACATCGCCAGCAGCATAAACGCCGGGCACTTTTGTTCGGCAATGGGCATCGATTAGAATTTCCCCCATGCGGTTGGTTTCTACTTCATGAGCAAACACATCGCTATTTGCTTTCAGTCCAATTTGCACAAACACACCATCGAGGGCGAGTGTTTCTTCTTTCTCTGTTTGTCGATTTTTATATTTCAAGGCGGTTACTTTATTGCCATCGCCCACCACCTCTGTCGTGGCAGTATTGGTGATAACTTTAGCGTTGCTAAACTCTTTCAGCTTTTTTTGTAGCACTTCATCACCTTTTAAACTATCCATGAATTCAATCACGGTTACTTCTGTGGCAATAGATGCCAAGTCGATGGCAGCCTCTAGTCCGGAGTTTCCACCGCCAATGACTGCCACTTTCTTACCTTTATAGAACGGTCCGTCGCAATGGGTGCAAAATGCCACACCCGATCCAATATAGTTGCTTTCTCCGGGCACATTGAGCTTACGCCAACTAGCTCCAGTTGCTATGATGAGTGCCGAGGTTTCAATTTTTTCACCTAGGCTTGTTTCTAATTTCTTCACGCCATCTTCTACAGAAAAGTTTTTTACCAAACGATTTTCGAGTATCTCAATGGGATAATCAGAAAGGTGTAACTTTAGGTTAGAAGCTAATTGTGCTCCCGTTGTTTTGGGCACAGAGATTAGGTTTTCAATATCCACCGTTTCGGTTACCTGTCCACCAATTTTTTCAGCAATGATAGCTGTTTTCAATCCTTTTCGAGCAGAGTAAATGGCAGCCGAGCTTCCAGCAGGACCTCCACCCACGACCACTACGTCGTAATGTTTAGTGCCCGATTCAGCTAAACTGAATGTAGTGTGGCTAATTTCTTCTAACTTGGTTAGCAATTCCCCTAGTGAAGAGCGACCTACGTGCAGCAATTCCCCATTGACATAAACCGACGGTACAGCTTGAATGCCTAACGCTTCTACTTCTGCTTGATTTATGCTTCCATCAACGATGGTGTGTTTAATGTTGGGGTTATAAATAGCCATCGCATTTAGAGCCTGTACCACTTCGGGGCAGTTGGTGCAAGTGAGCGAAATGTAGCTTTTCACTTCAATGGGAGATTGAATATTTTGAATGCGCTGAATGCTGAGTTCATCGGGTAAATTTTTGCCCAAGCCATCGGCATTTAATAAAGCAAGTAGAAGCGAAGAAAATTCATGACCATTGGGCACAGCTCGAAATTGAATGGGGAGCATTTTCTCATTTTGTATAATCTCAAAATATAGGTTTTCGCCCGCCTGTTCTGTTACAACGACATTGTTGGAACATGCAGCTACCTCATTTAAGAGTTGGACCAAGTTGTTGCGTTGCGGATGATTTTCAGCCGCTGAAATTTGTAGGGTGAATTGGCTTTTCAGATGTTGAAATAAACCTTTCACTTGTGCTATTAATGGTTCGTTGAGTATCATGTGTAGAGTTTAAATTCTCTGTGTCTTCTGATAATGTAGCAGCTCAGAGATAATTATGGAATTTCAAATTTAGGAAAGCTGCACAAAAATGCAGCTAACTAATTTAAATGTAGGCTCATTGTCGGATGATGATGAGTTGTGTTTGAAGGTCTTTAGCCTATCATAGAATGACGATAGTACTATGTTTGAAAAATTATAGCTCATCATCAGGTGATGACAAGCTATAAATTTTTTCAGTATAATGTGATTTGCATATTCTTGTGAGGATGTTACAGCATACCAACTAGTTCGATGCTTGGTTCAAGTGTGGCTTCTCCTTCTTGCCATTTTGCAGGACAAACTTCAGCTGGGTGGGCAGCTACAAATTGCAATGCTTTTACTTTTCGAAGCAATTCAGAAGCATCACGTCCTACGTTTCCAGCTACTACTTCATAGGCCACGATTTCACCATCAGGATTCACTACGAATGTACCACGCTCAGCCAATCCAACTTCTTCAATCATGACATCGAAACCGCGAGAAAGCACACCTGTAGGATCAGCTAACATTGGATATTCAATTTTTTTGATACGTGCTGAAGCTTCCTTCCAAGCTTTGTGCACAAAGTGAGTGTCGGTAGAAACAGAATATACTTCTACTCCAATTTTTTGGAATGCTGCATAGTTGTCTGCCAAGTCTTCCAATTCAGTTGGACACACGAAAGTGAAATCGGCTGGATAGAAGAAGAATACACACCATTTTCCCAATACATCGTTTTTTGATACGGCTTTAAATTCATTGTTTACAAATGACTGTACGTTGAAATCAACGATTTGTTTTCCAATTTGTGACATAATATCTATTTTTAAAATTTATAATTTGCTTATAGTTGGAAGCTATTGTATTTGCTTTCCGTTTACAAATGTAGAAAGCCTAATCATGCCAAACAAACTGATTTTTTTGATGATATTTAGAGTGAATCGATAATGCATATATGACCCATTAGTTTTGCTGATATTTTATTTAATCAACATCGCTATTTAATGTAAAAAATATATCTTTGGAGAGTTGGTAGTCGATTTTTCTTAGTATAGAGACTTAAATCGGGGGTGATGTTTAATCAATAAAAAGAATAATCATGAGAACTATTTGGATCTGTTTAGTTTGCTTTTTGTGTGCGACACTTTGCCAAGCAAAGGATGGTAATGTTATGCATGGGCGTGTTTATGCATTCGATAATATAGCATTGCAAAACATTTCTGTTACAGCCAAGAAATCGGGAGAAGTGGTAAAAACCGATTCTTTGGGAAATTTCGCAATTAATGTGGGAAAGAAAGATCGATTGTCGATTGAAGGTCATGGCTTCAATTCGGAGAGTGTGCGCATTTTTGAAGATGATAACATGAATGTGAAACTTATCTTTAAAGGAGGAGATGAAAATGAGCGCATAGCGGTATCTAATGGCTATCTTACAGAAGAACAACTGTTATATGCTATAAAGCATTTGTCGAACTATAATAATAAGTATAGTACCTACACCGATATTTTCAGACTGATTGAAGGCGAGTTTCGGGGCATAGAAGTAAAGGATAACGGAGTGTATGTAGATCGTACACAGGATCAATCGGTGGGAGGATCTACCGAGGCGCTCTATGTGGTAGATGACATAATTGTAACAACGATAGAAAACATCAATCCTATAGATGTGAAAAGCATAACTATTTTGAAAGATGGTAGCACTGCTGCTTATGGCTATCGAGGCGCAAATGGAGTGGTGGTTATAAAAACCTATTAACCTGCGTTTCGGATAAGCTTTCACCACAGGATTTATTTCAAAAATAGCTGCACTTAGAAGCCTTTTGTTCTGTTTTTGGCATAAATTCCGCCTTTTCTACTTTGAACTTGCAGAGCCTCGTTTCTGTTCAAAAACAGAAGAACCTGAGGCAAAATCTTATCCGAAACTCAGGTAATTAAAACAATTGGGGCAAAGGATATGTGTATATTCTCTGCCTCAATTAAGCATGTTGTCTTGCTATTTCTTTAGTGTAAACAGAAATTGCGAATGGTTTACATGGCAATTTGCAATTTTTGTCAGTTCAATAGAGGTGGGTATTATTAACGAACACCTCCACTTGTTTTACAAATGTTTTACTTTGGCATTGAATCGGAATCCCACACCGTGTAGGTTGATGATTTTAATGCTATCATCAGGTTTGAGGTACTTACGAAGGCGAGAGATGAATACATCGAGACTTCTCCCAAGATAATAATCGTCGGAACCCCACACGTGTCTCAAAATATCAGAACGGCTCATAATTTTATTCGCATTCTTGCAGAAGAAGTTCAGAAGCTCGGCTTCTTTGAATGTGAGTGTTTTTTGTTCTTCGTGAAGAGTAAGCAGCAGGTCGTTAAAAGAGAATTGGAATTTTCCCACAGCCCAAAGGTTGTTTTCCTCTGGTATCTCCTTATCAATGGTAGTGCTTCGGCGTAAGAATACTTGAATGCGAAGAAGCAACTCCTCCATTCTAAAGGGCTTGGTGATATAGTCGTCGCCACCGCTGTTGAACCCTGTAATTTTGTCTTCGCCCAGATTTTTGGCTGTTAGAAACAAAATAGGCACTTGCACATTGCTTTTACGCACTTTTTGTGCTAATGAAAATCCATCCATTTTAGGTAGCATTACGTCGAATAGGCAAAGATCAAATTCTTGCTTTGAGAATTCTTCAAATCCAGCCAACCCATCTTCTACGGCTACTACTTGGTATCCAGCTTCTCCTAAGTTATCGCGTATAATAAAGTTAAGTGTGGTGTCGTCTTCCACTAAAAGTATCTTTTTATTTTTGAATGGCATGATATCGGTTTAATGTTATTATAAATTTAGTCCCACATGGGATATTTTCTTTCACAGTAATCTTCCAACGGTGGAAATTAATAATTTTTTTCACGTAATCCAAACCGAGTCCAAATCCCTTCACATCATGAAGGTTTCCAGTTGGAACTCGGAAGAATCGTCCAAAAATTTTATCGCGGTACTCTGCCGAAATGCCAATCCCATTGTCGGCAAAGGATATTTCAATTTGTTTGTTTAGCTTTCTTATTTGCACATCAATCTCTGCTTTACCATCGCAATATTTAATGGCATTATCTAAAATATTGTACACCACATTCGACATATGAAGCTTATCAACTTGCACGCTGTAACTACTTGG
Source organism: Mangrovibacterium sp. (assembly GCA_047972995.1). GTDB lineage: Bacteria > Bacteroidota > Bacteroidia > Bacteroidales > Prolixibacteraceae > JBKEDC01. The sequence continues at coordinate 9,996 of JBKEBD010000028.1, forward strand.
GGTGGGGGTGAAGTTAATGAGGAATTCGCTTTCTAAATGCGATCCTCGAAACTCTTCTATTGTTTTCTCGATGAATGTGTTTAGGTTTACTTCGCTAAAATCTAAATGAAATTCTTTATCTTCTAGTGTGGCAGCTTGTAGTATTCGTTCCACCTGATTGCTTAATCGCTGGGTTTGCTCGTTTATAATTTGAATGTATCTTTTAGCTCGTTCAGACTGCATATCTGATTGTGATTCCTCAAGTACCTTGGTCGAGAGTTTAATGGCTGCAATCGGTGTTTTAAACTCATGTGTCATGTTATTTACAAAGTTTTTTTGAATTTCCGATAGCTGTCGCTGACGAAAAACCACATAAATGGTGTACCCAAAGAAAATCATGAGCAGGATGAGGAGTATATCGGCGATGTACCAGTTCTGCACCTTGTCGTCGATCGATGCCGTATATTGAGGGAAATGAATGGTGAAGTAATAGCTCATTTTCGGATTCCGGGGAAGTTGAGGAAACTCTCCGGTTACGTCTGTGGCTACCGTATAGCCTTGTTTATCTTTATCGTAGTGACAAATTCGGTGTGCGCCTATTTTTCGTTGAGCGTTGAAAATTTCAAATTCGAAGTCCTGATTAATACCGAAGTGTAGAAACTCATGCACCAAGAATTGTTCAAGCATGAACGGGTTTATATTTCGCCCCACGTGTACAAAATACGTATCATCGGTGTATCGTTTTACCAAAGTAGATTTTTGGTTGTCTTCTCGATGATAATTCATGGCGTCAATGTAGGAAAACAACTTGTCGGCAGTGTTTAAAAGCGCACGAGCTGTTACATCATGAATGTATTTCTGATTTAAATCGCTAGTGGTTTTCAAAAACCATATTTGGAGAATGAGTAAGCACAAGATAGACACTGTGGCCAAAATAACAACTTGCCGAATGGATTTGCTTTTTTTCATGATCGATTTAAAAATTAGCTCTTAATTTCAAAAATAATGACATTAATCGGTTTAACTCGATATTTGAGGTTTTTAAATTCTTAAATAAGCTAAATACATTTAAAGAGAAGGGGATTTTATCGCATAAAAGTCACTATTTTATGGGGTTGAAAGTTACAATTAGATTAATATTACATACATTTAGTGTCAATAGAGGTTATTCGAGAATCAAAGCTGAATGGAAAGTATATCTTTGTGCCTTTATTTGAAAAACTGAAAATGCAAAACATTCGTAACATTGCAATTATTGCACACGTTGACCACGGGAAGACTACTTTGGTCGATAAGATTATTTATCATTGTAACTTAGTAAAGGAACATGAAAAACATGATGACTTATTACTAGATAGCAATGACCTGGAGCGTGAACGTGGTATCACTATTCTAGCAAAAAACGTTTCTGTAGATTATAAAGGTACCAAAATTAATATCATCGATACTCCTGGGCACAGCGACTTCGGTGGTGAGGTAGAGCGCGTGCTTAATATGGCAGATGGTGTGCTTTTGCTTGCTGATGCTTTTGAAGGAACAATGCCTCAAACTCGTTTTGTGCTTTCTAAAGCTTTGGCGTTAGGACTAAAACCAATTGTGGTAATTAACAAGGTAGATAAACCAAACTGCCGTCCCGACGAAGTGCACGAGCAAGTGTTTGATTTGATGTTCAGCCTTGATGCTACAGAAGAACAACTAGAGTTTACTACTATTTATGGTTCGGCTAAAGAAGGTTGGATGACCAACGACTTAAGCCAAAAAACAGAGGATATCTCAGCTCTTTTGGACTGTATTATTGAAAATATTCCAGCTCCGACAGAAAATAAAGGTACGCCACAGATGCTGATTACATCATTGGATTATTCATCATACGTTGGTCGTATTGCTATCGGTCGTATTCATCGTGGCGAATTGCGCGAGAATATGCAAGTAGCGTTGGCAAAACGCGATGGCTCAATTGTACGCTCAAAAATTAAAGAAATTCACACCTTCTCAGGACTAGGTCGCCAAAAAGTTGAATCTATGCACGATGGCGATATTTGTGCTCTGATTGGTATTGAAGGTTTCGATATTGGCGATACAATTTGCGATATTACAAACCCAGAGCCTCTAGATCCGATTGCAGTTGATGAACCAACTATGAGCATGGTGTTCACTATTAACGATTCACCATTTTTCGGACAAGAAGGTAAATTTGTAACTTCACGCCACATTAAAGAGCGTTTAGATAAAGAGTTAGAGAAAAACTTGGCACTTCGTGTAGAACAAGGAGAAACAGCTGATTCATTTACAGTTTATGGACGTGGTATTCTTCACCTTTCAGTATTGATTGAAACTATGCGTCGTGAAGGATATGAACTGCAAGTAGGTCAGCCTAAAGTGTTGTTTAAAGAAATCGGCGGTGTTAAATGCGAACCGATTGAAGAATTGCACGTAGATGTGCCAGATGAATTTTCGGGTAAAGTGGTGGAAATGGTGTCTGTTCGTAAAGGAGAGATGCAAAATATGGTGCGCAAAGGCGACCGTATTCACCTTGATTTTCATATCCCATCGCGCGGTATTATCGGATTGCGTACGAATATGCTTACCGGAACAGCTGGTGAAGCAGTAATGACTCACCGATTCATTGAGTATCAACCCATGAAAGGTGAAATTGAAGGTCGTCAGAATGGTTCTTTGATTGCTAAAGAACCCGGAACAACATTCGCCTATGCTTTGAACAAATTGCAAGATCGTGGTCGCTTCTTCGTAGCTCCGGGTGTGGAGGTTTATGAAGGAATGGTTATTGGTGAAAGCAACCGTGCAGGCGATATTGTAATGAACGTTACGGCGTCGAAGAAATTGACCAATATGCGTGCTTCTGGTTCTGATGATAAGGTGAAATTAGCTCCTCCTATTGTATTTAGCTTGGAAGAAGCAATGGAATACATTGGTGGCGACGAATACTTAGAAGTAACTCCAGAGTCGTTGCGTATGCGCAAAATCTATTTGAAAGAGCACGAACGCAAACGTGCTGGAAAATAATAAGAAGGCTTATAAATAATAAAATCCTCGCTTGGCAATTGACCGAGCGAGGATTTTTTGTTGGTGGGATAACTTTCAATCATTATTTCCCACATTGAATTTCACCGATGAGTTGATAGGGGAACTATCTATTGGGAGTTTTCCAAATTTTAGTTTCACTACAGTTCACCACTAGGTATTGATCGTCACATTTAATGCGAAATTCACCAGCCTCTAATATCCATTTACCATGATTATTTACGAAGGCAAGATCGCTTCCCTTGATGGTGAAGCTCACCGTTTTGGTTTCACCAGCTTTTAGCTCAACTTTATCAAATGCACGAAGACGAATATTGTCGGGTACATTACTGGCTACTAAGTCGCTAGAGAATAGTAAAACCGGTTCTTCACCATCTATTTTTCAGTATTTCTCACATCTACAGAGAATGTAATTTTATCGTCGGCAGTAAAAGTAATTTGGCTTGCATTCAAGTTGCTATATTCATATGTAGTGTAGCTCAATCCATGACCAAAGGGCCATTGCACATCTACTTTAGCATCGTAGTTGTAGTTGCCTTCCATAGTACCTGTTTGTTCGCTCACTTTGAAATCATAAGTAGTAAGTGAATTAATTAGACGAGGGTAGGTGTAAGGTAATTTAGCTGAAAAGTTGGCATCGCCAGCCATTAGGTTTGCCAAAGCATCGCCACCGAAGTTACCTGGAAGTAACACACTAATTACAGCATCAGCCAAAGGCTCAATTTCACTAATCAAGCGGGGACGACCTTCATTAAGCACAAGAATGATAGGTTTACCCGTTTCGGCTAAAGCCTTTACTAAATCAAGTTGATTTTTAGAAAGTGTCAGGTCTGTCAAGTTTCCAGGTGTTTCACAATATGAGTTCTCACCGATGCACGCCACAATGATATCAGTTGATTTTGCTGCAAATACAGCTTTTTCAATTTCAGGTGTATTCTCGTCGTAGTAAGCACCATCCATTTTATAAGTCACACCAGCCTCCTAGGTAACATTGTCGTTTCCATATTTATTTGACAAGGCTTCAAATATCGTGTTGTGATCTGCTGCAAATTCATCGGCAATATTTCCTTGCCAAGAATATGACCATCCTCCGTTTAGTGAGCGCATAGTGTTTGCATTAGGTCCAGTAACCAAAATCTTTTTGCCTTTAGCTAGCGGAAGAATATTGTTTCCGTTTTTCAGCAACACTTCACTTTCTTCAGCTGCACCTAGTGCTATTTAGGCGTGCTCTTTTCCTCCAAATTTATCATAATTTGCAATACTCCAATAGGGGTTTTCAAACAAGCCTAAACGATATTTTAGGCGTAATACACGTCGTACAGCATCATCCACACGTTCCATTGAAACAGCAACTTCTTCCACCAACTCTTTTAAGTCGCGACAAAACTGGGTTTCATACGGCACCATAGCCATGTCAATACCAGCATTGATGGCGAGTCTTACAGCATCTTTTTTTGATTCAGCAATGCCTTCACGCTCATAGAGATTGTTAATGTCGTTCCAGTCGGTCACAAGCATACCATCCCAATTTAAATCGGCTTTTAGCCATTGAGTAAGTAACTCATGGTCGGCGTGGGTAGGTACCCCATTAATAGAAGCCGAATTAACCATTAAACTCAATGCTCCAGCCTCTACAGCATGGCGGAAAGGTTCAAAGAATTTCTCGCGAAGCACACCATAGGGAATATCGGCTGGTGTGCGGTCTTTCCCTGAATGGGGCGCACCATATCCCATGTAATGTTTAGCACACGCAGCCATATGATATGGACCTACTTTGTTTGGATCTACGCCTTGGAAACCACGAACAGCAGTTGCTCCCATGATGGCATTTATATAAGTATCTTCGCCGTAACTTTCCCAAAGACGAGGCCAGCGAGGATCGCGACCAACATCCATAGTTGGAGCATAGGTCCAAGGAATACAAGCAGCTCTTGATTCGTAGGCTGTAATTTCAGCAGCTTGATGCACTAAATTTGTATTGAAAGAAGCTGCCATATTGATACCTTGCGGAAAAAGGGTGCCACCTGCCGTATAGGTTGTACCGTGTATTTGATCTACACCATAGATGCAAGGAATTCCCATTTCGGCAAGCGATCGGTCTTGAATGATTTTGATGGCTTCAGCCCATTTCTCAGGAGTTTGAGCACGACTCAAAGGCACATTTAAAATTGAACCCACTTTATACTTGTTTATAATAGTATCTAGTTGGCTTTCCTTCAGTGTGAAATCATTAGGTTTACTAAAATCAGTGATGATATCCACTGTGATTTCAGTCATCTGACCGATTTTCTCCTCTAAGGTCATTTTCTGGAGAAGTTTTTCAATTTTCTTTTCAATCTTAGCATCGGCCGGAATGGCGGGCTTATTCTGTGCTAGCCCAACACTTGCTGAAATTAGTAAGATGAAAAATAAACTTTGAAGTTTTTTCATTTTAGAATTTTATTTTGGTTTAATATTATATCAAAAATTCATTTTACAAATAAGAGAAGAAAACATGACATACACAGGACTATATTGTTAAAAATGTGGGGGCGAAATGTAGCCTGTAAATGCATGATTCTAAAATCTCCCCATGATTTCTAGGCACATACGGCTATTGTGATAGGGACATTTCCAGAATCCAGCTTTATCGTCGCTCGTGTTGATTTCCCCCGATGCTTTCTTGCTCCAGAACCACTCGCCATGTTTATGGTCGATGATGTGCTCCTGAATAAACTTCCAAGTTTGGATGGCTTTCTGAAGGTAAGACTCCGTTTTGAAATGCTGATAGATGTTGAGGTAGCCCACGATGGCTTCCGCTTGCACCCACCAGTGGCGGTCGGCATCGATGACCTGTTCACCAGCGTTCATTTCATAAATCATTCCTCCATTGGGGAGGTATCCTTCATCTCCCGCTTCGGCAATGAGCTGAACATAGAGCGCCACTTTGGTCAGCAGTTTGGGATCGTTCAGTTCTAAAGCCGCTTCGTGAATCAACCAAGAAGCCTCGATGTCGTGTCCATAGGAAACAATGCGGTGCTTGCTTTCCCAATCATCATTGAAGCAAAGAATGCAATGTTTCGTTTCTGCATCATAGAATTTCTGGCAGAAAAGCTCCACGAGGTTTACAAGCTGATTACGCAATTTCTTGTGTTTCCACACCCGATAAAGATTGGTGTAGGGTTCGAGGATGTGTAAATGCGTGTTCATCGTCTTGCGTTCGTTGATGTCTTTTGCGCTTAGGCGCATATCGTTGATTTCGCCCCATTCGCGGGTAAAGGCTTCAAAATAGCTATTCTTTTGGGTGTCGAAGCTATGGTTTTCGATGTCGTGGAAAAGCTTCTGAGCATAGCTCAATGCTTCGGCATTGCCTGTGCCACGATGATATTCGCTCAAGCCATAGATGGCAAAGCTGAGCGCATAGATTTGTTTCTTGGTGCTGATGGGTTCGCCCGTGTGCGACACTTCCCAATAGACACCACCATACGTGTGATCGTAAAGTTTGTCGATGAGGAAGCGCAGGGCATGAGTGGCAGCATGACGATACTCCTCGTTGCTCAGCAAGCGATAAGCCGATGAGAAAGTCCACAGAATGCGAGCGGTCATCACTGCTCCTTTGTTAGCAGTCTTGATGATTTCTTCCCTGCCTGTAGCTTGCCCATAAAATCCGCCATGCTCTTCATCAATGAGCAGAAGCCAATAGAGTAAAATTCCTCGTGTGAGTTCTTCTTGAGTTTCCTTTTTGAGTTGCGATTTTTGTGTTGGCGTGCCCAACGGTGAAAGTTGCGACTGTTTCCGCTCAATCCTTCCGCACTGAAAGTTAGGGCGAGGGCAGGAGTGCTAAAAACTTCGCCTTTCTTCAACTGATATGCAGAATTCTCTTCATTGATGCCCGCAAAGAAATGATGATACTCATCGTCGTGCGTATCGACGCGGAGCTTATAGTTTCCACTGTAGCACAAAGCTGCACCAATAACATGACCTGTGTTTTCGGAGGGTTTGCCATCAAGCGAGAATACCACTTCGGGGTGAGCGGTGTGGCTGTTGCGAACGCCGTCTTTATTTTTCACCACGAGCATACCTGGTTCGAGGGGTTCTTGCACAAGCTGTCCTTCATTAGACCACGAACCATAGAGATGCGACACCCACACATTGCATCGTCGGATGGGCAGATAGCCCGATGAAAATTGGTTTAGGTGAACGATTTTCTTTTCTTCATGACGGATGTCAGTCCATGTTTCTACCACTTCGGCGTCGGGATAAAGCTTGAAGTTCACCGACACATAAAAGGGATAGACTTTATCTTTCAGCTCAATAGTGGTGATGTTTGCTGCGTCTTCTTGGCGTTCTTTCGTTCCGATTACAACCAAATCGAGCGAAAGATTGCCATCGGTGTGTTGTACTGCAAGGGCTGTTTCCGTAGGGCAAGTTAATCCATAGGCAGGATAAGCATCGTGCTTGATGGGTTTGCTGTTCAGGAATGAGGTGTAGTCAGTTTCACTTAATTTTTCACCATAATAAAGGTATTCCAGTTTTTCGCCTTTAGCGGCTGAAAGTACCAACGAACTGAGGGAAGTTTGTAAATGAATATTTTGTGCCAGAGCCATTCCATTGAGGAAAAAACAAAGGATGAAAACGGAAATTGTGAGTTTTAAATGTTTCATATTTTAAAAAATTAGCATCCCCAGCTCATTGGCGAGCAACGGATAAATGTATTTTGCCTTCTTTAGTTCTTTGGCGAGTAATAAATCAATGTATTTTGCTTTTTAGAGTCTTTGGGTGAGTAATGGACGGCAATGTGTTATTTATATAAGCCGAAATCGCGAGATTCTTTTAAGAAAAGAACACGCTTGTCGGCATGGAACTTCACAAAATCATTTGCCGATACCTGTCCAGGGTAGGGAGCATAGTAGTGCCCCTCTTTTTTGCGTGCATTTCGCCATGTCACCATATAGGAAATCGGATGTTTCGACACTTCGGCAAGCAATGTTTCGGTCCACCAATTCGCATCGGGGATTCCCTCAAAGCCTGTTTCGGTGAGTGCCACAGCTAAATTGTGCTCCTTTGCGATTTGGCAAACCAAAGCCAATCCTTTGTTGAGGTTATGGACATAGTCTTCACGATGTTCAAACTGATAGGTGTCGAAGCCGATGAGGTCGACTTTATCATCGCCAGGGTAGCGCTTCAAGTACTCCTCCGTAGTGTTTGGCTCGGTGCCTGGCGAATAAGCGTAGAGCGCATTGTTCACTCCCTTACCCGTCAGGTGATCGAACGTGAGATTCCACATCGCGAGATATTCCGCATCTGAGCAATGTTTTTGCCCCCACCAAAACCAACTGCCTGTGTGCTCATGCCAAGGACGGAAAAGCACAGGCACTTTTGTGCCATCTGCTGTTTGAAGCGAGAGGAGGAAATCAGCCACGCGGTCGAGCCAAGTGAGAAATAGCGCATGGTTTTTGCCACCTTCTAGCACTGATGCCACCACATCAGGCGCTTCAATATCCCACGAGTTGCCCCCAGTTTCAGGGTTGTCGGCGTGCCAACTGATGGTGACCATGCCGCCACGTTCGTATTGTTTCACAATTTCATTCTTCATGACTTGAAAAGGCACACTGTCAAGGCTATAAGCTTTACCGAGCTCAATATGCCCAATGTCGAAAGACATCACGGCAAGATAATCGCCGCACACGCTTTTCACATCGCTACGATCGGCTTCAAAATCCCAGCCGATGCCATATAATGGGTCGTCGTGATGCCCAAATAGGATGCCATGTTGAGGCATGCTTTTTAGGCTGGCGAGCAGGTTTTCTGTTTCAGTTGTTCGCTTTTGCATTGGTTGTTCTGCACAAGAAAAGAGAACAAGTGCAAGAAGTATGATGAGAGAGTTGTGCTTCATAATATATAAAGTTGCTGAGTTGATTTTTTTTTTCGGTAGATATTAGAAATACTCAGGAGTTGGAGGGGGCTATATTCCCAATTGATTCCAGATCCAATTGCACCATTCGTCCCATTGCTCTTGATACTAGAAATGAGCGGTCTGTAAATAGAGATGCAATTCCTTAGGAGCAGTGATGATGTTGTATGTGGCGTGCATGCTTGTGGGCGGACAACATCGTCGTTATATCCCTAACTATACCAGCCTGGTACTGTGAGGTTTCGGGCGAAGTTGGTGGTGTCGTAATAGCGTGATGCATCTTGCTGCACTTTAGTGTAGTTCTGATAGTAATAGAACCAATGAGGCCAACCGCCAGCACGTCCTTGCGTGTGGGCGAGGTGGTCGCACATGACAGGGTGAACGGCTGCGAGGAAAGTCACGCGCTTGTCGAGGACGGCAGTCATCACCGAGAGAGCTCCCCCTTGGCTAGAACCTGTCACACCCAACGATTCACCATTATACTCAGGAAGCGAGCATATATAGTCCACTGCACGCACTGCGCTCACCACTACACGCTTGTAGTAGCTTTCATCTTTGTTGTCGCGGTTGAAATTCCAGTAGCAATTTAGTGCTCCATTTGCCAATTCATCATAGATGCTTTGAGGCATCGTTACAGGCACTCCGTGAATGTCAATTTCCAACACAATTGCGCCTTTTTCGGCAGTCTGAACGTCGCCATAGTAAGGACGAACGCCCGCGCCAGGCACCCGAAGCAAGGCGGGATATTTACCTGCAGCCTTAGGCATGGCAAGAATGCCATAGGTGCGCGAACCCCAACGGATGTTGTGGAAACTCACCTCATACACATCCACCTTGTCGGTGCATCGCTCGGGGAGCAATCGACGTGTGGAGTGTAGCTCGGTGTAGCGAGCTTCTTTCAGGGTGTTTGCCCAAAACTGATTGAAATCGTCGGGCTGGGTAGTGATGGGGCTGAGTTTATCGGCAGCATAGCCCACTGTGGCAGAACTGTAGTAATTCTTCTCGCCCACTGTGGCGGTTACCTTGCAGCGGATGAATCCAGGAGTGTTCAGCCCTTTGTGGCTTAACTCGATTGCACCACTCTTCACCATCACGTTTTCTTTTTTGATGTCGGGATAGAACTCGGCACCCAGCTCATAGCTGATGCTTACATCTTGCAGCAAGTTTTGCGCTTTAAAAACTTGCACGTTGAACTGACATTTCTCGCCCAATTTGTAGTTCCAATCTTGGTGATTGGGCGACACCATTACGGTGATTTCATCGCCTTTAATTTGCGCGTTGATCGAAATAAATCCGATGAGTGCGACGCATAATAAAATAAATTTCTTCATTTTGGATGTTGGATTATTAGATGTTGAATGGTTAGATTTTTATATATTGGACTTTTATATATTGGACTGGTCTTGTAATCTAATATCTAGCGATCCAAAAATCTTTACTGCATGATAATATGATTTGATGTTTCTGATGCTTTCCACCACTCGACATTGGCGTGCTCGTGTGAAGTGAGGCTAAACTCGGAGCTGCTTGTGCTTTTGGTGCGGGCGTAGTCATACCACGGCATGAAATGCGACCATCGAGCACCAGCTTCCCACTGTTGCGCTATATCTGCCACGTTGCCACATTCCGAGAGGGCAATCATCTTGGTGTAATAAGTATTTTGAATATCGTTGAACTGACTTGCGATGTCGCTCCAATCGGTGTTGTTATAAATATCGCGCCCGATGATGTCCACATAATCATCGCCAGGGTAAAATTCCTCGTCGTTCACCTGGGTGGTCCACACCCAAATTAGGTTGTTGAGTTCGCGCTCCTGAAAATAGTTGAACACATATTGCCAGAGCTGTACATAGGCAGTTCCGCCCTCGGTACCCCACCAAAACCAGGCTGTTCCACTACTAAATTCATAGATATTTCCTGCGGCTTCATGCAGAGGTCGCCAAAGCAAGGCGATGTTTTTGTCTTTGAGTAGTTGAAGCATGTCGCCCATTTTTTTCAAGTCGGCTTGCAGCACTTCATTTTCCCAAGTACCATCGGTGAGCGCACGACTCACACTGAATTCATTTCCTTCGGTGTAGAAAGCCAGTTGATTGACATCACCGCTTTCATAGGCTGCTTTGTTTTTGGGCACATTCCAATGCCATCCTGCGCTGATGACGCCGCCATTGTTTGCCCATTCTTCAAGGATGCTCGTGTTGGTGTAGTCGATCCAATTGGCAGGAGAGGCGTATAGATGCACATAATCGAAAATGGCAATGACTGGTCGTTTGCCGGTATGTTGTTCCACCCAGAGGGCTTCGTTGATATTCCAATTGACGTTGGCCATGGTTGATGAAATGCAATTCTCACCATAGTTATCATAGAGATATTGATAGAGAGCCGAGGCCTCGGCTGTGGGCTTGCTCATGGCAAGCGTTGTTGTGATGTTGATCTCTTGTGTTGTTTCTTCGCTTGTGGAGAAATCAATGTAGAGGGCTTCCTTGTTTACCGTTCCTGCTTTCACCTTAATGGCTAAAGCGCCGATGCTCAGGGTATAGGCGGTATTGGCTTTGAGTGTGCCAAGTGTGATGGTGAGTGTTTCGTTTTCTGCCGACACAGCGCTCACCGCAGTGTTGTTCAGCTTAATGTCGGATGCCGATATGATTTGAATGGCAGCGTTGAATGTGATTCTTAGGCTTTTTGTTGTGCGACATATTAGAGGTGCTGCCAACATCATCGGTAACTCCAAATTATGAAACTCCAAAAGTTGTTTTTACAGGTTTGTACATTGCTAATGAGTTAGTGAAAGTAGGAGATACAGGATCATCAAATCAAGCCATTCTAAAGAATAATATTCAACTTGTTGATGAGATTGAACTAGATTATCATGACCGAAGCTTCATGCTCGAGGTTTCAGCTATGGACTATGCCAATATTCATAAACTGAGATATTTTTATCGGCTAGATGGAGAGGAGTGGCTTGCTTTTTCTGGCAATGATATTAATTTTAATAAGCTCTCACAAGGGAGGTACACTGTAGAGGTGAAAGTACAAAGGGGAAGTTCACAGCAGCAGTCGGCTATTGTGAAATTGAAGTTGGTAATTCATCCTCCAATTTTGCTTTCTAATGGGGCGATATAGCTTTATGTTATTCTCATAGTAGTATTTGTAGTTTGGGTAGTTCAAGCCAATGAAAAGAAGCATAAAGAAGAATTAGAAGACCAAAAACAGCGTCTAGAAATAGCTCGTTTGCAAGAACTGGATAAAGAAAAGATGACTTTTTTTACCAACCTTAGCCACGATCTAAAAACACCTTTGTCTTTGATTATTTCTCCACTTGAAAAGATGATTCCAACAAAATCAGATAGCAATGAGAAACAAGAATTGGAGATGATGCACCGTAATGCTAAGCTTTTACTTAATGAGGTAGAGCAGCTTCTTGATGTGCGGAAACTAGACAGTGGGCAATCTCTGATTTGTTTGGCTCATGGTAATCTCACAGAGTTTGTTAGTGAAGTGTGTGCCGATTTCTTTTCCTTTGCAGAAAGTAAAGGAGTATCTCTCGATATTATTGAAGAGTCAAAAGTGATAGAAATGGATTTTGACCAAAAAAAGATTCGTCGTATTATGCAAAATTTACTATCGAATGCTTTTAAATATAATATTAAAGAGGGTAAGGTAGAGGTGCGCATTGGGCAACTTTTTGAAGACAAGCAAAGCTTTGCTCGCATTGAAGTGACAGACACATGCATCGGAATTGCAGATGAACATAAAACTAAGATCTTCAATCGTTTTTTTCAAACCAATCACACATCAACTCGAATGGGAAGTGGAATTGGGTTGAATGTGGTGCAAGATTATGTGCAGATGCACCATGGTAATGTGAAAGTTCATGACAATAAACCACAGGGTACGCGTATTGTGGTGTTACTACCGATTCATTCACAATATCAACGCACAATCAAGTTAGAGCCTTCAAAAGTAAAAGAGGATAATGAGAATACACCGATTGATTCTAATCAGAAAGCAGTGTTAGTGGTAGAAGATAATGCTGATTTTAGGTTGTTCCTATCAAATAGTCTACGTGAAGAATATACTATTTTTGAAGCTGAGAATGGAGCAGTAGCATTAACTATTTTAAATGCACAAAAGATTGATTTGGTACTTACGGACTTGATGATGCCAAAAATGAATGGTTTAGAACTTTGCTACGCCATGAAGTTATCAGATACACTGAAACATATTCCAATTGTAATGCTTTCAGCTCAGAATGCTAGAGAGCAAATTGTAGAAGGTTTAAATAATGGGGCTGATGATTATTTAACAAAACCCTTTAATGTTGATATACTCCTTATTAGGGTGAAAAAGCTTTTGAGTTGGACAGAAAATAATGTACACACCAAAAGATCGTATCAAGTTACACCTAGTGATATTACGGTGAATAGTCTTGACGAAGAACTAGTGCAAAAAGCAATTGAGATTGTAGAACGAGAGATTGCGCAAACAGAGTTTAATGTAAAACAATTGAGTGTGGAGCTTGGTATGAGCCGAGGACATTTGTATAGAAAACTGACTGTAATTACGGGGAAAACACCAGTTGAGTTTATTCGCATTATTCGTATCAAGCGAGGTATGCAGTATTTGCAACAAGAAACAGGCTGTGTGTTGGAAATAGCGCATAGTGTCGGGCTATCGCCAAAGATGTTTTCAAAGTATTTCAAAGAAGAGTTTGGAGTATATTCATCTGAATACAAGTAAACTATGGAATAAGTGTTTTGAAATTTAACAATCAAGAACCTCAAACCTGATCACAAAAAAACTCCAGATAAGCAGTGCCTATCTGGAGTTTTAAATATGAGTTGAGTATTAATTCCAAACTTATAGTTTTCTTTCTACTTCTACTTCGTGGAAACATTCGATGAAATCACCCACTTTAATGTCGTTGTATCCATCAATGTTCATACCACATTCATAGCCTTTGGCTACTTCTTTCACATCGTCTTTGAAGCGCTTTAGAGCTCCTAGCTGTCCTGTGTAGATAACAATGCCATCGCGGATTAGGCGTACTTTGTGTTTCGATGAACGGAAGAATTTACCATCACGCACAATACAACCTGCTATTGTTCCCACTTTGGTGATCTTGAACGTTTCCATAATTTCGGCTGTACCCAAGATTTCTTCTTTGATATCTGGAGAAAGCATGCCTTCCATAGCTGTTTTGATTTCTTCAATGGCATCGTAGATGATAGAGTACATACGGATATCTACTTCTTCTTTTTCAGCTAAGCCACGAGCTTGAACCGTAGGACGAACTTGGAAACCAACTACAATGGCATCAGAAGCCGTTGCAAGCATAACATCTGATTCAGAAATTGCACCTACTGCTTTGTGAATTACATTCACTTGAATTTCTGGAGTAGATAGTTTGATTAATGAGTCAGACAATGCTTCGATGGAACCGTCCACGTCACCTTTCACAATCAAGTTCAATTCTTGGAAGTTACCCAACGCAATACGACGACCAATTTCATCGAGCGTAATGTGTTTCTGTGTTCTCAAGCCTTGCTCACGAGCCAATTGCTCACGTTTGTTAGCAATTTGGCGTGCTTCGCTTAATTCATCAAGTGTATTGAATTTATCACCCGCTTGAGGTGCACCATTCAATCCTAAGATGATTACTGGCTCTGCAGGACCTGCGCTATCAACACGTTGGTTACGTTCATTGAACATCGCTTTCACGTGTCCGAAATACTGACCTGCTAAGACAATGTCACCTTGTTTTAAAGTTCCATTTTCAACAAGCACGGTGGCTACATAACCACGACCTTTGTCTAATGAAGATTCAATGATTGTACCAACAGCACGTTTTTCATCATTAGCTTTTAGGTCAAGCATTTCAGCTTCTAGAAGCACTTTTTCAAGTAGTTCTTCAATGTTTAAACCTTGTTTTGCTGAAATATCTTGCGATTGATATTTACCACCCCATTCTTCAACAAGGTAGTTAAGGTTTGCAAGACCTTCTTTTATGCGGTCAGGATTAGCTCCCGGTTTATCAATTTTGTTGATAGCAAACACAATAGGTACACCCGCAGCTTGCGCGTGGTTGATAGCCTCTTTCGTTTGTGGCATGATGTCATCATCGGCTGCTACAATAATAATAGCAATATCGGTAATTTGAGCACCACGAGCACGCATAGCGGTAAAGGCTTCGTGACCTGGAGTATCTAAGAATGTAATGTGTTTACCACTATCGAGTGTTACATTGTATGCACCGATGTGCTGTGTGATACCACCAGCTTCACCTGCAATAACGTTTGCTTGACGAATGTAGTCGAGCAATGATGTTTTACCGTGGTCAACGTGTCCCATTACCGTAACGATTGGAGCTCTTTCGTGCACTTCGTCAGGGCGGTCGTCAGTATCCTCAATGGCATCTAGAATTTCTGCACTTACGAATTCCACTTTGAAACCAAATTCTTCAGCTACAAGCTGCATGGTTTCAGCATCTAATCGTTGGTTGATTGATACGAATAGACCAAGACTCATACAAGAACCGATAACCTGATTCACGCCAACTTCCATCATCGATGCTAGTTCGGCAACGGTTACGAACTCGGTAACTTTCAAGATACTTTGTTCTGCTTGTTCTTTTGCACGTGCTGCATCTGCTCTTTCTGCTGCAGCATCACGCTTGTCTCTACGGTATTTAGCTCCTTTACCTTTGGTTTTGTTACCGCTAGTAAGTCTTGCTAGTGTATCTTTAATTTGTTGTTGTACTTCTTCTTCAGTAACCTCAGCCTTTTCAGGGCGTTTTTTCCTGTTGTTTGGATTCGCTTTGCGGTTTTGGTTAGGACGAGAGTTTGGATTCTGACGGTTTGGTCTGTTTCCTCCTCCGGCATTATTACCACCTGCATTTGCTGTTCCAGGCTTGTTTGCATCAGTTTCAGGCGTGTCTTTTTTAATGCGACGACGCTTTTTCTTGTTTTGAGCATTAGCACCAGCGCCTTTGGCTGCAGGTTTTTTTTTCTCGGGAAGTTCAATTTTACCCAATACTTTAGGACCATTTAGCTTTTGAACAACAGTTCCAATAAATTCTTCTTTTGGAGCTTCAGTGCTAGGAGTAGCTTTTGTTTCCACCTTAGGAGTTTCTGTTTTTACTACTTTAGGAGCTACTGCTGGTTTCGGAGCTTTAGCCTTTGCTTTACGCTCTTCTTGGCGTTCTGCACGAGTTTTTTTGTCGGGACGTGTTTTTTGGTTTAAAGAATCTAAATCGATTCTACCAAGCACACGAGGTCCGTCGCCATCTTGCTCTTTTGATTCTGTTACTGGAGTCACCACTTTTGGAGCGGGACTTTCTTTTTTTGCTTCAGCTTTAGGTTCAGCTACTTTTTTAGGAGCATCTAAATCTACCTTGCCTACCACTTTTGGAGTGGGGATTGGTTTAACTTCAGTTTTTACCTCGTCAACCTTTGGTGTAGCTTTAGTTTTTGATGGGCTGGCACTGTGGTCTTTAATTCTGATCTCCTCAACCTCTTTTTTAGGCGAAGCTTTTTCTGTTTTTACATCATCTAAGCTTACGTCACCTTGAGGTTTCGGACGAAGATTAATCTTTTCTGATTCTTTTTTCAGACTACTATCTGCTTTGTATTCTTTTTCAAGAAGCTGATAGGCATCTGCTGAGATTTTAGCATTAGGATTGCTTTCCACCTCGAAGCCTTTTTTATCTAAAAATTCGACTACGGTAGATAATCCTACGTTAAACTCTTTTGCAACCTTCGCAAGTCGCATATTTTTATTGCCAACTGTCATAAAACTATTACTATTCTTTGTGGTCCACGAGGCTTCAGCCTCAATATTGCTACAATTTTACTGAATTTATCTAAAAAAACTGGTATTCACACCTTAAGTTTAACTGCAATTTTGCATTTAGAGTCATTTTTAAGGTTCGTATTTCGACTAAGAAAACGAAAAGTTTGATTTTTATTCGAATTCAGCTTTTAAAATTTCCAATACATCAGCAATGGTTTCCTCTTCCAAATCGGTGCGGCGAACAAGGTCCTCCAATCCGATTGTTAATACGTCTTTTGCAGTGTCGCAACCCACGGCTTTAAGCTCGTCGATTACCCATGCTTCGATTTCATCGCTGAATTCATCTAAGTTCACATCTTCGTCTTCTGCAGTAATGTCGCGTTGAACTTCAAGTTCATAGCCTGTCAAACGACCTGCTAAGCGAATGTTCAAACCACCTTTACCAATTGCCAACGACACTTCTTTTGAGGGAAGGTAGATGTATGCGGTTTTATTTTCTTCGTCAATCTTGATAGATTGAATTTTTGCAGGACTTAGTGCACGTTGAATATAAAGTTGCGTATTTGCCGAGTAATTAATTACATCGATATTTTCATTACGCAATTCACGCACGATACCATGGATACGTGATCCTTTAACACCTACACAAGCTCCTACAGGGTCGATACGCTCGTCGTAAGATTCAACGGCAATTTTTGCACGATCACCAGGTTCGCGAACAATATTTTTGATGGTGATTAATCCATCGAAGATTTCAGGTACTTCTAACTCGAACAAACGCTCAAGAAATGCTGGAGAAGTACGAGAAAGAATAATGTTAGGATTATTATTACGCATCTCTACTTTGTACACTACCGCACGCACGGTGTCACCTTTGCGGAAGAAGTCGGAAGGGATTTGGTGTGCTTTTGGAAGCAACAACTCATTTCCTTCATCATCAACGATAAGGATTTCACGTTTCCAGATCTGATATACTTCACCAGCTACGATTTCACCTACTTTATCTTGATATTTTTTGCTTAGTTCGTGTTTCTCACGCTCTAAGATTCGGCTAGCCAAACTTTGACGTAAGTTCAAAATATCGCGACGACCAAAGTCGGCCAATTTAATTTCATCGGTTACCTCTTCGCCTACTTCAAAATCTTCATCAATTTTGCGGGCTTCGGTTAGTGTGATTTCGAAGTTGGGATCTGTAATTTCATCATCAGGCACAATGGTTCGCTCACGGAATATCTGTAAATCACCTTTATCAGGGTTTACAATCACTTCAATGTGATCGGCTGTTCCGTAAGTTTTCTCCAGAACATTCAAAAACACATCTTTCAATACACCCATCATTGTTGGGCGGTCAATATTTTTCAGTTCCTTAAATTCGGAAAAGTTTTCGATAAGATTCATACCATCCATCTTGTCTATCTTTTTAGAATTTTATAATGTTTTTCACTGTCTTAGCTTCATCGAAGCTTACTTGTTGCGTTTCCACCACAAGCTCTTTTTTCTTTTTACCTTCTAACTTTACTTTTTTATTAACCTCTAGTTCGAAACTTGTTTCATTCACGGATTTGATGATACCTTCTTCTTTCGAACCATCAGTTTTTACCACTTCCACCTCGCGATCGATGTTCTTTACATATTGGCGATAAACTTTGAGTGGCTGCCCTAATCCCGCAGAGGACACTTGCAATTCGAAGTCTTCTTCATCTCTGTCGAGCACTTCTTCAATGGCTTTGCTCAGTTTAATACAGCTGTCAATGCTAATACCATCTTCGCTATCAATAACTACCTCAATCTTGTTTGATGCCGACACCGACACTTCAACCAAAAATTGCTCATTGCTTAAGAAATCTTCCGCAATTTGCGCTATTTTACTTTTCTCAATCATAGTATGATATAAATAAAATAGGGGACTAAAACAAGTCCCCTACCTAATACGGTGTTCAAAATGTTGACGCAAAAATATATCAAATATTTGAATTTGGCAAATTAGCCTTATTTTATTATTTGCGACACGCCTTCTTTCGTTTGTTCTACTTTTATGATTTGGCCATTTTTGTCATAGTATAGATAATCCACACAAACGCTTCGGCGATATGGTCCACCGGTGCTTGATGCGGCATTGTGGTAGAAGAAGTAATCTTTGCCTTTGAAATGCACAATGGCTTGGTGGTTGGTGGGTGAATTAGGCACAGTGTCGTTAATTACACCTTGATATTCCCATGGTCCGGTGATACTTTTTGAAATTGAATATTCGGTGGTTGATGGATAATGCGCAGCATACGACAGGTAGTAAGTGTCGCCGCGTTTGTGAATCCAGGGTGCTTCGAAGAAGTTTTTGGCGTGAACGGTTTGA
The DNA here is from genome assembly GCA_047972995.1 of Mangrovibacterium sp. GTDB lineage: Bacteria > Bacteroidota > Bacteroidia > Bacteroidales > Prolixibacteraceae > JBKEDC01. The sequence goes on from JBKEBD010000028.1 coordinate 29,048, forward strand.
ATAGCACCATCGGTTTCAATCATGTTGCTTTTTAGTTTCACATAGCGAGCTTCGTTCCACGAACCCCAATACATATATACTTGTCCATCGTCGTCAACATAAACTGCTGGGTCAATGTCTAGCACAATAGAATTGCTAGCCGTGTCGGCAACAAGGGGTGCACCAATAGCATCTTTGTAAGGACCCATAGGGTGGTCTGCCACAGCCACACCAATGGCGAAGCCTTCGTGCTTGATAAGTGCGGTATCTTTGGGAATTACAGGGACATACCACCAGAATTTTCCGTTGTTTTCCACGCAGTGACCAGCGAATGCACTTCGGTCTGCCCATTCAAAATCGGCAACCTCAAGAATAGCACCATGGTTTTCCCAATCTACCATGTTGGTGGTAGAGAAACCATACCATTTATGCATGATGAATGCGTTAACACCAGGTTCAGCTTCGTCGGAACCGGTGAATAAATAAAGCGTGTCGTTGTGCACTAATACCGCAGGGTCGGCAGTGAGTGGCGAGTCGTAGATAGGGTTGCCACAAGTGGCGACTTCTTTTTTAGTTCCTGTGCAAGCCGATAGGGCAGTGAAAAAGATTAATACGTAAAATAATGTTTTTTTAGTCATCTTTTGTAGGTGTTAAGATTATAATTGAGTTAGCAAAAGTACGTTTTACCTTTTTTATCTCCAAGAAAAGTAACGTAAACTCATTGGTGAAGTTAAATTGATTTGATTTTTAGAAGTTGTCGCGATTTTGATTTAATGCCTCCCGCACTTTGAGCGTACTGTGGGACGGAATCAATAAAGTTGCGGACGAAAAGTTTAATTGAAGCCATTGTATTTTGGTGTAATTGAAGTTTGTTGTAAATTGATTACTTCGGCTGAGAGAATGTTTGAGCTTGTAGTTTTGTTTGGTGCAAGGTAAACTTTACGTGAGCAAGCACAAAAAAGTGCATGGATTTCTAGTTGCTATTTCGTTACTATAAATGCTTGTGAAATAGTCGTTTCAATCTAAAAAGCCTTGTGTAGGGGTGCTTGTTTCTTGTTTTTGATTGTTGCATTAAGATTGTACATTGCGGAATAAAAACTATTTTTGCACTATAAATAGCTAAGAATTTCAAACAGAAAAGGAGCCAATCTTCAAGATTGGCTCGCCTGCAATTATTTAATAACAAATATGAAAAGACTTAAGATTAAGGAAGTGCTCCAAAACGGTCAGGCTTCTCAACAAGTGTTAGTGAAAGGATGGGTGCGAACCAAAAGAGGGAGTAAAAATGTGAATTTCATTGCCCTGAATGATGGTTCAACCATTAATAATTTGCAGGTAGTGGCCGATGTGGAAAAATTTGGAGAAGATTTCTTGAAAGATATTAACACAAGTGCTTCTTTGTCGGTGACTGGCGAATTGGTGGAAAGCCAAGGGAGTGGTCAATCGGTAGAATTGATAGCACACGCTATTGAAATCTATGGAAAAGCCGATCCTGAGAAATATCCTATTCAGCCTAAAAAACACAGCCTAGAGTTTTTGCGTGAAAATGCACATTTGCGCTTCCGCACTCAAACTTTTGGTGCTGTTTTCCGCATTCGTCATGCCATGGCATTTGCCATTCATGAGTTCTTCAATAAAAAAGGATTCTATTATTTGCATACGCCTATTGTTACAGCTTCCGATGCTGAAGGAGCTGGACAAATGTTTCGTGTAACTACCCTTCCAGCAAAGGGTGCACCAACAACAGAAGAGGGGGGAATTGACTATTCAAAAGATTTCTTTGCTCGACCAACAAATCTTACCGTTTCAGGACAGCTAGAAGGAGAACTTGGCGCTACTGCATTGGGTGAGATTTACACCTTCGGACCTACATTCCGCGCCGAAAACTCAAACACTACTCGCCACTTGGCAGAGTTCTGGATGATTGAGCCAGAAATGGCATTTTATGATTTGAATGACAATATGGATTTGGCAGAAGAGTTTTTGAAATACTTGATAAAATATGCCTTAGATAATTGTGCTGATGATTTGAACTTCTTGAGCAATAGATTGGCGCAAGAAGAAAAGAGCAAGCCAGAGGCTGAACGTTCGATGGAGTTGGTAGAGAAATTGAATTTCGTGTTGTCAAATGATTTTGTGCGTTGTACTTACACCGAGGCAATTGAAATCTTGATGAACTCAAAACCATACAAGAAAAAGAAATTCCAATATCCAGTAGAATGGGGCATCGATTTGCAATCGGAGCATGAACGCTACTTGGTAGAAAAACATTTCAATAAACCAGTTATTTTAACTGACTATCCAAAAGGCATTAAAGCGTTCTACATGAAACAAAATGCCGATGGAAAAACAGTGGGTGCAATGGATGTTTTATTCCCGGGTATTGGTGAAATTATAGGTGGTTCAGAGCGTGAGTCAGATTATGATAAATTGGTAACAAGAATGAATGAAATGCACGTGCCTACCGATGAAATGTGGTGGTATTTAGATACTCGCCGATATGGAACAGTGCCTCATGCAGGTTTCGGACTAGGCTTTGAACGTCTCATGTTGTTTGTGACAGGCATGGGTAATATTCGCGATGTGATTGCTTTCCCAAGAGCACCTAAAACCGCTGAATTTTAAATTTATTTTGAGTGTGGAATGTTTTATTCTTAATTAAGCGTACTTCGCAAGAATAAAACATTCTTCAATTTGAATTTTATATAAACCACACACAATATGCAATCAAAAATACCAACGATTAAGCAAGCTCCATTTTCTCCTATTAATGACTTGATTGAAGAATATGGTGCACTTGACATGGCGGTTAAAAAGAACGATCCACCTTGTCCCGAAGCCTTGTTGGAATTGGCTCATAAGTATTTGAAGCAAGGAGCCACTGATATATCTCCATTAGAGGGAATTCTTCCACTGCGAGAAACAATATCGAAAATGCACGCTCGGAAAAGCGATTATGTATATGACCCTAAAACAGAGGTGACAGTGTCGGTGAGTAGAAACCAAGCGGCATTTACGGTAATATCGGCACTTATCCGCGAAGGAGATGAAGTGTTGATTGTGGAACCCACAAGCACGCTTTATGCGCCAGCCATAACATTTAATGGGGGACGACCTATTTATGTGAAGCCAGCAGCACCCAACTTTCAAATAGATTGGAATGAAGTGCGTATGCTTATCAATGCAAAAACACGCATGATTATCATCGATTCACCCAACAATCCTTCGGGAAAAGTAATGAGTGAAGACGATATGTTGCAATTGCAGCGATTGATTAATAGCACAAATATTTTTGTGATGAGCGATGAAACTTTCAGCGATGTGGTGTTTGATGAAACAAAACATTACAGCGTGGCGAGTTTTGAAAAATTGAGAGCACGTAGCTTTATTATTTCAGCTTTAGGAGCTCCGTTGAATATTAATAGTTGGGGGATTTCTTATTGTTTGGCTCCCGAATTATTGACTGCTGAATATCGTAAAATGCAGCAAGTGCAATTGTTGAGTGTAAATACACCCATGCAATATGCGGTAGCTGAATTTTTAGAAGAATATAATAACTTAGATAATCTATACACCATATTTCAAGGCAAGCGAAATTATTTTAATCGCTTAATGGCAAACAGCCTTTACACCGTAATCCCATCGCAGGGAGGGTGCTTTGAGTTGCTTGATTATTCTAAGATTTCAGACGAAGATGATGTAACTTTTTCGCGTCGATTATTGGTAGATCATGGTATTGCCACCATTCCTTTGTCGGCATTTTATCATGAAAACACCAAGCACCAGATGCTTCAAGTTTGCATTGCGAAAGAGAATCATGAGTTGGAAAAAGCTGCCGAGATATTGCTAAGCGTGCCATCGGTGGTAGTGGAATCGTTTCGCTCATGAAACAACAATCTTTGTGCTTTAATGTTGAAGAGAATAGTTTAATCATAAGTTAGCTTGTTATGTATAAAATAAATAAAGAATTTCAGTTCTCATCGAGCCATCAATTAGAGGGTTTGCATGAGTCGCACCCTTGCAGTCGACTGCATGGGCATAACTATGTGGCTAATTTCTACTTTCAAACGAAAGAATTGAATGAAGTGGGCTTTGTGATTGATTATCGAGCTTTATCAGGCATAAAAGATTACCTCGACAGCACTTTCGATCATCGGCATTTGAATGATGTGCTACCTTTTAACCCTACGGCTGAAAATATGGCGAAATATTTGTATGACCATTTTAAAGCCGAATTCCATCAGTTGTATAAGGTGGAAATTAGCGAAACACCCAAAACAAAGGCGGTGTATGAACCTTAAAGTGGTAGAAATTTTTCACTCAATTCAGGGAGAGGGAGCTAATTTTGGAATGCCAGCGGTATTTATTCGTTTGGCAAATTGCAACAAAACTTGTAGCTTCTGCGATACTGATTGGTCGGTGGGGACAGATTATTCTTTGGTTGAGCTAAAGAGTATACTTGGTGAGTTTAATTGCAAAACCATTATTTGGACAGGGGGAGAGCCTACCTTGCAGCTCACCGATGAAGTGTTGCAACATTTCCCAGAATATTATCATTGCATTGAAACCAATGGTTCTAGACCCGTGCCATCGCTCATTAATTACATATCATGCAGCCCGAAAGTAAATCCAGAACAGCTACTAAAGAATATAAGCTTTGCTCATGAGCTGAGATTTCCTATAGCTATTGGCGATTCGTTGCCAGATTTGAGCGAATTGCCCAAAGCCGACAGGTATTTGGTAAGCCCAGTGTTTGATGATGCAGAGCTTAATGAGGAAAATTTAGAATATTGTGTACTGCTAGTGAAGAACAATCCACCATGGCGATTGAGTGTGCAAGTGCATAAATTGCTTAATGTGCGTTAGAATACAGTATCTTGTAAATATAACAAAAGAGGGAATTTCATTTTTTGAATTCCCTCTTTTGGTTTTATCCTAAGCTGACCACTGTGATGCCTGCACCGCCAAAATCCACGTGTTCATCGCGGTAAGATTCGATAGCATGATCGGCTTTCATGTAGTTTCGTATGGTTTCTTTCAAAATCCCGCTTCCTTTACCGTGCAATATGCGCACTTCACCTACTCCAAGCATGAGAGCTTCATCGATGAAACTTTGAATATTGGTAATGGCTTCTTCTACTCGCTGACCGCGAATGTCTATATCGGGTTTGAACTTCAATCGTTTTTGATGCAAATCGCGGCTAACATTAGCAGAAGTAGAATTATACTGCTTATTTTCTCGTTTTGCCTCGTTGTTTGAAACAGCAGTAAGCTTCTTGATTGGTACAGTAGTGCGTAGTAATCCTAAGGCGATTACGGCATTCTTTTCGCCAAGCTCGATGATTTCCCCCACAGCGGTTTGCCCTGCAATCTTCACGTTGGCACCCACTTTAAGAACAGCTTTTAGCGTTTTAATTTTTATATTGGCTGCTTTCGCTTTGTTTTCAGTTTCTTTTTCTTCTTTGCTTCTGCGCTTATTTTGTTTCTGTTTGATTTTCTCCATCTTGCGATTGATCCAATCACTTTGTTCGTTATTTTCTTCTTGAATTGATTTTTTAAATCGATTCAAATCTTGACGCAAGCTTTTGGTTTTATCTTTTTCGGCTTGTTTCTCGCGAATCTCCTGAATAGTATGTTCCACTTTTTTGTTGGCAGCTTCAATAACTAAGGCAGCTTCAGCTTTAGCATCATCGATGATTTTTTTGCGCTGCTCATTCAGCTTGCTTAGTTCGCTTTCATATTTTGACGTGGTATTTTCTAACGACTTTTCCACTTGGCGAATCTTTTGTCGTTTGCTTTCCCAGTATCTCTTATCGCGAAGAATTTGGCGCAGGTTTTTATCGAAGTCAATGTGGTCTTGTCCGATTTTTTCGGTAGCATCTTGCAACACGCTTTCGGGCATTCCAATTTTTCGGGCTATCTCAAAAGCAAAAGAACTACCTGGCCCGCCTATCTTAAGTTCAAAGAGTGGTTCAAGCTTATGTGTATCGTAGAGCATGGCACCATTTACGATGCCGTCGGTTGAACTAGCAAAGTGTTTGAGGTTGGTGTAGTGTGTGGTGATAACACCGAAGGTTTCCATTTCGTTGAGTTTGGTGAGTATAGCTTCGGCAATAGCGCCACCAAGCATGGGTTCGGTTCCTGTTCCAAACTCATCGATAAGCACGAGGGTGCTGCTATTGCCATATCTAATGAAGTGTTTCATGTTCATCAGATGCGAGCTATATGTACTCAGGTCGTTATCTATCGATTGTTCGTCGCCAATGTCGATGAATATATTCTCGAAGAATCCGGCTACACTACTTTCGAGTAGCGGAATCATTAAGCCGCACTGAAGCATATATTGCAATAATCCTACTGTTTTTAGGCATACAGATTTACCACCGGCATTGGGTCCTGAAATTAGAAGAATGTGATTTTCTTCGGTGAGTTTAATATTTAACGGAACGATATTTCGTTTTTCTTTTTCTAAATTGAATCGCAGCAATGGGTGAGTGGCATTGTACCATTCCAAATGGGGTTCCCATTTCATTACGGGTTTAATGCTTTCCATTTTATTACCCAATATTGCTTTGGCTCGTATGAAGTCGATGCTGGCTAGGAAATCATATTGCGCGATGAGTTCATCTAAATTTGGACGAATTTCATTGGCGAAGTTTACCAATATGCGTACGATTTCTCGTTTTTCGGCATACTCCAATTCTCGAATCTGATTATTCATTTCCACCACTTCGGCAGGCTCAATGTAGGCCGTCTTTCCTGTGGCGGACTCGTCGTGCACGATACCCCGAATTTGCCGTTTTTTGGCGGCAGCTATAGGTATAACCGGGCGTCCATCGCGAATAGAAAGACTCGTGTCGGCATCTACAAAACCTTCTTTTTGTGCTTGGCGCAAGATGGCGTGTAAACGCTTCGATACATTGCTTTGTTTGCTAAATAAATCTCTACGAATTTGAGCCAACTCAGGTGAAGCAGAATCTTTTACTTTGCCATTGGAATCTAAAATACGTTCAATCTTATCTTTTACAAACGGATAGCTCTCTACTTGCGATACTAATTGCAGCATACGAGGGTAGGCTTCTTCTTGAAGCTGTTTTGCAAATCGCAAAATGGCGATGATGGTTTCGAGCGAGCGTTTCAGGTTGAAGAGCTTCTCTGCATCCAGAAACCGACCTTCGGTGCGGAGTTCTGTTAGGGGAGCTCTCATGTCGAAGTAGAAATTAATGGGAAAACCATTTGTTTCTCGCAAAAGCTTGGCAAACTCATCGGTGAGTGAAAGTTCCCATTCGAGTTGTCCTTTTTTGCGCATGAACCGCATATCATCTACAAGCTCTTTGCCCAGATTGCTTAGGCAAATTTCTTTTAACAAGGCTCTGATTTTGGTAAAACCAATTTTTAGTTCAAAATTTTCAGGATATATGTTGTTCATTTGTTTGCTTTTCGTTTGCGTGTGCAAAAATAAGAATGTTATTGCTAAATTGTAGCATGAAAGTAGCGTGTGTGCTCGAATCGTGCTGTTTTTAGCTTTGGAGTGTGAACGAAATAAGGTAGATGAAAACACCGCGGTTTTCATCTACCTTATTTTATAATTGAAGAAAAATGTGTGAAAGATTAAAGCAAATCTTCAATTGTTTCTAATAGTAAATCTCTGTTGATTGGTTTTCCAACATAGCCATTCATGCCAACGGCAAGATATTCTTTAATATCATCGTCATCTTCGTTGCCAGTCATTGCTAAAATGATAACGGGAGTGTCGGTGTTTTTTTCGGTTTCGTAAGCTCTGATTTTTTCAGTGCATTCAATACCGTCCATGATAGGCATACTGATATCCATGAGGATTACATCGGCACCTTCTTTGGAGAAAAGGTCAAATCCTTCTTCCCCATTGTAGGCGCAAACAATTTCTTTGAAAGCAGATTTTAATGGGAGAGCCACCACTTTATGATTAATGGGGCTGTCATCAACGATTAATACTTTTAAGTCTGTCAGTTCTCTAGACATTGTGTGTAGTTTATATTTTTCGGTTGTTTGCCTTATTTGCTTGAGAATCGATGTTTATTCTCTTTCCAAAATGATTTTAAATCGGTTTTTACCTCTTTTCGGAGTAAAATTATTCCGATGAGATTTGGAATAGTCATCAAAGCTATAGTAATTCCTGATAAAGTCCAAATAATTGTGGTATCAATAAATGCCGCAAAGAAAAAACTAATAGGATAGATGAGCCTAAAATAGATCAAGGCACGTTCCCCCCACAAGAAAATAACAGCTCGATCTCCATAATAGCTCCAAGCAATAGCGGTAGAAAAAGCGAAGAGAAGCAGCCCGAATGATACAATATATTCGCCATATCTTCCAAACCAACTTCGAGAAAAAGCTTGTGTGGTGAGTGGGGCACTGTGAATTAGCGATTCTCCTTTAAATTGCAGTTTGTTTTGTTCATTCAAGTAGCCATCTTTCACCGGAATATTTCCGCTGAATAATTTTCCTTTTTTGTAAATTTTTACATTTTCGCCCACCGATCTAGCGTGAATAAGCGTAATATTTTGATTTTGGATTTCGCCATTTTCTACTTTTAATACCCCTGTAAAATCGCGTTCGATTTTGTTGTTTACCAAGAAGTCGTGTAACTCTGCACGGTCGGTTGTGTTTTGATCATCAAGATGTTTAGCTAGAATGTGGATGTCGGTATTCTGAAACTGATTGGGGATTTTTTCATTCCATACACCCGAAGTGAGAATTACCAATCCGGTGAGAGAACAAATGGTGATGGTGTCGATGAATGGTTCTAGAAGTGAGACTAAGCCTTCAGAAATCGATTCATTTCCTTTGGCAGAAGCGTGGGCAATGGCAGCAGAACCTTGTCCGGCTTCGTTGGAAAATAATCCTCGATTGACTCCTCGGTTGAATGCAAAACTGAAACTAGCCCCTAAAAATCCTCCGGTAGCTGCTGATCCGGTAAAGACATGGCTGAAGATAGAGCAAATGGCGGGAATTAAATTATCGATATTGTAAATTATTACGGCTAGAGCCCCAATAAAGTAAATGATGGCCATGAACGGCACGAGCCTAGAGGTAACTTGAGCAATGCGCTTGATGCCCCCCATGGTAACAATGGCCAGAAGAATGGCAAGCACCGCTCCGGTAAGCACTTTGTTAATGCCGAAGGTACTAAATAAAGAATTTGAAATGGAATTGATTTGAGGAAGGCTACCGGTGCCAAATGCAGAACCAATGGTGGCTACTGCAAATATGACGGCTAGCCATTTCATGTTTAAACGATTTTTCATGTAATACATAGGACCTCCAGCCATGGTGCCATCGGGTGTTTGTTCGCGGTATTTGTGCGAAAGGCTAACCTCTACAAACTTGGTAGTCATGCCGAGTAGTGCGGTAGCGAGCATCCAGAAAAGGGCAGAAGGACCTCCTAGGTGAATGGCTAGAGCCACCCCGGCAATGTTTCCGGTACCCACAGTGCCCGACAGGGCTGTGCTGAGTGCTTGAAAATGAGAGGTGTCGCCTTTGTCATTTTGGTCGTCGAGTTTGCCTCGAAGGATTAAAAAGGCGTGTTTTAAATACCGAAATTGAGGAAATTTGAGGTATATCGTGAAGAATAAACCAGTACCAAGAAGAAAAAATACAAACCAAGAACTACCTCCGAGATAGCTGTCGATGAGTACGAGAAAATTGTTTAGTTTAGACATACTAGTGTAGTTTTGAGGATCAAATATAGCTGTTTTTCGTAATAATATTATTATTTTGTGTAGAAATAAGCTATGTTTACAAACGTTTTGTTACTATCTTAATGTGGAAAAGTTCCTTTTGTAAGGACAGAAAATACAATGCGTATTAATACTTAATGAAAGCTATGTAAAATAGTGTTTTGTAGTTGGTTACTTGGTAATTTTGGCTATAAGTTTTTGTTTAGAACGCTGTGATATTTATTCTTAGAATATGGAGTACGTAGGTAAAGTATCTAACTCAACTTTCGCAAATGTTTTAACTCATTAATTTAGAATGAAAAAGCAATATATTGTTCTGGTAAAGATGCTTTAAATTAGCATCTTTATGTCGCCAAATAAAATCCAAACAATAAGTTGCGCAACAACGATGCACAGATAGTTTTAGAGATTAGTTCTTTTTTTAATCAAATATAAAGTCTTTGATCTAGTTTTAAATGTCTTATCTTTAACCTTTTTAGTCGAAGACAAAGAAGGCATTTAATTCTGTGAGAGAAAGCCTTTGTGCTTCTCTCTTTGCGTAGCGAAATGAAGCAAAGAGAGAAAATCATCCCCAAAACAGGCTTTTACTAATGGAATTTTTCAAGCCAGCCTTCGGGGGGGCTTTTTTTTCGTTAAAAACTTGGGGGGCACTAGCATTTAGCTATTTTTGTAAGTGATATATGTATACAAGAGAAGAAGAAAAAAAACTAAGAAGGAATTTCTGGATAAAATTTGCACAGCGAAGTGAGCTAGTGCCAGAAATTATGCACCGAAAGAAGAAATGGATACTCTACGACACAAGTGTGTCGGGGGTGGACTTGAAGTTTCATTTGGGGAGAGATTGTGTTATGGTAATGATGGAACTTAACCATAAAAATGAAGATAGACGATTGGCAGCTTTCGAGCTACTTTCGAGCTATAAAGTGATTGTGGAAGAGGGGTTTGATGAAGGTTTAATTTGGGAGCTTTGTTATGAACGAGAAAGTGGCGAGCAGGTGAGCCGGATTTATGTGGAAAATAGAGAATTTGACTTCCATCGGCAGTATCAATGGGAAGATATTTTTAATTTCTACGTTGACCATATGTTGAAGCTAGAACGTAACTTTTTTGAAATCCAAGATATATTAAAAGAAAACCTAAATAGATAATCAACATGATGACTCGTTCGGAAATTAACGATATTCTTGCGCTCATGAAGCAAGAGATTGTGCCAGCCATTGGCTGCACAGAACCTGTGGCAGTGGCTTTAGCGATAGCTAAGGCGAAGGAAGTTTTGGGGGAAGATGTGCAGACGGTAGAACTACACTTGAGCCAAAATATTCTGAAAAATGCCCTTGGTGTAGGGATTCCCGGAACAGGCATGATTGGTCTGCCCATTGCGGTGGCTTTGGGGGTGGTAATTGGTAAATCAGAATATCAATTAGAAGTGCTTAAAGACTTAACACCCGAGGGATTGGCTGAGGCAAAGCAATTTATTGCAGACAAAGCTATAAACATTCGATTGAAAGAAGATGCACCCGATAAGCTATATATTGAAGTGCGATGTGCGGGCGAAAATAATGAAGCTTTAGCTGTTATTTGTGGTAGTCATAGTAATATTACCACGGTAGAGCTAAATGGTGAATCGTTGCAATCGGACGAGCAAGGGGCGGATGACGAAAAGGTAAACTTAACAGTGGATTTGAGCTTTCAAAAGGTTTATGATTTCGCACAAGAAGTGCCATTAGAAGAACTCGATTTTGTAGTGGAAGCTGCGCGGGTTAACTCGCAAGCAGCTGAAATGTCGCATGGTTCGGAGTATGGGCACACGGTGGGGAAAACCATTGAAGATGATAATTTCAAATACATCATGGGCGATAGTATCTTCAATAAGATTGTGAGTACTACTTCGGCAGCTTGCGATGTGCGCATGGCTGGAGCTATGATTCCAGTGGTAAGCAATTCGGGTAGTGGTAATCAGGGGATTACATGTTCGCTTCCAGTGGTGGTGTTTGCAGAACACACGCAAAAAACTGAAGAAGAGCTAGCTCGTGCCTTGGCAATGAGTAATTTGCTTGTTATTTACATAAAAACAAAGCTAGGGCGATTGTCGGCACTTTGTGGTGTAACGGTGGCTGCCATGGGGGCGTCTAGCGCTATCACGATGTTGATGGGGGGAAGCTGCGAACAGCTTACCTATTCGGTGAAAAATATGATTGCCAATGTGACGGGTATGCTTTGCGATGGAGCTAAACCAAGTTGCGCTATGAAGGTGTCGGGGGCAGTTTCGTCGGCGGTGTATTCGGCCATAATGGCGATGCGTAATAATGTGGTAACTTCAGCCGAAGGGGTGGCCGACGATTGTATTGAAAAAACAATTTGCAATTTGAGTTCAATTGGAGGCGATGGAATGAGTGAAACAGATAAAATGATACTTAATATCATGTTAAAAAAATAAACACTTAATTTTTTGTGTTATAATAATTACTATAAGGTTAAGAAACGGCAAAAGCTTAGGGAAATAGCTTAAACCTCATACCTTTATGGGGTTTTTGAATTCAATTTATCAACTTAACTAAACTTGATGTAATAATGATTAGGGTATTATTTGTCTGCCTAGGAAATATCTGTCGCTCGGCAAGTGCGGAAGGTGTGATGCAAAAAATGGTGGAACAAGCTGGATTGTCAGGTCAAATTGAATGCGATTCAGCAGGAACAGCCAATTACCACGAAGGTGAATTGGCAGATCCTCGCATGAGATTGCACGCTATCCGTCGCTCTTACCAATTAGACTCGGTGGCTAGGCAAATAGTGCCAGAGGTTGACTTTGAGAAGTTTGATCTCTTGGTGGCAATGGATGATAATAATATCAACGATTTGCACCAACTAGCCCCTAATCAGGAGTTGGCGAAAAAAATTTGTAAGGTAACCGACTTTGCATCGGCAGATTATAGTCATGTGCCAGATCCTTACTATGGTGGAGAAGAGGGCTTTGAATTGGTACTTGATATTTTGGAAGAGTCATGCAGTGGATTGCTCAATCAGCTGATGAAAAAGATTGTCTAGTCTTTATTAGAGTGCTAGATTAAGATTTTAAGTATATTAACGCGACGACGTATGATTCTTAATATAGGAATATTACATTTTACTCTACCTTTGTAAGAGGTTTAAAAAATAAGGTTATGAAGTTGGTAAAAAGTGAGTTTAAAGAAGACATTGGAGTGTTTTTCTTAGAGGTTACAGGCAGTTGTGGTGTGCAAGAAACTAAGGACTTGCTGAGTGATTTCGTAGAAATATTGCGTGCAAGACGTGATGAATTTTCGAAAATCTTGTTGTGGCACAATGATGTGCAAATGAAAGATACATCAATCGAATATTTAGAGCTTTATGATGTTATAGCCTCAAATCCAGACGTGATGGATGGATCGAGTGTGGCGATTGTTTCGCTAGATGCCGATGTAGTGGCACGCAATGTGTTGTTCCGAAGTAAAGTTGGAGACAAAATGAACATTGAGGTGTTTGATATTGTAGAGCGAGGGTATAATTGGCTGGCAAGTATACCCAACGAATAAGAACGTTTAGTTTGATGATAAAATTTAAAATTCCCTTCAATCAGATATGTATGGTTGAAGGGAATTTTTGTTTTCACGCTTAGGGTGTATTTTTAAAAGAAGCAAAATGACTGATATTTGTACTTTGTAAAAAAGACAACAAATGCTCCAAGAATTAAATCAACAACTCATCTTTTTAACCCACTTTTTTTTGATTAGAGCATGAGGATGTCATATTCCATGCGTTCAATTTTCGTTTGAAAAAAGTATTCAGACGGTGTGATGAGGTCCATTTTCGTTTGAAAAAAGTACTCAGACGGTGTGACGAAGTTCATTTTCGTTTGAAAAAAGTATTCAGACGGTGTGATGAAGTCCATTTTCGTTTGAAAAAAAGTATTCGGACGATGTGATGAAGTCCATTTTTTTGTTGTAGAAAGTAGCGGGCGTTACATTTAGCGTTTGTTTCCCCTTTTTTTGTGCTTTATCAGACTGTTTCTACTTAAAAAAATGTTCCGCTATCTTTTTTTTGGGGCAATAGGATGACCTGGGTTGAAATTGTGAGACGTATGTCAACGCAGAAGTTAGTCACCACTATAACAGTCAATGCTTTGGGAGAAAGCATAGAGTTGAGTTAGTATAGTCGCCCAACGAAAACAAGTCAAAAAGATATACTCCACACTGAAATTAACACACACCCATTCGAGAAAATAAAAATCTGTAGGTCGCAGCCGGCTCCCGAATAATCTGCTAAGGCTTACTATGGTTAGGTAAGTAAAAGTGGGCTCATACCCCAAGTGTCCCCTGCGCCCTAATAATCTCCCACGTTAATGATGACAAGAAGCGTGTGAATGTAGGAGTGAAAGTTGGGTTAAGGTGTAAAAAAAATAAGGTTCTAATGTTGAAACATTAGAACCTTATGCATTTTGAATAATAGATTGCTTATCCTAAATAAGACTTCAAAAGCTTACTTTTTGAAGTGTGGCGCAATCTTCTAATTGCTTTTTCTTTAATCTGACGAACACGCTCGCGTGTTAGTCCAAAATGTTCACCAATTTCTTCAAGAGTCATTTCTTGGCATCCAATACCGAAGAACATCTTAACAATATCGCTTTCGCGATCTGTAAGTGTTGCCAATGAGCGTTCGATTTCGCGCGAAAGCGACTCATCTATTAGCATATTGTCGGCATTTGGAGAATCGCCATTCACCAACACGTCAAGCAAGCTGTTGTCTTCACCTTCCACGAAGGGAGCATCAACAGAAATGTGACGACCAGAAACACGCATGGTGTCTGCCACTTTGTCAGCTGGTAAATCTAGTCTTTCTGCAAGTTCTTCTGCAGAAGGTTTGCGTTGATTCTCTTGTTCGAACTTCGATAACTCTTTGTTGATTTTATTCAACGAACCTACTTGGTTTAGCGGAAGACGAACGATACGAGATTGCTCAGCGAGAGCTTGTAAGATAGACTGACGAATCCACCATACGGCATATGAGATGAACTTGAATCCTCGAGTTTCATCGAATTTCTCTGCAGCTTTAATCAAACCTAGGTTTCCTTCATTGATAAGGTCAGGAAGGCTTAGCCCTTGATTCTGATATTGTTTTGCTACTGAAACCACAAATCGGAGGTTGGCTCTTGTAAGTTTCTCGAGAGCTCGTTGGTCGCCTTTTTTAATGCGCTGTGCCAACTCCACTTCTTCTTCAATTGTGATGAGGTCTTCGCGACCAATCTCTTGAAGATACTTATCAAGTGATGCACTTTCGCGGTTTGTGATTGATTTGGTAATCTTTAATTGTCTCATATACTCTTAATAATGGGCTTTTCTTCTTTAATAGCTATTTTCTTTTACCCCAAAAGGACTGCAAATCTATAACTTTCTTACTAATTAATAAAGGGATAGAAGCGCTTTTATTCATTTATTGTGTATGATTTAATATTTTCTTTTCTTATTTTCCAAAAAAAGCTTTTGAAGATCAACCTTTTGTTTATTAAAGCCCTGTGGTCATCTTCAAAAGCTTCCTTTAAGAGTGCTTAATCGGCAGTAGAAAACACGTAGTATGCCGTTTTTCCGTCGGGGTATATTCCTTCAAGAAGCACTCCGCCATTGGTTTGAGAAATGATGCTTTTCAAGTCATTTAGGTTGCTCACATTTTGCTTGTTCACTCGCATAATGATGAAGCCATCTTTCACACCAGCCGATTTTAATTTGCCTTTTCCGGTGTTGCTTACTTGTAGTCCGTTGCGGATATTTAAATTGTAGGCAGCTTCCGAGCTTACCTCTTCAAATTTAGCCCCGAGGAACTCTTCTCCAGCAGCAATTAGCTCGGTGTCGCCTTGTAGATTTTTGAATGTTACGTTAAACACCTTGTTTTTCCCATTTCGTTTTGCGAGCACTTTCACTTCATCTCCCGGGCGATATTTGCTCACCGCTTCTTGAAGTTTGGCTACAGAATGAATTGGAGTGCCTGCAATGTCTAGAATAACATCGCCAGTTTTTATTCCTGCAACGTCTGCTGCGCTGTTGGTTGCCACAGAACCTACATAAACGCCTTCAATTTTATCTAGATTGGAGCGTTGTGCCAAATCGGCATCAATGTTTTGAATGCCAATGCCGAGTAAAGCTCGTTGCACTTGACCGTATTCTTTCAAATCGCCAATAACTTTCTCAACAATGCTCGACGGAACTGCAAAAGAATAGCCTGAATAAGATCCTGTTAATGAAGCAATAGCTGTGTTTATACCCACCAAGTCGCCCGAAGCATTAACCAAAGCACCGCCACTATTTCCGGGGTTTACGGCTGCATCGGTTTGAATGAATGACTCAATGCTCATGCTGTTTTCATTGATGTTGATGTTTCTACTTTTTGCGCTCACAATACCGGCAGTAACTGTAGATGTGAGGTTGTAGGGATTCCCCACGGCAAGCACCCATTCGCCGAGGAGTAGCTTGTCGGAGTTGGCGAATTTCAGAAACGGAAAGTCATTGCCCTCAATTTTCAATAGTGCAATGTCGGTAGTAGGATCGGTGCCCACAAGCGTTGCTTTAAACTCGCGTTTATCTTGCAGCACTACCTTAATATTGTCGGCACCATCAATCACGTGGTTGTTGGTGGCAATGTATCCATCTTTAGAAATGATTACTCCCGACCCTGAGCCTTCCCTAACGCGGGGCTGTTGCTGGCGATACCCACGATTGCCATAAAACCATTCGTAAAAAGGATTGCCATAGGCAACACTGCTTTCTTCGCTACTCACTTTCACGTGCACCACGGCGTGCACGGAGTGTTCGGCAGCATAGGTTAGGTCGATGTTCCCCGAAGGGGCGGCTGTATTCAAATTGGCATACCGGGCAACGGGTGTGCTTTCCACTTGCACAATTTGAGGGGTTGAAAAGAAGGTTTGGTAGGTCCAGATTGCCATTCCGGCACTGATGATCGCTATAACAAGCGATAACGTTACATGTTTTAAATCTTTCATGTTGTGATATTTTTAAAGTAAGCGGGCAGATCAAAGATAGTTACATATATAATATAGTATGGTTTGCAGCAGTTTTTCTTTTGTGGAAGTTGTTCGTTGCTTCCCCAAACTAACCAATGCTGCGCTCGTGCTAATCGTTAAGTAACTCCAAGAACATCCCTAGAAACTAGTATGTGAGATTAAATTCAAATTCCATTCCGAAATATTTAGTTGAAATGTGCGACTTAACGCTAATTTGTTTGTTTTAATAAAATTTTTATCGAAATTTGCCCGAAATAAGCTTTATTAAGTTTTTAGCAAGAAGAAAAAGCACACATCACACCAAATTATGAATTTGCACGATAGGCTAAAAGATAGGGGATTATTTGGCTATTTTCGAATAGTCTTTGTTGGGTTTTCCATTTTTGCGGTATTGATTATTATGTTGATACGGATTTCAGTGTGTGTGAGTGATTATAAGAAATCTGCCGTAGAACTTCGTGAGCAGAAGATTGAAAATGCCAAGTGTTTTGTGAAAAGTACGGTGGATTTAGAGTGTGAATATATTGCTGGAATTAAGAAAAGCTTGCACGAGAGGAAAGTGGCAGAGCTGGAAGACAATGTGCAAGAGGCTTGCAATTTGGCATCAGCAATTTACGAGGAATGTCGCTACCAAATGTCGGAAAAACAGTTAAGACGTCAGGTTATAAAAGCGGTATCTTCTTTGGCCAGCTCATCTACTTGTTATCGGGTTTTGATTAATGGACTTGATGGGCGAGCAATTTACAACCCGAATAATCCACAATTTGAAGGAAAGAGTTTGCTTGAAATAAAAGATCAAACAGGTTCTTATTTTGTGCAAGAGGAATTAAAGATACTTGCAGAACGAGGCGAAGGATTTCGCTATTCAACAGATTTGGTAACTGGCGAATTGCAGATGAGTTATGTGAAGGAGTTTCCCGAAATGAACTGTTATTTCGTGTCTGTCATGTATCCGTCGAATTACCAAGAAGAATTTGAGGAGGAACTAGTTGAAAAAATTAGTACCAAAACTTTTGGCTATAATGGCAATGTTTTTATCATTGAGCCTAATGGCGATATTTTTCAAGGGAAGGCTTACGGTGGAGCAGAGTCGCACTATAACTTGAAGACAGCAGCAGAACCCACATCAAGAGCTTTTTACGAGCAAATTACAGCAGTATTGACCGAAAATCCTTCGGGAGACTTCATGTCGTATATGTGGTATAGTCGTGGAGAAACAAAAAAAGAAGTCGTGAGGCTATCGCCCAAAATCTCTTATGTGAAGCTAGATTTAAACACGGGCTGGTTTATAGGAGCTGGATTCTATGAATCGGAAGTCGATTTGGAAGCTGTTAGTCAAAAAAAAATACTACGTGCAGACTTAATAAGGTATATCTTTCAGGTTATTTTATTTTTTGCCGTTATGGTGATGTTAACCATTTACTTTTTCTATCGATTTGAACGATGGTTTAAAGAAGACTTCGATTTTTTTGTGGAATTCTTTAGACAAAGTGCCGACAGGCTCACGCATATCAATATGGAAGATATGATCTTCTTGGAATTTCAAACACTCGGGGCTGTGGTTAATGAAATGATTTTATCGCGCGAAGCGGTAGAAAAAAGATTGCTCGATGAGCATGAAAAGGCAGAGGAAGCTGACCGTTTGAAATCAGCTTTCTTGGCGAATATGTCGCATGAAATTAGAACACCGATGTACGCCATTATTGGATTTTCTAATTTTTTGGTAGAAGATCTGTCGGAGGAAGAACGTATAGAGTTAGTGTCGTTAATTCAAAGCAACGGCGAAAGTTTGCTGACTTTGATTGATTCCATCATTGACTTTTCAAAAATTGAAGTAGGGCAAATATCACTGAAAGAAAACTATGTATTTTACGATAAACTGTGCTTTAAGTTGAGCGAGAAATACAACCGTCGAGTGGAAGAGGAAAAACTAGAGCTGAAATTTGTTTTGCAAAATAGACTGCCTGTTCGCTTCATGTCAATCACCGATGAAGATCGTTTAATGCAAGTGTTAAAGGAGTTGCTCAATAATGCCTTTAACTACACAAAAGCAGGTACTGTAGTGCTCACCGTAGAACAAAAAGTCAACATGATTCGTTTCGAAGTTACTGACACGGGCTTAGGCATTCCTGAGGGAGAGCAAGAACGAATTTTCGAGCGATTTGCTCAATTTAGAGAAAATCAAGTGAACGGAACCAGAGGAATAGGAATTGGATTAACGATATCGGCAAGATTGGTGGAATTGCTAGGCGGACACCTTGCGGTGGAGTCAAAAGATGGCGTGGGATCGTCGTTTTCGTTTGCCATTCCACTGATTATTTCGTAAATATCAATTCTTCTGTTTTCCACTGCTCTTGTTTAAAAATGAAAAAGCATTAACTTTGTGTCATAAAAAAAACAAACACCCAAATAGATGCTTTCAAAAACTTGTAAATACGCATTGCGTGCCATCATTTTCATTGGGAAAAATTGTACAGGAAAGAAGGTTAGAGTAAAAGAAATTACCGATGAAATAGATGTTCCCTCGCATTTTGTGGCAAAGATTCTGCAAAATTTGGTTAAAGATGGACTCGTAGCATCAACAAAAGGACCTTCAGGTGGTTTTTATATCGATCGAAAACTGAGCGACATTTCACTTTATGATATCATTGAAGTTGTTGAAGGAAAAGAATATTTTGAATTTTGCTTACTAAAGAATGAACCTTGCAACTGTCAGAATGAGAAAGAAACGCACTGTCCGTTGCACGCCAAATTCGGACCTGTGAAGCAGCAGGTGGTAGATTATTATAAGCAAACAAGCATTCAAGACATTATTTCCGACATGGAATCTCATGAGCAATGGGTGAAGCTTTAATTTGTAACGTCGAATTTCTTTAATTCAAACCCTTAATTCCAAAAATGGCTGGAATATACATACACATACCATTTTGCAAAACAAAGTGCTACTATTGCGATTTTTATAAGAGTACAGACATTACAAAGCTTGACGATTTTTTGAAGGTTTTGTACCAAGAAATTGAAAACCGTGCGGTGGAGTTGGAAGGGCAGATCGTTGAAACAGTGTATGTGGGAGGCGGTACGCCATCGGTGCTATCGGTGGAACAAATCGATGCGCTAATGTATCATTTGCACACGTATTTTTATATTGCCGTTGATGCCGAAATTACCCTCGAATGTAACCCCGACGATTTAACACCATCTTATCTGGAAGCACTAAGCCAAACCGTGATTAACCGTTTGAGTATTGGCACACAATCGTTTCAAGATTGCGACTTGAAGCGCATGAACCGCAGGCATTGTGCCATGCAAGCTATTCAGGCTGTGCGATTGGCTCAGGATTTTGGCTTTGCAAACATTAGCATCGACCTAATTTATGGCTTGCCTGATTTGTCGCTTGATGTGTGGCAGCAGATCATAGCTCAAGCATTGGATCTTCAAGTGCAACACATTTCAGCCTATCATCTTACCTATCATGAAGGCACGGTGTTCTATAAAGATTTGCAAGAACATAAGCTCAAAGAATTGCCCGATGAACAGAGCTTCAGTCAGTTTAAAATGTTGCGCGAAAAAATGGCAGATGCAGGCTTTGAGCATTACGAAATATCGAACTTTGCTAAAGCAGGTAAATATTCGCGCCACAATAGAGCCTATTGGGAGCGAAAACCCTATCTCGGATTAGGACCTTCGGCTCATTCATTCGATTTAAACACCCGACGATGGAATTGCAGCTCGGTAGAAGAATATGTGGAAGCCTTATCAACCAGTGCTGGCTACTTTGAGGTAGAACAACTTACACCGCAAGATCAATATAATGATTACATTATCACGAGTTTGCGCACCCAGTGGGGAATCAGCGAAAGCTATTTGAAGCAGAATTTTGAAGCACAATATGTGACCTATTTCAAGCAACAATTGCAGGGATATTTAAATGCTGGTCAGGTTTATCGCAATGGCGAAAGTTATGTGCTTAGTTCAGAAGGTTTGTTCATTTCAGATGCTATAATGGGTGACCTGTGCTACTTTAAAGAAGACTAATGGGGACAAATTGTTAGTTTTCACCCCTTTTTGGTGCACTTGATGTGCAAATCCTAAGTCTTAATTCCTAATTCTTTACTATATTTGTGCCAGAAATAAATTTTAAACCAAGATAAAGAATATGACAAAAAGATTTCTTTTAGTTGTAGCTTTAATTTCTTCTATGATGGTGAGCAATGTGCGCGCCGATGAGGGAATGTGGCTACCAGCGCTGATTTACAAGATGAATATCGGCGAAATGCAACAAATGGGCTTGAAGCTTTCGGCCGAAGATATTTATAGCGTAAACAACTCAAGCATTAAAGACGCTATTGTGGCTCTCGACCGTGGTTCTTGCACCGGTGAGGTGATTTCAGATAAAGGCTTGGTGCTTACAAACCACCACTGTGGTTATGGCGAAATTCAAGCTCACTCAACCCCAGAACACGACTACCTTAAAGAAGGATTTTGGGCAAAGTCTTACGAAGAAGAATTGCCTAACCCC
Source organism: Mangrovibacterium sp. (assembly GCA_047972995.1). Classification (GTDB taxonomy): domain Bacteria; phylum Bacteroidota; class Bacteroidia; order Bacteroidales; family Prolixibacteraceae; genus JBKEDC01. Next base: position 50,292 of record JBKEBD010000028.1, read on the forward strand.
GGCAAAACAATGTCTTTCTTGATTAACGTGAAAGATGTTACCGAAACAGTATTGGCTACCGTGAAAGACAACATGACTTACGATGAAAGAACAAAAGCTATCGCCAAAGTTTCAGCAAAATTACAAAAAGAAGCTACTGAGGGCACGCACTACGAAGCTCAAGTAAAATCGATGTTGTATGATAATCAATACTTCTTATTTGTTTATGAAGTGTTTAAAGACATTCGTTTGGTAGGTGCACCTCCTTCATCAATTGGTAAATTTGGTGGCGATACTGACAACTGGATGTGGCCTCGTCACACCGGTGACTTCTCGATGTTCCGCATTTATTGTGCTCCTGATGGTTCGCCAGCAGAATACTCGGAAGACAATGTGCCTTACACTCCAAAACAACATCTTGAAATTTCACTTGATGGTTACCAACAAGGCGACTTCGCCTTTGTAATGGGATATCCCGGAAGCACGCAACGTTATAAAACGTCATACGGTATTGAAGAAGCAATGAACATTGTTAACATGAGTAGAATTAACGCTCGTGGCCCAAAACTAGATGTCATTCATGAATATCAAGCTACGAGCACTGCTGCTCGCATTCAATACGCATCGAAAGCTGCTCGTTGTTCAAACTACTACAAAAATGCTATTGGTATGAACAAAGGTTTGGAAGCTTTGGGCGTAGTAGCACAAAAACAAGAACTAGAAAAGCAAGTAATGGCTTGGATTAATGCCGATTCATCGCGCAAAGCTAAATATGGCGACCCCGTGGCTGAAATTGAAGGAACTTATGCCGACAACAAAGCATCTTATGCCTATGCTTACTTGGTAGAATGTTTCTTGGGTGGACCAGAGGCTTTCCGTTTTTCGGCAGCAGCTCGTTCGTTGGAAAAAGCATTAGAAAGTGGCGATCAAGCAAAAATTGATGCTGCAGTAAAAGCTGTTGAAAGCAGAATGGAACTTTATTTCAAAGATTATGATGCTGCTACCGATAAAAAAATCGCAGCTGCTTTAACTCAAGTATATCGAGAAAATGTTGATGCCGATTTCTATCCTTCATTCTTTGCCGATATTAAAGACGGAAACATCGATGCTTATATGGCGAAAGTATATGCTAAAACAGTGTTCGCTGATAAAGCAAGCTTAACAAGTTTCTTGGCTAGCCCTAAATTTAAAACCTTGCAAAAAGACCCTGTTTATGTGGTGATGAGAAGTATCTATGCAGAGTTAGAAAACATTAGGACAGCACAAAAAGAAACAGCTCCTAAATTGGCAGAAGGTCGACGTTTGTTTACAGCAGCTCGTTTAGAAATGGAATCAGAAAAAAAATTCTATCCCGACGCAAACAGTACAATGCGTATTACCTACGGAAAAGTGGGCGATTACAAACCTCGCGATGGTGTGAACTACGATTACTTCACAACCATTAAAGGTTATGCTGAAAAAGAAATCCCCGGCGATATTGAATTTGATGTGCCAGCTCGCATGAAAGCACTGTGTGAAGCAAAAGATTTTGGCAATTATCTTGATGCTGATGGTACATTGCACACTTGTTTCATTACTGATAATGACATTACAGGTGGAAACTCAGGTTCGCCAGTAATGAACGCTAAAGGACAGTTGATCGGAACAGCTTTCGATGGAAACTGGGAAGCTATGAGTGGCGATATTGCTTTCGAACACCAATTGCAAAAATGTATCAACGTAGATATTCGTTTTGTACTTTGGACAATCGACAAATACGCTGGTGCTACCAACCTTATCGATGAGATGACTTTGGTGAAAAGCGAGAAAAAAGCTTGTTGCAAAGAAGCAAAAACTTGTCCTAAAGCAGCAGCAGCAAAATAAACGCCACAGCGCTGAAATAAATTAAAAAACCATTTCTCTTCGGGGAAATGGTTTTTTTGTTTTCAGAGGTGAAGAAGAGGGGTAAATTTGAAAGCTTCTGAATATGGAGCTTATTGACCAAGATAAGCCCTTGAAGTAGTGCCGAAATATGCACATTACTTCATGAGAATCTTAATTTTCAGAAATTCGCTTAATAAAGCTTTAACAATAGAGACTATAAGTTCACCTATTTCCATTTTAAATGTATCTTTGTAGCAAAATAATTTAGATAGAATGAGTGTATCAGAATTAAGCGAACAAGAAGTAATTAGAAGAAATTCATTAGCCAAATTACGCGAACTAGGAATCGATGCTTACCCAGCACCTGAATTTCAAGTAAACGCCAAGGCTGCACAAATAAAAAACGAATACAGCGAAGAAGCAAATAACTTTCAAGAAGTAGTGATGGCAGGTCGATTGATGAGCCGCCGTATCATGGGAAAAGCTTCTTTTGCAGAGTTGCAAGACGACTCAGGCAGAATACAAGTTTACATCAACCGAGATGAAATATGCCCTGAGGATGATAAAACATTATACAACGATGTTTTCAAGAAATTGCTAGACATTGGCGATATCGTAGGTATTAAAGGTTTTGTGTTTAAAACCCAAGTGGGGGAAACATCTGTTCACGTGAAAGAATTAATCGTGTTGAGTAAATCAATCCGACCACTTCCCATTGTGAAAGAAAAAGATGGTAAAACATTCGACGCATTCACCGACCCAGAAATGCGCTATCGTCAGCGTTATGTAGATTTGATTGTAAACCCACAAGTGAAAGACACTTTCATTAAGCGCACAAAGATTGTGAATACCATGCGCCAAATGTTCAATGAACATGGCTACCTTGAAGTGGAAACTCCAATCTTACAATCAATTCCGGGGGGAGCAACAGCACGCCCATTTATAACGCACCACAATGCGCTAGACATTCCATTGTATATGCGTATTGCCAATGAACTTTACTTAAAACGACTCATTGTAGGTGGTTTCGATGGTGTGTATGAGTTCGCCAAAGACTTCCGCAACGAAGGAATGGACAGAACACACAACCCAGAGTTCACCGTAATGGAAATCTATGTGGCATATAAAGACTACAAGTGGATGATGCAATTCACCGAGCAAATGTTAGAGCGCGTAGCTTTGGCGTTGCACGGCACCACCGAGGTGAAAGTGGGTGAGCATACAATCAACTATAAAGCACCATATCCTCGCGTAACCATGTGTGGCGCAATTAAAGAGCACACCGGTTATGATGTGGAAGGCAAGTCGGAAGCCGAACTACGTGAAATATGTAAAGCATTGGATATCGAGATTGATGAAACCATGGGTAAAGGAAAACTTATCGATGAAATCTTCGGTGAAAAATGTGAAGCAAACTATATTCAGCCAACTTTTATTATTGACTATCCGGTGGAAATGTCGCCATTGACAAAAAAACATCGCGACAATCCCGAGTTGACCGAGCGTTTCGAATTGATGGTTTGTGGAAAAGAACTAGCTAATGCCTATTCGGAATTGAACGACCCAATCGACCAACGTGAACGCTTTGAAGACCAAATGAAATTGTCGGAAAAAGGCGATGATGAAGCTATGTTTATCGACCAAGACTTCTTGCGTGCCCTAGAGTATGGAATGCCTCCAACATCGGGCATGGGTATTGGTATCGACCGATTAACTATGTTTATGACTGGAGAGCAATCAATTCAAGATGTATTGTTCTTCCCACAAATGAAACCCGAAAAGAAAGACACTGCCGATGCTAACGAAGCTTTTGAAGCCATAGGCGTATCTGCCGAATGGATTGAAGTATTGCGTAAGCTAGGTTTCAAAAAAGTGGCAGCTTTACAAGAAGCTTCTGCCGGAAAATTATTCAATGACTTGTGTGGCTATAATAAAAAGAATAAATTAGGGCTGCAAAATCCATCCGCCGATGACGTAAAAGGCTGGTTGAGCTAAACCAAAACTAATATTATGAGTATTCATAAAGATTCCAAAGTTGCTATGGTTGGTAGCGGAAGCTGGGCAACAGCTTTGGCGAAAATTATCATGTGCAATGTAGATTCGCTATCGTGGTATTTCCGTAAGGAAGAAACGATTGAAGAATTTCGGAAGTATGGACACAACCCACGCTATTTGCGTGGAGTAGAGTTTGAACTCGAAAGAATAAAGTTTTATAACGACATTAACCAAATTATTGAAGATAATGAAATCATCATTATAGCTATTCCTTCGGCTTTCCTCAATGGAATGCTTTCGCAAGTGACGGTTTCATGGGCAAATAAATATATTGTGTCGGCGGTGAAGGGTATCGTGCCTGAAACCAATGAGGTAATTTGCCAATATATGCACAATAAATTTGGTATTACTTTTGAGCGAATGAGTGTTATTGCAGGTCCTTGCCATGCTGAAGAAGTGGCATTGGAACGACTGTCGTATCTCACTATTGCGTGCCCCGATTTGCGCAGAGCTCGATTTATTGCCGATTTAATTCAATGTCCGTTTATCAATGCCAACGTGAGCGATGATATTTGGGGTACTGAGTATGCTTCGGTGTTGAAAAACATCATTGCCATTGCTTCGGGAATCATGCACGGATTGCGCCATGGCGATAACTTTCAAGCCGTTTTGGTTTCAAATGCAGCGCAAGAAATACAGCGTTTCATCGACAAGGTGCATCCCATCGACCGCGATATTGTAAGTTCAGCCTATTTGGGCGATTTGCTCGTAACGGCTTATTCGCAGTTTTCGCGAAACCGCACATTCGGAACCATGGTAGGAAAAGGATACACCATTAAAACAGCGCAGTTAGAAATGCACATGGTGGCAGAGGGCTATTATGCTTCGAAATGTTTGCATGAAATTAATGAAGATTACAAGGTGAACCTTCCTATTTGCAACATGGTTTATAATGTGCTTTATGGTGGTGCAAGTGCCTCAATAGAGGCGTTGGAACTAACAAAGAAACTACGATGATAAAATAAAAACGATGGAAAATATTAAATTAGATTACAGCAGCGTGCTTGGTTTTGTGACACAAGACCAAGTGAATGCACAAGCTGAATTGGCGAATAAGCAACTGGAAAAATTGTATAACAAAACAGGCAAAGGCAACGACTTTTTGGGTTGGGTGAACTTGCCATCAGGCATTTCAGAAGCTCATTTGGCAGATGTAGAGGCTACTGCAAAATCACTTCGCGACAAGAAAATTGAAGTTCTTGTGGTAGTAGGCATTGGAGGTTCTTACCTTGGTGCTAAAGCTGTGGTAGATGCTTTAACAGATACTTTTGCGCACTTGAAGGGTAGCGATGCACCTCATATTATATTTGCAGGTCAGAATATTGGAGAAGACTACCTCAGTGAATTGCGCGAATTGTTGGCAGATAAAGAATATGCAATCTGTGTGATTTCAAAATCGGGAACTACTACAGAACCAGCTATTGCCTTCCGTTTGTTGAAGCAAGACATTGAAACAAAATATGGCAAAGAAGAAGCGGTAAGCCGAATTGTAGCTGTTACCGATGAAAAACGTGGCGCATTGCGCACCATGGCAACTGCTGAAGGATATAAAACTTTCGTTATTCCTGATGATGTGGGTGGACGTTATTCAGTGCTTACACCGGTAGGTTTAGTGGCTATTGCATGTGCGGGCTACAATGTGCGCGAATTGGTTAAAGGAGCTGCCGATATGGAAGCTGCAACTAAACCTGGCGCACCATTTGAGGAGAATATTGCTGCACAATATGCCGTGGTTAGAAATGAACTCTATAAGTCGGGCAAAATGATTGAAATCATGGTGAACTACGAGCCCAAACTACACTATTTCAGCGAGTGGTGGAAGCAACTTTATGGCGAGAGTGAAGGTAAAGAGAATAAAGGAATTTTCCCTGCAAGTGTTGATTTTAGTTCAGACTTGCACTCTATGGGGCAATATATTCAAGAAGGTGAACGTAAGCTTTTTGAAACAGTGCTTTCTGTGGCTAAAGTAAATCAAACGTTGACTATCCCTGCCGATGAAGCAAATCACGATGGTTTGAATTATTTGGCAGGAAAAAGAATTGACGAAGTGAATAAAATGGCAGAACTAGGAACTCGCATTGCTCACGTTGATGGGGGAGTGCCTAATGTGCGTATTGAAATTCCTCAGCTTTCGGCTTACTATATAGGGCAACTTATCTATTTCTTCGAAATAGCTTGTGGAATTAGTGGTTATCTTTTAGATGTGAACCCATTCGACCAACCCGGTGTTGAAGCATATAAAAGCAATATGTTTGCTTTGCTAGAGAAGCCGGGGTTTGAAGAAGCAACGAAAGCAATTAAAGCTCGTTTGTAACTGGCTTTAAAGATTTTTTAAGAGAAGCCACTTGTGAAAACTTATTGTTAATGAAGGAGATAAGTACTTAAAGCAGCTTTCAAAAAATATCGATAAAATTAAACCCCGTTAAGTTCAAACTTAATGGGGTTTAATTTTGTTTTTTATATATCTTTAGACCAACAGAATGATATATTCAAAAACAAATAGCCATGAATGTTCTAGCGCACATATATTTATCGGGTGATTCAGAAGATTGTATGTTGGGTAACTTCATCGGCGATTTTGTGAAAGGTAAGGATTTTCAATATTATTCACCAGAGGTGCAGCGCGGTATTTTTATGCATCGCACCATCGATAGTTTTACAGATTCTCACCTTTTGGTAATGGAAGCGAAATCTTTTTTTAGAGATCCTTACCGTAAATATGCTGGCGTGGTAGTCGACATCATCTTCGATTATTTTCTAATCAAGAATTGGAGTAGTTATTCCACGTTAACTTTACGCAACTACACGCAACAAGCTCATGCAGTGCTGTTGAATAGATTTCATTTGCTTCCGCAAGGTGCTAAAGGGATGCTCATTAATTTCATTCGCAATAAACGCATTTTGCGTTATGCCACGCTGGAGGGAATTGAAAATACCTTGAGCACCATGTCGAAGTTTACCAGTTTGCCAAACTATTCTGCCCGTGCCATTCAAATTATAGCTGAAGAGGAAGAAGAAATAAATACGCGATTTCTAGCTTTTTTTGCCGAGCTTCAAGCCGAGGTGAGCAATTTTAAACTGACCACAGTTTAAGTTGGCGCTTTGTCGTTTGATTTTCAAATAAGCTTTCGGTTGCATTGGATAAGCGTGCGTATTTTTCCGTTATTATCATTCCGTAGCGAACTGTGAGGCTATTTTTTAAGCTGAGAGTAGCTAAAAACAATAATTCTTAATGGATTAATAGGTGAGGTACCGAAAAAATGTTTATTTTAGCAGCTCAAATAAAAGTAATGTTCTTTAAATGTCAACAAAAACAAAAGAGAGCTACTTTATATTGATGCTAATGAGGTTTTTTTGGAAAATATTCGACGATTACTATTATACTTGGATAATTTTTTTACCTTTGCAGACCGATTGAGAAAATTAAATTACTGGAAATAAAATAATTTGAAATGACAAAGGCAGATATTGTTAATGAAATTAGCAAGAATACGGGGATTGAGAAATCCATTGTGCTTCAAACCGTAGAAGCTTTCATGGATTCAGTAAAAGACTCCATGGCAAAGGGTAGAAATATTTACCTTCGTGGTTTTGGTAGCTTTGTAGTGAAGAAAAGAGCTCAAAAAACAGCTCGTAATATTACTAAGAATACAGCTATCGTAATTCCAGAGCATTTTATTCCTAGCTTTAAACCATCGAAGACATTTTTAGAACAAGTTAAAAACAATGTAAATTAATAAATTATGCCAAGCGGAAAGAAAAGAAAAAGACATAAGATGTCTACGCACAAGCGTAAGAAAAGACTTCGTAAAAACCGTCACAAGAAGAAGAAATAATCTTCTTGTAAGGTTTTAAATGAAATCGCAAGACCTGGGATGCCAAGCGTCCTGGGTTTTCTAGTTTTAGAGCAAAGCTCTAGTATTACCATTTAAATTATAATGATATGAGCAAAGAAATCGTTATTGATGTTGCTCAGTCAGAAGTAATGATTGCGCTGCTCGAAGAGAAGCGCCTTGTTGAACTTTCAAGAGACAAAAGCGATGCAAAATTTTCGGTAGGCGATATCTACTTAGGTAAAGTTAAGAAAATTATGCCAAGCTTGAATGCCGCATTTGTAAATGTAGGCTATTCTAAAGATGCGTTCTTACATTATCAGGATTTAGGACCACAGTTTTCAACCTTAAATGAGTTTAGAAGTGTGTCTGCATCCAAGAAAACACGTATTAATTCCATAGACAAAATCAGACCTCATTCTGATATCTTTAAAGATGGAAAAATAACCGATGTGCTCAATGTAGGGCAGGATATTTTAGTTCAGGTTGCAAAAGAACCAATCAATTCTAAAGGTCCTCGCTTAACATCGGAACTATCAATTGCGGGTCGCAATATGGTGCTTTTACCATTTAGTGAGAAAATAAATATTTCCACTAAAATCAAATCGGCAGAAGAACGAAAAAGATTAAAGCACCTTATCGAATCAATCAAACCCAAAGGATATGGGGTGATTGTGCGTACAGCATGTGAAGGAAAACGTGTGGCAGAGCTCGATAAAGAACTCCGCCGATTGGTGCAGAAGTTTGAATCTTTATTTAAAACCATGCCAAAGGCTCAAGCACCTCAAATGGTGATTAGTGAATTGAGTAGGGCTGCTGCTATGATACGAGATATCTATACTCCAGAATTTAGCAGCATTGTGGTTAACGATGAAGAAACAGCATCAAACATCAGCGACTATATTCGTCGCATTGACCCAGAAAAGACCAAAGTGGTAAAGCATTACACGGGTGGTCAGCCTATTTTTGATTATTACGGCGTAGATAAGCAGATTAAATCGGCTTTCGGAAAGACGGTAACATTCAAAAATGGAGCTTATTTGGTCATTGAACACACCGAAGCTTTTCATGTTATCGATGTAAACTCAGGTAACCGTTCGAAAGCGGGTGTGGATCAAGAAACAAATGCTCTTGAAGTGAACTTGGCTGCTGTTGATGAAGTAGCAAGACAACTTAGACTGAGAGACATGGGCGGAATTATTGTAATCGACTTTATCGATATGCATACCGCCGAAAACAAGAAGAAGGTTCTAGATCGAATGCGCGATATGATGAAAGAGGATCGCACCAAACACAATATTTTGCCTTTGAGCAAATTTTGTTTGATGCAAATTACTCGTCAGCGCGTGCGTATGGAACAACACGTAGAAACAGCAGAGGTTTGCCCCACTTGTAAAGGGGCGGGAAAAGTAACACCAACTGTTTTACTTGTAGATGAAATTGCAGGAAAATTGGAATATATATTCAATGATCTGCATAAAAAGAAATTAAGAATTGAAGTTCATCCATTTGTTGAAGCATACCTTACGAAAGGTATTTTTTCTACTCAACTAAAATGGAGGCTTAAATTCAAGAAGAAAACAGTAATACAATCATCTCCGGCACTCGGATTCTTAGATTGCCGATTCTTCGATGAAGATGATAATGAGATTGTATTTTAATCATTTATAAATCCCGAAACTTTATAATGTTTCGGGATTTATTATTTTTGTTCGGAATAAAAAAGAAACCTTTTTTGAATAGCCGAAAAGTTTGTTGCTTTTTCGTTGTGCTGGAAAGCGAAAAGACGAATTGAAATCACTAAAGCGGCTATAAAATCAGGATTATAAATAGATAAATAATCAATGAGTGTTGTAGATGTTGTCGTGTTTTGTGCTTATTTGTTGGGCATCGTTCTTTTCGGACTTTCGTTTTACAAGAAAAATAAATCGGCAGAAGCTTTCACTTTAGGCAATCAGCGGATCCCTACTTGGGTAGTTTCGTTGTCGATATTTGCCACTTTTGTGAGTAGTATCAGCTATTTAGGCTTGCCAGGGCAAGCATTTGCTTCTAATTGGAATCCTTTTGTGTTTAGCCTGAGCATTCCCTTGGCTTCTTATGTGGCGGTGCGTTTCTTCGTTCCGCTTTATCGCGAAGTGAACAGTCCTTCGGCTTACACGTATTTAGAAATGCGATTCGGAGCTTGGGCAAAGAATTATGCATCGGTCATGTATCTGCTCACACAGTTAATGCGTGCGGGCACCATTCTATTTCTTCTTTCATTATTGGCAAGCACTATGCTTGACCTGCCTATTACCACAATTATTATAGTAGCAGGCGTGAGTGTAATGCTCTATTCCATGTTGGGGGGCATTCAAGCCGTGGTATGGACTGATGCCATTCAAGCAATCATTTTAATTCTTGGAGCTTTTCTCTGTTTATTTATCATTCTAATAGAATTGCCGGGCGGGGTGAGTCAGGTTATTCAGGAAGGGGCGATGGCTCATAAATTTAGCTTGGGAGATATGAATTTCGATTTAACAAGCTCCTCGTTTTGGTGCGTGCTGATTTATGGCTTGTTCATCAACCTACAAAATTATGGGATAGACCAAAATTATATTCAGCGATACATGACATCGAGTAGTGAAAAAGAAGCAAAGAAATCGGCTGTGAGCGGGAGCTTGTTGTACATTCCGGTTTCGTTATTGTTTGTTTTCATTGGCACAGCGCTTTTTGTTTATTATAGACAGTTTCCGCAGCTCCTACCAGAGCGTCTGCCTATCGATCAGGTTTTCCCTTATTTTATTGCTCATCAATTGCCCGTTGGTTTTAAGGGATTCCTCATGGCATCGATTTTTGCTGCGGGACTGAGCACAGTATCTACTTCTATCAATAGCTCGGCAACTGTCATTCTTACTGATTTTTGTCATATTCCGAAGTTAACCAAGGGAGCCAATAGGCGACAAATGCAGATTTTATATTTGTCGTCGTTGTTGTTTAGCGCCCTGAGTGTTTGCATTGCCTTGGCCATGATAAATGTAAAAAGCGCGCTCGACACTTGGTGGCAGTTGGCATCGATATTTAGCGGGGGAATGTTAGGATTATTTTTATTAGGATTTGTGGGAAAACGAGTAGAAGCAAAGGCTGCCAAAGTGGGGGTGCTTTTCGGTGTTTTTCTAATTGCATGGATGAGTATTTCGCCAATCTATTTTCCACAATGGGGTTTAAATGCTTTTATGAGCCCTTTTCATAAAAATATGGACATAGTTTTCGGAACAAGTATTATCTTTATAGTGGGATTTTTGCTAACATTCTTGTGGCAAGATCGAAAAAAAGAGAAAATATGATCGAACGAACAAAAAAGCATTGGAAACACTTTAGAGTGAGACTGAGTAATTATGGAATGCTAGTAGCTATTTGCTTGGTTTTATTTTTACTTCCGGCATTAGCATTGCCCTATCAGGCGCATTTGTTTACTACGGGCATTTCGGTGATTATCATTTTGAGTATTGAGGCAACAAGTCAGCATTTTAATGCGAGTAGGCGCTCGCAAGTGCTGGGTGCTCTTTTGGCTATTTGGATATCTCGATATACAGGGCACTATTTCATAAAGATTATAGCGAACTTCTGGCTGTTTGTGTTTTTCGCTATGCGAGTGTTTATGTTTATTCGTGATTTGGCAGTTCGGAAAGAAGTAAATGTGCGCGCAATTCTAGAATCAATTAATGGCTACCTTTTGTTGGGCATTGCCTTGGGGTTTTTGGTGTCGCTGGTGTCGATGATTTCGCCGGCAGCTTTCACCTTTGATTTTAAAGATACGGTTTTAGATTATTATAATCCTTATTATTACGCTTTCGTAACGATGACAACCTTGGGTTATGGAGATTGTTTGCCACTTACGAATGCAGGGAAAGCAATATCTGTTTTCATTTGTTTAGTGGGACAGTTATATTTGGTGACTGTCGTTTCCATGTTGATTGGACGATTGCTTGCCACGCAAGATATTGGTAAAAATCAGCTTCAAAATAAATAATATGATGAATTTTTATGGTGTTGATTTCATGACTTATCCGGTTTATGATAAGCATGATTTAGGAGTGAAGCTCTGTGTAGGAGGTTTTATAGCGAAGGTATGGGCACCAACGGCTCAGACTATTTGTGTGAATGTGTATGGCGAAAGTTATGGTGGTGAAAAACTAGAAGTTGTTGAGCTTCAAGAGGGAGAATGTGGTGTTTGGGAAGTGCAGCAGATGGGCGATTATAAAGGGAAATACTACACCGTTCAAGCTAAAATAGATGGCGGATGGATGAATGAAACTCCGGGAGTAGATGTACGATGCACTGGTGTGAATGGAAGAAGGGGCTTGTTTTTCGATCCAGACCAAACGAATCCGAGAGGTTGGAGAAACGATAAACCCGTTCCGTGTTTGAATGCTGTGGACGCTGTGCTTTATGAGTTGCACGTTCGCGATTTTTCCATTGGCGAGAATTCTGGTATGGAGCATAAGGGGCAGTTTTTGGCTTTTGCTGAGCGAGGAACAAAAAATACCGATGGACTAAGTACTGGTGTGGCTCACCTGCAAGATTTAGGGGTTACTCACGTGCACCTTATGCCTGTGGGCGATTATTGGACAGTTGATGAGCTAGAACCTCGCCGAAGATATAATTGGGGATATGACCCATTGAATTATAATAATTTGGAAGGTAGTTATGCTACCAACAAAGATAGTACTGCTAGAATATTAGAGTTCAAGAAAATGATTATGGCACTTCATAAAGCGGGGATTGGTGTTGTGCTCGACGTGGTTTATAATCATACGGGGCTTACCGATCGTTCTTGGTTTAATCAAACGGTGCCAGGCTATTATTATCGCCAATACGATGATGGAAACTTTTCGAATGCTAGTGGTTGTGGCAATGAATTGGCTACAGAGCGACCAATGGTTCGAAATTACATTTTAGATTCGCTAAAATATTGGGCAGAAGAGTTTCATATTGATGGCTTCCGTTTCGACTTAATGGGTATCATAGATATTGAAACCATGCAGCAAATTCAAAGTTCGCTTGATGCTGTTCGTCCCGGAATTTTGCTTTATGGCGAAGGGTGGGCAGCCGATTATAGTCCGTTAGATGAGCATCTTCGGGCGGTGAAAAAGAACACGGCTCAGCTAGGAAGAATTGCTTGTTTCAACGATGATTTCCGCGATGCAATTAAGGGAGATAACTTTCATGCCAACGAGCGTGGATTTGTTAATGGTAAGGCCTTTGCTGAGGAAAATGTGAAGTTTGGAGCTTCGGCAGCTTGCCATCACCCGCAGGTGGAATACGGCTATACTAGTGGTTTGCGTTATGCTTGGGCAGAACAGCCTTATCAGGTGGTGAACTATGCTTCTTGTCATGATAATTTCACCTTGTATGATAAACTGAAATTTTCTCGACAAGATGCCAGCGAAGATACTATTAAACGGATGCATAAGTTAGCGCTTTCCTTAGTACTTTGTTCGCAAGGTATGCCTTTCTTGCATGGAGGAAGTGAATTCTGCAGAACTAAAAAGGGGGAGCATAATTCGTATAATTTGGGCGACTATATTAACGCGTTCGATTGGGATAGAAAAACGAAATATCAAGATGTGTTTGAATATGTAAGCAAACTAATTGCACTTCGTCAGGCTATGCCATGTTTGCGAATGAGTAATGCCGATGAAATCCGCAAGTACTTACAATTTCCGGGGAACTATCACAAGCAGACGATGAATTTTAGTGTGGTAGATTTTCCTAATGAAGTGTGGGCGAGGGTACATTTTATATTCAATGCGAGAGAAAAAGCGTTTGTACACCACTTACCCACTGAAGAATCGTGGACTATCATTGCTGAGGGCGATGAAATAGACATCAATGGTTTGAATTGCGTGGAGGGTAACTACATTGTAGTGCCTCCAATATCGATGATGGCTTTAGTAGTTTGCCGTAATTCAGAAGAAGGGTAGTGTAATAATATTTTATCGAAAGCAGTAGTTTTTGTTTAGCTTGTAATTTGTGCGCGAATAATTCGCGTGTGTTCGTCGATGGCTTCAATTTCCACATTTACCAATCTGCTAGGAAGAATCTCTTCCACACGTTCTGGCCATTCCATAAAACAAAAATTTCCACTGTCCATATATTCTTCAAAACCAATATCGAGAGCTTCGGAAATATCGTTTAAACGATAAAAATCGAAGTGCAACAAATTGCCATATTGCATGGTCTGATATTCATTTACCAAGGCAAAAGTAGGACTTGTAATATTATCGTTTGTGCCCATGTGTTGGCATAGTGCTTTAATGAACGTAGTTTTTCCGGCGCCCATGCTTCCGTGAAATGCAAAATGGCGTTCATCTCTAAAGTTAGCTAGAAATTTGCTTACCACTTCGGGAAGGTCGTCAATTGATTTTATGGTGAATTCGAACATAATTTAAATTTGTTATTTGCTGCAATGATACCAATTTTTCGGTCAAGTACAGCTTTTGTATCGGAGAATTGTTTTTTTTTAGTTGAGTTTCAAATAAGATTTTCTTGTCGATGAATATGCAGTTTAAAAGTTGTATTTCTTTGACAATGTGTGTGAACAAAGGCTTCATATAATGGTTTATTCCTTTATTGCACCCAATTTGAAAAATGTAAACAAACAAAATCTAAGGAAAAAGCCATTGAAATTTAATTTTGTTAGAAATTCATTTTGTAGAATAAATGTTTGTAGTAATTTAGCATTTCGAATAAAGATGGGGTCCTTATTGATAAACCATTTCGAAGAGGTACTTCCAAAAGTAGTAAAAACATTATTAGAATAACATTATGAGTTTTCCAGAAAATTTGAAGTACACTAAAGACCACGAGTGGGTGAAAGTTGAAGGTGATGTAGCAACAATTGGTATTACAGATTTCGCTCAAGGCGAGTTAGGTGATATCGTTTTTGTGGAAGTTGAAACAGAAGGTGAACCCCTTGATATTCACGAAACATTTGGAACTGTGGAAGCTGTGAAAACAGTGTCTGATTTATTTATGCCAGTATCTGGTGAAGTAGTAGAATTTAATGCTGCTTTGGAAGATGAACCCGAGTTGATTAACAAAGATGCTTATGGTGATGGCTGGATTATTAAAGTGAAATTGACTGACACAGCAGAACTTGATGCTTTGCTAGATGCAGCAGCTTATCAAACTATGCTAGAAGCATAATTTTAGAAGTAGATAACAACTGAAAGCATAGAATTTTTTTCTATGCTTTCTGATTTTTTAATTCTTTAGAATGACTATGAAGAAAATCTTCACGCTTATTTTAGTGTCGATTGCCTTTGTCCTCAGTTCATGTGGGGATAGAGGCTACGTTAAATCGACATTCACCATTTTTGGTACAATCAGTAATATAACCTATGAAAGTCCCGGGAAAGAGGATCTTCAGGCGGGCATTGATTCGGTTTTGAATCGAGTGAACAACTCGTTGTCGCCGTTTTTGCCCAATTCAATTGTTTCAAAAATTAACCGAAACGATCGCGTAAAGCTTAATGATTACTTTGTAGAGGTTTATTTGGAAGCAAAACGTTTCTCGGTTTTAACAAACGGAGCTTACGATGTTACTGTTGGTCCATTGGTAAATGAGTGGGGATTTGGTTTTGAGCCCGGAAGCGAGAAGCATTATAAAGAACGTATTAATTCTTTGATGCAGTATGTGGGCTTTGAGAAAGTGGCACTCATGAAGGATTCTATTGTGAAAAGAGATCCGCGTGTGAAGCTTGACTTTAGCTCGCTGGCAAAAGGCTATGGTGTAGATAAAGTGGGTGAGTATCTGGCGTCTCAAGGTTGTGCTAACTACTTGGTTGATATTGGTGGTGAAGTGCGTGTGAAAGGAAAAAATCCTCAAGGGAAAAACTGGCAAGTGGGCGTGGCTAAGCCTATTGAGCAGAACTTAGATGATCATGCTGTTCAAGAAATCTTGCGGGTAACGAACCTTGCCTTGGCTACATCGGGGAATTACCGTAATTTCTACCTTCAAGATGGAAAACGCTATGCACACACTATCGATCCTCGCTCTGGATACCCTGTGCAAAGCCGATTGTTGAGTGCTACAATTTTGGCAAAAACCTGCATGGAAGCCGATGCTGCAGCGACAGCTTGCATGGTGATGGGCTTGGAAAAAGCGATAGACTTCATTGAAGTGCTTGATGGGGTAGAAGGCTATTTTATTTATAATTCTGATGAAGCAGAATATGCAGTTTATTACACCGAAGGATTTAGAAAATATTTGAAAGACTAAGACTTTCTTGTTGAAAAAGCAAATGCCCCAGTTCCTATACGGAGCTGGGGCGTTTGCTTTTCTTGTTATTGCTACTTGATGGAGTTGCAGTTCTTTCCGTTGTTTCAGTTAAATTCCTAATTTAGGTTTTGTGTTGTTCACTTTGCTGTGCTTCAACCAATGATTAATATGTCGGTTGATAGATTCGCTAGAAATGATGAGCATAACAGCCAAAAGAATCAGACTGATTCCCCAAGCTAGGGCAGGAGTGAAGGCTTCATTAAAAATGCTCACCCCAATGATAATAGCCGTTACAGGTTCGAGCGCACCCATAATAGCCGTTGGGGTAGAACCTATTTCTTTAACGGCAATCACCATCAACACGAGCGATATAACAGTTGGGAATACAGCAAGCATTAATGCCCAGCCCCAAGAACTCCAAGTGCTGAGTAGCTGAATGTGCTCGTTAGGATTAGATACTGAATGAATGAGAATGGTAAGGCAGCCAAATAGCATAACATAAAAAGTTAGCTTGATAGGCGACAGATTTATTCCAGATTTATTTACCACTACAATATATATAGCATACGATAATGCCGAAACGAGCACCAAGAAAACACCAACAGAACTCATTGTTTGGCTTCCGTTAGGTTGATAAAGCAAACCGATGCCACTTAAAGCAAGCAAAGTTGATATAATAATCACGGGCGTAAGCTTCTCTTTGAAGAAAGTAGTCATGATACCACTTACCATTACAGGGTAGATGAAAAGGATGGTAGAGGCTATTCCTGCATCGATGTGCTGAAAGCTTATGAAAAGTGATAATGAAGAAATGGCAAAAATTGCGCCCAAGATAGAGCTTACCATCAATTCTTTTTTGCTTAGTCGGAATGATGTTTTCTTTGCAAGCATGATGATTGCTAATATAACTACCGAAAGACCGTATCGATAAAACAGTACGGAATCGGGATTTATGCCCTCGGCATATAAATTTAAAGCACCAAGCGGATTTGTGCCATAGGTTATCGCAGCAATAATGCTGCACCAAACCCCTTTAAATTTTAGCGTTTTCATGGTTTAATAAAAAGACCTAAAAATGAAATCATCGTTATGCAATTTGCGATGGCGATACTGTAGTGTTATACTATATAGGTATGCCGTCAAAATTTAAGTGCGGCGAAAATAGATAAATAAATCAAACAGCGGCACAATGAAAAGTTAAAATTCAGTCTCGATGTGGCATTCTTTTTGCAGAAGTAAAAGTGGGCCTATACTTTTACTATATATAACGTTTCATAAGCCACATATGATGAGCTGGATTTACTAGTGTTAACCTATGGAAGCACAATAAACGCGTCTGTTTATATTATAAAATCATATGCTTTTTATCAGATGTGATGTTTTTCATTTTGGTTGTTTGTGGTTTTTAGTCTGAAAGTATTGGTTCAACATTGGCGAAGAGGGTTTTTTGCTAGAAAAGCAGGTTTTCGTTTTTGGTTATTGCATTATTTGAGTTGAAAAGATTCAATCCTGCTTATGATGATGCTTTGTTTACCTCTGAAGAGGAGTATTCTGATTTGGTAATTGAATCGTTTGAGCAAAAAAAGTCCAATTCTGAGTTGGTATTTGTTTCAGTTATTACAAAACGAATGAAAGACGAGGGACTTTTATCCCATGAGAATAAAGTAGGAGATATTTTTGAGCGTATTTATATAATAAAGAATCCTCCTTCTGCCTGGGTATCCCAGCATACCATTCTTTCCAAGTTTTTTTCCAGTTGTACATTTTCTTCCAAAAAAAGTCATCGAGTGGCAATATTTGTAAATCGCTATCCACCAACGACTAAACATATTCTTGGTCTGTTTGCTTGAAAAAGACTTCACAGAAATTGCGAAAAAAAGAGTCGATATGCTTGCGAGTTCAAATTAAACCTTTACTTTTGCACTCGCTTTTGGGAAATAAAG
>JBKEBD010000036.1:0-42551 GCA_047972995.1 Mangrovibacterium sp.
AACTGAGCACAAGGAAAGCTCTTTTGGGCAATAATATTCATTGCTCCTGCCATATCTACGGTCACCTCCTTTACCTTTCTTCTCTTAGAATGCGGAATTTTATGTCGTATCATAACCACATTTTCTGCGCGAACCCCTTTGATCATAGCTACTAAACAACCTGACCTCCCTTTTCCAGCTTTGTTGGTAACCACTGTATAGAGCTCTCCTTGAGAGAGGGATGCTTCATCAATACTAAGATGACTACCAATGTTATTAGGGAATAGTATCCAATCTTCAGCATGGGGCTGTTGCTCCCATTGGTGATAATTACTGAGTTTGTCTTTGTATTGTCTTTGAAACTTATCTCCATTAATACCAAAGAAACTCGTAGACGGGCTGTGTAAAATATTTTCCGCATAGGCTTCAAAAATAGAAATAAGCAATACTAAAAATCTATGGCAAATAGAGCGCTAATCCCCTCCTACTCTCATCAAAAGTTTAGCCTTGTTTTGGGGCTTCGAAATAGATTTTTCTTTACGATTTCATGTGGCAGCTATCTAAATTTTCTGCTATTGTTTTTGTTTTGGTGGTCGGGGATAAGGTAAAAAATCTATCTTTGTGTATTAAACTTCATCAATGAACAGGACAACAACTATAAGAACCAATACACAAATTTTACTCGATGCCATTGTGGAAGGCATTGCTCGCAAGAAAGGCCTTGACGTTGTAGAGATTGACTTGCAGCCGATTAATCATTCGGAATGCGATTATTTCATCATTTGTCATGGAAATTCAAACACCCAAGTTGATGCTATTGCTAGCTCAATAGAAGATACCGTGTTGAAAATTACAGGCGAAAGAGTCTTCCGCAAAGATGGATATTTAAACAAGCTTTGGATTTTGCTCGATTTTTCTCATGTTATGGTGCACGTGTTTCAGCACGACACACGCAAACACTATGATTTAGAACACCTTTGGGCTGATGCTAAAATAAAAACAATAAAAACTGACGTTGAATAATATCACGCTTTCTATGAATACTACAGATAACAAAAGCAACAAAGACAATTTCCCACCCGTGGATAACGACACTAAAAAACGTAAAGATAACAACAAATCAAATTTCAACCCTTTGAGCAATGGAGGCAAAGTGCCAAAATTCAATCCTTATTGGATTTATGGGGTGATGCTAGTGGTTATTTTAAGTCTTGGAATGTGGGATTTTGGAGGAGAACCCATCAAAATCAATAAAAGCAACTTCTTCCAAATGTTGGAAGATGGAGATGTGGAAAAACTCGTTATGGTGAACGACAAAGCGGTGCGAGTGTATATTAAAGAAGAGAGCTTGACAAAATACGACGATAAGCTCAAAAAAGGTCTTTCCACTCCTGCTGTTGGAGGTCCTCAATTCAGACTTGAAGTAGGACGAAACGACAATTTCGCCGAAAGTGTAAAAGAAATTCAAGAAGAGCAACAAGTGCCCCGCGAAAATCGGGTATATGTTGATAGTACTGAGGAAGTAGATTACTTTGGCGCTGTACTCGGTTGGCTCTTCCCTTTTATCCTCATCATTGCATTCTGGATGTATATGTTCCGCCGCATGAACAAAGGTGCAGGTGGTCCCGGTGGAGGTGGCATATTTAGCGTGGGTAAATCGCAAGCTAAAGTGTTCGACAAAGGCTCGAAAGTGAATGTTACCTTTAAAGAAGTGGCCGGACTTTCAGAAGCAAAACAAGAAATCGAAGAGATTGTATCGTTCTTAAAAAGCCCCGAAAAATACACCAAGTTAGGTGGTAAAATTCCGAAAGGTGCTTTGCTTGTTGGTCCTCCGGGAACCGGTAAAACCCTGCTAGCAAAAGCGGTAGCTGGCGAAGCTCACGTGCCATTCTTCTCGATGTCGGGTTCCGATTTTGTGGAAATGTTTGTGGGTGTAGGCGCATCTCGTGTGCGCGATTTGTTTAAACAAGCCAAAGAAAAATCGCCATGTATCATTTTCATTGATGAGATTGATGCTATTGGTAGAGCACGTGGCAATCGTCCGAACATGGGCTCTAACGACGAGCGCGAAAATACCCTAAACCAGCTACTTACTGAAATGGATGGGTTTGATACCAACTCTGGTATTATTATATTGGCAGCTACCAACCGTGCCGAAATACTCGACAGTGCATTGATGCGTGCCGGACGTTTCGACCGTCAAATTCAAGTGGAGTTGCCCGACCTAAACGAACGTGAAGATATCTTCAAAGTGCACCTACGCAATTTGAAATTGAATTCAGAAGTGAAAGTGTCATTTTTGGCTAAACAAACACCTGGTTTTTCGGGTGCCGATATTGCCAACGTGTGTAATGAAGCAGCCTTAATTGCAGCTAGAAAAGACCATGAAACAGTCATGAAACAAGACTTTCTCGATGCTGTAGATCGGATTATTGGCGGCTTGGAGAAAAAGAATAAAATCATTTCTGCCGACGAGAAAAAGCGCATTGCCTTCCACGAAGCAGGTCATGCTGCCATTAGTTGGTTGCTTGAGTTTGCGCACCCACTCGTGAAGGTAACTATTGTTCCTCGCGGAAAGGCTCTTGGAGCTGCTTGGTACTTACCCGAAGAGCGTTCTATTACCACTAAAGAGCAATTGCTCGATGAAATGTGTTCAACATTGGGTGGTAGAGCAGCCGAAGAATTGGCTTTCGGCAATATTTCTTCTGGTGCTCAAAACGATTTAGAGAAAGTAACAAAAACAGCCTATGCCATGATTAGCATCTATGGCATGAGCGCTAAAGTTGGCAACTTTAGCTACTATGATTCTACAGGTCAGTCAGACTATTCATTCACCAAGCCTTATAGCGAGAAAACAGCTATTCTCATCGATGAGGAAGCTAAATCTATGATTGATGAACAATATCAGCGAGCACTTCAGGTGTTGAAAGACAACGAAGAAGGACATCATAAATTGGCAGAAAAGCTATTAGAGAAAGAAGTCATCTTTGGCGATGATTTAGAAGAAATATTTGGAAAGCGTCCATGGCAAAGTTCAAAAGAAGTTAGCCGTGCCGATGCTCCTACCCAAGCGACAGAACTTGAAGATCTTTCATCGGAAGTAGAAAATCAAGAGCAATAGCCTAAATAAACATGATGAGAATTGAAAAAACAATTCTCATCATTTAAACCTAAAAAAGCAACACATCATGGAAAAAGATTTTGTTTGTGTTTACACTACTCCCAATAATTTTGAGGGTGAATTAGTAAAAGGAATGCTAATCGACAATGATATTCCATGTGTCATATTAAAAAAACAAGACTCCCCCTATCAACTGTTCGGCAACCTCGAATTATATGTGCATCAAAGCCAAGCCGAGGAAGCCATCGAGCTACTAAAACAACACCATGAATAACCTTATTCAACGTTCACTTACAGCCGTAGTTATTGTGGCTATCATGTTAGCCTGTTTATTTTTGGGCGAATACACATTTGCCATTCTTTTCCTTGCTATCATGCTCGGAATGCTGCATGAATTTTTCACCATCACCGAATCTACCGGATTCACACCACACCGATGGATTACATCTTTAATATCGGTGTGTATATTTAGCGTAAACTTCTTAGTGGCATCAGGACGAATTAGTTCTAAATGCTTTTTCTTAATGGCTCCCGTGCTGCTCATTACTTTCACACACGAATTGTTTGCCAACAAAAAACACTCATTGCAAAACATTGCTTTTGGTTTAGCGGCTATTGTTTATATCACCATGCCATTAAGCCTTACCAATTACATTGTGTTTTCCGACCCTGTACTCCCCATTTTGCACCTAACTGCTAATTACGACCCTAGCCTATTTTTAGTGCTCATGGTTATTATTTGGGTGTATGATTCTTGTGCCTATTTGTTTGGGGTGAGCTTTGGTAAACATCGTTTGTTTGAGCGAGTATCGCCAAAGAAATCATGGGAAGGTGCCATTGGTGGGGCTGCCTCTGCAGTAGTGGTAGCTATCTTTATTTCATACTATATTGATGCAAATATTTTAAATTGGATAGCCATAAGCTTGAGCATTGTGGTATCGGCCACTTTGGGCGACTTAACAGAATCTTTAATCAAACGACAATTTGGAGTAAAAGATAGTGGAACCATATTTCCCGGTCATGGCGGTTTACTCGATCGCTTCGATTCCATTCTATTTGCCATTCCAGTGTATATATGTTTCTTAGAGCTATTGGCGTTGTAGGTATTTTTTTTAATTTCGCACAATTATTATATCTAATTTAGAATTATGAAATTCCACCCAGCAGGACGCGGAACAATCTTAGTAGCAGTTATTCTTTTCGTTACACTTACAACAGTGGCTTATTTTACACCATGTATGCATGGTCGTGTTTGCATTAGCTTAACAGCTTTTATGATACTGATACTTATTCTTCAGTTCTTCCGCTATCCACAGCGTACGATCACCTTAAACAACAAGGCAGTTGTTTGCCCAGCCGACGGTAAAGTTTGCGTTATCGAAGAAGCTTTTGAACCCATGCACTTAAAGCAACAATGCTTAAAAGTTTCTATATTTATGTCGCCATTTAATGTGCATATCAACTGGGTTCCTGTGCCGGGTAAGATTGTTTTCTCAAAACACATTGAAGGTAAATTCTTGGCTGCATTTAAAGATAAATCGGCCGAAGAAAATGAGCGATATGTAACTGCCATAGAAATGGAAAATGGCACGGTTATTGTGGCTAATCAAGTAGCTGGAGCTATGGCTCGTCGCATCTTGAACTTTAAAAAAGATGGCGATGTGGTGAAACAAGATGATGAACTTGGATTTATCCGCTTAGGTTCTCGCGTTGATTTATATTTGCCACTCAACACCAAATTAAATGTAAAGCTTGGCGACAAAGTTGTCGGTTCGCAAACAATAATTGGAGAGCTATAGAACTCTCGCAACTTCCCCAAAAGGGAGGAAAAAAATAAAAACTAAAATAAGCCCTCTACTCTCCCCTCTTCAAGGGAGGTAGTCGAGAAGGCTAATAACAATCATATGGAAAGACATAAATACTTGTGGTGGGTTCCAAACTTCATCACATCATTGAACTTAGCTTCTGGTAGCATTGCTGTATTTTTGGGTGTTCAAGGCTATATTGGTCATGCAGCTGTTTTCATTGCCTTTGCTGCAATATTCGATTTCCTCGATGGAATGTTTGCTCGTTTACTCCACTCCTACTCTGAGTTGGGTAAGCAGCTCGACTCGCTTTGCGATTTAGTGTCTTTCGGGCTAGCACCGGCAGCTATTGTTTTTAGTCTGTTGCAACTTTCGCTTTTCGGCGATTTGAAACCTTTTTCTCAAATTAACGCCCAATGGTATGAGTGGCTTACTTTGGCTTCATGCTTGCTTATTCCAATTGCAGGTGCATTCCGTTTGGCTAAATTCAATCTCGACACTCGTCAGGAAACAGGCTTCTTAGGCTTGCCCATTCCTGCTAATGCATTATTTTTTGCATCGCTAGCTGGCATAGTAGCTTGGAGTGATAGTTCTATTGCAATTGACATTGTATTAAACAAATTCAATATTTTGGTTTCCATCCTTTTGTTCTCATCTATGATGGTTTCTGAAATTCCTATGTTTTCTTTGAAAATAAAGAATTTTTCATGGACCGATAATCAAACACGCTATATTTTCTTGGCTCTTTGTTTAATTTTAGTGGCTGCATTAGGAGTTATCGGATTACCGCTAATTATCATGAGCTATATCGTGCTTTCTATTATCAATAGAAACAACTAAGTAGAAAATTCTATTTAACCGTTATTTCATGGAATTAATGTGTTGAATCATTTGTTTCTCGTAAATATTCTTATATTTGAAACTGTGTAAATCGCATACAGTATGCGATTATCAAAGCATAAATTTATCCACCTATGAAAATACTTGTTATTGGGTCGAATGGTCAACTCGGTTCGGAATTAAAATCGTTATCAACTCAAGAGTGCAACTACGAATTTCTGTTTACAGATGTTCAAGAACTCGATGCTACCGACTTCCATGCGCTAAGTGAATATTGCGTAAATAACAAGCCTGATTTCATTGTAAACTGTGCAGCATACACTGCGGTTGATATTGCAGAAACAGAAATAGATTTAGCTAAGCTTATTAATGTTTCTATACCTAAATATATTGGTAGAGTAGCCAAGGCAAATCAAGCTAAAGTTATTCAT
This sequence comes from Mangrovibacterium sp., assembly GCA_047972995.1. Lineage (GTDB taxonomy): Bacteria > Bacteroidota > Bacteroidia > Bacteroidales > Prolixibacteraceae > JBKEDC01. The sequence goes on from JBKEBD010000036.1 coordinate 6,177, forward strand.
GTTTCTACCGACTATGTGTTTGATGGCACAGCTTATCTTCCATATGTGGAAGATGATTTGGTGGGTCCTAATTCCGTTTATGGAAAAACAAAACTCAACGGAGAAATTGCGCTTTTTAAAGAAGATTCTAAATCTGTTATCATTCGCACGTCGTGGCTTTATTCAACATATGGAAAGAACTTCGTGAAAACGATGCTCAAATTGGGTGAAGAACGCGATGAACTACGCGTTATTGCCGACCAAGTAGGTACGCCGACCTATGCAGCCGACCTGGCACAAGTGATTATGGAAATCATTAAACAAGCAGATAGCAATTGGCAACCGGGCATCTATCATTACTCAAATGAGGGAGTAGCTAGTTGGTATGATTTTGCAAAACAAATTCATGAAATTGGACAGATTACCTGCAAAGTTTCCCCCATTGCTACCGAAGACTACCCTACGCCAGCTCAAAGACCAGCATACAGCATTTTAGACAAAACTAAAATCAAAAAGACCTATGGAATTGAAATTCCATATTGGCGAGATAGCCTAAAATCTTGCATTGATATTCTTAAAATATAGATAATAAACTAAACTTCGAAATTATGTCAGAAAATTTAGATCCTGTAATAAAAAAAGCACAAACTTGGCTTAGCGAGGTATATGATGAAAATACTCGTGCTGATGTACAACGAATGCTTGATGCAGAAGATAAAACAGAATTGGTAGATTCATTCTACAAAGATCTTGAATTTGGTACCGGTGGATTGCGTGGGATCATGGGTGCTGGTTCAAACCGCATGAACATATACACTGTGGGTGCTGCCACTCAAGGATTAAGCAACTACCTTAAAAAGAACTTTTCTCATCTTGATGAAATTAAAGTTGCTATTGGTCATGATTGCCGTAACAACAGCCGCCTATTCTCTGAAGTAAGTGCCGATATTTTCTCTGCCAATGGCATTAAAGTTTATCTTTTTGAAGACCTCCGCCCTACTCCCGAACTTTCATATGTAATTCGCGAGTTTGGCTGCCAATCAGGTATCATTCTTACTGCTTCGCACAACCCGAAAGAATATAACGGATATAAAGCTTATTGGGATGATGGTTCGCAAGTTGTGAGTCCACATGATGTAAATATTATTGATGAAGTAGCTAAAGTGAAAGCTTTCGACATTAACTTCAATGGCAACAAAGCGCTAATTGAAATTATTGGTGAAGAGGTTGACAAAAAATTCATTGAAGAAGTGAAAAAAGTGTCGCTTGCACCTGAAATCGTGGCTAAGCACAAAGACCTTAAAATTATTTATACTCCAATTCACGGTACTGGTGTAAAATTGATTCCAGAAGCTTTGTGTGCCTTCGGTTTCGAAAACATTATGAACATTCCAGAACAAGATGTGGTGAGCGGTGATTTCCCAACTGTGGTTTCGCCAAACCCTGAAGAACCAGCTGCAATGGAAATGGCTATCAAAAAAGCCTATGAAGTAAATGCTGATGTAGTAATGGCTTCCGATCCTGACTCTGACCGTATTGGCGTTGTGGTGAAAAACGACAAAGGAGAATATACTATTGTAAATGGTAACCAAACTGCCTTGTTGTTCATTTACTACATTATCACCCGAATGAAAGAGAAAAATGCTTTCAAAGGCAATGAGTTTGTAGTAAAAACTATTGTATCTACTGAAAAGATTGCTGATATTGCTCGTGCAAATAACATTGAATACTTCGATGTTTACACTGGATTTAAATATATTGCTGAGGTAATTCGTGAAAACGAAGGCGTGAAAAAATACATCGGTGGTGGTGAAGAAAGTTTTGGATTTATGCCATCTGATTATGTTCGCGATAAAGATGCAGTATCGGCTTGTGCATTGATGGCTGAAATTGCAGCTTGGGCTAAAGATCAAGGCAAAACGCTTTATGAACTTATTCAAGACATCTACCTAGAATATGGTCACTCAAAAGAGAAAATGAAATACATCGTTCGCCAAGGTAAAACAGGTGCCGATGAGATCAAACAAATGATGGTAGATTTCCGTGCTACTCCCCCAACTACTCTTGGCGGAAGCAAGCTAAAAACAGTGAAAGACTACAGCTCGCTTGTAGAGAAAAATTTGTTGACCGGTGAAGAGGTAAAAATCAACCAAAAAACAACGTCTAATGTATTACAATTCTTCACTGAAGATGGCACTAAAATTTCGGTTCGCCCATCGGGTACTGAACCTAAAATTAAGTTCTACTTCGAAATTGCAAGCCCAATGAAATCAAGAGATAATTTTGACGCTCTAGAAGCAGCAGCTGAAGTGAAAATTGATGGAATTATGAAAGAATTAGGTTTAGCTTAATTTAACTGTAAACAATTAGCATATGGAAAGATAGAGGCGAGTTCCTCTATCTTTTTTCATTTACTTTTGTGCTTATAAAATTCTTGGTTTCGCATCAGTTGTTAGCACTCATTAGCGCTTGCAGTTTGTCGCGAAACTTTGGTTAAAACAACAGTATGAAAGCAGAAATAATAACTATTGGAGATGAAATTCTCATCGGACAGATTGTAGATACCAATTCGGCGTGGATGGCGCAAGAGTTAAACCATCTTGGTGTGGATATTTTTCAAATTACATCGGTGCATGATGACCGCGAGCATATTCTCGATGCGTTACGCAATGCGCAACAAAATGCCGACGTTGTGCTAATTACAGGTGGACTAGGACCTACCAAAGACGATATTACGAAACGTGTGCTTTGTGAATTTTTCAATTGCGAGATGCATTATAATAAAAACACCTTGCAAGCCATTAAAGAAAGATTGGAGAAACGTTGCATTGCCATGATTCAGTTGAATAAAGACCAAGCACTTGTGCCCAATGCTTGCACTGTACTGTCGAATGCTGAGGGAACAGCTCCGGGAATGTGGTTTGAGAAAGATGGTGTCATTTTTGTATCGATGGCGGGTGTTCCTTATGAAATGAAGCATATCATGACAACCCACGTGCTACCCCGCCTAGCCAAACTCACTCAACGCCAAGCTATTTATCATCAGACAACCATTGTACATGGTGTGCCTGAAAGTTTGCTTGCCGAAAAAATTAGCGATTGGGAGGAGCATTTACCTTCTAACATTAAGTTGGCTTATTTGCCTAATCAACTTTTGGTGCGCTTGCGTTTAAGTGCTTGGGGAGAAAATGAAGCCGAATTGAAAGCTCAGGTTTCTGCGGAAATAGAAAAACTAAAAGCTATCATTGGAAATCATATTTTCAGTTTCACCGATGAGGATATGGGGAAAACAATTGGAAATTTACTCACCGAAAGGCAACAAACAATTAGTGTGGCAGAAAGCTGCACTGGTGGCAAACTAGCCTATGCCTTTACATCAAACAGTGGTGCATCTACCTATTTCAAAGGTGGAATTACAGCTTATGCAAACAATATCAAGGAATTATTGTTAGGTGTAAGTAAAGAAACACTTGAAAACGAAGGGGCAGTGAGCGAACAAACGGCTAAAGAAATGGTGCTTGGAGCAATGCTGCAAATGCAATCAGATTATGCAATTGCCACTACTGGTGTAGCTGGTCCGAATGGCGGCAGCGATGAAAAACCGGTGGGCACCGTGTGCATTGCCGTGGCGAGTAAAACAGAATTAATAGTGGAAACTTTCCATTTTAACCGACATAGAGAGCACAACATAGAGCGAACTATTCAGACTGCTCTGTTCATGCTAAAATCAATTATTAAGTAAACACACACGACAATGAAAAAAGTTTTATTGACTATCACAATAGTGATATGTCTAATGCTCGGAGCACTTGTGGCTCTACCAATTATCTTTAAGGACTCGATACTTGAAAAGGTGAAGACTTTAATTAATGAAAATGTAAATGCCAAAGTGGAATTTGCCGACTTTAAGCTTAATGTTTTTCGTTCATTCCCTAGAATTCACGCCGAATTGGTTGGCTTCTCTCTTATTGGATTAGACGACTTTGAGGGCGACACAATTGCTGCCATTTCTTCCTTATCTACCGAGATTTCTTTAAGTGAATTATTCAGCGATGAGGGATTGCAAATTTCATTTATTGCATTAAACGATGCGCAGGTTAATCTGAAAGTTAACAAAAAAGGAACTGCCAACTGGGATATTATGCCAATAACAGACGAGGTGGCCGATGAAGTGGTAGAGACTGTGAAAACTGAAACCGATGATTCTGCTTCTGCGCTTTCGCTGCAATCGGTACAGGTGCAAAATCTGAGCTTGACTTACTTAGATGAAACCATGCCGATACTTCTTGAATTGAATGACATTAACCTCGATATTTCAGGGAAAATGGCGGGAATGATTACTACATTTAATATTGATGGCAAGGTAAGTGAACTAGTTGTGAACTACGACTCAGTGAACTATATTTCTAATGTAGCGCTTGCTTTAAATAGCAAATTGATTGCCGATATGGATAAATTTCAATTCGAATTCGACGATTCTAAATTCTACTTAAATGACTTGCCAATCAATTTGACTGGTGGATTTGCTATGCCTTCTGACACCATGACTTTCGATGTAAAAATGGAGGTTCCTCAGTCTAATTTTGCTACAATTTTAGCTCTAGTTCCTACCGACTATAAACATTATCTCGATGGTGTTAATGCTATTGGCGATGCTGGATTTGATGGTACAATTAAAGGATATATGTATGGCGAGGATTATCCTTCGATGAACTTCAACATATTTGTGCACGATGCTACTATGCAATATGCCGATATGCCTGAAAAAATCGACAACATAAATCTAGCTGCAAACATCTATCAGCCACAAGGCGACCTCAATAAGCTTGTGGTGAACGTTTCAAAGGCTCATGCCGAAGTGAAAAGCAATCCTATTGATGCCCAACTTTTACTAAAGACACCTTTAAGCGATATGTTTTTCGATGCTAAAATGAATGCTAAAATAAATTTTGCCACCCTAAAAGAAGCTATTCCAATGGATAGCGTAGATCTAAAAGGACAAATGGAGGGAAATATTGCTTTGAGTGGAACCATGTCGGCTGTAGAGAAAGAAGATTATAATAAGATAAATGCCAACGGAACTATTAACTTCAACAACTTTGCGTTCCAATCGCCCGACTTCACCAAACCTATTGAACTTACACGTGGTGCGGTGAAAATCAGTAATCAAACGATTGATATGAATGATTTCTCGGCTAAAGTGGGACAAAACGACTTCACCTTCAACGGAAAAGTTTCAAACTACTTGGGCTATGCGTTCATGAATCAAGATTTAATGGGAAGGTTTTCGCTTCAATCGAATTTGATAAACCTTAACGAACTTATGTCGCTTATGCCAGAAACGATCGATACAAACGAAAGCAACCAAACGCAAACTGCCGAGGCTAGTTCCGACAGCATATTGATTTTTGAAGTGCCAGAGAAGCTTGATTTAACATTTAATGCCGATGTAAAAAAAGTTGTTTTCGATGATATGGTTATTCAGCACATCAAGGGACTAATTACGGTGAACGAACAAAAACTTTGGCTGAAAAACCTAAGCATGGATATGCTCGATGGAAGTCTTACTGTAGATGGAAGTTATGCAGCTTACAATTTAAAAGAAGCCGATTTTGACTTCAATTTCAAAATTAAGCAATTCACAATTCCAGCCACCTATCAGTCATTTTCTGCCATGCGCCACTATGTGCCAATTGCTAAAAACAGTACTGGCGATATTTCGGCACAAATGGCTCTGGCGGGTCAACTCGATGAAAAGCTAGAACCTATTGCTAAATCGTTGAACGGCTCTGGTGGCATATCAACACAAAACGTTCAGCTAGCCAAAACTGAAACTATAGAGAAGCTAAATCTTGTTTTCAAAACCGAGAAGCTAAATAATTTGAACATTAAAGATTTCGATGCTAATTTTAGTATCAACAACGGCAATGTGCTCGTGAAACCATTTAAAACATCTATTGCAGGACAGCAAGTTAAAGTTTACGGTGAAATTTTGGTTGACCAAACCTTAGATTTGAACCTCGACTTTAATGTGCACAAAAATGATTTGAATAGCGATATTGCCAAGGTGCTAAATGTCATTCCGGGTGCCAATAAACTAGACTCCTACCCCATTGGATTAAATATTAAAGGTGAATTGAGCCAACCATCGGTAACACCCGACTTAAATGAGGCTAAAGATTTGATTGCTGATGAACTCAAGAAATCAGCCAAAGAAAATGCCAACAAAGTAATTGATGAGGTAGGCAATGCTTTGAAAGGCTTGTTTGGCAATTAACATGGTCATTTATCGGACATAAAAATAGAAAAAACCCACTGTTTTCTAAGTGAAAACAGTGGGTTTTTTCTATTTTTGAGCGCATGAATAAAACTCAACCCATTGGTGTTTTCGATTCGGGCTATGGTGGACTCACCGTGCTAAAAGAATTGATGAAACAATTGCCAAACCATGATTTCATATACTTGGGCGACAATGCCCGAACTCCCTATGGCACACGCTCTTTTGAGGTTATCTATGAATACACACTTCAAGCGGTGGAAGAGCTATTCAGCCGAGGATGCCAGCTTGTGATCTTGGCGTGCAACACCGCATCGGCAAAAGCCTTGCGAAGCATTCAACAACGCGATTTGCCTCGCATAGCTCCAAACCGGAGAGTGCTTGGTGTAATTCGTCCTAGCATTGAATACGTGTCGAAGCAATCGAAAACAGGGCGCGTGGGTGTGCTTGCTACTACAGGTACTGTAGCTTCAGAATCTTATCCTATTGAATTTAGTAAATGGAGTGAAGGGCGCATTTCAAGTTGTGTGCAGCAGGCTTGCCCTATGTGGGTGCCCATCGTTGAGAATCAAGAAATGAATACGCCCGGAGCTAAGTTTTTTATTGGGCGAGACATCAATCTGTTGATTGAAAAAGACCCCCAGATTGATCAACTCATCTTAGGCTGCACGCACTATCCACTGCTAATTGATCGCATAAAAGAAGCACTCGGTGGTAAAGCCATCGAGATAGTAGAGCAAGGAAAGATTGTGGCTCTCAGTTTGATTGATTACCTCAAACGACATCCAGAGATGAACGCCGAAATCAGCAAACACAGCGACGTGAAGTTTTTCACCACCGAACAAGCTAGCCTATTTGAAAGCAGAGCCGAGAATTTTTTAGGCAAAAAAATAACTGCTGAAACAATTCATTTATAGAACTGCTCACAAGAAAAAAAAACGCAAAGAATCGGAAACTCTATCTTCCGTCTTTGCGTTTTTTGTGTAACACTTTTTCCGTTTTTCGGAAAAGTCGCTCTACTTAATCAAATCTACCGAGCGACGAACAAATTTATCTAAATCAGCACCTTTCAGCAAACCATTAGCAAGCAATGCTAAATCTACCAATTGTTTTGCCAGTTTATTTTCTTTTCCGAAGGCTTCAAGTTTTTGGCGTTTTGTAGTTTCCATTTCTGAAATCTTCTTATTCACGCCTTCCAAATTTTCTTTATCTACCGAAGCAATTTCTTCTTCCTTCTTGCCCTCTTGCGCCTTTTCCAAGCCCGATTTTTCAGCTTGCAAAGTAGCCATAGCTGCACCCATAGCTTCCAAATCGGCACCAAGCTCAGCTTGCTTAGCATCAATCACCTTTTTAACTAGCGGATGATTGGTGTTCACTGTAAGGTTTAAACTTTCAGGCATTTCACCATAGAAACTCATTTGCCCTCCACCAAGCGCACTCATATCTTTCATTCGGCGCATGAACTCATTTCGTGTAATCACCATGGGCTGTGCCGTTTCGCTCATTGCTTTGAAATCTACCAAGTAATTCACCTTTTCGCCTTTTGGACACACCGCTTGGAAAACAGGAGCCATCTGATTACGTAATTCCTCGCTCACCTCCTGAAGTTGTTCTTCCTTGGGAATCAAGTTATCCACCACATCAGAGTCTATACGCACAAAGCGTTTATCGGTGTACTTTTGCTCAAACTTATTCATCAAGTGAGTTGAAAGTGCATCATCCATCACCATCACATCATAGCCCTTATCTTTAGCATCTTGAATGAAAGTATATTGCTCATCTAGATTGCTTGCATACAAATACACCTGCTTATTATCCTTATCCGTTTGATTATCTTTAATGAGGTTTTCATATTCCTCCCAAGTAAAATACTTTCCGTCGGTATTTTTAAACAAGAAAAACTTCATGGCTTTTTCCTCAAACTTCTCTTCCGAGAGAATACCATATTCAATAAAAATTTTCAGATCATCCCATTTCTGTTCAAAATCATCTCTGCTGTCTTTAAACAATTGTTGCAATCTATCGCCCACTTTCTTTGTAATATGCGAGCTAATTTTACGCACATTAGTATCACCTTGCAAATAAGAACGCGACACATTCAATGGAATATCTGGCGAATCGATCACCCCATGCAAGAGCGTTAAGAAATCTGGCACAATACCTTCCACTTGGTCGGTTACAAACACCTGATTGCAATAAAGCTGAATCTTATTCTTTTGCACTTCCACCGAATTTTTCAATCTTGGGAAATACAAAATACCCGTAAGGTTGAAAGGATAATCTACATTAAGGTGAATATGAAATAAAGGATCATCGTTAAATGCCATAGGATAAAGTTGGCGATAGAACGAAGCGTAATCCTCATCTTTTAAATCGGCTGGAGTTTTTGTCCATGCAGGCGCACAGTCGTTAATTTGGTTATCCTCTTCTGTTTCTACTTCTTTGCCATCTTTCCATTCCGTATTTTTCCCAAATACCACTGGAATAGGCAAAAACTTACAATATTTAGTTAAGATACCGCCAAGTTTCGTTTTATCTAGAAATTCCTCCGACTCTTCATTTACGTGCATAATAATGTCGGTTCCCACATGATCGCGCGTAGCATCTTCTAAGCTATATTCTGGCGATCCATCGCACACCCAACGCACAGCCTGTGCACCTTCACGATATGATTTCGTCACAACTTCCACCTTGTGAGATACCATAAAAGAAGAATAGAATCCTAAACCAAAATGACCGATAATAGCATTTGAATCATCTTTATACTTATCTAAAAATTCCGATGCTCCTGAAAATGCAATTTGATTGATATACTTTTCTACTTCTTCGGCAGTCATACCAATACCACAGTCAGACACTGTAATTGTTTTAGCTTCCTTGTCGAAAAACACGCTCACCTTTGCATTGTCCATTGCAACATTTGCTTCGCCTCGTGCCACCAAAGTTTTAAGCTTTTGCGTAGCATCTACCGCATTTGAAACTATTTCGCGAAGGAAAATGTCATGTTCTGAATACAAGAATCTTTTAATAATTGGAAATAGATTATCGCTAGATACACCTATTTTACCTTTTCCTGTTGCCATATTTTTATGTTTTTATGTTGTTGAATTATTCACATTTAGAAGCACTCCAAAAGTTATGCCAACAACTATTTTTGAGTTTCTATTATGACAATATGTCTAAAAGAAGGATAAATTGGCAGATTATCGAGTAGAACAATACCATGAGGAGTGAATGGTCTAGCCGAAGAGCATGGCTTGAAAAGCAAATTTCACAGTCGGTAAACTGCAAAAAAAGTCCTACCCAAAGGCAGGACTTCAATATCATCTACAAAAAGAAAGATTAATATTCATCTTCATTGAAGAAGAAATCATCTTTACTTGGGTAATCAGGCCAAATATCTTCTATACTTTCATACACATCGCCTTCATCTTCTATCTCTTGAAGGTTTTCAATCACCTCCATAGGAGCTCCTGATCGGATAGCATAATCAATCAATTCATCTTTTGATGCTGGCCATGGTGCATCTTCCAATTTTGATGCTAATTCTAGTGTCCAATACATAGTATTATTATTTTAAATAGTTTTATTTCCAATTTTTGGCGAAAATATATAAAAAGTTTTATTATACAATAGTATTTATTGCTTATTTGGCTTCCAGAATATTTCTTCTTGCTTTTTCACAACATTTAGCTTTCGCGAAAGCACAAATAAGTAATCCGACAATCGATTAATATATTTAATCAATTGGTTATCAATATCTATCATTTCCGACATTTCCACAATTCTCCGCTCTGCTCTTCGACAAATAGTTCTAGCTAAGTGTGCATGAGCTGCTGCCCCACATCCGCCCGGCAAAACAAAGTGCTTCAAAGGTGGAAGCTCTTGAGAAATCTGGTCAATTTCTATCTCCAAAAATTCAATATCAGACTCTGAGCAAGGCAACTGTTCTTTTAGCTCTTGCGCCGATTCATCGGTTGCCAAATGCGAGCCTATAACAAATAGCTGACTTTGAATCCTACGAATAACATCTAATTCATTACCATGCTCTAAATAAGCAGCCACCACTCCTATTGCGCTGTTTAACTCATCAACTGTGCCATAAGCTTCCAATCGATTATCAAATTTTTTTACACGAGAACCTCCTATTAAACCGGTTGTTCCGTCATCTCCTGTTTTGGTATAGACTTTTACCATGATATTTATAATTGTTAGTTGCGTAATTCGTAACGCCAAATTTCGAAATTAGTTTCAGTCATCGAGCATAACTGCCACCGTGTAACAAGCTGCCAACGCTGCCGTTTCTGTGCGCAATCGGGCTTCCCCCAAAGAAACAGGCTTAAACCCCGCTGCTAAAGCTTGCTGCACTTCCTCTTCCGAGAAATCGCCTTCTGGTCCAATTAAAATTAAGTTGCTACTACCATGTAAAGATTTCTTCAACGAATTTCGTTCATCTTCATAGCAATGTGCCACGAACTTTCCGCCTTCAAAATCGGTTGATAGCAATTCCGCTAAGGGAGTCAGCGGATTAAGCTTCGGAAGATAGGCTTTGTAAGATTGTTTCATTGCTGATACTATAATCTTTTCCAAACGATCAGCCTTTATCACCTTGCGCTCTGAATGTTCGCAGAGCACCGGAGTTATTTCATCGATGCCTATTTCGGTTGCTTTCTCTAAAAACCATTCTATCCGATCAATATTTTTTGTGGGAGCCACCGCAATGTGCAGATAATTTTGGCGCTTAGCGTAATTGTCTATCTTCTGCTTAATCTGTATTGCACATCGTTTCGGATGAGCCTCTACAACTGATGCTTCATAAAAACCGCCTTTGCCATCAATCAATTGAAGCTTATCGCCCTCCTGCATACGCAAAACTCGAACCGCGTGTTTCGACTCTTCTTCAGGTAGGGTGTAATTTGTGCCTGAAATATCAGGGGTGTAGAATAAGTGCATATGTTATATTTAAAAAGTTTGGTGAAAGAATTTATAGTTAGAAAAGTCGTTCATGTGCCAACTGTTTCAACCTAAAAAATAACAACCAATCGCAAAATCTATTTCGGTACTAAATGTAAGTATAATTTTCCAGTTCGAGCTTCTATATCGCTCCAATGTTCTACATCAAACTGCAAAACAGCTGTGGCACAAGTGGGAGTATCTCGATTAAAATCAGCACACAAGTTATAGCTAAGATAGTGTATCGTAGGATTATGCCCAATAATAAAGATGCAATTTGAAACATCTGCTGTTTCCTGCACCTTGCAGAGCAAATCTTGCGTAGTTACACCATGATAAAAAGCTTCCCAAGGTTCTATTGCTGCTGCATTAAAATGCACACCTTGAGCGAATATGCTTGCTGTTTGCCATGCTCTAGTTGCAGAACTTGCCACCACACGCTGTGGAATAATGCCTAGAGCCTGAAGTTGACCCCCAATGGCTTCTGCATCTTTTTCTCCTTTAAACTGAAGTTTTCTATTAAAATCGTCTTCAAAGCCTCCCGACTCCGCTTTGGCATGACGAATCATTACTATTGTTTTCATTTCTTAGATGTTAAGCCCTTCCAACTCCCCCACTGAGGGAGGAAAACTAGGGATTTATTTATAGACTTCAACAAAAAAGCCTGAATAATGCACTTACACATATTCAGACTTTCTATTTTGGTACTTAGCCGTTTATTTTACCGCTACCGTTTCAATCTCAACAAGCACACCTAAAGGTAACTCGCGCACAGCAAAAGCTGCTCTTGTTGGAGGATTTACAGCATAACGTGAACCATACACTTCATTCATGGCTGCAAAATTTGCCATATCACTCAACAAACAGGTTGACTTCACTACATCAGCAAATGTGTAACCTGCTTCGGTTAGCACTGCTTCAATGTTTTTCATTACTTGTTCTGTTTGCTCTTTAATACCACCTTCAACCACCTTAGTAGTAGCTGGATCAACTGGAATTTGTCCAGAAATGTACAATGTGCCATTTACTTCAATAGCTTGACAATAAGGACCGATTGCCGCCGGTGCATTGGGAGTTGAAATTACTCTTTTCATATTTTTATTTTAAAGCCCCCTTCAACTCTCTCAAAGAGAAGAACTCAAAGGTGCAGAATTTATATTTAGCGCAATGTTAAAAGTACGAAGTTCCAAAGTATGCGCCATTAAACACCATAAGGTCAATTCGCAATTTACAAGCCGCCCTCGTATTTCTCGGAAAATACAACTTCATTTATCAACTTTCTCTTTTTCTCTGGAATCGATGCCGATGCCGGATACCCCACAGGCAACAAAGCTATAGGTTCAACACCATCGGGAAGCCCTAAAGCTTCAACTACTAGCTGAGGATTGAAGTTACACACCCAACAAGAACCGATGCCTAGCTCGGTAGCTTGCAAAGTCATGTGGTCGATAGCAATTGCCGTGTCAATGTCTAACGAGCATTTGTCATCATGATTAGCTCGTGTCCACGCCTCTGCGTACTCACCGCAAATTACAATCACGTGTGGAGCTGTGACAAACCAATCGCGAGGATAAGCCTCATGCAATTGCTTCAACCCTTTTTCTTCCGACACCACAATAAACTTCCAAGGCTGCTTATTGCAGGCTGACGGTGCTAACCTGCCCGCCTCCAAGATTTGATAAAGGGTTTCGGTTTGAATCTTTTTCTGTTGATATGTTCGTTCAGAATATCTATTCTGAATGGCTGTTTTTACATTCATCTAAGTCTGTTTTGTTTGACAATATTACAAAAAAAACGCCGCAAGTTAAACTTACGACGTTGTTTTATTTCTTCTAGTAGTTATCTACATTAAACCAATCCGCTGAAGCCCATGAAAGCCATAGCCAAGATTCCTGCAGTAATTAGCGCTGCTGGTGTACCTTTTAGCCCTTTAGGCAAGTCAATCATGTCTAATTGCTCGCGCAATCCGGCAAAAATGATTAATGCCAAACCAAAACCTAACGCATTACCAATAGCAGAAACTACACCTTTCATCAAGGTCATATCGGGGTCTGAAGACACCAAGATTGCTACCCCTAATACAGCACAGTTTGTAGTAATTAGCGGAAGGAAAACACCCAAAGCTTGATAAAGAGATGGACTCACTTTCTTCAACATAATTTCTACCATTTGCACCAACGAGGCAATCACCAAGATGAATGAAATGGTTTGTAAGTATTCTAATTCAAATGGTTCTAAAACATACTTTTGAATTAAGTATGTTACAATAGTTGCCAATGTCATTACAAATGCCACAGCACCTGCCATACCGATTGCTGTTTCTACTTTCTTCGATACGCCCATGAATGGACAAATACCCAAAAATTGTGCTAATACAATGTTCTGAACAAAAACGGCTGATATGATTATCAAGATATATTCCATTTTCTAATCCTCCTTATTTTTTGTTTAGTTTGTTAATTACAGCAATCAAATAACCTAATGCCAAGAAAGCTCCCGGTGCCAAAACAAACACAAGCATTCCGTAGGTTTCAGGAAAGATTCTGATGTTAAATAGTGTTCCTGCTCCTAAGAACTCGCGAATAGCACCTAGAAGTGTTAGCGCAAAAGCAAAACCCAAGCCCATGCTCAAACCATCAATTGTTGATGACAATACATTGTTTTTTGAGGCAAACGCTTCTGCTCGTCCCAACACAATACAGTTAACCACAATCAAAGGAATAAACAAACCTAAGCTTGAATATAACGAAGGTAAGTAAGCTTGCATAGAAAGTTCAACCACAGTTACAAACGAAGCAATAATTACAATAAAGCTAGGAATACGCACTTTATCTGGAATGAAATCTTTCACCAACGAGACTACGATGTTAGCACAAACTAACACAAAAGTGGTAGCCAAACCCATGCCCAAACCATTAAAGGCTGATGATGTTACCCCCAAAGTTGGACACAAACCCAACAACAAGATGAATACGGGGTTTTCTTTTATAAAACCTTTTTTGAAGTTCTCTAATTGATTCATTATTTAGCCCCTCCTTCGTTAGCGTTTTTAATGTAGGTATTATATCCACGCACAATTGATTCTAAGAATGCGCGAGAAGAAATGGTTGAAGCTGTAATGGCATCAATATCTCCACCATCTTTGCTTACTGTCATGTTAACCTCTCCCGGATTAATGCCAATGATTGTGTGGTCAGCATGACTAAACCACTCTTGCATTTTAGATCCTAATCCCGGAGTTTCTTTATGCATAAGCACTTGATAGCCGGTAATTACACCGCTGGTGTCAAAACCTACCATAACTTCAATAAGTCCACTAAATCCATTAATTGAATATGTTCTTACTGCTGTACCCACTAGGTTTCCTTCCGCATCGCTTGCTCTGAAAAACACCAATGGATTAGTTCCGTCTGCTGGCATAACTTCTTTCGCTTCGCTTAGTTGATCGAAAGCTGGAAGGATTGCCTCAATAGCCTCATTTTGTGCTTTTTTAGCAGCAGTTTCAATGGGCTCTTTAGTTACCTTATGTACAAAACCTAAAACAGCACCTGAAATTAAAGTTACTGCTAAAAGTGTGAGTACCATATTTGGGAAATTCGATTTTATAGCCATGCTTATTTACCTCCAAATCTTTTAGGTTTCACATAAGTATTGATAAGTGGGGTGAAAGCGTTCATAATAAGAATCGCAAAAGAAATACCTTCTGGATAAGAACCATAGTTACGCACCATCACCGTGATAAAACCAATACCGATAGCAAAAATAATTTGACCTTTCACAGCCATGGGTGAAGTAACCATATCAGTAGCCATGAAAATAGCTCCTAGCATGACACCTCCCGTTAGCAAGTGCACTGCACCAAAGCTAACAGCATCGGCAAATGAACCTGCACCTGTAAGTACGTATAATACTGTTTGAAGCACAAACACTGTTGCCATTAGATATACAGGAATGTGCCATGTGATTACTTTTTTATAAAGCATCCAAGCAAATCCTAACAAAAGCATCAAGGCCGACACCTCTCCCATAGAACCTGAGATACTTCCCAAGAATCCGTTAGAAAGGATACCATCACCTAAACCACTCATGGCACCCGACATTCCGTGGGCTTTCATAATAGCTAGTGGCGTTGCTGCTGTTGTAGCATCAACGACTGGCCAGCTTGTCATTTGAACAGGGAAAGAAATCAATAGGAACACACGACCCACCAACGCAGGGTTAAATGGGTTGTTACCTATACCACCAAAAGACATTTTGCCCACACCAATGGCAACCAATGCACCAATAATGATAATCCATACAGGAATGCCCGATGGCAAGTTGAAGGCTAACAAAAGACCAGTCAATGCCGCCGATAGGTCATTGATTTCAGGTTCTCTTTTCATAACGAATCGTTGGATTATATATTCAAACCCAACGCTAGCAATTACTGCTATAAGTGTAACTCGAATGGCATCGAAGCCAAACATATATACCGACCAAGCCAAAGCTGGCAATAAGGCGATAATAACATTACACATAATTTTGTTCACCGAATCACTCGTACGTTCGTGCGGAGATGGTGATATGGTAAGTACTTTACTCATCTGACTTATGTTGTAAATTTTGATTTCTTAAATTATTTTCTACTTCTGATGATTTGACCAACTTTGGCTTTACCTAAGCGGATATAATCGAGAACGGGACGACTAGCTGGACAAGTATAACTACAAGAACCACACTCGATACAGTTCATCACGTGAGCTTTTTCAAGCTCATCCCACATTCCTTTTTTGGCTGCCGCAGCTAAGTAAAACGATTCTAAACCCATCGGACAAACCGATGCACAACGGTTACAACGAATACAGTTTTTCATCGGCTTGCGATCTGATTCCGTATTTGGCAACATCAAAATACCAGAAGTTCCTTTTGCTACAGGAATGTCTGTTGATGCCACTGCTTTACCCATCATAGGTCCACCACTGATTACTTTACCTGTATCTTCTGGTAAACCTCCTGCAGCTTCAATTAGCTCTTGCACATTGGTTCCCACACGCACTAAAAAGTTTGATGGTTTAGCCACCGATTTACCTGTGACAGTTACCACTCGCTCAAATAATGGTTTGTTCTTTTGTACTGCTTCATAAACCGCAAGAGCAGTTCCCACATTGCTCACCACAGCTCCAACCTCAATAGGCAATGCTCCAGATGGCACTTGGCGACCTGTAACCGCATTGATAAGCTGTTTTTCACCTCCTTGAGGATATTGTACTTTCAATGGCACGATCTCAATTTCAGAATCATTAGCCACCAATTGTTTCAAGTGTGCAATAGCATCTTTTTTATTGTTCTCAATGCCAACGTAAGCTTTATTTACGCTAATAGCCTTCATCATGATGCGAATACCCACCAAAATTTCTTCGGCCTTCTCTAGCATCAAGCGATGGTCGGCAGTCAAATATGGCTCACACTCTACCCCATTCACCACCAACATTTCAGCCACTTTTCCCGGAGGAGGCATAAGTTTTACGTGTGTTGGGAAAGTAGCACCACCAAGTCCTACGATACCCGCTTCGGCTATCTTATCGACTATAGCTTTTGCTTCAAGTTTGATTTCAGTGTCAAGTGTTTCATCTCTGTTAATTGATTCTTCCCACTCATCACCTTCCACAGCTATAAAAACGCCTTGCTTGTTATAACCCGAAGCATCAAGAGCTAAATCAACTTTAATAACTGTTCCCGATACGGATGAATGAATGTTTGCAGATACGAATCCGCCAGATTTTGCAATTAACTGCCCCACTTTCACCGCATCGCCTTTTTTCACTAAGGCTTGTGCTGGTGCTCCAATATGCTGAGCAACAGGAATAAAGACGGTTTTTGGCAAGACTAATGTTTCAATAGCCTTATCCGCTGAAAGTTTATTCTCGGCTGGATGAACCCCGCCTAGGATGAATGTCTTTAATGCCATGGTTCTCCTTAATTATTTTCGTTGTTATCTTCTTTTTTCACTTCTTCCGCTACCAAAGCATCTGCCACAACAGTTTCTTTAGGCTTATCAGTTTTTACCACTGGTTTTTTTTCTACTGGTTTTGGAGGCAAATCAGCCTTTGGCTTGCGCTCTGGGAAATTGAACTCCAAAATAGCATTTGTTGGACAAACTTCCACACATTTTCTACAAAGCTTACATTTATCAGAATCAATAAATGCCAAGTTGTTTTCTACTGTAATCGCGTCAAAAGCACATTCTTTCACGCATTTCTTACAACCAATACAAGCTGAATCACAGGCTTTTTTGGCCACACCACCTTTATCTTGGTTTCTACAAGCCACATAAATTTTGCGATCTTTTTTCGCTTTTTTGCGCAATTCGATCAACAATTTAGGACAAGCATCAACACAAGCACCACAAGCAGTACACTTGTCGTCATCAATTTCTGGCAAGCCTGTTTCTGGGTTTACGTGCAATGCATCGAAATCACAAGAAACCTCACAATCGCCAAGACCTAAACAACCGAATGAACAGCCGGTGTCGCCGCCATACAACGATGAAGCCATAGCACAAGACTGTGCACCGTCATACTTGTTGGTTTTAGGGCGAACACTGCACGCACCATTACAACGCAACACAGCCACTTTGGGTGCCTGAGCAACGGCTTCTCTACCCAGAATGCCAGCCACTCCTTCCATGCACTCGTTTCCACCAACTGGGCAGTACAAGCCATCGAAAGTGTCTGATTTCACACAAGCTTCAGCAAAGGCTCTACAGCCTGCAAATCCACAACCACCACAGTTGGCTGATGGCAATGAGCTTTCCACCTCATCAATGCGAGGGTCTTCATACACATAAAACTTTTGTGCCACAAAGTATAAAATTACTGCGGCCAATGTACCGATTACAGCTAATGTGGCAACGGTGTAAATGATAGTCATATCCATTTTTTATATCGACTTAATTTCAAATTCTAATTTCTCGCTCAATTTATCTTTACATAAATGTAAAACAAAGTAATAAGGAAGCAAAGAGCCTAAAGCTACCAATGCTGAAGTTCCTTCTCCATAGCCCAAACTTATGCCCGTAATCAACAAGGCTAAAAGAATTAAGAATGGCAATAGGTAAGCATAAAACAATGCCAAGAAGCCTTGCGATGTCTTTCCTACAATGTTCACACGCTCTCCTACCCTATATGGTATTGATGACTTGCGCACCTCAATCTCCTTATCTTGCATATCTGATGCCGAACAAGCACCCTTTGCATGGCAAGCAGCACAAGCTGACTTATTTACGAATCCAACCACTATTGTGTCCGCTGTAATGCGCTTCACAATACCTTCATGTGTAATCTCTCCTGCCATTTGATTTCTTCCTTTTGTGCAAACGATTGCAAAATTATATCCTTTTCACTAATTACTACCCATCTGTTAACTATTTTTCAACAAGATGCTTTTAATTTGTATCCATTTCAAATAACACCCATTCTGAAACTCACAATAATCAATTCATTCATTTTGTTGATATCCACAGATAGCATTTTTCACCGTTCGTTGCACGAAGATTAATTCCAGAGCAATTATGGCCTAACTTTACACTTCAACTAAACTTAGGATGTGGGTAAGTAGAAAGAACGAGCTATTGCTCTACTTATTGCTTTTTTGGTCGAAAACAAAGGAAAACATTTAAAATTGGAGAGAAAGCTTCGGCTTTCTTTCTCTGCTTTATTTCGCTACGCTTCATAAAACAAAGAGTGAAAATACACCCCTAAAACGGGCGTTTACTAATGGAAGCTAAGGTGTCCTTTGCTTAATTCCAAAAGCTCAAATGCTCAAATTTCACTTATCAGCACAACTAACTGCAAAAAACTAGCGTATTTATCAAAAATCATAAGTTGATACATTTTTCGAATTTAAAAATTTATGTATGTTTGCAGCATATTAATAATATTGATCATGAAAAAATCACTAGCAAGCCTTTTTTTATTGGCTGTTGCACTTGTTTCTTGTAACGACAAGAAACAACCAAAAGTTGTAGAAAAAACGATCATTCCTGTAGAAACTGTGGTTGATACAATAGCTGCCGACACCACTAGTTTTGAATATAACTATGAAGTGCACGAAGACGAAACCAACACATCGAACACGTATAGTTCTGATTTGAATGAAAACGATAAATATTTTGTTGTTGTGGGAAGCTTCGAGACAACCAAGCGAGCAAACAAACACATTGCATATCTTCAAACAAAAGGAATAAATGCCATGATCGTTCAACGTCACCGCGGGTTAAATATGGAAAATTACCGCGTTGCCGTAAAATCTTCAAACAACAAAAAAGAAGCATTGGAAGCTGCCAATGATTTATTAAATGATTTTCCTGATGTTTGGGTACTTATTAAATAAGCACGATAACATCACCAATTACCTGAAAGTTAGCAGAACGATCTGCTAACTTTTTTTTTTATTTGAAACAAAAGCCAATGACTGCACCTCTCCTATTACCGCAAGACTTTATTCAACGAATAGAAAAGCAATTCCCCAACGAAGCTACTCCGTTTATTGATGCGTTACAAAATGATGTTAGAACAAGCGTTCGATTGAATTCTAAGAAGTTTACACCTAAAACAAATTTAGAAACCATCGATTGGTGCTCTCAAGCCTTTTTTTTGGATGAACGCCCAAACTTTGCACTCGATCCGCTATGGCACGCTGGGGCATATTACGTGCAAGAAGCAAGCTCTATGTTTCTAGAGCAAGCCTTTCAGCTCATTGAAAGTGAGAATCCTAAGTTTGTACTCGATTTGTGTGCTGCTCCTGGGGGAAAGTCAACACACCTTAATAGCCTTATTAAACCTTCCGATCTCCTCCTATCTAATGAGTTAATTCGTTCACGCGTGCCAATCTTGCATGAGAACCTCACGAAATGGGGATATCCTAATCACATTATTTCAAGCAATGATCCCAAGCTATTTGGCGAGCTCGGATCAATCTTCGATGTCGTGTTGATTGATGCCCCCTGTTCTGGCGAAGGACTATTCCGAAGAGATGCCAAAGCTGCCGAAGAATGGAGTATAGAGAACACTAAGCTTTGCACCTTGCGACAACAGCGTATTTTTGCCGACACGCTCGAATGTCTTAAAGAAGGCGGATATCTTATCTATAGCACTTGTACTTTCAATCCCACCGAAAACGAAGAAAACATGGAATGGCTCGCGCAGCAATTCGGTTTTGAAAGCGTGCGCATTCCCCTGCAAAATAATTGGGGTGTGAATGAAATTGAACACAAAGGGTTATACGGCTATCGTTTTTTACCGCATTTGGTTACTGGGGAAGGTTTTTTTATCAGTTTGCTGCGCAAAACCGAAACTGCACGAGAAACTAGATTTCCACGCAAACTAAAAAGCATCTTTCAAAAAACAAAAGACTACCCCACCGATTGGCTAAAGTCGTATGATGGTCAAATCATTTTCCAACACAAAGAGCAGATTAAATTTGTTCCTAAAGATTGGGAACGAGAAATATCTTATTTACAGCAAAAGCTAAATCTCGTAAAGATCGGAAATTTGATGGCAAGCGAAATGAAAGGTAAATTCTCACCCGAAGCAGAGCTCGCATTTTCTACCGAACTAAATGCAGAAGCTTTCAATCGATTAAATTTATCGCAAGAGGATTGCTTAAAATTCTTAGCACGCGACAATTTCGAATGGACAAAAAACAGTAAAAATTGGGAGCTTATTTACTTTCAAAACACACCACTTGGATTTATTAAAGGCATCGGAAATCGATATAATAATTACTATCCTAAAGAGTGGCGATTACGCACCTCGAATCGAGAAGACTTGAATATGTGGCACACTTAGGAGACAGAAGATTTTTTTTTTTTGGGGGGGGGGTAGGCGTTAAAAGATAAATAAGATAATAAGAAAAAGAAATTACACGCTAAATATAACGCTGTCTACTTTTTACAGCAAAAATGGACTCCCGCCTATAAGTAGTATTTGATTTTTTTTTAGGCTCAGACCTTAAAAAATATAATATCCTCTATCCCATTCTTAGCGCATGAGAAAAAAACGGGAAGAAGCTGTGGATAACCACTTAGCCTCTTCCCGTTATTGCATTATTGCATTGACACATTAACTCATTACAAAAGCCCTCTGTCGTCTAGCAAATATTTTTCGTTTGGCTCTTCGCCACGGAAATCCTTATAAAGTTTCATTGGCTCTTCTGTGCCACCTCTTTGCAAAACATTTGTTCTGAATTTGCGTGCTGTTTCTGGATCGAACACATTGCCTGTGGCTTTGAATGCAGCAAAAGCATCTGAATCTAAAATAGCAGCCCAAATGTAAGCATAGTAGCCAGCTGAATAACCTCCAGTAAAAATATGGCTGAAATAAGTACTACGGTAACGATTGGTAATTTCTGGCAATAAACCCATTGCTTCATTTGATTTAGCTTCAAACTCACGCACACCTATTGTCAATGGCGTAGTAATGCTATGATAATCCATATCAAGAAGCGTAGCCCCCATATACTCCGTAGTCATAAACCCTTGGTTGAACTTAATACTATTAAGCATCTTCTCTTTCAATTCTGCAGGCATAGGCTCTCCTGTTTTGTAATGATTAGCATAAACAGCCATTACCTCAGGCTCGCTCACCCAATGCTCCAACACTTGCGATGGCAACTCCACAAAATCGCGTGCCACCGAAGTGCCCGATAGCGAATTGTAATGACAATTCGAAAGCAAACCGTGCAAAGCGTGTCCTAATTCATGGAAAACAGTTGTAGCTTCATCAAAAGAAATTAAGGCTGATTGTCCTTCAATAGGTTTCGAGAAATTATAGCAAGTTGTAATGACAGGGTGAATAAATTCACCATCTTTTCCTTCTTGCTTGCGGAATGAACTCATCCAAGCACCACCTTTTTTACTAGCACGAGCATAGAAATCCATGTACAGCACACCCACATGGTCGCCATTAGCTTCTTTCACCTCGAAAGCTTGAGCATCAGGATGTGGTAGTGGTACGTTATTTAACGGTGTAATTTGCAAACCATACAAACTTTTAATAGTGAAGAAAGCACCTTTCACCACATTGTTCAATTCGAAATAAGGAGCTAAATCATTAGCATTTAAGTCGAACTTTTGCTTGCGTACTTTCTCGGTGTAGTACGACCAATCCCAAGCCTGCACTTTGAAGTTTCCACCCTCAGCATCTACAATCGCTTGCATATCTGCCAACTCTTGCTTTGCTACTCGGGTCGATTTTTCCATAATACTATTCATTTTAGCATAAACATTAGCCGCATTCTTTGCCATATTGTTTTCCAACACATAAGTTGCGTGCGACTCATAGCCCAACAAATTAGCTTTTTGCAAACGTAGGTTTGCCATTTTAATCACAATATCTTTGTTGTCGTGGTCATTATCATTATCGCCACGCATAATATATGCCTTATAAAGTTGCTCACGCAATTTTCTATTTTCTGCATTTGCTAAAAACGGATCGCAGCTTGAACGTTGCGTTGTAAAAAGCCATTTACCGGCATATCCTTTTGCCTCCGCCTCGGCAGCAGCTTTTGCAACAAGCGATTCTGGTAAACCTGCTAAATCAGCTTCATTTTCTACCAACATTTCATAGGCATTAGTTTCTGCCAACACATTTTCACCAAATTGCAAAGTCAAGCTTGACAATTCTTGGTTGATAGCGCTCAATGCTGCCTTATCTTCTTCATTCAATAAAGCACCCGAACGCACAAAACTTTTGTAGGTATTATCAAGCAACATCGTTTGCTCTTGGTTTAAGCTCAAATTTGCTCGATTGTCATACACAGCTTTCACTTTAGCAAACAAATCGGCATTCATGTTAATTGCATCGTAGTGCGCCGACATTATCGGAGCCAATTCTGCTGCAATAGCACGCAACTCATCGTTGGTGTTACTACTTGTCATGTTGTAGAACACCGAACCTACTTTATCCAACAATGGGCTGCTGTATTCAATTGCCTCAATCGTATTTTCGAAAGTTGGGGCATCGTCATTAGCAATGATTTGCTGAATATTTGCCTTATGCTCCTCTCTACCTTGGGCAAAAGCCTCCGAAAAATCGGTAGGTAAAATCTGCTCAAATGGAGGAAGCTGAAATGGAGTATCATACTCCGAAAAGAAAGGATTCACATGGACATCCTTCTGCGGTAAACATGATGTAGTCATAATAGAAACGCTCAATAGCGCAAGGGTTAAAATTTTTCGCATAAATAAATTTGCTTTTATTTGATTCTTAATTTTTCAGAAAGTATAGCAAAAATATCCATTTTAAATCATTCAACTCAAAATCTGATCAAATTTTTTCCCCGACGAAATCTTCATAATCGCCTAAAAAAGTAAAAAAACGACTTCGCTTTAATTCTAGTTACTATATTTGTACTATTATTAAATCAGAAATATAAACAATTCCTGCAATTCTATCTTTCTCCCGATTATTTGGTGTGAGAAAGTGAAACGACAACAAAAAGATACAATATGAAAATTGCGCTTATCGGATACGGAAAAATGGGTAAAACCATTGAACAAATTGCAATCAATCGCGGACATGAAGTGGTGCTAACAATTGATGTTACAAACCAAGCTGAATTAACCATAGAAAACCTGAAGAAAGCTGATGTAGTAATTGAGTTTACCATTCCAGCTTCGGCAGTATCTAACTATAAACTTTGTTTCGAAGCTGGTGTGCCTGTTGTTAGTGGCACTACAGGCTGGTTAGCAAAATACGACGAAGTAGTGAGCAACATGAAAGCAAACGATGGAGCTTTCTTCTACACCTCAAACTTCAGTCTTGGCGTAAATCTTTTCTTTGCACTCAACAAACAATTAGCTCAATTGATGAACGGACGTGAGGGCTACGATGTGAGCATGGAAGAGGTACACCACATTCACAAACTAGACGAGCCAAGTGGCACTGCCATTACATTAGCTGAAGGAGTGTTTGAAAACTATCCGAAAGAAAAATGGACACTTGGCAACCCTGATAACGCTTCTGAAATGCACATTGAGGCTATTCGCGAAGGTGAAGTGCCCGGTATACACCGCATTAAATATGAATCGGAAGTTGATCACATTATGATTGAACACAGTGCAAAAAGCCGTCATGGTTTCGCCCTAGGCGCAGTAATTGCAGCTGAATATTCGGTAGGCAAAAAAGGTGTTTTATCTATGAATGACCTCCTAAACTTGAAATAATATGTTTTCTATCTTAAAAAATAAATGGTTTAAGTTCATCCTTGTTGCACTTGGTTATTTGCTGTGGGTAATTTGGTTGGGTAATTTCTGGTGGCTCATTGGGCTTGCCGTAATTTTCGATATTTACATTAGCAAAAAAGTACATTGGGCATTCTGGAAGAAAAAGAATCCACCCAATGGCAAGCAAAGCAAAACAGTGGAATGGGTTGATGCCATCATATTTGCGGTGGTGGCTGCCACATTCATCAGAAGTTTCTTCATTGAAGCTTACACCATCCCTTCTTCATCGATGGAGAAATCTATGCTGATTGGCGACTTCTTATTTGTGAGCAAAATGGCTTATGGTCCGCGAGTGCCTGAAACTCCCCTTTCGTTTCCTTTCGTGCATCACACCTTGCCAATGACTAAAAGCACACCTTCATTCTCTACGCTCATTCAAAATGACTATCGAAGAATGAAAGGCTTTGGCGAAGTAAAACGTAATGACGTGGTCGTGTTCAACTTCCCAGAAGGCGATACGGTAGCAACCAACTTTCCTCAACAAAGCTATTATGGATTAGTGCGTGAATTGGGGTGGCAACGTGTTAACACCGACAAGAGCACGTTTGGCAATATTATCTCTCGTCCTACCGATAAATGCGAAAACTACATCAAGCGTTGCGTAGGTGTGCCCGGTGATAAATTGCAAATTATAGATGGTCAACTTCTCGTGAATGATAGCGAGCAAGAGGCATTCAATGGCGTGCAATATAACTACTTCGTAAAAACTAACGGCATGGTAGGAATAAGCGATGCTACATTAGAAAAAATTGGCATTTCAAAAGCCGACCGAGAAGTTTACGGCAATGGACAATATATGTTCCCCCTTACCAAAGAAATGGCAGCTTCGCTAGAAGAAATCCCTGTTATTGATAAGGTGAAACAACTTGTTATTCCTAAAAGCAATTGGGATAAAAACATTTTCCCATTCCATAGAAATTTTGCTTGGAATGTCGATAATTTCGGACCTATAACAGTTCCTAAAAAAGGAGAAACCATTGTTCTCGACGTGAACAACCTTCCTCTTTACGAGCGCATCATTCATGCCTATGAGAAACATGAAGTGCGTGTAGAAAATGAAAAAGTATTCATCGATGGTAAAGAAGCTACTAGCTACACCTTTGCCATGGACTACTATTGGATGATGGGTGACAACCGTCATAATTCAGCAGACTCTCGCTATTGGGGGTTTGTGCCTGAAGACCACATTGTGGGTAAAGCAGTGTTCATTTGGCTTTCACTCGACCAAGACAAAACATTCCCATTCAACATTCGTTGGAAACGTGGATTTTCTAAAGTTCATTAATAGCGTTATTAGTGGTTAGTTGCTAATGCAGTTGCACAACTACCCACTAATAACCACAACTAACAACTAATCATGACTTTCACACTCATTTTGCTTCTGGTAATAGCTTTGTTTTTAGTGATCTTCACCTTACAAAACACACAACTCATCGACGTCAATTTTCTTTTCTGGACACTCGATCAAGTTCCATTGGCTTTAAATATTTTTTGTTGTGTTCTTGTGGGAATTATCATTGGAATGGGAATTTACTTACCCAAGGTTTGGGGTAAGCAATCGCAGATTAAAAGTCTTCAACGAGAGCTCTACCAATTAAAAAAGAAAGAGCAACAAGCAAGCACCCTAATCGCACCTACTTGCGAAGAAGAAATCGAAACGAACAAGGATAGCAACAACTAAAATACAATTAATGACACCCGACAACTCCTCTGCCCTACTTTGCTCTGCCTATTTACCTCCGGTGCAATACATCAGCAAGTTTTTAATGTGCAACAACATTTGGATTGAAGCCTTTGAAAACTTTAGCAAGCAAACCTATCGCAACCGAAGCTATATTTTATCGGCCAATGGTGTAGAGGCATTAACTGTTCCAATTGTAAAAGGCAACTCAAAACAACTCATAAAAGATGTGCAGATTGCCTACGATATGCCTTGGCAACACACGCATTGGAATGCTATTGTATCAGCTTATAATTCTACTCCATTCTTCGAAATTCTTGCCGATGACTTTCGCCCATTCTTCGAAAAAAAGTATAGCTATTTACTTGACCTCAACCTTGATATGCTAAACAAAATTCTAAATATTTTAGAAATCGAAGACAAACAAATTCAACTTACCAAAGACTTTGAACTGTTTACACCTGAAGGCTTAAATCTACGCGATGCTATGCATCCTAAAGTTCAGAAAGCTAAAGAAGATATTCATTTTTCAGCTCAACCTTACAGCCAAATGTTCGATCATAAATTTGATTTTCAGCCGAACCTCAGCATCATCGACTTACTGTTTAACTGCGGTTCCGCAAGCTACGAAATGATTTTAAAAAGCTGTAAATAGAAATCTAACATCCTAAAATTGGCACAAAAAAGCTTAAAGTACGCTTGTACTTTAAGCTTTTTTGTGCACCTAACTTCGTTTACTAATATTCATCACCAAACGACACACCCATTCTTCGCCCTTGCTCTATTAGAGAATGTTCGGGAGTAACTATGCTAAGCTTATCGCTCACCTCAACAAGAGGTATTGTGGTCAGATCATTATTCTTAATGGCAACCATCACTCCAAATTCCCCTCGAGAAATACAATCAGTAGCATGAGCTCCATAACGAGTAGCCAATATTCTATCCATTGGCGTAGGACTACCTCCACGTTGCACGTACCCCAACACCGTTTCACGAGTTTCAATATCGGTGTAGGTGTGAATGGCTTCGGCTAAATGGCTAGCAGCCGACATTCCCTTAGGGTGCTCAATGCCCTCTGCCACAACCACAATAGAATAAGGTTTATTGCTTTCATAGCGTTCTTCAATCTTCTTGCATACCGAACGAATGTTATATTCCAACTCTGGAAGCAAGATGATATCACCACCACCAGCCATACCTGCATAAAGGGCAATCCATCCGGCATGATGCCCCATCACTTCAATAATCATAACACGCTGATGCGAGTTTGCAGTCGTGTGCAATCGGTCGATGGCATCGGTAGCAATACTCAGCGCCGAATCAAAACCGAAAGTTACATCGGTTCCCCACACATCATTATCGATAGTTTTGGGAATACCCACTACATTCAACCCTAGTTCTGAAAGCTTATTAGCTGTTTTCATCGTGCCATTCCCACCAATACACACCAACGCATCGAGCCCTAGCTCTTCATAGTTTTGCTTAATGATATCTGGCTTCGGGTTGTGTTCCTCTCCCTTAGGGGCTTTAAATGGTTTCTCTCTTGATGTTCCCAAGATTGTCCCCCCAGCGGTGAGCAAACCCGACATATGTACATTGGTAAATTCAACATAGTCTTTCTCCAACAATCCTGTATATCCAGCTCGAAATCCGTAAACCTCCATACCATGTTGTACAATGGCTGTTTTTGCTACCCCTCTGATAGCCGCGTTCAACCCGGGGCAATCGCCACCCGCAGTCAGAATGCCTATTCTTTTTGCTTTAGTTTCTGTCATTTTTATCTCTTTTTCTTGTTTCTGATTTTTTAAGCTTTTGACACCAACATCGAAGCCCACCTAGGTACTCAGGCTATTTGTCACTCAGGTACTCCAGCTAGTTAGCGAAGCATATTTAATAGCTTATTCAAGATGCCAATAAAAGCATCTATTTCTGCTTTGGTGTTATATATCGCAAACGAAATGCGCACGGTGCTCGGTATGTTGAAATGCCGCATTACAGTGTCGGCACATAATCGTCCGGCACGAACAGCCACTCCCATTTTATCGAGCATAGTACTTAGATCAAACGAATGAACACCTTCCACATTGAAGGTAATCACACTTGATTTTTGTGCCGATTCGCCATAAATCTGCATTCCTTCTATTTGTTTAAGCTGAGCTGTTGCATAGGTGAGTAGTTCATGCTCATGCGCAGCCAAGTCTTCAATGTTGAAACTACAAAAATATTTCAAGGCTTCGCCGAAAGCAATTACCCCAATGATGTTGGGTGTGCCTGCTTCAAACTTGTGCGGCAATTCATTGTATGTGGTCTTTTCAAAGCTCACTTCTGAAATCATTTCACCTCCCCCTTGATAAGGAGGCATAGCGTCGAGCAGTTCTTTTTTGCCATAAAGTACCCCCACCCCATTAGGACCATAAATCTTATGAGCTGAAAAAGCAAGGAAGTCGGCATCAATATCCTGCACATCTATCGCCACGTGCGAAGCCGCTTGTGCAGCATCAACCAAAATCTTTGCTCCTACGGCATGAGCCTTAGCTGCAATTTCTTTCACTGGGTTAATGGTACCTAGCGTATTTGCCACCCATGCCACACACACCATTTTTGTTTTCTCGCTAAGTAACTCATCAAGCATTTCTAGTTTCAGCTCGCCATTATCGGCAAAAGGCAGCACCTTAATAATAGCACCTTTTCGTTGTGCCATCATTTGCCAAGGTACGATGTTAGCGTGGTGTTCCATTTCTGAAATCAGAATTTCATCGCCCGGTTTAATGAAAGCTTCGCCAAAAGAAAACGCCACCAAGTTGATACTTTCAGTAGTTCCTTTGGTGAAGATAACCTCTTGGGTGCTTTCAGCTCCGATAAAATCTTTCACTAGCGCACGTGTATGTTCAAAATCTTCGGTGGCTTTATCAGCCATGAAGTGGGCTCCGCGGTGAATGTTACCATAGTATTCCAAATGCAGTTGCTCTTCTTTTTTCAAAACCACAATAGGTTTTTGTGCCGAAGCTGCGCTATCAAAATAAATGAATGGTTTTTTATAAACTTCTTGGTTCAACACCGGAAAATCTTTGCGAATATGTTGTATATTAATTGTCATGATAATTCTATTTTAAAGTACAAATTTAATGATTATAGCTAAGCAGATAACAAAAAACTCTATTTTTCTCTTCGGTTCATACCTTGATTTATTTGGAACGATTAGACATTCTACAGGTTCAATTTGCAGCAAAATGACTTTTTGATGAGCATATGCCTCTTGAAGAGATTAGCCAATTGTGAATTCTAATTACCTTTGCAGCCTAAATTAAAGCAAACGTTTTGGATAAAATCATTTACAGAAGCCCTGAAGAGTTAAAAGAACAAAGCCACAATCACAAACGAGAGTTTGATGCTTTGTTTCAAAAACTAAAAAAGAAAAAGCCA
This sequence comes from Mangrovibacterium sp., assembly GCA_047972995.1. Taxonomy (GTDB): domain Bacteria; phylum Bacteroidota; class Bacteroidia; order Bacteroidales; family Prolixibacteraceae; genus JBKEDC01. The sequence goes on from JBKEBD010000036.1 coordinate 35,757, forward strand.
AAAAATCTAGACAACATTGTGCATGAATTGCATGAGGAAGCTTTTAACGAATTCGATTGCTTGACGTGTGCCAACTGTTGTTCAAGCATAAGTCCGATTGTGATAGATAAAGATATTGAGCGATTGGCAAAGGCTGAACGCATGAAAGTAACCGAGTTCATCGATCAGCATTTGTATCAGGATGAAGATAACGACTATGTTTTTAAACAAACTCCTTGCCCTTTTCTGCTGCCCGACAACTATTGCTGTGTCTATGAAAATCGTCCACGCGCTTGTCGAGAATATCCGCACACCGATAGGGTACGTTTCTTCCAAATCTTGAAGCTTACACAAAAGAACTGTGAAATATGCCCCATCGTGTTTGAAATTTGCAAGGAACTGTGTAAAACTAATTGGTAAGTTGGCTGTTTGAACTCAAAAATATACTTTTGCAAGCATGACAAACAAGCAAATTATTATTGCCATCGATGGACATTCATCGTGTGGCAAGAGCACCACTGCAAAGCGCATTGCAAAGCAGTTGGGCTACATATTTATTGATAGTGGTGCTATGTATCGAGTGGTAACACTCTATGCTCTAAGACATCAACTCATTCAAAACAAAGTGGTGAATGAAGATGCTCTTATAGCTGCTTTACCTCATATTCATATTTCGTTTCAGTTTAATGCCGAAGCTGGCACTAATGAAACTTTCCTTAATGGCGAAACAGTGGAAACTGAGATTCGACAATTGGAAGTTTCGCAACACGTGAGCTTGGTGGCTGCCATTAAGGAAGTGCGTGAAGCCATGGTAGCTCAACAGCAAAAAATGGGTAAGGCTAAAGGCATTGTTATGGACGGTCGAGATATTGGCACTGTGGTATTCCCCAATGCCGAACTAAAAATCTTTATGACTGCGAGTGCCGAAGTACGTACGCAACGTCGTTTTGACGAGCTTGTAGCCAAAGGAGAAACTGTGAGCTACGACGACATACTACAAAATGTGGTAGAGCGCGACCATATTGACTCTACCCGTGCCGAAAGTCCGCTAGTACAAGCTCACGATGCATTATTGCTTGATAATAGTACTATGAATATTGACGAACAAACGGAGTGGATACTTGAAAAAGTAGCGAAGAGAACACAGGCGGTTAAATAATCCTATTTATGGGTGCACAGATACAAGACTAATTGCGCTTATGCACTCATAAAACAGTGCAGTTGTGTACTTCGCACTTAAAAAACTGAGAACATGAAAATAACCATCGATGAAAAATCAGGCTTCTGTTTTGGCGTAGTTGGGGCTATTGAAAAAGCCGAACAACTACTAAAAAACGGAGAAAAAATATACTGCTTGGGTGACATTGTGCACAACCAAATGGAGGTAAAAAGGCTGGAAAATATGGGGTTAATATCCATCAATCACGATGAATATTTCGGACTAAAGGATTGCAAAGTGTTGCTTCGCGCGCATGGCGAACCACCTAGCACCTATGAATATGCTGAAGCCCACAATATTGAAATCATTGATGGCACGTGCCCCGTGGTGCTACGCTTGCAGCGACGAGTGCGCGATGGTTATGCCCACATTCAAAATGAAAATGGACAACTTGTGCTACTTGGCAAGGTAGATCATGCCGAAGTTAAAGGGCTAAATGGACAAACCTACAATAACGCCATTGTGATTGAAAACGATGAGGACTTGCAGCTGTTAGACCCCAACAAACCCACTATTGTATTTTCACAAACCACAAAAAGTCTCGACGATTTCCATCGCCTAAAAAACTTGATTAGCGCACACGTGAAACAAGAAACTACCGTGAAGGACACCATTTGCCGACAAGTTTCTCACCGAATGCCTAATGTGGCCGACTTTGCCACACAGCACGATGTAATTGTTTTTGTGAGTGGAAAGAAAAGTTCGAATGGCAAAGCCTTATATCAGAATTGTAAGGAAAAAAATAATCGTACTCATTTTGTATCCCAACTTTCCGATGTTCAAGAGGAATGGTTCATTAATTGCCAATCGGTGGGAATTACAGGAGCAACTTCTACCCCCCAATGGCAAATGACAGAAGTAGCTAAACTCATCGAAAAATTATATCCCGAGCACACAACCACGAACTTGCCTACCCCCTAATATTAATTTGCTACTATCCATGCACACTTTTGCTGAAATCATCGTTCCACTTCCGCTGAGCGATACATTCACCTACAGTCTTCCCCTTGCTTTTCAGCAAGAGGCAAAACTGGGTATGCGTGTGGTGGTGCAGTTTGGGCAACGAAAATATTACTCGGGCATCATCTATCGGTTGCATAACGAGAACCCGAAATCAGATTTTGAAATGAAACCCATCGAGGGGTTTCTCGACCTGAACCCGATAGTTACCGAGAAACAGCTTCAACTATGGGCATGGATGAGCAGTTATTATTGCTGTCCGCTTGGCGATGTATATAAAGCTGCGCTTCCCTCTGGATTAAAATTAGAAAGCGAAACGAAATTCGCAATCATTCCTCACTTCGATGATTTCGACAGTTTAACGAATGAGGAACACCAATTAGCTACCTTGTTGCAAAACAACGGGCTGAGCAATGTGCATAGCATTAACAAAGCATTGGGAAAGAAATCGAGCTTACCACTTATTAAGCAGTTGCTTGAAAAGAATGTACTGTGCACCGAAGAAAGCTTAAAGGACGAACCTAAGGCGAAAACGATTACCTACGTTGAGCTTGCTGCACACCTGCATGACGAAGAAAGTCTAAATGAGGTACTCCAATCACTTGCGAAAGTACCCAAGCAACATCAATTGTTGAGTTTTTTTCTTTCTGAAGCTAAAGGTCAGATAGAAAAGAAGCAGTTGCTGGAAATTAGCAGAATTTCAGATGCCGTACTACGTGGGCTTTGCAAGAAAAACATCTTGCAATTGGTAGATGTAGAAACCAATCGACTTGATTTAGAGGAAATAGACCAACTACAAATTAAAGAGCTTAGCGAAGCACAACAGAAAGCCTTTGTTGAAATTACGGAACAACAAGCACTCAACAAGCCTGTGCTACTACACGGAGTTACATCAAGCGGAAAGACCGATATATATATTAAACTCATTCAGCAGGCTATAGCTCAGGGGAAACAAGCTTTGTTTTTGGTGCCTGAAATTGGACTAACTACTCAGCTCATTGCCCGATTAAAGAAAGCTTTTGGCAACGATGCAGGTATTTATCACTCGCGCTTTAACGATGCTGAACGCGTAGAGATTTGGAATAAAACACTTCATCATCAATATAAAGTGGTGATTGGTGCACGCTCCGCAGCACTACTCCCTTTTCATGAGTTGGGCTTAATCTTGGTAGATGAAGAGCATGAACAATCATTCAAGCAATTCGACCCTACCCCACGATATCATGCGCGCGACACTGCCATTGTAATGGCTCACCAGCATGGTGCAAAGGTGCTGCTCGGTTCTGCTACTCCGTCTTTTGAGAGCTACTTCAATGCCCAATCGGGCAAATATGCTTTGGTGGAACTCACCGAACGATACAACCAAGTAAAACCGCCTAAAATTGCGCTTGCCGATGAAAAAGAGGCTTTGTGCAAAAAAGAGATGCACAGTATTCTCACACCCGAATTATATCAAGCCATGAGCGAGGCTCTTGCAAACAAAGAACAAATTATTTTGTTCCAAAACCGTCGTGGCTATGCGCCTTACATTCAGTGTTCGGCTTGTTCGTGGATTCCCAAATGCAAAAATTGCGATGTAAGTCTTACCTATCATAAGGGATTGAACTACTTGAATTGCCACTACTGTGGCATGGGCATGAGCTATCCGAAGCAGTGTCCTGATTGTGGGAATACCGACATTGGCACACGAGGTATGGGCACGGAAAAGGTGGTGGAAGAAGTGGGCAAGTTATTTCCCGAAGCCAAAATTGGCAGAATGGACTTAGACAGCACTCGAAGCAAATTTGCATTTCAAAAGATAATCACCGATTTTGAAAATCAGCGTGTCGATATTTTAGTTGGTACGCAAATGATTAGTAAGGGACTCGATTTTGGGAATGTGCGTGTGGTAGGTATCTTAAATGCCGACCAAATTATTAACTACCCCGATTATCGAGCCTACGAGCGAGCCTATCAGGTGCTCACACAGGTGAGTGGACGAGCAGGGCGACGGAGCAAACAAGGCTTGGTCATCATTCAATCTAGACAAACCGACCATCCTGTATTGCAAATGGTAGAACAGCATCAGTTCACTCAACTATTTAATCAAACACTTGTGGAGCGAAAGTTATTCCGATATCCCCCTTATCATCGGGTGCTGAAAATTGTTTTAAAACATCGCATTAAAGATACGCTCACTCCTGCAGCTCAAACTTTAGGTAACCGTTTGCGCCGTTATTTTGGTACAAATGTGCTAGGTCCTGAATATCCGCTAGTGGCACGCATTCAAGCGCAATATCAGAAAGAAATTTGGGTTAAGCTTCCTCGAAATGCCAATCTCCATGCTGCCAAACAATTGATTATTGAAGAACTGGCTGTACTGAAAAAAGAGAAAAACAATAGTGCCCTCACATTGTATATTGATGTTGATCCTTATTAGTGGTTAATTTCCTCCGAAAAAATGTAACACAAAAAGAAGGATACCAATGGATGAAACGTGTTCCCTCGCATTTCGGAGGAACTCGTAATGTGCTTATCATTTCTACGCCTGACGGAATTAAAGGGCACGGTGAAATAAGTTCACACATTAAATCAAACTCCCAATATGCTTTCATATTGGGAGTTTTTCTTTTTCTAATTCTTTTTGCAGAACTCAACCAACTAAACTATTGTCTAATTGTTAATTCCCATGGGGAAAGTTATTCTAGTATTTCTCTAGCTTTTAAAATAAACCTATTTTTGAACGATTTTAAACTGTATTATAATAATAAAATAGATATAATCATGACACAGAAAACATTACTGATGATTTTGGATGGCTGGGGCATTGGCAACGGCTCAAAAAGCGATGTAATCGCTAATGCGAACACGCCATATATGGATTCTTTATTGAAAGAATATCCTAACTCTCAACTCATGGCATCTGGCGAATATGTAGGATTACCCGATGGGCAAATGGGTAACTCAGAAGTGGGTCACCTCAACATAGGTGCTGGTCGTGTGCTTTACCAAGACATGGTGAAAATCACAAAAAACATCAAAGAAAACACCCTTAAAGATAATCTCGCATTGCAAAAAGCTTTTGGCTATGCCAAAGAAAACAGTAAGAAAGTACACCTCATTGGGCTAATTGGTAATGGTGGAGTGCACTCGCTTAGCTCGCACGCTATTGCGCTTTGCAAACTTGGAACTGAAATGGGTGTGAAAGATATCTTTGTGCACGGGCTTTCTGACGGTAGAGATACCGACCCTAAATCGGCAAAAGATTTCGTGGGGGACTTCCTAACTCAAATTGAGGGTTCTAACGCAAAATTTGCTTCTCTCATTGGTCGTTACTACGGCATGGATCGCGACAAAAACTGGGATAGACTAAAACTTGCCTACGACCTTTATACTAAAGGTGAAGGCGAACAATCAACCGATTTGCTTGCTTCAATTCAAGCTTCTTATGATGCTGGTGTTACCGATGAATTCTTCAAACCTATCGTGCTGGTAGAAAATGGCGCACCTGTGGCCATTATTGAAGAAGGCGATGTGGTAATTTGTTTCAACTTCCGCACCGACCGTCTTCGCCAAACTACAGTGGCTTTCACTCAAGAAGACCTTCCGGAAGCTGGCATGAAAACCATGAACCTTGAATGGTACACTATGACACAATATAACGCCGATTTCAAAGGTGTGAACGTAATCTTTGAGAAAGAAAACCCTAAAAACACAATGGGTGAAATTGTGGCAAATGCAGGCTTGAAACAAATTAGGATTGCTGAAACTGAAAAATTTGCTCACGTAACATTCTTCTTCAATGGCGGACTTGATGCTGAGTTCAAGGGCGAATCTCGTATCTTGATTCCATCGCCCAAAGTGGCTACCTACGATTTACAGCCTGAAATGTCGGCATTGAAAGTAACCGAAGCTATTCTTCCTGAACTAGACAAACAGGAAGCTGACTTTGTGTGCTTGAACTTTGCTAATAGCGACATGGTAGGACACACCGGTGTGTATGATGCGGTGAAAGCTGCGGTAGAAGCTGTTGATTCTTGTGTGAAGGAAGTGGTAGAAACGGCTCGCAAAAATGGCTACAATGTACTTATCATTGCCGACCATGGAAATGCCGACAAGGCGCTTAACGAAGATGGTTCTGTAAATACAGCTCACTCGTTGAACCCTGTGCCTTGTATCTATGTAAGCGATAATAAAAACCTAACGGTAGAAAATGGGGTATTGGCCGATGTGGCCCCTACCCTTTTAGCAGAAATGGGATTAGATATCCCAGCCGATATGACTGGTAAAGTGCTTATCAAACGATAATTTGTTGGGGTTTTAACTCTACTAAAAACAAAAGCGCTCGCAAATTTTAATTTGCGAGCGCTTTTGTTTTGCATACTTGAGATATTTATTTTGCAAACAACTTGTCGATATATTTTCTGTATCCCTCCGAGCAAGTACATCTTTACCATCTTCATTAAGCCTCCTTACTTTGCGGTCATTAAACAAATAGAACTCCGCCAACAGGAATGGATGCACAAGCATTACAAGGCATGGCAGAGAAGAGGTATGAATCATACTCAATATTGCCGAGAGAATCACATCGTCCTTCGTCAATTTCGCTATTGGATTAACAAATTCGAAGCAGAGCAAGAGGAACACTCAGTACAAGA